>NZ_JBIVHE010000001.1:0-517518 GCF_044749045.1 Microbacterium sp. NPDC089698
CGAAGAGCCGCAGATTGTCGTAGGCGAAGTCGTTGCCCTGGCCACTGACGGTCAGGTTGCGTGCGATGTACTGCGCAGCACCGGCCTGCGACGCGCTCGGCATGAATCCGTCGCTCGTCCTCGTGCCGACCTGCGGCGCGTCGGACGTGGCTCCCGCGCAGACCACGGCCGGGGTCGGGTCCATGATGACCTCGCCGCCGGCGGTCTCCAGACCGAACTGGATCGCCGAGTGTGTCGCACCGATCACGCAGTTGACCTCGGCGAGGTCGATACTCGAGACGTAGAAGCGGTTCTCCTTGAGGGTGACGCCCGACTTCTGCGATTCCACCAGCAGCGTCGCGCCCGGCGTCGAGGGGTGCCCCTGGTGCGTGTAGGCGGTCACGGCGTGGTTGGTCGCCCCGCCGAGGGCGTCAGCCAGTGCGCGGACGTTCTCCCGGGGATTCCCCCCACCCGTGCACTGGTCGTCGGCGAAGGTGCTGGTGCTCATCACCAGGATCCCGTTGCAGGCCGATGCCATCAGCCACTGCGCGTCGGCCGTGTAGGTCGTGCCGCTGGTTCCCGCGTAGGACGCGAGCGGGCCGGCGGCGGTCTGCTGCTGGTTCTCGAACGTCTCCTCGAACATGAGAGTCGGGGCCTTCGCGGCACCTGGCGCCGGGTTCGGCGCCGCGACGGCCATCGCCGGGGTCGCAAGCGCCGCGATCACGGCGATCACCCCCGCGACGGCAAGCTGCTGCAGAGTTCTCTTGTTCTTCATGATTCCCCTTCGGGCTAGTGATGTTGACGGCACCTCACCGCAACAGAACGAGCACTTTCAAATTGAAGGAGTGCAGCGCCCGGACCAAGTGACGCCGCCCTCGCCACTAGTCGGATTGCAGCAGCTCACCTGCGGACCGCAACCGGTCCGCAGGTGAGCCGTCTCGGAGAGCTGCCGAAGGGGAAGTTTCACAGCCTCACCCACTAATGAGCCGAACCATCGAGTCAAGTGACGCGAGACGGATCTCTCGCACCATGCGGCACGCGGGTCGATCCGGGGCGGTGGGGACAAGGCAGTTCGCGCAGCCGCCCGCTGCCGGACGCTGCCGGGTCGGAGACCGGTAGCTCAACATCCTGCAAACTTTTCGCGCGACTGCCATCAGGTCTTGGTGCAATGGCACCGAGGGCCTTGGCAATCGAGCAGGTACAACTCACTCGCTGGCGCCCTTGCAAGCATCAGCGATTGACGGTTGCGGGCTCTGCGTTTGTGCGGCGGTAACAGGAGCGCCATCGATCCGCCGACTCCGCGAGATGCGGAGTGGGTTCTAGTGTGCAGTGTCTTGCTATTGACTGGGCTGCGGGATCGTGTCGTCGTATGCTCCACCGAAGGAGAATCGCCACCACCGATCATGCCGGAACTGTTTCGATGGCGATCTGCCGAAAGGTCCTCTCGAACCTCCATAGCGTGAGTTCATCATTGCCCACGGCGTGTGGTGAGGACCAGAGTCCCTCGGGTGCCGCAAGTGTCCTCGGCTGCCCAGTCTTGGTCGCCATGCGGACAGTTGGCGGCGGTGCGAGCGTGAGGACCAGCTCGTGCGCGTCCACCGCTGCGACAATCATGCGGGGATGTCGCACCTGTGGACCATACCGGCTGGCATGCTGAGCGAGGAGCGGTCGAATCGGAGACGTTTCGTCACTTTTCGGTCCGGGCTGACTCACCTCCTTGTGTGGGGATGAACTGGGGAACCCGGCACCGGTATGCGGCCTCGGGGCGAGAAACAAGCGGTGGCGGTCGTTGAGCGGTTCGCTGAACACCCGCGCTCTCGGGGCGGTGATGGTCACGTTGTATGAGCATGCGAGCCGATCCGTCCGCTCGATTGCTGTCGGGCGGGGTCGCGTGGCGCTCGTCGTGAATCATGAGGGGCTCGTCGACGTGTCCCTTGAGGGGCGACGGATGGCTGTCCGCGAAGGGCAGGGGGTCGTGGTCACCGGACCATCGCTGGCGAGGGTCTCGGCAGCAGATGGGGCGCAGAGCGCAGTGATCGATACTCCGAGCGTGGCCCTGTCTGCAGCGCCGATTCCGCATCGATCGTTGCTGCTCATCGAAAGCCGTGGCGTGGTTCACCCTGTGAGCGCCTTCGTGCGGGCTCTCCTGATGAGAGGCCATGTTGTTCCTCACGACACTGTCACGCATCTGGAGTCTGCGCTGGTGGCGATGGCGGACGCGGCGATCACCTCGAGCGCAACCGAAAAGGTCGCAGCCTCGTCATCGCTGGACAGGGCGATGTCTGTCATAGAGAGGCGGTACACCGACGCTGCTCTGTCGGCACAGGCGATCGCTGATCACCTGAACGTCTCGTTGCGTCAGCTTGAGCGTGAGTTCACTGTGCTGGGCCGTACGATTCGGCAAGAGATCCGGCGCGTACGGGTGCTCAAGGCGTTGGCGCTTTTGCGAGATCCTGCGACAGCGGGTCTGAGCGTCACGTGTATAGCTGAGCAGGTCGGCTTCAGTAACGGGTCGAGCCTTGCGCGAGCGATGGCGGCGGAGGGGCTAGCTTCCCCGCGTCTGCACCGTGACGTGGGAGCCGGCAGCGGGCGCGCCGATAGTGATACCCGGCACGACGCGATCTGACACCGGAACTGCCAGAATCGGCCGCTTCGCCGAACAACGTTGACGGACTCGCGTTACATGGCTGAGACCACGACGCTGCCAGCGCCCCGGGCGGGCATTTCCGTGGCGTCCCGAATCTAAGGCATGAGGAAGAGCGAAGACAATGGCGGAGAGCACTTTCACCCGAGTTGTACCACGGCGCACGATTATTAAGGGCGCGGCATGGTCCGTGCCGGTGATCGCCGCCGCGGCCGCAGTACCGGCCTATGCGGCGTCAGGGGGACCGGCCGCGCAGGCGCATCTGTCCGCTCAGGTCGGCGGCTCGATCACCGCGGACGACAACGCCAAGACGGCCACCGGGACTCTCAACGGCGGCGTGGTGATCACGAACGTCAAGAGCGGCCCGTGGGACACCGGCGCGCTGACCGGGAAGTACATCGGATCCGGCCAATGGACGAGCTTCGTGATCACGAAGCCGGACGGCCAGCCGTTCGTGCAGGGCGAGACGCTCGTGGCCGGCGGCGTGACGTGGACCGTCACGCAGGTCGTGACGGACGCAGACGGCACGTGGGAGATCGACTTCGCGGGCCCCTCGCAGTCGGTCAGCGTCGACACCATCTTCTCCCTGCCCCCGGCCGTCTTCTCCGGCGCATGGACAGGCACCCCGACGACCAGGAACCCCGTCGCAGGCACCGTCTCGGTCGCTGCCGCCAACATCAACAACGGCGTGAGCGTCAGCGGCGCGGTCAGCCATCCCTGACGACGCCATCGACAGCGTCACCAGTTCGTGTTGCGGGCGGCCTATGCCCTATGAGTCCAGACGCATGGGGCATAGGCCGCCGCGGGATCACACTTCAGAATGGGTGACCCGGGCAGTGCAGCGAGGTTCAGGGCACTCTTCAGTATCCGACGTCGTCTTGCGGTCGGAACCCTCACTTGCTTAGGTGAGATGAACGAGGTTCTCCCGGCCCGGCTGTCTCCCCTGCAGTCCTCATGGCGGGGACACGGAGCCGGGATGTACCTGACCCAACCTGGGGGCTTCATGCGCGTCCGAGCCCCGTGGCTCTACCAGCAGCGTTCGCTGTCAGCGAGCCCTGCTGATTGCGGCTTCACGTTGATCCGGAGTGACCACGGTGAGGAATGGAGTTTCTACCCCGCGACTGGCACCGATCCAGGAGTCGCGTCGTGTTGAACTATCGCGCAACGCGTTCGAAAAGGGACCCAACGCGTTGATGCTTGCATTTCCTACGCGACTTCCGTTTTGGGGGTGAACCCAACCAGTATCGAATGATCGGCGCGGGCCGCGAAGGCAGCAAAGTAGTCCTTCTGCTGCGCCACCACTATCCGCGCCTGACAGCGACGCTGACAGCGGACTGCGAGCTTGGCCTTAGGTCAGTTTCGACAGTCCTACGTAGACGTGTTGCTACGAGTACATCGAACTCACCTAGAGCAGGTGGCGAAGGCCGAAACGACCCTCGATGTCTTGCCGAGGACCGGTCAGAACGAACGCCACCGTTCCCTAGCCTGGGCCATGGTGCGGCTATCCATTCGTTCCAGCCGGCGTGACCGGTAGAAGGATTCGGGTGGAAGCCCTCGTCGAGCTCTTCGCTGTGAGGTTCCTAGAAGGCGGATCGCCGTCTGTCCAGTGTCTCGGCAGACACGTCCCAGGCGCGGGATGGCTCATCGAATGCACTTGGGTGTTCGGCAAACTGATCAGTCGATGGACGCGCTGATCGAGCCAGCGATCTCTTCCGGTGAGCCGTTCGCATCGATCCAGATCGCGCTTGGGCGACTTGCCCGGAGGTTAGCCAGTGACTGGACGAATTGAAGGGCATCTGCAGGCCCGACGAGGCGGTTGTTGATCGCGTGCTCCGGGCGTGAAGGCGATTCGGAGCGACCTCTCAACCGGCGGGCAAGCTGGTCCCCATCGATGTCAAGGATGAACTCGTGGAACGAAGCTTGGCGACGTTCGGACGCGGCTTCGAGCGCTTCGATGAAGTCCGTGCGAGCGAGGTACTGTCCCAGGAACACGTCACCGCCTGATCGAAGCTGCTCGTCGACTAGAGCTAGCGCCAGGCGTCGGGCGTGGAGTCCAGAAGAAAACGAGTCATCCTCCCAGCCTCCGAGGGAGTGTTTGATCTGGTCGATGTCGAGAGCCATGGCCATCCGGGATTGCGCGCTCAGCATCTGCGCCACCGTCGACTTCCCCGATCCTGGAGCACCATTGATCAACACCACGCGAGCCACGTTCCCACTCTACGTACCTGGCGACGTGGATTCCCGCTGTGCTTCCCTCGATGCGGAAGCCGCCTGTGAGAGGTCGGAGCGCCCTCATCGACGCATCAATCAGCTTCCTTGCCAGGTTCCGAAGCGGCCCGGAAGGATCTGACCGGGCGCGCGCAGTACGCGAACAAGCCCATCGTCGACGCGAGCGTGACCGAGTTCACGACATCGGGCCAGTCATCTCGCGACGATCTCGAAGCTATTGCGTGGTTCCCCGTCATGATCCAGCCCTCATGTGCTCTCCTTTAATGCACGGTATCTCTCCCCGGCGAGGTTCCAGATCCTCACCAGGTCGATTCCCTTATGCCGTGCGCGCCACGGGGTTGGCGTGGTGCGGCCGGTCGAGATACCGGCCGCACCAAAACCTCGCTGGTCTGTTGTGGGATGCTGTGCTTCTGGATGATGTCGGGGGCGTCGTGGGTTGCTGATGACGGTCGGGGTGCTGCCGGCCCTGACCCTGACTGCAGGCGGACTCGTGGCGTGGCTGCTGTGGTCGTCGAGACGGTCCAACCGTGTCGAACTCGACTCGCACGGCCCAGTCTGGCCGTGGTGGCATCCGGATCACCCTGAGGACGTCGAGGCCGAGTGGTGCCGATGCGGACACCCAGGCACGCCTGACGAGTGCGTGGCTGCACGTGATCGCCGAATGATTGATAGTTGAGTTGGGTGGTCCGTTGCCTGGCGAATCGATGCCGTGTGGTGGCGCCCGTTGCTGCATTGACGACATTGGCCTGAGCTGCCAGGTTCGGTCGTGAACTTCGCGTCAGTGTCGCCCGGTGATGACGTCGGTGACCTGTGCGATCGGCGAGGTGGTCGGCCGCCCGCGGTCCTCGGACCGATCGGCCGCGCCGTATGCGGCGTAGAGCCCTCTCGTCGCGATCCACCGCAGCGGCTCGGGCTCCCACCGCCGCACGCGGTGGTTCACCCATGGGAGTCCGCTGATCTCGGTGTCCTCGCCCAGGATGATGTCCGCGATCGTGCGCCCGGCGAGGTTCGTGGACGTCACTCCGGTGCCGACGTACCCGCCGCCCCACGCGATCCCGGTGCGCTGATCCAGACCGACGGTCGCGGCCCAGTCCCGCGGGACGCCGAGCACTCCGGACCACACGTGATCGATCCGTGCCGCGGCCGTGGCGGGGAAGAAGCGGTGCAGGATCCCGGCGAGGGTGCGCACTGTCGTCAGCGGGGTGCGACCATCCGTGTCGGTCTTCGAGCCGTACCGGTACGGCACGCCGCGGCCCCCGATCGCGATCCGGTCATCCGCGGTGCGCTGGGCGTACATGTATACGTGTGCGAGATCTCCGAGCACCTCGCGGCCGCCCCAGCGCAGCTCGTCCCAGACCTCGCGCGGCAGCGGCTCCGTCGCGATGAGGGAGGAGTTCATGGGCAGCCACAGTCGATGCAGCCCGCGGAGGTTCGCCGTGAATCCCTCCGTCGCCCGGACGATGTGCTCCGCCACGACGGTGCCGTGATCGGTGCGCAGTCGGCGCGGGGTGATCTCGGCAACCGTCGTGCGCTCGTAGATCTCGACGCCGAGCCGCTCGACGGCCTCGGCGAGGCCCGCGACGAGCTTGGCCGGCTGGATCCGTGCGGCATGCGGATGCCAGACCGCTGCCCTGGTGCCGTGTACGGCGATCCTCTCGGTCGCCTCCGCCTTCTCGAGCAGGGCGAGATCGGTGTGCGCCCAGGTCTGCTCGGACGCGGCGAAGGCCCGGATCCGCGCCTCCTGTGCGGGAGTGCGGGCGACCCCGAACTCCCCGCCCTTCGTGATGTCGGCGTCGATGTCTTCCGAGGCGGCGACGCGGATCACCTCGTCGACGGTCTCGTTCATGGCCCGTTGGAACCGCTCCGCGGCGTCCCGTCCGTGCGTGGGCTCGTACTGCTCGCGCCCGCCCGTGATCGAGTTCGTCAGCCATCCGCCGTTGCGACCCGAGGCGCCGTATCCGGCATGCCGCTGCTCGATCACCGCGATCCGCAGCGCGGGTCGCGCCCGCTTCAGGTAGTAGGCCGTCCACAGGCCCGTGTACCCCGCGCCGACGATGGCGACATCGACGGTCAGGTCGCCGGGCAGCTCAGGGCGCGGCGCCGGCGCACCGATCTGCTGCCACCACCGTGACACGTTGCCGTTGATGAGTGAGCCGGCTGCCATGCTTTCCCTTCATCGGGGGAGCCAGTAGGAGCTCCGACGCATGGCGTGCGAACCTTCCATCCGGTGGTGGCCGCGGCGTGCTCGAAGAGAGCCGGCGAACATTGGCGTGAAAGCGACGGATGCCGGTTCCGACTTCCCTGTTCAGCGTGCCTTGCGGACGCTGGCGGAGTCAAGCGCGCAGCGCGGAGATGCCGTCGCTGACTTCGATCGCCACCGGCCTAGAAGCCCCCACGCCCGCATGGACGCTCCAGTTCGCGTCGGGCAGGTGGTGATGGTTGCGATGGGGGCTTCGATCCAGAAGCCGGAGTTGACTTGTCCGGACGAGGATGGCGTCGGCTTGGGGTTCGGCAGGGCTGCAAGGGTGAACGTGTAGCGGATGGTGACGGGGCTGTCGTTCTGGGGCAGGTAGGCGATGGTCTGGGCGACGTCGCCTCCCCATTGCAGGTCTCGGCTGTATCCGCTGGAAGGCATGCCTATGTCTCCGACGAACTCACTCGGAGGGGACTGCCCATCCCGCACCCGAGGGCAAGACCGTCGCACCAGTGGCGCATTTTCGGCGCCCGGAGCAGAAACCGATGTTGAGGGAACGGCTGTGGCTGCCGCGATGACGGGGACGGACCAGGCCGCGGCCTTCAGGATGATGGGCCGTTTGAGCTGTCGTTTGGACGCGGCAGTGGTGCTAGTTGGGGTGTGCACGTTCGTGGGTAGTCCTTGTCGGTGGATCGGGTCTTTTGGGCGGAGGGTGAGAC
This sequence comes from Microbacterium sp. NPDC089698, assembly GCF_044749045.1. Classification (NCBI taxonomy): domain Bacteria; kingdom Bacillati; phylum Actinomycetota; class Actinomycetes; order Micrococcales; family Microbacteriaceae; genus Microbacterium; species Microbacterium sp. NPDC089698. Next base: position 7,766 of record NZ_JBIVHE010000001.1, read on the forward strand.
GGCACGGTTGTCGGGCTGGCCCGGGTTGCGCAGGGCATCGGTGCGCCTTGCATTTTTGGGGACGGGAACGGACCTTGCGCAGGGCTACCAGGCTCATGAGCGAGCCCGCGACCAGATCGGGACAGCCCAGGATCAATCGTTCCGACATGTACGCGTTCGCATGGAGGAGGAAATCGCGAAACGCTCGGCTTGCTCCTCGGTCCGATGCCCCGCATGTGTCCGTCAGGAATTCGAGCGTGCCCGCCCACCATCGTTCGGCCTGGCTGGGGGATAGGGAGAGGATTCTCGCGCGACTTCAGGGGTATTTGCCGTCGGAGATCTGTTCCCGGGGGCGAGGATGTCGACTGTTCGCGTCAAGGATGCTCGCGACGATATCGACATGCGGCTAGTCGTCGATGGGCGCAGCCGAACCAGGTGCTGTTGTTCCGCCAGGTCGGCGCTGGATGTCGCGCGGGGTCACGGCTGGAGTGCTCGCAATGGGTGCCAGTGGGTCGGGTTTGTGAGTACACGTGTACTATCAAAACTATCTGATTGGAGAGCTCGTGATCCTTGGGTTGATCATCGCGTGTGAGGTTGCCTTCTGGGCGGCGATTCTGGGGGGTCTGTTCGCGCGTTACGTCGCCGGTCGGCCGCGTCTCGGGGTAGTCCTGCTGCTAGCGGCGCCGGCGGTGGATGTGATCTTGCTCGTGCTCGTTGCCGTGGATTTGCTTGGTGGTGGAACGGCATCGTGGCATCACGGGCTGGCGGCCCTGTACATCGGAATCTCTGTCGCGTACGGACACCGAATGATCGCCTGGGCTGATGCGAAGTTCGCGACGCGGTTTCGCGGCGCACCTCCGCGCCCGAAACTCACCGGTGTGGCGTATGCAGTCGCGTGTTGGAAGGATGCCGCTCGAACGTTGTTGGCGGTGGCGATCTCCGCGGCGATACTCGGTGGACTGATCGTCGTCGTTGGCAACGGCGCGAGAACCGAGGAGCTTCGAGGGTTCTTTCCGCTCCTGGGTGTCATCCTGACGATTGATGTGCTGTGGGCAGTCAGTTACACGATCTGGCCGAAGAAGTCTGTGAAAGCCGCGAACGGGTGATGTGATGCCTAGATTGATTGACCACGACGAACGCAACCGCGTCATCGCTGCGGCAGCAACGCGGGTGCTGGTTGAGAAGGGACTAGGTGCTCTTTCGGTACGAAACGTCGCCGCCGAAGCCGGTATCGCAGTTGCTTCACTCCGGCGTGCCTTCCCGTCGCAGGACCAGCTACGGCAGTTCACCCTGGATGCGATCCGCCAGGCGGTTGCTCGACGGATCAGTTCGTTGGAAGGGGAGGGAGTCCCTCTCGTCCTTGCGTTGCTTCGTGAGTTTCTTCCTCTCGATGAGACGCGTCGTGATGAGCTCGTGGCGCAGTTGCAGTTGGGGGGCTTGGCCCTCACGGACGGATCAATGCAGCAGGGGGCTATTGAGTTGAATCAGGAGGTGCGTGGTGTCTGTGTTGCAGCACTCAGTGAGCTCAAGCGTACGGGCGCCGCAGCGCCGACAATCGACGTCGATTTCGAGGTGGACAGACTTCATGCGCTGCTTGACGGCCTCGCGATTCACCTTCTTTGGGCGCAGGCATCAGATCCCGAGACCGTCGCACTAGGCATCCTTGATCGACACATACGCATGCTCTGTGCCAACGAAGACACTGGGTGCGTGCGCGTGGAGGAAGAGTCGTGAGTGCTGAGTCGAGGACCGTGGCCGTGATAGGTCAGGTGATTGCATCGTTGGGAAGTGTGAACGACGTGATGCCCCTAACGGGAGGCATGTTCGCTTCCACCTACCGTGTTGTGCTGGACTCCGGCGCAACAGTCGTTGTGAAACTGACGCGCGCGGATCCCTCAGGACTTTGTCAATATGAACGTGGAATCGCGCGCACGGAAGCTCAGACATATCGGATTCTCGCTCATCATGGGTTACCGGTTCCGGAGCTGCTCCACACCGACTTCTCGCAGAAGCTCGTCGCTGCCGATGTTGTGGTGACTCGTCATCTGGACGGCGAGCCCTGGAACGAACGGGCCATGGACGACGCGAGTGTGGCTCGAGCGAATCGGGGGCTGGGCGCGCTCATGTCGGAGCTGCACAGAATTCACCCCCCAGCGTTCGGGTACCCGGCTGTCGAGGCAAGCATGCAACGTTCTACCTGGCGGTCAGCGTTCCGTGCGATGGTTGACGGAATTTTGGCTGATGCTGATTCGGTTGGTGTGGTCATTCCAGCTGCCCGGGTGCGCGCCGCAATGTCTCGTTATGCTGACGCACTCGACCAGGTCATACGTCCGTCCCTGGTCCATGCTGACCTCTGGCCTGCGAACGTGTTCCTCGACGATCAGGATCGAATCGTGGGCCTCATCGACGCGGAGCGAACGATATGGGGTGACCCCTTGCTCGAGCTCGTCGGGGCTGACCAGTTCGGCCTCTGGGACGTTACCCCTGAGCTCCTCGCGGGGAACACTGCGGCAGGCGGATCGCTGGAGAGGGAGCTAGCGACAGCTGGCGGTGCTGTGAGATTCGCGCTGTATCGCCTCTACTACGCTCTCATTCTCGTTACCGAGATCGACGTGCGCGGCTACAGCGAGGATTGGGTGCCGCGACACCGTGCGTCTGCCCATGCGTTACTGGAAGCCGTTCTCGCGCGCCTCGGCGTCTGACATTCGGGGAGCACGCCATGATCCTCAGTGTGGTGCGAGCTCCCAAGCGCCCCAGGCGACACCGAGCAACGCGATCAGGGCGCCGGAGGCCTTAGCGATAACCCATGGCTCGCCAAACAACACGGCTGTAAGGTACCCAACCGCGGGTATGGCGGCCACTGCAAGCGCAGTCGTGCTCGCAGGCAGCGCCCAGCGCGACCGCCGGGGCGCCGGCGCGAAGAATCACGTCGCTACCGTACTCGCCGGGCGTCGGCATTTGGTGTCGAAGGCCCCGCAGCCCATTGACGCGTTCGAGAACGGGGCGTGAACCCTCTTCCTCAACGACGTGTCGGCCCGCCCGCCGCTGCTCGATCAGCGGAGCAGTGGAGACCCTCTGTATCTAGTCGGAACGCCAGACGAACTCGGTGCAGCGAAGGTGACCAGTCAGGGGCGCCGATACAGGTCTGCTTCGAACCGGTACGCGTCGCCCCGGTATCGGTTCACTCCGATGAGTACAGGGACACCATCGGCGGTGTAGGCGGTCTCCTCACCGATCAGGATCGGTGCGCCCGCCGACGTGCCCAGAAGCTTGGCCAGTGTTTGGTCCGCGACGGCAGCCATCACGGTGTACGCGCTGCGATGGATCGGGAGCCCACACATGTCTTGGAGTACCTCGTAGAGCGACACGTCTGTCAGGTTCGCGGTGCTGAGGGCTGGCGCTCGTTGCTCTGGTACGACGACGACATCGAAACAAACGGGTGTGCCGTCCATCCCTCGAAGCCTGTCGATCTGGATCACTGGTGACGTGGGTGCGATGCGCAGGCGTTCGGATTCGTCGAGCGACGACGGGCGGATCGCCTGATGGAGTACCTGGGCGGTCGGACGCAAACCGCGCGCGCGAGCCATTTCTGTAAAGGACTGCAGCGTGCTTGGCGGCTCGCCAATGACTTGCGCGGGCACGAACCACCCTCGCTGCGCTGAACGCACGATTCGTTGCTCGCCCTCGAGCTCGGCCAATGCTGCGCGGAGGGTTGCACGGCTGACATGGAACCGCGTCGACATGTCACGTTCGCCCGGAAGTCGGGAGCCAGGTGAATACATGCCAACGTCCAGCTCATGCGTCAGCTGTTGATACGCGTAAAGCGCGGCCTTAGCGAGGGTCACCGCGTCACGATACCACAACGTCTAACTGGACTATCTTTCCGTCATTTTGGATTGTTACTGGTTTAACTGGTTCATGGATGGTAGCGTTCCAATCCGGCGGCGAGCCTGACAGACGTTGCCATACCCGAAACCCTTGAAGTTCCAGACCACAACGGAGTGACGCATGCCCGCAAGAAAACTGCGCACCGCCCTCGCGGTGTCGATAAGCCTCATCGCAGCCCTTTCGATCACGGCCTGCGCGCCTGGTGGCGGTTCGTCGGCACCGACGGCGTCGTCCGCTGTCTCCAAGGACGTCGCCGGTGCCGGCAATGTCACCCTCAAGCTCTCCGACTTCTGGGGATCCGCCGAGGAGAAGTGGATCGTGAAGCTGGTCGGCGAGTTCGAGGCGAAATACCCGAACGTGAAGATCGAGCGGACTCGTGAGGATTGGGGACAGCTCACCAGCACACTGAACCTTCAGCTGCAGGACGCGAACGGTCCGGATATCGCGTCCGCCAACAACGGCTGGGCCTCGCTCGGGACCCTGGCCAAGGGCAATCTCGTGCTGAACCTCGACCCCTACGCCGATCTGTACGGTTGGAAGGACAAGGTCCCCAGCACGATCGCACGTCAGAACCAGTTCACGACGGACTTCAAGACCATCGGTGAAGGGGCGTGGTTCGCGACGCCGCTGGCCAGGACGTCGCTGATCGGCGTCTATTACAACGCCGAGAAGCTCAAGGCGCTGGGAATCGAGGCGCCGAAGACGCTGGACGACCTGGAGAAGGCGGCGGCGAAGGCCAAGTCCGCCGGTGAGGTGCCGTTCAGCTACAGCGGCGTCGACGGAAACACCGGGATCCTGCTGGGGCTGCAGTCGCTCTACGGCTCCGAAGGCGACATCAACGACTTCGTCTACGGCAACAAGAATGTCACCGCCGCGAAGGCGGGCATCACCAAGGCGGCGGCCACGCTGCAGGAATGGAACAAGAACGGCTGGCTCACCCCGAACTTCGAGGGCATCGACTACCAGACATCCCTGGCCGACTACCTCGACGGCAAGGGTGTCTTCCGCTTCGAGTACACCGGGGCGCTGGGTCTGTCCGGCGATCAGCTGAACCAGTTCGGATACATCCAGCTGCCCCAGGCGGACGGTAAGAGCACGGTCGGTGTTGGCGCGGCTCCGGGCGCCATGATCATCTCCGCCAAATCGAAGCACCCCGACGTGGCCGCGGCGTTCCTCGACTTCCTCATGTCGAAGCAGGCGAGCCAGGACGCGGCCGATCTCGGGCTGGTGCCGATGCTCAACGCCGACGTGAAGATCCCCGATGTTCTGAGCCAGAAGGATGAGGCAGCTGCCGCGAAGACGCTCGACGCCGACGACGGCTACGTCCCCTACTTCGACTGGTCCGCACCGACGATGCTGGACACCCTGACGCAGAACACCCAGCTGCTGCTCGCGGGCAAGACGACGCCGGAGGACTTCGCAAAGGCCGTCGACGCGGATCGCAGCACCTTCCTCGCGGGCTCCTGATCCGATGACCATCCCCCGAACGGGAGCCGCGTCCACCGCTCACGCGGAGGACGCGGGCTCCCCGTCCACCCGAGCACTCACGACCTCATCTCGGCGCCGGCGGGAAGCACCCGCACGACGGCGGTCGCGCCGCGCGGGTCTTCTCTTCGCGGCCCCCGGCCTGCTGTTGTATGCCGTCGTGGTGCTCTGGCCGATGATCCAGTCCGTCCAGTACTCGTTCTACAAATGGGACGGGGTCACGGCATCGGTCTGGGTCGGCGTGCAGAACTATGTGAACTTCTTCACGGACCCTGTGCTGCGTTCGACGCTCGGCAACGTGCTGGTCCTGCTGGTGTTCTTCGCGCTGCTTCCGATTGCACTCGGGCTGATGTCTGCGGCGCTCATCACGCGCGGCAGGCAGCCCGGCATGGCGATCTACCGGTGGATCTTCTTCCTGCCGCAGGTGATGACGAGCGTCGTGATCGCACTGCTGTTCAAGCGGATGTATGCGCCAGAAGGGCCGATCAACGAGGCGCTTCGCGCGGTCGGTCTTGAGGTTTTCGCGAAGAACTGGCTGGGTGACTTCACCTGGGCGCTTCCCGCGGTGGGGCTCATCGGGACCTGGGTCACCTTCGGTTTCTGCATGGTGCTGTTCGTCTCGGGGGCGGCGTCGATCTCTCCCGAGCTCTATGAGGCGGCGAAGATGGATGGCGCCGGTCCTCTCCGGGAGTTCTTCTCGGTGACTCTGCCTGGTCTTCGCGGCCAGATCGCGGTCGCGCTCACTCTCACGATCACGGGCGCCTTGCGCGCTTTCGACCTCATCTGGATCACCACCAAGGGTGGCCCGGGAACTGCGACGCAGACCCCTGCCGTTGCTCTCTACAAGGCGGCGTTCGTGAACCCGAACGTCGGGCAGGCCGCCGCCATCGGCGTCGTCATGGCTCTGCTCTGCCTGGCGATCGCGCTGATCATCACCCGCATCTCGGAGAAGGAGTGACCATGACCTCCCGCTCGGAGAAGATCTGGAACTACATCATCCTCACCGTCCTGGCACTGATCGTGCTCTGGCCGGTCGGCACCTTCGTCGCCGCCTCCGTGAGCCCCGATCGTGCAGGCCGTCCGTCCTGGGACCTGCAGTGGGGCAACTTCGTCACGGCCTGGAACCAGGCCGACTTCTCGCAGTCGATGGTGGTCTCCCTGATCATCACCGTCGCCGTCGTCGTGCTCAGCGTGCTGCTCGCCCTGATGGGCGGCTACGCGTTCGGCGTGCTCGGCGTGACGGGGGAGAAGTTCCTCTTCCCGTTGATCCTGCTCGGCATGATGATCTCCCTCGAGGTCATCATCGTCCCGCTCTACTACCAGTTCCGCGGCCTCGGGCTCACCGACAATCTGCTCGGTGTCATCCTCATCCACACCGGAATGGGTGTGCCGTTCGGGATCTTCTGGATGCGCGCGGCGTTCCGCGCGCTGCCTCGGGCCGTGTTCGAGTCGGCCGAGCTGGACGGCGCGGGCGCGTTCCGGATGCTCTGGTCGATCGCCGTGCCGAACATCATGCCCGCCGTGTACACGCTCATCCTCTTGAACTTCATGTGGACCTGGAACGACTACTTCCTCTCCCTGGTGTTCCTGCACGGAGACAACCAGACCGCGACCGTCGCGCTCGGTGTCTTCCAGGGTAAATACGTCACCCAGATCAACCTCATGGCTGCCGGCGGCTTGATCGTCGCAGCCCCGGTGCTCATCCTCTACGTGATCTTCCAGCGGAAGTTCATCTCCGGGATGCTCGCTGGCGCGATCAAGGAATAGTCCGCCGTGCACACGCCTCCCACGAACGAAAGCAGCAGCACCGTGCCTCTGACACCCCGTATCCTGCCTGACGCGCAGACGATCGGCGACGCCGTCGCAGACCGGATCCTCGATCGCATCGTCGCGAAGCAGGGGGGACCCTTCCTGCTCGGCTGCCCCAGCGGGCGCACTGCCGTGCCCGTCTACACAGCCCTCGCGCAGCGTGCCGCAGCGGGCGCCGACCTGTCGAGCCTCGTCATCGTCATGATGGATGACTACCTCGTCCCCGACGCGCGCGGAAGCTTCCAGGCCGTCGACGCCGAGGCGTCCTACTCCTGTCTCCGGTTCGCGAGAGCCGACATCCTCGAACCGATTGTTCGGGCCGGGCAGGCTGCGGGCACGGTCCCGCCGCATGAGATCTGGACGGCGGATCCGGCGGATCCCGCGGAGTTCGATGCTCGCATCGAAGCGGCCGGTGGCATCGACCTGTTCCTGCTCGCTTCCGGCGACAGCGACGGACACGTGGCGTTCAACCAGCCGGGCACGCCCCGGGACGCGAAGACGCACATCGTTGCGCTCGGGGAGGCGACCCGGCGGGACAACATGGGCACCTTCCCGGAGTTCACCCGGCTCGACATGGTGCCCCGCGACGGTGTCACCGTCGGTGTCGACACCATCGCCCGTCTGTCGGAAGAGGTCGTGATGATCCTCACCGGCGAACACAAGCGAGAAGCCTTCTCCCACATCACTGCGGCCTCGTCCTACGATCCCGATTGGCCCGCCACGATCGTGGCCGAGTGCAGGAACCCCACGATCCTCGCGGACCGAGCAGCTGCGACAGTCACGGTCTGACCCGGTCACCGCAACGATCCCTCACCCCACTTCTTCGAAGGACCCACATGAATCGTCCGAGTCTTACTGAGAGCGCCGTCAGGCGGTTCGTCGGCGTCGATATCGGCGGCACCAAGACGCACGCGATGGCCTCTGCGGACGACGCATCCCCTGGCGCGGAGCCGGAGGAGATCCTAGTGCCGACCTCCACCTGGCGCGCGGGCCTGGGCCATCCCGTCGCTGACGCCGGCGCACTGGCACAGATGCTCGTCGAGAGGCTCGGGGCTTCTGTGCTGAGTGCGTCGGTGGCGGTCGGCGCACACGGCTGCGACAACAGCCGGCAGTGCGAGGACCTCGACCGTGAGCTGCGCCGATATGTCCTCGGCCCCGTCATTGTTGTCAACGACTCGGAACTCATGGCGCCCGCGATGGAACGCGAGAACGCGATCGGCCTTGTCGTGGGCACCGGATCGATCGCCACGGCCCGGGACGACGCGGGCGAGCTGGTGACAGCGGGGGGATGGGGCTGGGCTCTCGGCGACGAGGGCAGCGCCGCAGGCCTCGTCCGCGACGCGACCAAGGCAGTGCTCACCGGTCTCGACGAGGGCGACGCTCTCGACCCCCTGGGGCGCCGCCTCCTTGCTCGGTTCGAGGCACACGACGCCGCCGAGCTCGCACTCGCGGTCGGGGCGGCAGACTCCGCGGAGGCTCGTGGTCTCCACGCCCGCGAAGTCTTCCTCGCCGCCGACGAGGGCTCGTCTCTCGCGGAGAGGGTTATCGACGAGGCCGGGGATTCGCTCGCCGACCTGATAGACCGGCTGCTGCGCCGCGGCATCCGCACGGAGACCGTGGTCGCCGGCGGATCCGTGATCGAACGTCAGCCCCGACTGCAGACGGCGCTGACGAGGGCTCTCGCGCGGCGACGTCCCGAGGTCGACGTCGAGATCCTCACCCGTCCCCCAGTGACCGGCGCACTCGAACTGGCCCGACGCGCGGTCAAACAGACCCCCAACCCCTTCCCCGGATAGGAGACGACGACAACATGAAGGTGACATTGATCGGTGCGGGATCCCGGCAGTTCGCGGGGACGATGATCCGCGACCTGCTCCTCAGCGAACCCATCGCCGAAATGGGGCTCGAGGTCGTGCTGATGGACATCGCGGTGGAACCGCTCGCAGAGATGGAGGAGTACACCCGTGCCGTCATCGAACGCCTCGACCATGCGGCGACGGTCTCGTCCACGACGGATCTTCCGACCGCTGTCGCGGGCGCCGCGTTCGTGATCACCGCGATCGAGGTGGACCGGTACCACTACTGGTCTCAGGACTTCACGATTCCCCGCACCTACGGGTTCAAGCAGGTCTATGGCGAGAACGGCGGCCCGGGTGGACTCTTCCACGCGCTGCGCCAGTTCGCGCCTCTCCTGGAGATCGCCCGCGCGATCGAGACCCACGCTCCTGACGCCCTGTTCCTGAACTTCTCGAACCCTGAGCACAAGGTCTGCGAGGCGATCTCGCGGCTGACGTCCGTCAAGGTCGTGGGGCTGTGCCACGGGTACTTCATGGGCGCAGGGCAGATCTCGGCGCTGCTGGACATCCCCCGCGAGCACCTCGACCTGCCCGCCGCAGGAATCAACCACTTCCAGTGGTTCCAGGCGATCCGGGATCGCCGCACTGGTGAGGACCTCTATCCGCGTCTACGCGAGATCGAACGCGAAGCGAACTGGGTGTCCGACTGGCACGAGATCGCACTTTCCCGCATCCTGTTCCGCCGCTTCGGGCTCTGGCCGTCGCCGAGCGCGAACCACATCGGCGAGTACATCTCCTGGGCGGACGACTACGTGCCCGCGCAGCTGCAGTACTTCCACGACCGGGCCGACGGCTCGCCATGGCGCGAAGGCGCAGAGACCCCCGAGTGGCACTACCACATCGGAAACGTCGACACCGGGCGTCCGTTCCACGGGGCGCGCACAGACGAGACCCTGATGTCGCTCGAAGCCTCCCTCGAGGATCGGGCGCTCGAGTCCTCCGAAGAGCTCGCGATCCCGATCATCGAGTGGGTGGCCTGCGGCGTCGAGCGGGAACTGCCCGCGGTGAACGTGCCGAACCGCGGCGCCATCCCTGGCCTTCCCGATGACATGGTCGTCGAGGTGCCGGCGACCGTCGTCGACGGCGAGCTGGTTCCGCAGCGCATGGAGCCGCTACCCGAGGGCATCCTCGCGATGGTGCAGCGGCAGGGATCCATCCACAAGCTGCTCGTCGAAGCGTACGTCGAGCAGTCCAAGGTCAAGCTGCTCCAGGCGATCCTCCTGGACCCGATCGTCGACTCCCACAACAGGGCGGCGGCGATGCTCGACGAGTTCCTCGAACGGCAGAAAGACGCATTGCCGAATCTCGTCTGAACCTGTGCCGCCCCGGGCTCCCTGCCCGGGGCGGCATCCGTCCGCACGCTCACCCCGCGCCTCGATCCAGAAAAGAAAGCAGCATGACCATCCCACCCTTCGACGTCGATGCCGTCCTCGCAGCGCTCACCCTCGAGGAGAAGGCATCACTGCTCTCGGGCCTCGACGATTGGTACACCCAGCCCCTCGACCGCGTGGGGCTGCCGGACCCCGTGCCGTCCATCGAAGTCGGAGACGGCCCGCACGGCCTGCGCAAGGAGACCGGCGTCGACATGGTGTGGGTCCCGGCAACCGGATTCCCGACGGCGTCCGCGATGGGCGCGTCCTGGGACCGGCGGCTCATGCGCCGTGTCGGCGCCGCCATCGGGGAGGAAGCACGCGCCGAAGGCGTGCAGGTCGTGCTCGGCCCCGGCGTGAACATGAAGCGTTCGCCGCTGTGCGGGCGCAATTTCGAGTACTTCTCCGAAGACCCGATGCACTCCGGAGAGCTCGGCGCCGCCTACGTCGACGGTGTGCAGGCGGTCGGCGTCGGAACATCCCTGAAGCACTTCGCTGCCAACAACCAGGAGATCGAAAGGACCAGGATCTCTGTCGTCGCCGATGAGCGCACGCTTCGCGAGACCTACCTGGCCGCGTTCGAACGGGTCGTGACGAAGGCCGACCCTTGGACGGTCATGTGCTCGTATAACAGGCTCCTCGGCGTGCACGCCTCGCAGAACCACTGGCTGCTCACCGAGGTGCTCCGCGAGGAATGGGGATACCGAGGAGCGGTCGTCTCCGACTGGAACGCCGTGCACGACCGGGTCGCTGCACTCATCGCCGGACTGGATCTGGAGATGCCCGGCACTCAGGGCGAGACCGACGCCGAGATCGTCGCCGCGGTGCGGAACGGCGGTCTCGACGAGGCCGTCGTCGACACCGCCGCGCGCCGAGTACTGCAGCTCGTGGCCCGCGCATATCCCGGTGCCGACCATGTCGACGGTCCGGTGATGGATCTGGGGCATGTCGCTGGTGACCGTCTCACCGAAGCCCAGCTCGCCCTGCTCCGTGCGGACGAGCATCACCAGCTCGCGCGCGAGGCGGCCCTCAGTTGCCTGACGCTGCTGCGCAATGAGGACGCCCCCGATGGACGAGGCCCTGCCCTGCCTCTGGACGAGGGCGACAGCAGGACCATCGCAGTCGTCGGCGCGTTCGCCGAGCACGCGCGCATCCAGGGCGGTGGATCCTCCGGTGTGGATCCGACCCGGATCGACACCCCCTTGGACGCACTGCGTTCGATCGTGGGCGACCGTGTCCGGTACGCGCCCGGATACGTGTACGAGGTCAAGAACGCCTACCAGGACGACAACCTCGCGATCCTCGCTGCACACGGTGCCGAGACCGAGGACGACAACCCGCGCGTCGCCCGGCGCTCCGCGACTCTCGCGAAAGAGCTCCAGCTCGCGGAGACGGTGCAGCACCTGGGAAAGCGTCCGTTGTCGGCTGTGGCTCAGCGACACATCGAGGAGGCTGCTGAGGCTGCGGCAGAGGCGACGACGATCGTCGTCTTCGCCGGCCTCCCGCTTTCCTACGAGCAGGAGGCGAACGATCGCGACACCCTCGCGCTTCCCGCGGATCAGATCGCCTTGATCAGCCGCATGGCGGACGTCCGAGACCGCACGGGAGCGACGCTCATCGTCGTGCTGTCGAACGGGTCACCCGTCTCGATGGAGCCCTGGCACGACCGCGTCGATGCGATCCTCGAAGCCTGGCTCGGAGGCCAGGGGGTCGGCTTCGCCGTCGCAGAAGCACTCTTCGGGCGCCACAGCCCGTCCGGGAAGACCGCGGAGACCTTCCCGCTGGCGGTGGAGGACACCCCCGGGTATCCGAACTGGCTCGGCGAGCGGGGAACCGTCCTCTACGGCGAGGGGGTCTTCATCGGGTACCGCTGGTACGACGCCCTGCATCGCCACGTCCGCTACCCCTTCGGTCACGGCCTGTCGTACACGAACTTCGAGTACTCGGACCTCCGCGTCGACGTCGTCGATGCGGACGCCGGACGCGTCCGGATCCGGTGCACGATCACCAACGTGGGCAGCAGGACCGGTGAAGAGATCGTGCAGCTCTACGTCGGCGACCCCGATGCGGAGGTGCAGCGGCCGCTGCGGGAACTCCGCGGATTCGAGAAGCTCCGGATCGAGCCGGGGGAGTCCGCTCGCGTCGGCTTCGAGCTGGAGAACAGGGACTTCGCCTACTGGGACTCCGCCGCAGAGCGACTCGACGGCAAGACCGGGCTCTGGCGTCGTGAAGGCGGCGAGTTCCGGATCGACATCGGCGCGTCCTCGAGGGACATCCGTCTGAGCTCATCCCTCGTGCTTCCTGACGATCCGACGATCCCGCCTCTGATCCCAGATTCGGACCTCCTCGACATCGCCGTATCCCGGTTCGTCCAGGGCCACGCCGGCTGACCCTCACACACGAGAAGGACATCCTTGTGACCACGATCCCGCCGCTTCCCACGGCGCTCCAGACTCGCGCGCACGAGATCGGCCGCCGATACCCCCGTGATTTCGTCTGGGGAGCCGCGACCGCGGCGCCCCAGATCGAAGGATCGACCGATGCGGACGGTCGCACGCCGAGCATCTGGGACACCTTCGCCCGCGTTCCCGGAGCTGTCGCCGACGGAGACACCCTCGACCACGCCGACGAGCACTACTTCCGTTGGCGCGACGACATCGCCCTCATGAGTGAGCTCGGTCTGGACGCCTACCGGTTCTCGATCGCCTGGCCCCGTATCGTTCCGACCGTAGATTCCCCGGCGAACCGGAGTGGTCTCGACTTCTACGACCGGCTCGTCGACGAACTGCTGAGCCGGGGCATCGAGCCGTTCGCCACGCTCTACCACTGGGATCTCCCGCAATGGCAGCAGGACAGAGGTGGATGGGCAGATCGGTCCGTAGCCCATCGATTCGCGGAGTACGCCACACGGGTCGCCGAGCGTCTCGGAGACCGCGTCCACAAATGGATGACGCTCAACGAACCGTGGGTGTACGTGTTCCTCGGACACCTCGACGGCGTCCACGCACCAGGGATCCGGTCCGAAGAGCACGCCGTGCGCGCAATGCACCATTCCCTGCTCGCCCACGGTCTCGGTACCCAGGCGCTCCGCGCCGTGCTGCCGTCAGACGGGAGGATCGGTATCGCGCTGAGCATGTCGCCTGCCGAGCCCGCGACCCCGACCCCGCACGACGGGGCCGCAGCGGATCGGTTCGACCTATACCGCAACTGGCTCTTCCTGCACCCAATCATGCGCGGCGAATATCACCCCGGCACGTCCGAACTCTTCCGCGCTGAGATCCCGATCGAGGACGGCGACCTCGACGTCATCTCACATCCGATTGACTTCGTCGGAATCAACTACTACTCGCGAGGCGTGGTGCGCGCCGACGACAGCATCCCGGTGATGCGGGCGCGCGAGACACCTCCGCCGGGCGTCGTTACGGCCATGGGTTGGGAGGTGCACCCGCAAGGCATCGCCGACATCATCGCCCAGACGCATGAGCGGTATGCGCCCGCCGCAATCTACGTGACCGAGAACGGGTCAGCGTGGGATGACGAGGTCACGGACGAGGGCGCGGTTTTCGATACCGGGCGCGTCGACTACCTGACGGCGCATCTCACGGCTGCTGCGACCTGCCTCGAGGGCGGCATCCCCTTGCGCGGATACTTCGCCTGGTCTCTGCTGGACAACTTCGAATGGGCCGAAGGCTACCGAAAGCGTTTCGGGATCGTCCACGTTGACTACCCCACCCAGCGTCGCACCGTGAAGCAGTCCGGTGCCGTCTATCGGAGTGTCGCTCTGGCTCACGAGACGGAGGTCTGATTCTGGTTCGGAGCCACGGGCAGCCGGTCCTACTCGGACACGACTGGTTCGCGGGCGCAGGGAGCGGAGGAACCTACATCTCCGCGAGAAGCATCGACTACCCGGCCTACGTGACGAAGCTTTTCTTCGACAACAACCGGCGCGTCGACCGCTCTGGCACCCCCACCCCCCACACCCACTCCGATACCGACTTCGACCCCCACTCCAACACCGACACCCACCGCGGACCTCACCTGCGTGACCGCATCGAACGCGGTACACAAGGCCGCAGGACGCGCGACGAGCTACGGAGTGAATCCCTACAACCCCACTACGCCCTCGGGACAGTGAACTACCTCGGCCAAGGGGACACCGTCATCAGCCTCCGTATGCAGAGCAGCACCAGTTGGGCTCTCGTGCCCAGCTCTAACGGAACGCGCTGAGGAGTGAGTGAGCCTGCCGCCGTTTCGGGCGGCGGGCGCACTCAGCGTGAGATCGCTTCCGAGAGGGCATCTCATCTCGGCGTGCCGGATCAGCAGCTGCTCCAAAGGAGGTTGACCCTCGACTACTGTACCGGTACAGTGATCGAGAAGAAGGAGTGTCATGGATCAGGGTCAGATTGTGGCGATGCTGAGGGCTGATCGAGAAGCCCGAACGGTCGATGTCCACGCGGACGCCCGGCGGCGGTCGATTCTGGCGCGGGAGCGTCACTTCGCTGCGATTGCGCGGCGTGCTCGTCGGGGCCGGATGCGGGGTGCGGCGGCTGCTTGGCTGCACCGGGTCGCCGCGTGGGTCGAGCCTCGGGAAGTGCAGGCGTCACTGAGCGCCCAGGGATTGCCCGCATCTCGACCCTAAGCTCGGAGTGAGCATTACGGCGTCGGGCGGCAGCGGGAGGTGCGATGACACGCGTGACTTTGCAGACCATCGCTGATGAAGTCGGTGTGAGCCGCATGACGGTGTCGAACGCGTTCTCCCGTCCAGATCAGCTTTCGGGAGCGCTGCGTGACCAGATCTTCGAAGTCGCCAATCGTCTGGGATATACGGGGCCAGACCCGGCGGCGCGCGCGCTTGCCCGCGGGCGTACGGGGGTTGTCGGTCTCGTGCTGGGCGGCTCCCCTCGGGAAGCGTTCGTCGACGATGTCGCCGTGGGGTTTGTGAGGGCTGTCGCCGCAGAGCTGGCAGATGCCGGCTATTCGCTCGTGCTGTTGCACTCAGCTCCACGGGCCGGGACGGAGCCTGCACGCAATGTGGCGATGGATGGCGCGATCATCTACTCCGTCGATCCGCAGGCGCACGAGGTCACCGTTCTGAGGGAGCGGGGCCTCGCCATCGTCACCGTTGAAGGCGCGGAGGTCGAGGGGATTCCTCGGGTCGCGGTCGATGATGCAGGAGGAGCCGAGGCAGCGGCCCGACATCTGGTGGAGCTCGGGCATCGAGATATCGCTGTGGTCACCAGCGGGTTGGACGCGGCGGGACTGGACCCGGATAGTCCGCACCTCTCCGAAGGCGGGACGGCGACGACACGCGCCCGCCTGCGCGGGTGGATGAGAGCGCTCGCCGGCACGGGCGCACGGGTGCGTCTGGTTGGCACGCCCGGCATCGTTGTGGATGAACTTCTCCGGTCCCGTGTCGGACAGCTGCTCAGCGAGCCCCCCACGGCGATCCTTGCGTTCTCTGATCTCGCGGCGCTCGACGTCATCGCGCAAGCTGCAGGCCGGGGTCTGAGAGTGCCCGAAGACCTTTCCGTGGTGGGGTTCGATGACAGCCCTGTTGCCTCTCTCGTGACGCCTCCGCTCACCACGGTTCATCAGGACGTGGCAGCCAAAGGAGCGACGGCTGCTCGAATGCTGCTTTCACTCCTCGGGAGCGACCGCCCCGTTGCTGATGTGCTTCTTGCCACGGGGCTCGTCGTCCGCGGGTCAACCTCTCGGCCGAGCACGGGCGCATAGTGGTTTCGCTCCTCGTGCCCGAGGACGGCGGGCTTATCACCTTGTTGGCCGCTGTGCTGCTCCTGAGCGCGGTCCTCCAGGCAATGACCGGATTCGGGTTCGCGGTACTGAGCGCGCCAATTCTGACCGCTTTGACGAATGGACCTACCGCGGTCTCGACCATTCTGGTCACCGGCACCGTGGCGGATCTGCTGATTCTGTCAGTCCGCAGTGCCCGACCAGCGCCGAGCTGGGGTGACGTCGGCGTCGTCGGGGTGAGCTCGGTTCCCGGCATCGTGATAGGTACGCTATTGCTTTTGATCGTGCCGAAGTCGGTACTGATGTTCATCATCGCTGGCGCCGTCATCGTTGCGGTCGGTCTGCGACTACGAATGGCGCGGCGACGAAACCACCCGCAGGCGGTCGGCCGCCGTTGGGGTGTTCTTGCGGGGTTGCTGTCGGGAACATCTAGTGCCGCGACAACGTTGGCTGGTCCGCCCACGGTGTTTTACCTCGCCCACCGCGGCCATGCACCATCGACGACCCGCGACACCCTTGTCATGCTGAACCTCGTTCGTCTCCCGCTCAGCATTGCTGCCCTCCTCGCCGCCGGAGCGTTCACGACACTTCCCGGTCTCGCCTGGCTCGTTGTCGCCGTTCTTGCCGGCTATGCCTTAGGTAGCCGATTCTTCGGGCGAATGGACCTCGCCCGCTACGAGCGTGTCACGCTTGTCGGCCTGCTCCTGGCTGCGGCAACGGCCGTTGTTGTCGCATTCAGCATCGCGTGAACCGCCACGGCATGCTCTTCCAAGCTGGATGTCGCCCCAAACCGTCGGGCGCGAACCGATTGCATCCTTCGCGCTGGGCGGCATCACTCCAAACCAAAGCTCGTCGGCACCGGTGTCACCTGCGGAATCAGGTTGGCGTACCCCAGCCGAATCGATGGGTTCGGATTCCGTAGTAGGTGAACGTTTCGGCGCGTGCGACCCCGGGGACTGTCCGCAGTCGCTCATTGATCTGGACGAAGAGCCCTTCGTTGCTTGGCGCGATCACTTCCGCCAAGAGGTCGTAGCGACCCGCCGTGAGCACAACGTAGACCACGCTCTCAATCTCATCGAGAGCTGCGGCAACGGCCTCGATGTCTCCGTCTGCGACAATCCCCACCATCGCCATGCTGCTGTAGCCAAGACGTAGGGGATCAGTGACCCCGACGATCTGCAAAATTCCACGGTCTTCGAGGCGCATGACCCGCTTTCGCGCTCCCGCCGCAGTGAGCCCGACCAATGTGCCGAGCTCGGCGTAGCCACGGCGGCCGTTGTCCTGCAAAGACACCAGTATTGCGCGATCAATCTGATCGAGATCGTCGAAGTTCTCGATGGGTGGCTTCTGCATGCGTCTCCCGAATGTCTGGGGCACCGTCGTGCTCAGTCTACGGACGCGCAATGCACCTATCGGGCATCCCGAATCGTCGAGATCACCGCACTGTGAAGCAAGCCGTTCGTAGCGACCACGCTCCCGTCCTCTGTCGTCGGGGAGTCAGCTACATCGGTGAAGCGCCCGCCAGCCTCTCGGACGATCGGCGCCAGTGCGGCCAGGTCGTACGATTCCAGGCCGAACTCGGCGACGATGTCCAGCTGTCCTTCGACGAGCAGGACGTAGGACCACATGTCGCCATAGGCGCGATCCTGCCAGACGCTGCGAGACAGTGTGAGGAGCGAGCGAAGGTGCCCTGATTGCTCCCACTGCTCGATGCTCTGAAAGCTCAAGGATGCGTGCTCGAGCCGGCTCACCCCGGACACGCGGAGCGGGTGAGGTTCCTCGCCGCCGGTCCGTCCCCAGGCGCCGGCCCCGTTCTCTGCCCACCACCGGCCCTCGACGGCCGGCGCCGAGATGACGCCGAGTACGGGGACGTCGTCGACTTCCAAGGCGATCAGCGTCGCCCAGTTCGAGACGCCGCGCAAGAAGTTGGAAGTGCCGTCGATGGGGTCAATGATCCACCGTCGGCGTCCTTTGTCGTGGCGGCCGGTCTCTTCGCCGAGAAAGCCATCGTCGGGACGATGGCTTTCGATGTGTCGGCGCAGCGCTTGCTCGACAGCGTGATCCGCGTCGGTGACGAAGCTGCGGTCCGGCTTCGCCTCGACGCGCAGGTCGGCTGCGCGGAACCGCGGGAGTGAGATGCCATCGGCGATCTCGGCCAGCGTGAGTGCGAACGCAAGGTCGCCTGAGATCGCGGGGGGTGGTGTGGACATCGTTGCTGGCCTTTCGCTGTGGAGAAGGGGGACCGCTCGGCGCGGGCGGGCGCCTCGAACAAACACAATTCAGCCAACCAGGCAACTTGGACGCCCGAGTGCCGTTGAGGCAAGAGTTCACCTTGCGGCCAACTTGAGTTTACTATCATCACCATACGATATCGTCCGGTATCTAAACGTGTACAGAAGAGCCGTTTCTAGTTACAGATCGAAACCAGACCTGATTGGAAGTCTTCGTGAGTATTTCGACCCGTGCGCCTCGCTCGCTTGCCGTCCTGGCGCTGATCGCTGCGGCGAGCTCGCTGGCAGCGTGTTCTTCGGGAAACACATCGCAGGACAGCGATCATGCGAAGTCGGCGACCGCGAAAAGTGCCAGTGACTTCGGTGGAATGGACGAGCTCATCGCTGCGGCCAAGGCGGAGGGGCAGCTGAACGTCATCGGGCTCGCCGATGACTGGGTCAATTACGGAGAGATGATCTCGACGTTCGAGAAGCGCTATGGCATCACCGTGAACTCGGCGAATCCCGACGCGAGCAGCGCTGAAGGCATCCAAGCGGCGAAGAACCTCAAGGGCCAGGACACCGCCCCCGACGTGTTCGACACGGGCGTCGCCGTCGCGCACGAGAACACGGACATGTTCGCTCCCTATCGCGTGTCCACCTGGGACAGCATCCCGGACGGCTACAAGGAGGAATCCGGGCGCTGGGTCAACGCATTCTCGGGCGTCATGTCGGTCGGATACGACTCGAAGCGCCTGAGCGCCCCGAAGAACCTCGATGACCTGCTCGGCGCGTCGTACAAGAGCGCGGTGTCGATGGGAGGGGACCCCACGCAGACGGGTGGCGGTTTCGCGGCAGTCGGATGGCTCTCACTTCTGAACGGCGGCAGCCTGGACGACTACGGTCCGGGAGTGGACTTCATCGGCAAGCTCAAGGACGCCGGCAACTTCCTGCAGCTGGATCCCACGCCGACGACGATCGCGACCGGAGAGGTTCCCATGGTCATCGACTGGTCGTTCGCTCAGCTCGAGGTTGAGAACAAGGTGCCGTCTTGGAAGACGGTCGTCTTCGACGGCCCGACGTACGTCTCCTTCTACAGCCAGTCGATCAACAAGGACGCCCCTCACCCCGCCGCTGCGCGCCTGTGGGAGGAATGGGTGTTCTCGAACGAAGGCCAGGACGTCTATCTCCGAGGAAACGGTGTCCCCGTGCGTCTCGCCGCGCTGGAGAAGGAAGGCGTCGTCGATCCCGCCGACGTGAAGAAAGCCACTCTCGGAACCGATCCCGCCACCTGGTCGACGCCGAGCATCGCGCAGATCGACGCAGCCAACAAGCTGCTCACCCAGCGCTGGGCGGCGGCGGTCGGATGATGTCGGTACTCCATCTGACGGAAAGCGACCGGTTCTTGTGAAACGTGCTCTGGCTGTCCTGGGCCTAGCGCCCTTCACCGTCTATGTCCTCGTGTTCTTCGTGCTTCCCACGGTCCTCGCCGTCGCCAGCGGCTTCGTCGCAGACCGGGGCGGCTTCACGGGGGAGAACCTCGCCGTACTGAAGAACCCGGCGATCATCGGCTCGTTCGCCGCGAGCGTCTGGGTGAGCCTCGTCAGCGGGATCCTCGGAGCGGTGATCGGCGCGATCGTCGCGTGGGCGCTGTCGGGGCTCCCGAACAACAGCGCCCTCAGGCGTGTCGTGAACGCCGCGAGTTCAGCCCTGTCGCAGTTCGGCGGCGTCATGCTCGCTTTCGCGTTCATCGCCACCATCGGGATGCAGGGCATGCTCACAGTCCTCCTGCGAGACTCCATCGGATTGGACCTGTACGCCCACGGAGTGTGGCTCTACCAGCCGGTCGGGCTGATCCTGCCGTATCTGTACTTCCAGGTCCCGCTGATGGCGATCATCTTCCTTCCCGCGGTGGACTCGTTGCGGCCGGGATGGGCGGAAGCGGTCTCCACTCTGGGTGGATCGCGATGGCACTACTGGACGCGAGTGGCGATCCCCGTGCTCGCCCCCACCTTCCTCGGCGCGTTCGTTCTCCTCTTCGCGAACGCTTTCTCGTCATATTCGACCGCGGCCGGGCTGATCTCGCAGGGGAGCGGTATCGTTCCCCTGCAGATCGGCGCTGCGTTGAAAGGTGAGACGGGGGCGAGCCAGCCCGCAACCGCCGGAGTCCTCGCGCTGGTGATGATCCTCTCGATGACCGTGGCAGTCCTTGCTTACACGCGATTGATGAAACGTGCCGCGAGGTGGCGATCATGAGCGCGCGGGTCGCGGGGAAGCCGGGCGTCACCACCTCCCGAATCGTCATCGCGGTGATCGGGGCACTGTTCCTCATCCCTCTCCTCGCCATGCTCGAGTTCAGTCTCCGTCAGCAAGGGGGCAGCGGCTACACCCTGGAGCACTGGGCGGGGATCTTCGATCCGGCGAACAGCAGGGCGTATCGCACCCTGGGCGTGGGGGTGTTGAACTCTCTTCTGCTCGCCGCTCTGACGCTCCTTCTCCTCTTCGTGCTGTTCGTGCCGACGATCGTTCTGGTCCATCTGCGGTTTCCCTCGCTGGAGCGGGTGCTCGACACGCTGACGCTTCTGTCTGTCGCGATTCCGCTGATCGCGATGGTCGTCGGGTTGGCGCCGATCTACCGAGTTCTCGGGGTCGGGTTCGGGTCGGGCGTGTGGACGCTGGTGTTCGCGTACGGCGTGCAGGTGCTGCCCTTCGCATACCGCGCGATCGTCTCCGAGCTCCAGCACATGGACGCGCGCGTGCGGGCGGAGGCCGCCCGATCACTCGGAGCGCCGTGGATCACGGTGCTGCTGCGAGTGATCATGCCGGGTCTGCGCAGGGGGCTGGTGGCGGCCTCGCTCCTCACGCTCGCGATCGTTTTCGGCGAGTTCACCATCGCGTCGCTGCTCAACCGCGTGAACCTGCAGACCGCCCTGTTCCAGCTCTCCCAATCCGATGCCTACGTGGCGACCGCCGTGTCGCTGCTCTCTCTCATCATGGTGTTCGTCGTGCTCGTCTTTGCGGGCGGCGGATCCCGAAACCGATCCTGAAACGGAGGGCGGCATGCCCGCCAACCCCTCATCCGAGCCCGCGGTGTCCGTGGCACTCGAGTCCGTAACTAAGTCCTACGGAGGAAGCTCCGTGTTGCGCGGAATTGATCTCGCGCTCCAGCCGGGCGAGCTCATCACCCTGCTGGGGCCATCCGGCTGCGGGAAGACGACCGCGTTGCGTTGCATCGCAGGGTTGGAGAACGTCAGCGGAGGGCGTGTCCTCATCGCCGGCGACGACGTCACGAATGTTCCCGTCAACCGCCGAGACATCGGCATGGTGTTCCAGCAGTACTCGCTGTTTCCCCATCTCACCGCCGCCGGAAATGTGGAGTTCGGTCTGCGCATGCGCCGGATCCCGGGAGAAGAACGCCGGACACGGATCGCCGAAATGCTCGAGATCGTCGGACTCGGCCATTTGGCTGGGCGTTTCCCGCATGAGCTCTCTGGCGGTCAGCAGCAGCGGGTTGCGCTCGCTCGCGCTCTCGTCACTCGGCCGCGCGCCCTCCTCCTAGATGAGCCGCTCTCCGCGCTGGACGCCAAAGTGAGGGTACGGCTCCGCGAGCAGATCCGGGCGATCCAGACCGAGCTGGGGATCACGACGATCCTCGTCACACACGATCAGGAGGAGGCGCTGGCCATCTCCGATCGGGTAGCGGTGATGGAGTCAGGCGAGATCGCTCAACTCGGGCGGCCGGAGGAGCTGTACCGCCGTCCCGCGACGGCATTCGTCGCGGACTTCGTCGGACAGTCGAACCGGGTCGAAGCCGAATACCGCACCGGCACGGTTCGGCTCCTGGGAGCGACGCTCCCGGTGACGGCGACGCCTCCCAGCGTGACGGATGGCCATCGCGTCACCGCGTACGTCCGTCCCGAGCATGTCCTGCTCGAACGGTGGGCGGATGCGGATCCGACTACCCGCCCTGCGGTCGAAGCAACGATCGTCTCGTCCGGGTTCCTTGGGGCCGTGCGCCGCACGATCGTGGCCGTTGGCGACATCAACATCGTGTCCCAGCACAGCAATGTGATCGAGTTCGCGCCGGGGGATCGAGTGCGGATCAGTGTGCACCCCGAACCGGTCACCATCACCGATGGCCGCATCGGTGCGGGACGGGATTGAGAGCGTCGCCTCCGCGGACGCGGCGCCAGATCGCTCGGCCTGCCTTTGTGGTGGCCGCCGCGGAGTAGTGACGCTCACCTGGTCATCTAGTTGCGAATGCAGTCTTGAACTGCATTTCTGGTTTTCATTCTGTCCATGATTGATATCGTTGGTAACGAACATTACCGCATGATGACTTGCGGAACGCGAGAGGAGCGAAGCCGATGGTGACAGAGGACCGCAGGGGAGAGCGCTGGTTGCTTGTCCGTCCCGATATCGAGGGGGATCAGGTGTCACGGATCGCCGTCGAGCATTTCGGGGTGAACGGTCGCGTGACCGAACTGGGAAGCCAGCAGGACCGGAACTTCCGTGTGGATCCCGAGACGGGCGACGGGCTGCTCCTGAAGGTCAATCATCCCTCGGTGCCTGCCGACGTCCTGGATCTGCAGGTGCGCATATCTGATCGGCTCCGTGAGGCGGGGGTCGCGACCCCGGCTGTGCTTCGCACCGTGGCGGGGGCGCGGTCGTTCCCCGTGACGATCGGCCAGGGCGTCACCGCGCGGGTGTGCGCGTTCGAGCTCCTGTCCGGCGCTTCCCTCGCCGAGCTGTCCGCTCTTTCCGGGACGCAGGCGGAAGAACTGGGACTGCTCGCCGGGCGTGCCGTCGCCGCCCTGCGTGATCTGCAACACCCGGCGCAGCGACGCGATATCCAATGGGAGCTCGGGCGCGGCCTCGAGGTCGTGGAAGAACTCCAGGGCGACCTGCCCGCCGAGCGTCGGGAGGCCTGCCTCAGCGGCGCGCGGCAGGCGGCGGCAGCGCTGAGCGCGCTGGCGCCGGAACTGCCGCGGCAGATCATCCACGGCGATCTCACCTCCGACAACATCCTTCGCGACGACCGCGGGGCGATGTGGATCGTGGATCTGGGAGACGCCGGAGAGTCGTGGCGGATCGCGGAGCTCGCGATCCTGGCAGCGGACGTGCTGGCGCGGACTGGCAGCGTCGCCATGGTCGGGCGGGTCGTGCGGGGCTTCGCGTCGGAGGTCGACGTGTCCGATGAAGAGCTGGCCGCCCTGTGGCCGATGATGATTCTGCGCGGTGCCGTCCTGGCGGCGAGCGGCTGGAGCCAACTGCGCATCGATCCCGGCAACGAGTACGCCAGAGAGCGCGTCGAGCACGAATGGGCGGTGTTCGAAGCGGCGCTGGGCCACGGTGTCGCTCAGGCGACCGCGAATCTGCGTCTTGCGGCGGGGCGCGCGCATGCGCCAGGGCTCGAGTACGCCGCGGTGCTGTCCGGCGTCGGATCCGCCGAGATCGTCGACCTGGGCATCCGCAGCGAAGCGCTCGACGGCGGGCGCTGGCTGGCCCCCTCCGCCGAGCGGGATCTGGTCCGCGAGGCGCTGGGACGAGGATCCGTGGCCGTGATGCGATTCGGCGAGGCGCGGCTCACCCGTGTCGCGCCCGAGGTCGGTCGCGCAGCCCCCACGCGCGCACGCTGCGTCGAGCTCTGGGCGCGCCCGGGAACGGAGGTGCGCGCTCCGTTCGCCGGCGAACTCGTCGAGCGCCGAGGCGGGCTCGAGCTGACGGCCGACGGCATCGCCCTGCGCTGGGAAGGGATCGTTCTTCCCGTTCTCGGTGGGGTCGCGGCGGGGGAGCGGATCGGACAGATCTCCGCCGACGCCGAGGGACTCGGACACCTCGTCGTGACGCGATACCTGCCCGGTGCCGCGCCGGAGCCGCTGTTCGTGGACGCCGACGGCGAGTACGAGAGCGACGGGGCTGCCGATCCCTCCAGGATCCTCGGGCTGACGGTCCTGCCCGACCCCGAGCTTCGGGTGCACAGAGAGCGCGCACGGCGAGACAAGGCGATGGGCAGCGCCTCCGAGCGGTACTACGAGCGACCGCCCCAGATCGAGCGTGGCTGGGGCACACGTCTCATCGACACCCAGGGTCGCGCCTACCTCGACATGGTCAACAACGTCACCGCCATCGGGCACTCCCACCCGCGGCTGGCGGCGCGGGTGGGGCGACAGCTCAACCTGCTGAACACGAACTCCCGGTTCCTGTACGAGGCTTACGCGGACTTCTGCGAGAAACTCCTCGCATACTCTCCGGATCCTTCGCTGGATGCGGTGATCCCCGTGAACAGCGGATCCGAGGCCATCGATCTCGCTCTCCGGCTCGCACGAGCGGCGACCGGGAAGCAGGACGTGATCGCCGTGCGCGAGGGATACCACGGGTGGACGCTGGGGGCGGACTCGGTGAGCACGTCGGCATACGACAACCCGAGTGCGCTCGCGTCTCGCCCGGAGTGGGTGCATCTCGTCGACGCGCCCAACGCCTACCGGGGACCGTTCCGCGGCGCAGATGCCGGCGCACGGTACGCCGGGCAGGTCCGGGATCTGGCGGCACGTCTGGCCTCGGAAGGGAGCGGGCCCGCGGCGTTCCTCTGCGAACCGGTTCTCGGCAACGCCGGTGGTGTCATTCCTGCTCCGGGATACCTCGCCGAGGCCTACGAGGCGGTGCGCAGCCAGGGTGGCCTTGCGATCGCCGACGAGGTGCAGGTCGGTTATGGGCGGCTGGGGGCTGCGTTCTGGGGATCGCAGATGCTCGGCGTGGTGCCGGACATCATCGCCGTGGCGAAAGCGGCGGGTAACGCCTACCCCGTCGGCGCCGTCCTCACCCGCAGGGAGATCGTCGATGCCCTTCGCGAGGAAGGCATGTTCTTCTCGTCCGCGGGTGGTGCGCCGGCCAGCGCAGTCGCCGGCTCCGCAGTCCTGGACGTCATCCGCGACGAAGGACTCATCGCCAATGCAGCGTATGTCGGAGAGCATCTGCAGCGCCGGCTGGAGGAGCTGGGGGAGCGGCATGCTTTGATCGGCGCCGTGCATGGCGCCGGCCTCTACCTCGGTGTCGAGCTGGTGCGCGATCGGATGACGCAAGAGCCGGCTGCGGCGGAGACCGCGTGGCTCTGCGAGCGTCTGCTCGCGTTGGGCGTTGTCATGCAAGCGACATCCGAGCGTCAGAACGTGCTCAAGGTGAAGCCTCCGCTGGTGCTGACGATCGAGGAAGCGGAAGGTTTCGTTCAGGCCCTTGACCAGGCGCTGCGGGAGCTCGGCCGCATCTCGCTCGACTGAGAATCGCGGGTGCAGGGAGAGATTCCCTGCACCCGCGAACGGTCAGGCCTCGGCAGTGGAGACCGCGAGGGACGTGGCGAGCGAAGACAGTGGAAGTTGCGTGCGCAGGATCCGTTCGGCGGCACGATGGCCGGAGAGAAGGGCACCGTGCACCGTAGCGGGATCATGGCTCCAGGTGGCTTCGCCGGCGAGCTGGAGGACGTCGCCGATCGGTGTGGCGATCGTGTCGTGATCGTCGTGCGATGCACCGGTCGCGATGTAGGAGTACGAGCCGCGGCTGAACTCCTCGGCACCCCACCGGGTGATCCACCGATCCACGGGCGTCGGTACCGCTTCCCCATACGCGCGCCGCAGCGACGTGAGCACCGAGTCGACGATCGCTTCGTCCTCCATGCCCTCGATCTGTCGCCCCCAGGCCCCGCCGGCGAAGGTGAGGAGCATGGGCTCTCCGCTGATCGCGGACACGTCGTACCAGGAATGCCACGGCGTGCTGGCCGCCCCGAGCTGTCGGATGGCGTAGAAGCCCTCGCCCCAGAACTTCTTGGGGAAGCGGAGGAAGATCTTGTTGAAGACGCCCATGCCGATGCGTCCGATGGCGTCCGCGACCTCAGCGGGCAGCGGCGGATCGAAGACGATATCGCCAGCGTGCAGGACGCCGAGGGGCACGGTCACGACGACGTGCGCGGCCTCGAACACCCCGGACTCCGTGGTGACCCGCGCGCCTGTGGCGGTCCTCTCGACAGCCGTGACGACCTGGCTGAGCCGGATGTCGAGGCCTTCGGCAAGTAGGCGCGGCAGGGTGTCGTAGCCATCGGGGAAGACCACCTCATCGCCTTCGACGATGTCCTCGTCCAGGCCGTGCGCATCGACGTTCGAGCTCTCCGCGCCGCACTGCTCTTCCGTGCGATGGTGGAGGAACTCTCGCACCTGCGTCTTCCGGTCCGCTTCCGCGTCGAAGGCGGCGACCGTGTTCTCGATCGCCTGAGCGTAGGTGGTGCCGGGCAGCGAGGACGCGATCTTCTCACCGAGAAGACGGTCGGCGGCATCCGCATCGGCAAGCCAGGCCTGCGTGCGCTGCTCGTCAAGAGCCTCGTGGTTCGCGTCGAAGTTGGCGATCGGGCGTCCTCCGGCCTGATAGGCGCCGACGGTGAACTCCAGCGTGCGGATGCCGAGCGACTCGACCAGCGCGGTCAGCGGGTTCCCGGTGAGGCCATGGATCCAGGACGCACCGCGATCCACGGGGAAGCCGGCTTCTCGGTCGGTCCACATCCTTCCGCCGATGCGGTTGCGTGCTTCCAAGACGACCACACGCTGGCCGGCATCGTGCAACAGGCGTGCCGCGGTGATGCCCGAGATGCCTGCGCCCACCACGAGGGTGTCGATCATTGTTGCTCCGTTCATGTCGAAATGATGGATGGGACGAGAGCCGGCCTATTCAGGGGCCAGGACCTCCGTGTCCCGGTTCAAGGAACGCTTCTCGAAGTAGTCGCGGGCGCCGGGAAACAAGGCCCAGAGGAACATCAGCACCGCGCCCAGGACGAGCGAGCCGACTCCGATCAGGAAGGCGCTTCCGATGCCCGCGAGCTGAGAACTGCCGTAGGAGGGGGAGGCCATGTCGATCGCCGATCGCACGAACGCCCAGGCCATGAAGCCTCCACCGATCAGCGGGAAGACGAAGCGATAGAGCGTGTGCTGCCAGCTGTCGAAGAGGTTGCGGCGGAAGTACCAGATGCAAGTGAAGCTCGCGATGCCATAGAAGAAGGCGATGGCGAGGCCGATCGACAGCACGGAGTCTGCCAGAACGCTGGTGGACACGATGTTCATGCCCGCGTAGTAGATGATTGCCACGACGCCGATGAGCATGGTGGAGAACGTCGGCGTCTGTGTCGCCGGGTGCAGTGCGGCGAAACGCGCGGGGAGCGCCTTGTAGATCCCCATCGCGAACGTGCCGCGGGCCGTGGGGAGGATCGTGGTCTGAGATGACGAGAGTGCCGAGATCGCGACGGCCAGGACGAGGAACCACCCCAGCGGGCCGAGCGCCATCCCTGCGAGAGCCGAGAAGACGTCGTCGGCGTGATCCGGGTTCGCCAGCCCCGTTCCTGAGCCGCCGATGCCCGCGTACATCATCGCGACGACGGTCACACCCACATACGTGACCAACAAGATCACCGTGGAAAGCGTCGCTGCACGACCCGGGGTCCGCCGGGGGTCCCGGGTCTCCTCGGTGAGCGCTAGACAGGTGTCCCACCCCCAGTAGATGAACAGCGCCAGCAGCACAGCCTGGACCATGCCGTGCCCATCGGCGAGTAGGGGATTGAACCAATCAAGGCTGGGCGCGGTCGGATGCGGTGCGGTGCCGCTGAAGTAACCGATCAGGCATCCGATGACAAAGGCCGCGATCGCCAGGTACTGGATCGCGAGCAGCGCCTGCTGCATCCGCTCACCGATCTGGATGCCGCGCAGGGAGACCCAGGTCATGATCGCGATCAGGATGCACCCCAACGTCGTGACGACGAAACGGTTGTCTGCGAGTGAGCCGTCGCCGATCAGGCGCAGCACATAGCCCGCGGCGATCTCGGCGAGGTTCGCCATCACCAGAACTCCGGCGACTGCGATGCTCCATCCGGCCATCCAGCCGGTCCGCGGCCCGAAAGCCTTCGCAGCCCACGTGAACACGGTGCCGCAATCCGGGACGTCGTTGTTGAGTTCCCGGTAGGCGAAGGCCGTGAACAGCATTGGCACGAACGCGAGCAGGAAGGCCACGGGAGCCTGTGCGCCCACCGCGATCACGACAAACCCGAGCGTCGCAGCGAGCGAGAACAGTGGCGCGGTCGACGCTACGCCGATCACCGTCGACCCCCACAACCCGAGTCGACCGACTGCCAGGCCCTTCGTGGGAGTTCCGTCGACGAACGGCGTGCGGGGAGACGAAACGGGTGCATCCGAATGTGTCATGGTGCCTTCTCATCCTCGAGGGGGATCTCATCATCGAGAACTACACTCTATCTGAGAACCGACCGGTTGGTCGGTCGGTTCTCAGAGTGACGCGAGATGCGTGACGCGACCCAGTCGACTATTGGCTGTTGCGGGATGGATCCACGAGGTTCACGAGGCGGTCGAGACTGGCGTCGGTTAGGAAGGTCTCACCCTCCGGAGCCCGTAGCAGCGCATTGTGGTTGACCCCATCACCCAGCATCAGGATCAGCGCCGAAGCATCCGGGTCGCCAGTGGCCTCGGACAGACCCTCGAACCATCCGGCGCGACTGTCTCGCAGAACTGTCAGCGCCTCTTCGTCTCCGGTCTGCGCAATCCGCGTGCAGGCCTCGATGAGCCGCTCCAGTTCGCTTTCTCGATCAAGCGACGAGCGCAGATAGTAGCGCACCGCGCCCTCGGGGGCGGTGCGCATCGTCTGCACGTCCTCGCGAGCCTGCTCTCGCGCTTCAGCGAACAGGGCAACACGAAGTTTATCCATAGAGCGAAAATGGTGGAGCACGCCTGACTTTGAGAGCCCGCAACGACGGGACACCTCCTCGAGCGTTGCACCCCTAACGCCACGCTCGACCAGAAGATCGGTGTAGGCCTCGAGTACCCGGGAAGCTTGGCCGTCTATTGTCAGCACGAACACCATGGTATCCATGAGCGCGCGGCGACCGATTGACGAATGGCGCGATAGCCGCTGACTGATGGCGCGCTCAAGCCACCGATTCTGAGTCCGGTCGAGAACGTAGGGTGGAGACGTGCCTCGACTCGTGCTAATTAATGGTGCCCCCGGATCAGGTAAGTCGACGGTGGCTAGCATCCTGAGTGCTCGTCAGCGGATGGCGCTGGCGCTTGACCTGGACCTTATCAAGCACTCTCTCGGGTGCTGGGAAGACGACCCAGTCGCAGCTGGCACCCGCGCCCGCCGTCTGGCATTGGCGCAGATCGATGA
Organism: Microbacterium sp. NPDC089698; assembly: GCF_044749045.1. Taxonomy (NCBI): domain Bacteria; kingdom Bacillati; phylum Actinomycetota; class Actinomycetes; order Micrococcales; family Microbacteriaceae; genus Microbacterium; species Microbacterium sp. NPDC089698. The sequence goes on from NZ_JBIVHE010000001.1 coordinate 37,322, forward strand.
GCAACTGCGGTTTGGCAGCGATGTGTTTGTTGGGCAGTACGTCGCTCGCCCGGGCTTCATCGAAGAGCTTCAGAACGTAGCGGTTCGCCGTTCCGCGTCGTTCCACGAGTTTGTCTTGGATGTCGGTGTCGAACAGCTGGAACGGCGGCTGATGTTCCGCGTCGAAAACCCGTCACGCCTGGAACACGAGATCAACAACCGACTTGTCGGGCCGGCGGATGCCGCAGAGTTGATCCGGTCCTTGGGTGGCTTGCGAGCGGCTCGGCCTGACGCTGTTTGGATCAATGCAAACGGGACGCTTGAAGCAACCATTTCGGCCATTGAGGTGGCAATCGGTTGAACTGAGGTTCCGATGCGCGTTCCGGTTGCCTTTGCGATGCGTGATGGTGCCCAGGTCTGGTGCAGCGGGGCTCTGTCGAGGTCCTGACGTGGCGGACGCCGCAGTGACGACTAGCATCACTGCACCGAGCGTCCATGGAATGAGCGGCCCGAAGGGGGAGAGCCCGGTGGCGCCGGCAACGATCGACCTGAAACAAAGCAGAACGCCGAACTGGCTGGGGTGTTGTTTGGCAACGAACGTGCGTTGTTCGGACCCGAGCGTCGACGCCGCAGCAGTACTGAAGATCGGCAGCGGTGCCGCGTCTGACGCAAGGGGAATCGCGCTCTCGCGAACGGCTTGGCGAGCAGTGGGCCGCCAACGACCTGATTTGCATAGCTGGCTGTGGCGATGGAGCGAGCAGAATGAGCCCAGCGCCCAGCGCCCAGCGGCCAGCGACGGCAGGCCGGTGAAAGCTTGGGCCCAAGCCGGAGGCAAGGGTACGCGATCGCGGTATCGAGCTGAAGCGACGCGCATGGGCGATTCTCATGTGTCGCACGCGAGCCATGGAGCGGTGAGTGACGTCACGTTGCTGACCTTGCTGAAGCGCGTTGGGGAGTGCTGCCGCGTCGGACACCGGGCGCTGGGTGCGCTCGCATATCACTTCTCTGAGTTCGCTCTTCGATAGCTCCTTCGACGGGGCTGACTTGACGGTGCGACTCCACTGCGTCCATTGGTGCAGGCCGCCCCTGCCTAGTGCTCTCGGGGTCGCGCCAGGGCCTTGTTGAGAAGTGCCTCGAGCGCCGCCATCTCGCCTTGACTCAGACCGGCGACGATCGGCCCTTCGGCGAGCACTCGAAGAACCATCTTCCTCTGTGCGCTGCCTGCTTCGGTGAGTGTTAGCTGCTTGGCGCGCCGGTCTGTTGGGTGGGGTTGGCGCTCGATGAGGGCCATTGCTTCGAGCTTGTCGATGATGACGGTCGCGTTGGATGGCTCGCAGCTCATCTTGAGGGCGAGCTCCTTCATCGTCATCGCGCCGGACATCTCTCGAAGCGCTGATGCCTGAGCGACGGTCAGCCCGAGTGGTGCGACCCTGTCGCGCATCCGAGCGGCGCACTGCATGTCGAGGTCGTGCACCAGCTTGCCTAGCTCCCAGTGTGCGTCTGCGTGTTCCTCCGACATCCTCATGAACCCACACTAGCGTATTACTTAAAGGCATGATATATATGACTTGAAACATGTAAGTCATACGAAAGGATGGACATGGACCTCAACCTCACTGGCAAGACAGCTGTCGTGACCGGCGCTAGCCGGGGCATCGGCCTGGCGACCGTGCGGACCCTCATCGAGGAAGGAGCGAATGTCGTGGGCGCCTCTCGCTCCATCACTCCTGAGTTGCGAGAGACGGGAGCCATCGTCGTGGCTGCTGACCTGAGCACAGCCGAGGGAGTCGACTCGCTGATTGCCACCGCGTTGAGCGAACAGGGCGGCATCGACCTCCTCGTCAACAACGTGGGCGGTGGGGACGAAGCCGTGATGGGCTACCTCGACTCCGACGACAAGCAGTGGCATCGGATGTTTGAGATCAACGTGATGTCTACCGTCCGGGCGACTCGAGCGGCGCTTCCGAGTCTTATCGAGCGTCGCGGCGCGGTCGTCAACGTGTCGTCAACCGTGGCGCGGATGCCGTTCGGTGTTCCCGCTAGCTACAGCGCCGTCAAGGCGGCTGTCAGTGCGCTGAGCAAGGCGCTGGCTGAAGAGTTCGGCCTCCACGGAGTGCGGGTGAACACGGTGTCTCCTGGACTGGTCCGCACCAGCGTCTACGAAGACCCCAACGGCCCTGTCGCACAGATGGCCGCGGCGGCGGGCGTGCCTCTCGCCGACTTCGTCACTCAGATCGCGCGATCGCAGAGCATCACGACGGGGCGCATGAGCGAACCCGAGGAGATTGCCGCTCTGATCGCCTTCCTGCTGTCCGCACGTGCCGAGAACGTCACGGGCGCCGATTACGTCATCGACGGAGGAACCATCAAGACGGTTTGAATCTCGCCCCTGCGCTGGTCTGACACCGCAGCGGGACGGATCCATGTTCATGAGTTCTAGACAAGGAGGCCAACTTTGGCTCACACAGTAGTCGCATCCGTCGATCGTACGATCGCCGCTCCGGCGGAGGCTGTGTACCGGTACGTCTCGGCAACGCCGCTCCATGCGGAGTTGTTGCCGCATCCCTTCTACGATTTCCGCCTCGAAGAAGGCGATGTCGGGGAGGGGAGCGTCGCCAGTTACAAGATCAAGTTCGCCGGCGGCGTTCGGCAACTTCGAATGCGCGTCACCGAGCCCGAGCCGGGGCGCACCGTGGTGCACACCGACCTCAATGGCTCCGGTCTCGTGACCACGTTCACCATCGCGCCCCATGGCGACCAGGCGCGGGTGAACATCGTATCCAGGTTCGACGGAGAGACCGGCGTTGCAGGTTTCGTCGAACGAATCGCTGCGCCGATCAGGCTCCGCAGGGTCCATGCCAAGGAACTCGCTCGCCTTGATGCCCGCGCCCGACGCGCGACTGACCTCCGCTCATCTGCACTGCACACCCAGAACCAGACAAGGACCCAATCATGAAGATGCTCACGTTCAAGGCGACCAGTCACGCTACTCGAAAGGCACGGCTCGGTAACGCGATCGACTCGGCGGCAATGGAGTCGTTGCTCGATCCTCCCGGCCCACTCGATGTCACGACGATCGCGGCGGACTGGGAAGCGCCACTCGCCGGGCTCCTCAACATCAAGCACCCGAAGGCCGTTGCAGCAGGGATCAAGGATCGAAAGGAAGCAATCAAGATCTACGCGCACGTCGTGCGGCATCCCACGCACGGCTTCTTCCTCGTCGATACAGGAGTCTCCCGACGGTTGCTGGAGGATCCTGCCCGTGCCGGCGTCGGGATGATGCTGCGGATGTTCGGCGGCATCGAGAAGATGAGTCCTCAACAGAGCACCGCCGAGATCATCGAGGCTGAGCCCACCCCGCTGCGCGGCGTGTTCCTGACGCACCTTCACCTGGACCACGTATCCGGGCTTCCCGACATTCCCAAGGACATTCCGATCTACACGGGCGCTGACGAGGCTGAAGCCTCGCTGTTCCTGAACCTCTTCGCGCAAGGCACAAACAATCACCTTCTCGCAGGGCGCCCGCCTCTGGAAGAACTCCAGTTCGCCAAAGAAGCAGGCGGCAGCCTCGAAGCAGTCAATGACGTGTTTGGCGACGGCTCGTTCTTCGCGATCTTGACTCCCGGCCATACCACGGGCCATGTCTCGTATTTGGCCCGCACAGTCACAGGCGCGGTCTTGATGACTGGCGATGTCAGCCACACCCGATGGGGATGGGACCACGGCGTGGAACCAGGTACATATCTGCAGGAGCGCGGACCCAGCGTCAACAGTCTGCTCCAGCTCAAGGCTCTCGCACACAGGCATCCCGCGATGGCTGTCAAGCTTGGTCACCAGGAGTAGGCCGCTAGCGGTGACTACCGCAGCAAAGGCCGCATCGCGGACCCTAGGTGTTGGCATCATGCATTGGATCGCATTGTCCCCGCTCACCTGACCCGGCGCCTCATGCGAACCTAAGTTAGGCGGGGGATGAGTTGGGTGAGGGAAGGGTGTGATCGGTGTCCTCCGGGCTTAGTTCGGTGGCGGGTGCCACGATCTCGTCGATAAGGTCGAGCACCTCGTCATCGAGTTCGACGTCCGCCGCTCCCAGGAGGTTGTCGAGTCCAGATACAGCCGATCAGCCCGTCGTGCTGTCGGGTGATCGGACCGCGTGGCCAGTCATCTTGGGCTGTGGTTCGTTGCGGTGGGCAACCGTGGCAGTGTGCTTGCGCCGAGGAGCACTGTTGTGAGCGCGAGCATCAGGAACGCGGTCTGGGGTCCGAGTGCGCTTACGAGGGAGCCTGCGAGAAAGGGGCCGATCATGAGTCCGGTCGCATATGCAAGGTTGTACAGGCTGTACGCCCCACCGAGCGCGGGCGGGGTTGTTTGGGCGCCTTGACCACCGATCAGAGTGCTCGACGGCGCCGAGAAGAAGGCGATCCCGCCGCCGATCAGAGCTAGCCCGGCAACGATCTGCCACAGCTGCTCGCTGAGCCCAATAGCGACGAACCCAGCACTCGTAACAATGATCCCGGTTCCAACGAGGTAGCGAGCGTCGACTCTGCTGACGAAACTGCCGACGATCGGGTTGAGGATCGCGCCGACGACGACGATAAGAGCGAATAGCACTCCGATCCCGAGCGAATCGACGCTGAGCGCATCGTGTAAGTACCGGGGCAAGGTCGGTTCGATCGTTGCAATCACGGCGGCGCCAAGCGCGATCACGCCGATAGTCGACAATGAGCCCGGGATCCGCAGGACGGCGAGCGGTCCGGTCGGGTCGTCTGCTGCAGCAGGCAGCGGCCTGATGAAGATGATGCGCAACGCGCCATCAGCCAAGGTGAAGGCGGCGGCAGCCAAGAAAGGGGTAGCGGTGCCCCAATGCTGCACAAGGAACCCGGATAGAGGTGGGCCGATCAAGGTGCCGAGAGAAATCATGCTCATTGCTACTCCCATGGTGCGTCCCCGCCTTGCGAAAGGGACGACCGCAGCAATCAGTGCGAGGCTCGCCACCCAGGACATGCCTGCGGCCAGGCCTTGCAGTAGGCGCCCGAGCATCAGAACCCAGTAGGGGCCACCAATCGCGAACAGCAGCGTGGCGGCCGCGAGGCCGAGCAACCCGACAAGCAAGGGTCCTCGCGGCCCCACTCGATCGACCATGCGCCCAGCGAAAGGGGTGACGATGATCATCGCGGCGGCATAGCTCGCGAACAGGGCACCCGTGCCAAGGGGGCCAGCTTGGACTGTCGCGTCGAGCAAAGGGAGCACAGGAATGGCGATCCCGTAGACGAGCATGTCCGTGAACAGCGCTACGCATGCAACGACGACGGCGATTCGGGAACGACTCGTCGTTTGTGTGTTCGAGAGAGCGGTCATCGCGGGCCTCACAGGGATGCGGTGCGCGTAGGGAGCAGGCCGTAGATGATGGCTCTGCTCATGGCCTCAACACCTGCGCCCTTCGGAAGCAAGGCGGGTTCGACCGCAGCGGCAAGAGTGAGACCATGCACGAAGGTGAAGATCACGAAGACGGCCTCCGGAATCGTCATCTCCTCTCGTAGCGGGCCACAAGCCGTCAGAAGCGGTATGAGGCGGTCGCTCCAAGCGCCGAGTGCCTGACGCTTCTCCGCGACGCCGGTCGCGAGTTCCAGGGCTTGAGGGGCGACCACAGTGGAGACCACGGCAAGGTCACGAAACAGCTCGCTCTCGGTCAGCATTCGCAGATAGGAAGAAAGGAAGCCGAGCAAACGATCGGAAGGCGGCAGGCTGTCATCGCCGAGCGCGTCAAGTAGTGGTGTCATCTGCAACGGCCATTCTTCGACGAGGACAGCACGCAGGACCGCCTCCTTGTTCTCGAAGTGGTGATACACAGCCCCGCGAGTAAGTCCTGCTCGCCGTGAGACCGCGACGAGCGAGCCTCCCGCCCAACCACTTGACGAGAATTCCCGAAGTGCTGCCCGGATGATTGCTCGACGCGTCTGTGCTGCGTCCTCTGCAGTTCGTCTCATGACTAACATGCAATCCTGTATGTAAATGATCGTCAACCGCCCTCCGTGAGTGCGGTGGTGCATCGTCCCGGCCCCCATCAGCATCTCGGCTTTTGTGCCAGGCCGCGATCGAACGTCTCAGGGCCGGCACTAACTGCGAACTTGCTGCCGAGGCCGATCCCGGGGGTGTCGACAGTCTCTACGGCGCGCTCCACTATTGCGTGCTGGTCGCGCGCGCATCATTGGAGCGGGACTACGCGATACGTCTGGTCGATGACATCTGGCCCACGGGATCGCGCGCGGAGCGCCGAGAAGTGCTTGCGGCTCACTCCGGAAGCGCAGCTATCGATCGTCTTCGGAATCGGTTGACCGAGTACGGCAGATCAGATGGCGTTCCAAAGAAGGCATGCTGGGCTCACCTTGAGGGTGTCGAGGACCGTATCGGCATGACTCACGGGGAACAAAGTGACCAGGGCCGGCGCCGCGCCTGCGGCCGATGCCACCGAGTAGGCGAGTGCGCGTGAGTTGTTGCGTTCGTGGCCGAGTACTGCGCGAGTTGCGCGCCCGTCTGTGACGGCGTCGCTCGAAAACTCACCTCCGGAAGCGAGCAGGTTCAACGCCGCGTCCGTTGCGCGGGCGAGGAGCGTGCGAGGGCCATCCCAAGGCATGAAGTGCCGATCGCTGAGGTCGAGTGCCGTGGCGAGATCATCGCCAAGCCAGCGTTCCCTCTTCAGTCCGTACGGCGTCGGGGCGAGCGATAGCAGATAGCCGTAGGTGTGCAGCAGTCCTGCGTTGCCCACCGGCCAGCTTGCGACGAGGCCGGCCCGCTTGTGAAGCGCATCGAAGAGCGGCCTGTCGAGGACCGCCTTCGTTGTGTTCTCGTCGACCACTGTCGACAGGCCCCAGAGCGAAAATCGGCCTTCTTCCCGATCGGTTTCTATGGCAGCAACCAGCCAGTCGATAGAGGCAAGTGCTTGCTCTGCTGCGTCCGGCGCGGGAACTGTTGCAGCGAATGCTGCCCGCTCCAGGTCGTCAATCGGCTGCATGGGAAAACCATACGTCACTACATGGGCCGGACCTGGGCGGAGAGTTCACTCGCCGTTCATCGCGCGTGGGCGAACCGTCCACGTCCATGGTCAAGCATGGGCGAAGCGTCCGCAGTGAATGAAAGCAGCATGTGAATCCTTCTCCGTTCTCCGCAGAATCGTCGGTCGGCGGCGACCGCCCCGTCCTCGTGTTCGACTTCGATGGGACGATCGCGCTCGGCGACGGTCCGATCCTTGCTTATGCCCACAAGATCGCGGACGAACTCAGTGAGCAGACCGCGGATCTCGATGGTCCACGATTCTTGGCGTTGGTGCGCTCCGAGCTCTATGCCGATGGAGCCGACAGCCTCGATGGCTATGACGCCGTACGCCGGATCGCCGAAGCGCACGGGGCTGGCCCAACCCTCCTCGAACGCGCCTACCTCGCCAGTCGACAAGCCCTTGGCACCCCCGCAGCGCCGGTTGGCGCTCCAGCAGGACTGGCTGACCTTCTTCGTGAGGTGGACGCCTGGCGGATCCTCGTGACGAACGCGCCCGCCACCCGAATCGCGGAGACCCTTGCCGAACTCGGGCTCGGAGACGTTTTCGACCATGTCATCACCGCAGCGGGAAAGCCGACAGGCCTCGGCGCCGTGCTGGATTCGCTGCCCGATGGGGCAGTCGTTCTGAGCATCGGCGATGTCTGGCGCAACGACCTAGCCCCGGCGCACGAACGCGGTCTTGACACAGCACTGGTCGGCCCGTTCATCGACCCGGATGCCAATCCAACACTGCGCGCGGCTGACACGGCGTCGCTGATACCTGCAATACGTGACTGGCTCACCGCCGCGTCAGCGCGCCCTTTGAGCTCCGCCTCCCATATCCACACCCACCCATCTAAAGGATGATCATGCGCACCACCACCCGAATCCGTTCCGCCGCGCTCGGTCTCGCCGCCGCCGCAGGCTTGCTCACCGTCGCACTCGCCGGCTGCTCCGGCACAGCCGCCAGCTCGTCTTCCGCCGACTCGTCTGCAGCGGCCGAGCAGAAGGATCCGAGCTCGCTCGTGCTCGCTCTGGTTCCGTCTCAGGATCAGTCCGGCCTCGTGGACACCGCCAAGCCACTCACTGACTACCTCAGCAAGACGCTCGGTATCGAGGTGACCGGCGTCGTCTCCAAGGACTATCAGGCAGCCGTTGAGGCCATGGGCGCCGGTCAGGCACAGATCGGTTTCCTGCCCTCCTTGCAGCTGTGGCAGGCCGGTGACATGTACGGTGCGAAGACCGTGCTGCAGACCGAGCGCAACGGCAACATCACCTACCCTGCCCAGTTCATGACAAACAACCCCGACAAGTACTGCAAGGACAAGCCCGTCGAACGTGACGGAAAGCTGTTCTGCAACGGCGCCGATGCCCTCAAGGGGCCGGCGGGGCTTGACACGATCGCGAAAGTCAAGGGTGCGAAGGTCTCCGTGCTCGGGCCGGGCTCGCCTGCCGGCTACATTTACCCGATCGTTGCCCTGAAGGAAGCGGGACTCAACCCCGACACCGACATCCAGAAGGTACCCGTGACGGCGAATGACGCCTCGGTGCTGGCCGTCTACAACGGCGACGCCGAAGTCGGATTCAGCTTCTGGGACGCGCGCGACATCGTGAAGAAGGACAAGCCAGACGTGGGCCAGAAGGTCGTCGTCTTCGCCATGACGGACGAGATCCCGAACGATGGCGTCGCCCTCACGAAGGACCTGTCGTCGAAGCTCCAGGACAAGATCACCACCGCACTCGAGGACTACTCGAAGTCGGAGGAGGGATCCAAGGTCCTCAACAGCATCTACTCGATCACCAAGCTCGCGCCGGCGAACCCGTCGTCGCTGGATGTGGTCGCGAAGGCCGCGAAGTCCCTGGGGCTGCAGTAAGTTGCCTGACACGATCCAGCGCGAGGACGTCGGAGCGGGCAACTCGCCCGTCCCGGCGCCCTCGCCGTGGCCGATCCGCCTCGACGGCGTCACGGTTCGCTACCCCAACGGCACGGTCGGCCTTAAAGATGTCAGCCTGGACATCGCGCCAGGCGAGATGATCGCGGTGGTCGGCCTCTCAGGGTCAGGCAAGTCCACTCTGATTCGCACGATCAACGGGCTTGTGCCAGTGACCTCCGGCACGCTCGAAGTAGGTGGACGCAGGGTCTCCGGGGCGTCAGGCCGAGAGCTAAGGCGCCTGCGCGGCGACATCGGCATGGTTTTCCAGAGCTTCAACCTCGCGAGCCGCGCCAGCGTGCTGCAGAACGTGCTCGTCGGCAGGCTCGCGCACACCCCGCTCTGGCGCACCTTGCTCGGGTTATACCCAGAGGCCGACAAGCATCTCGCCTACGAAGCACTAGACCGAGTAGGAATCCTACCCAAGGTCTACGCGCGCGCCTCCGAACTCTCCGGCGGACAGCAGCAGCGAGTCGCGATCGCCCGAGCGTTGGCACAACAGCCGCGCGTGGTTCTCGCTGATGAACCGGTCGCAAGTCTCGACCCTCCCACCGCGCACGGCGTGATGGGAGACCTTCGGCGGATCAACCGCGAACTCGGCATCACCGTGCTGGTCAATCTGCACCTGCTCGACCTTGCACGAGAGTATGGCACGCGCATGATCGGGATGCGCGCAGGCGAGGTGGTCTACGACGGGCCGGCAGCCAGCGCCACGGACGCGGACTTCGAGGAGATATACGGCCGCTCGATCGGCCCGGCGGATCGGCTGCGAACGTGAGCAACGGGTCCCCGGCACGTGCTGCGCTCCCTGCACGCCCCGGCGGGCGCTGGAAGGGGGCAGCGATCACTACGGCGGTGCTGATCGTGACCGTGTCCATGTGCTTGCCCGTGGTCGGAATCGGAGTCGATCTCGCTGCGATCGCACGGAACTGGGAACATGGCGCGGACAAGATCGTCAAGCTCCTTCTACCGGACTGGTCGTTCTTCCCGCGCACGATCGCCCCGCTTGCCGAAACGCTGCAGATGGCCGTGATCGCAACCTCGATCGGGGCGCTCATCTCGCTGCCGTTGAGTTTCTGGGCCGCACGCAGCACCAATCCGAACGCGGCGTGGCGGGGGATCGTACGCGCCGTCCTGAACGTTGTGCGTAGTGTTCCCGACCTGCTCTACGCCGCGATCCTCGTCGCCATGGTTGGTGTCGGAGCGCTACCCGGCATCCTCGCGCTCGTACTTTTCAACATCGGCATCCTGGTCAAGCTTGTCTCCGAGGCGATCGACACGAACGACACTGGGCCCCTCGAAGCAGGACGCGCGGTCGGCGCATCCCAGACCCAGATCAACCGCACCATCGCACTGCCGGATGCCTGGCCAGCGTTCGCGAACCAGACGCTGTACGTCCTCGAGTTGAACGTTCGCGCGTCGACAGTCCTGGGACTTGTGGGTGCAGGCGGGCTCGGCTTGCTCATCGACGCAGTACGCAGCTTCTACCGCTACGACCAGTTGTCCCTCATCATCTTGGAGATCCTCATCGTCGTTATCGTCATCGACCTGCTCTCCGACACGATTCGCCGGAGGTTGGTGTGAGTGGAACGGCCGTCGAGAGCAGTACGAGACATCCCCTCGACACCTTGTCTCTCCAGGAACGACTTCCGATACGCCACAAGCGCCCGTGGCGGACGGCTGCATGGATCGTTGTCACCGCGATCGTCGTACTCGCGTTCTGGTCGATCCAGATCAATTGGTCGCGCCTCGGCGGGCTACCAGGGGAGGTGATCCGTTACCTCGGGCTGATGTTCTTAGCGCCCGACTGGTCCAAGTTGCCTGAGGCGCTGTGGCAGACGTGGCGTAGCATCGAGATGGCCTGGGTCGGTACGGTCCTCAGCATCTTCCTGGCCACACCGCTCAGCCTCATCGCAGCGCGCGGATTCGCCCCGGCCTGGCTCCGTACTGCGCTGCGCACGATGTTCTCCATGATCAGGGCGGTCCCGGAGATCATCTTCGCGATCGTGATCCTCTCCGTTACCGGTCTTACACCGTTCACCGGGGCGCTCGCCCTCGGACTTCACGGCATCGGCACCCTCGGCAAGTGGGGCTACGAGGCTGTCGAGTCCGTCCCTCAGGGGCCGATCGAAGCTGCACGCGCCACAGGCGGGAGCACAGCGGAGGTGTTGCGCTGGGGAGTATGGCCCCAGGCGGAGACTTCCTTCTGGTCGTTCTGGCTGTACCGCTTCGAAATCAACGTGCGCTCGTCCGCTGTGCTCGGCCTGATTGGGGTGGGCGGAATCGGTGACATGCTCACGTCCTACACCCAGTACCGTGAATGGGCGACGGTGGGCATGCTGCTCATCGTGGTGGTCGTCGTAACGATGGTCATCGACGCGATTTCGGGCGCGATCCGGCGCCGGATCATGGAGGGTGCACGTGCACAGATCTGAGGCAGGTCCGGTGGCGTTGATCGCAACGAGTCTGAACTCGCTCCAACCCACCGAACGCAGGGTTGCGGAGGCGATCCTGCAGGCGCCGGAGGACGTCGTCGAACTCACAGCGCAACAGCTCGCAGATCGTGTCGGTGTGGGGCGATCCACCGTCGTTCGCGCATGCCAGAGCTTCGGGTACCGTGGATTTCCGCAGCTGAGAGTGGCGCTCGCTACCGCCCTCGGCGGGAGCGGGGAGGCGCCCGACTATGGTGAGGGCGTGCTCGGCCGCATGCGCGCCGAGATCGGTCGCATCGCGCAGTCGCTGCCGCAGGCCGTGAGCGTTCTGGACGAGACCTCCATGGAATGGGTCGTACGGGGCATAGCAAACGCCGGACGCGTGCTGATCGTGGCAAACGGTCTGAGCGCTCCCATCGCGTCCGATCTCTCCATGCGCCTGACAGCGATCGGACGCCCGGCGGAGTTCGTGCCGGACGCTATCGCACAGCAGATCTCCGCCTCCACACTGGGCGCGGACGACATGTGCCTTGTCGTTTCGGGATCAGGAGCGAATGAGGCGAGTCTGCGTGCAGCACGGCAGGCCTCAGGGCGATCAGCGAAGATCGTTGCGCTCACCTCGTTCGCGGTCTCAGCGCTCACGACCCTCGCTGACGAGGCGATCGTCATCGCGCCTGCGGGACAGAGCTTCCGCGACGAGTTGGAACACACCTCGCGTGTGGCACACGCCGTGTTCGTCGAAGTGTTCGTCGGAGCGGTCACACACGCGATCGGCGAGAACGCCCGCCTGACTCGCGAGCAGGTCATGGGGATACTCTCAGACAACCTGGACGACGGAGGCAGCGACTGAGGCCGTATCGACCGCGTGCAGGTACGAAGGGCCGCCTTGGGGCGGCGCCGCTCCAGTGACCGACCAAAAGGCGCAGGCGCCGCCTCACCGAATCAGCAGGATTCATGGACTCAAGGGATACGCAGGCGGTCGCCAGGTTGGATATACGCGCTCGAGTACCTTCGATCGGGGTTGCGCGAAAGAGTTGGATCACGAATACCTTGACCAGGTGTTCACCGATCGGGCGATTGCGATAGGTGGGCATTGGCCAGCATTTATCGTCTCTCGGCTCACACCAAACTCTCGTGCAAGCGCTGCTTTCGCGACGCCCTCAGCAGCCTGTGCCCGGAGGCGATGCACCTGCTCAGCGGTCAATGACCGCGCCCGTCCTCGATAGGCGCCACGGATCCTCGCGACTGCGACTCCTTCACCGTGCCTCTCTCCCGCCAACGCTCGCTCGAAGTCTGCGAGCGCGCTCAACGTCGCGAGCATCAGCGTGGCCGTTGGAGAATCCTCTCCGCTGAACACCAGTTGCTCCCTCAAGAACCGCACTTGAACCCCGCGACTCGTCAGTACGTGCGCCAGTCGACGAAGGTCGTCGAGGTTCTGGGCGAGATGGTCCATGCCGTCTAGGAGTAGACGTCGCCGTGACGCCCGAAGTTCAATAGGTCGATATACAGGTACTTGAGTGACAGCTAGATCGTAAGTCGATCGTGGTGCAGTGGACGGCCCGAGTGCGGTGCTGGTCCTGGCGTCGGGACGGGCAGGTCGTGCAGGATGAGTCCGGCGGCGCGAGCTGGTCCATTCGTGAAACGGCGTAGTCGATCGGAGAGCGGGTCAATATGACAGAGAGTTCCGGCGCACGCGACGGCAGCCTGCCGATGCTGCCTCCTCCCAAGGAACCCGCATCGGGCGCAATACTCTGTGTATTCGACTCATGGGTCTGGGTCGAACTCACGCGAGCTCGACGAGACCCCGGACACGAGATGCGGCCTGTATGGGATGCCCTGCTTGAAGCATCAGCTGAGAGCAAACTCCAAGTGGCTCTGACATCGGGGAACTACCTCGAGCTTTGGAATCGAGTCGACGCGCGATCTCGGCGCCGAGTCGCCCGCACGATGGTCGAACTAACCGGCTACGTCTCCCTAAGAGCAATCCACGAGGTTGTCGTCGAGGAAACCACCCGGCTCGTCCAGACCTGGCGCACAGGAACCCGTGCGCAGCCAGAGCCGATCCCAAGGCAATGGATAGTCGGGACGGGAGCGCGGCACGCGTTTGGCTCGAAAATGGGCAGATTCCGGATCGTCGAAAGCCTGGCGACCGACGACTCGGCAGGAGGCGCGACCCTCGAAGCGTCCACGGCCTTCCTAGAAGCCATGGACGCAATGACGCCGGCAGAGTTCGAGTGGATCAATCTCGTCGGCGTGGACAAGTCTCACGACATCAAGGGAATCGACTACCGACCCTCACACCGAGACGGAGACGAATGGGTTCAGGCGCAGGAGACAGTGCGCCAGTTTGCAAGCGCACCGGGAGCGGACGAGTCACTGCTCTACCGCAGTCTTATCCTCACTCGGCTTCAAGATGTCTTCGATCAGCTTGGTCCAGATGCTGTTAGCAGGAACGAACTAGACGAGTGGTTCAGCAGCGCCGTAGACGGGACAGCCTTCATCACGTCGTTGTCGGTCCAGCGAGTCGTCGCCGAGCTTCTATACGCCGCGCACCGCAATCGGGGATACGCGTTCCGCCAGCACGATCGGATCGACGTGCACGATCTCGCGCTGGCCGTTCCGTACTGCGACGTGGTGGTACCCGACTCGCACTGGGCGCACCTCGCACAGGCCAGCAGAGTGGCAGGTGAGTACGGGACACTTGTCGTGCGAGGCCAGAAAGCGCTCCGAGATTGGGTCGAGGGGCTCTAGACGCCGCTATTAGATCTCGCGGGGTGGCCGGCCGATGCGGCGCCGCAGAGCGTCCAGCGTCGGACACCAACCCACACGACAAGCCGCATTATCGTGTGGATTGCCCAGTCGAACGTTACGGCCCACGAAGCCAGTCGGGCGTTAGAGTGTCAGTACCGGTCGATAGACCTGTTCAGGGAGTCAGCCTTGACGGAAGCGGGTGATCTAGATGTCCATGATCCATGCGTGGGCGATCCTCAGGACGGATGTCGCTGCCGCGGTGCTTGAGGAGTTGGTCCGTCGCCTGTCGAGCGCGCTTGAAGTAGTTGCTGAGGTGACGCCAAAAGTCGGCGATGTCCGTGTTCGGGCCGAGAACGACGGGCTTCGTGTCGAGCTTGACCTAAACGTAGATCCTGACGATGTCGTGGACGAACTCGCAGATGACGTTTTAGATCGTGCGTTGCAGATGGTGATCGACGGAGATCCTGATGAAGCTGGCGAGATTCGGCTAATCGAGTCGGCGCTGACGCCCGCGTGAGCGAGATCGAGACTCTTGATGAGGTCGTTGGTCGACCTTGGCTGGAGCGCGCGGGAGCGAGGCTAGCGTCTACCTTCCGGGGACACGGTGGCTTCGTGCTGGTTACCTTGGGAGCGCTCGCTTCCGCCTTCGCAGCAATTCCGGGTGTTCTGTGGCCCCTGATTGTCGGCGCGGTGCTTGTGATTGTGGGGATCGTTGTTCAGGTTCGCCTCAGTCCCTCGTACGCCGAGATGATTGATGAGCGTCGCAAGGATCGGGCCAAGGCGCGGGAGTCGGCGCTTGCACTTCAAGGCGCACTTTGGTCGATACTTCGAAGGATTGCGACGCACTGCGATCTGAAGCAAACTCATCAGCGAATCTCTATCTACTGTCATGTCGACGGCAAGTTCGTCATGCTCGCCCGGTTCTCCGAGAACGCCCATCTTCAGGAGCCCGGAAGAGGGATCTATCCTGGGCGGCGCGGCGTGATTGGCGAAGCCTGGGAGCGGGGCAAGAGCATCCGGAGAGACTGGCCTGCTGATCGTGACGAATGGAACGCTTTCCAAGTCCGCGAGTATGGGTTTAGGCCGGAGGAAGCGGCTGCGCTTGCTATGCAGGCCTGCAGCATGGTGGCGCTCCGTCTCACCCATGATGCAGTCAGCGTTGGTGTCCTTGTTATGGAAAGTGAACAACGACGAGGAGTCGGCGATCGTCATCGCAAGGCGGCAGCCGATTCGCTCCTGCTCGCATCGCTTTGCGAGATCATGCTGTCAGCACAGCCGCATTTTCCTGCTGTCAGCGAGTTCCTTGCAACTGCCGACAATGATTAGCGCAGCAAGTCTTGGGCGTCCTCAGGGCTTGCGATCCGGCTTTCGTTGGCGTCACGCCAGCTAGCTCGACGATCCGGGTGGACCTTTGGCGGTTGCGGCAAGCGAAGGATTGAGGGTAGCCCAGTTGTTGAGGCGTTGATGTGGTCGCGCCCCGGTCTGCACTCACCGACGTCTGGAGTGCCCAGCTTCGAGCAGAACAGCAGTTCTGAGGGGGAATCGGCCCGCCGGTACTTTAGAGCGCTCGACGAGGCGACGCTATTGCACATCAGGCACAGGTTTCGGCTCAGCATGATCCTGCGCGCTTGGTTTTAGTCGTGTACGACGCCCAAGCTCGAGGTCTCGGATTGAGCCTGCATCGGACTACGTGTCGACCCTCCACCGGATCTCGGTCCTGTCCAGGGTTTGCAGGATCCCGCGCATGCCCTTTGCTCGTGCGCGATGGAGGGTCACGTCGACGAGTGAGCGAATGATCTCGCGTTGAGCGTGCAGTTCCAGTCCAGCCCATGCAGCACGGATGTCTGACGCCGTGGCAAGGGCGAGCACCGCAGGAGAAGCGCTGGCAAGCCTCTTCAACTCTGCCTGTGCTTTATCGATTCTGGGGCGGACTCTCGCTTCCATGTCGAAGAGGAGATCCAGATTTCGTTCAGCTTCGGCTCTTTCGCGTACCTGGGCGAGCCAGTTCTGGTGGGCGTCGATCTCGGCCATGAGCTCTCGTCGGCGGTCGGCGCCGGCATCGTCGATGTTGTGGAGTGCTGCGAGGAAGTCGGGGCGTTCGATTCGGCTGAGGACGTGTTCGACGACGACGGCGTCAGCCCACGCCTGCTTCACGGCAACGTGGGACCCGTTCGCGCACACGTACGTGCGGTACTGCCGGCGTTGAGTCCCTGCAGCGTTCCGGTAGGCCGCGTTGTTGTAGCCCATGCGGACTCGCGCC
This sequence comes from Microbacterium sp. NPDC089698, assembly GCF_044749045.1. Taxonomy (NCBI): domain Bacteria; kingdom Bacillati; phylum Actinomycetota; class Actinomycetes; order Micrococcales; family Microbacteriaceae; genus Microbacterium; species Microbacterium sp. NPDC089698. The sequence goes on from NZ_JBIVHE010000001.1 coordinate 53,704, forward strand.
CGGCAGCCGTTCACACCACAGCGTGCGGTCCCGGTGAGCAGCGACCCCGGGGCCCACGCGGCAGGGTCGCGACGTCGGGATGGGTCAGCCAACCGTTTCTGCACATCATCGAAGGCGGGCCGCTGGATGAGCGCGGGCCAGATCGCATCCCCGGTGACGACACCGTTGTGGGTCCGCAACGCGGCGTAGGCGGGGTTCCGGAGGATCTCCTTGATCGCGTAGGAGCCCCATGGTGCGGGGTCGCGGTCCGATCGTTTCGGGCGCCGTGGTGGGATGCCGCGTCGGTTCCAGTCCGCGGCGATCGCGTGCATGGTCTCACCGGCGAGGAACCGGCGGAACGCCTCCTGCACGAGCGGTCCGGTGACCGGGTCGGGGACGATGTCGCGGAGGGCTTTCGTCTCCGGGTCGTACAGGCGCTTGTACCCCCACGTGCTCTTCCCGTTCGGGCGGCCGGCGGCGACGTTCGCGGCAACGGCACGGCGGACGCGCTCGGAGGTCCTTGCGACCTCGTCTTCGGCGAGGAGCGCGTCGATGCCGGTCCGGAATCGGTCGTCGCGCTCGGCGAAGTCGTACAGGGTGCCGTCGTACCCGTACTTCACGTTGTGCTTCGCACACGTTTCCCGGAGTTCCGCGTACACGCCGAGATCGCGGGTGATGCGGGATGCCTCCCACATGAGGACTGCGTCGATCCGCCCGGACTCGATCCACTGGACGGCTTCCGCGAACTCGTCCCGACTGCGGCGCTGCGAGAAACGAGATGCAGAACCGAGCTCGCGAATGACGTGTGTGACCTGCCAGCCCTCACGGTTCGCCCACCCGTGCAGCTCATCGAGCTGCTCGTCGACCGAGCGTTCTTCACCGGAGTTGTCGCGGGAGACGCGTGCGATCAACAGAACCTTCATCGGGTCAGCCATCGGCCTGGTCCTTCCATTCGATGCGGGTGCGGGCGATGGACGCTTCGATCCCGCGTTGTCCGACCTTCAAGGCAGGCAGGATGGTCACGGTCGCGAGCGCCCGGATGATCTCCCGCTGCTCGCGGACGGCCAAGTGTGCCCAGGCGGCGCGAACGTCTGTGGCTTCGGCGACGTCGAGGACATCACGGCCGATGGGGGAGAGCATCGCCAGTTCCTTCCGCGCAGCGTTCAACTTCGGCAGCACGATCTCCTCCTGCGAGAACAGGAGGTCCATGCGGGCTTCCGCTTCCGCGCGCCCACGAACTTGCTCGAGCCATGCCTCGTCGGCCTCAATCGCGGCAACGAGCTCGCGCCGACGCGCTGCCTCGGGTCCTTCCGCGGTCATCAGCTGAGAGACGAAGTCCTGACGTTCCATCCGTGCCAGGACATGCTCGGTGACGATCGCGTCGACATGCGATGCCTTGGCCGTGAGGTGCAGCCCTGATTGGCAGACGTACGCCGGGTACTTCACCAGCCGGGTGCGACCGTCGGTGCTCATCCGGGACGTGTTCGTGCCAGCGACGAGCGGGGCACCGCACCCCGGTCGACCGCAGAGTGCCACACCACTCATCAGATGCTTCGGATCGAACACGGTCCGGTCGCCTCGGCGCGCACGATCCGGATCCTCCAGCATCACCTGGATGCGATCCCATTCGGCCCTGGCGACGATGGCCGGCCAGACAGCTTCCACCAGCGTGCCGTGGTGGGCGCGGACGCCGGCGTAGGCCGGGTTGGACAGCATCTGCCGGATCGCGGTCCCCGTCCACCCCGACCGAATCGGTGGTGCCTTGACCGCGGGACGCCTGGTGGGAACGCCGCGGTCCTCGAACGACCGTGCGATCGCGTGCAGGGACTCGCCCGCCAGATACCGCGTTGCCGCTTCCCGTACGACGGCCGCTGCCTGCTCGTCGACGTCCACTGAGATGAGGTGCTTGGTGTGCTCGTCGTACCTGCGGACGTAGCCGAACAGCTGCTTCCCATGCGGGCGACCTGCTCGCGCGTTCGCGCTCATCGAACGGCGGACCCGGTCGCTGGTGCGGTCCGTCTCGTGTTCCGCAAGGAGAGCATCCCAGCCCGCCCGGAAGCTACTGCTGCGTCTGTCGAAATCGCGGAGCTTCCCGCTGTACCCCCACCGGACGCCGTGCGTGCGGCATTCGTCCCGGAGGAGAGCGAACGTCTGCAGGTCACGGCTCGCGCGCGACAGCTCCCAGGTGATGAGGATCTGGATCTTCCCGGAACGGATCCACTCCAGCGCCTCGGCGAGCTCCTCCCGAACCGTCCGTTTCGAGTGACGGGAGATTCCGCCGAGTTCACGGATCGTGTGCGTGACCGTCCAACCCTCGCGCTCGCACCAAGCGATGTTGTCCGCGAGCTGCTCGTCGATGGAGCGTTCGCGGCCGCTGGCGTCCTGGCTGACGCGCGCGATGATGAGGGCTTCCATGTGGCTCCGCGGTACGGTTTCTGAAGGTCATTGACCACATGCGCGGTACGCATGCAACCCTCGTGATTACGCGGCAGCAACCTCGCGCTCGTGGCTGCGGCGGCGTTCGGCATCGTGGCGCTGTGCGGCGGCGGCAGGGTGTTCCGCGTGGCCGTCGCCCTGCTGGCCCTCGCCGGATTCGTGGTGCTGGTCACGCCGCAGCCGAGCGTCATCAGGGCCGCGGCCATGGCCGGGGTCGCCCTGACGGCGCTGCTGCTCGGGCGCCCGCGGGCGGGCCTCTCGGTGCTGGTGCTGGCGGTGACCGTGCTGCTGCTCGCGGATCCGTACCTCGCGGCGGCTCCCGGATTCGCGCTCTCGGCCGCGGCCACGGCCGGCCTCATCGTGCTCGCGCCGCCTCTGGCCCGAGGGCTCGCTCGTCGGATGCCACGACCATTGGCGCTGGCGATCGCCGTCCCGCTCTCGGCGCAGCTCGCCTGCGGTCCGATCATCGCCTTGTTCGCTGAGCAGCAGTCCCTGGTCTCGGTGCTGGCGAACCTCCTGGCCGGCCCGGCGTCACCGATCGCGACGGTGCTCGGTCTGCTCGCGTGCCTCGCCATGCCGCTCCCGCCCCTCGCCGATCTGTTCGCGGCCGCGGCGTGGCTGCCCTCGGCCTGGATCGCGGAGACCGCGATGACGACCGCGGCGTTGCCGCTAGCGACGATCGAGACGCCTGCCGGTGTCGGTACGGCGCTCGTGGTCGCCGTGCTCAGCGCAGGGACCTTCTGGATGATCGCGCCGCACCGGCCGCTGAGCGCTCCCTGGCGCGCGATCGTCGGCGGCGTGCTCGCGCTCGTGATCGGTGCGGGGGCCGGGTGGGGTATCGTCACGGGGCCCGTCGCGCTGCTGCAGCGCCCGGCGGATTGGACGATCGCCCTGTGCGATGTGGGACAGGGCGACGCGACGCTGGTCCGGTCGGCCGGACGCGCCATGCTCATCGACACCGGCCCGGAACCGGAGTCCCTGCGGCGCTGCCTCGACGAACTCGGGATCGCTCGACTCGACGTGCTGGTGCTGACACATTTCGACCGAGATCATGCCGGCGGTGTCGACGTGGTCGCGGGGCGTGCGGATGTGGTGCTGCATGGGCCGGTCGGCGCACCGGCGCATCAGCGTCGGCTCGATCGGCTCGAAGCCGGGGGAGCGGGCGTCGTCCAGGCGGCGGCGGGCATGACGGGACGTCTGGGAGAGGCGGGCTGGCGCGTGCTCTGGCCCCGCCGGGACGAGAGGGCTTTCCCGCCCGGCAATGAAGCGGGGGTCGTTCTGCAGATCGAGGGCGGCGGCGTCCCGCGGAGTCTGTTCCTCTCCGATCTGTCCGGAGCGGCGCAGGGCGCTCTGCGACGACTCGCACGTCCGCGCGATGTGAGCGTCGTCAAGGTCGCCCACCACGGCAGCGCCGATCAGGATCCGCAGCTCTACGCGGATCTGGACCCCGCGCTGGCCCTGATCTCCGTGGGCGCGGGGAACGACTACGGTCATCCGCGCACGCCGACGCTGGAGATGTTGCGGGCGCTGGGCGCGGGGATCCTGCGCACGGACCAGCGCGGCACGATCCTGGTGACTCAAGAAGACGGCGCTCTGCACGTCTGGGCCGAGCGTGATGCTCCGGCGGATGGTCCGCCGAGCCGCCCGCCCTGATCGGCGCCCGGAGGCCCGGAGCGGCGCATGCGCGGCGGTCGCGCGAAAGCTAGCCTGTATCCGGGGTCGCGAGGAAAGGTCTTGATGGAAGGCACGAACTTCACATATGTCATCAAGCAGCTCGAGCTCGCGCTCCGTCCCTATTTCGAGGAGGTCTGCGCTCAGGCCGGCATGACGATCGCGCAGTTCACGGCGCTCACGGTGCTGGAGCGGCGTCCGGGCATCACCAGCTCCGAGCTCGCGCGACGGTCGTTCGTCCGCGCCCAGACGATGGCGCAGACCATGGATCCGCTCCTCGACGCGGGTCTGGTGCGACGGGAGCGCGATCCGGGCCACGCTCGGCGGCTGCTGCTCTTCCTCACCGAGGAGGGCGCGGCGGCGGTGGCCCGCACCGCGCCGCGGCTGGCCGAGTTGGAGCGGCTGCTGACGACGGGCTTCGCAGAAGAGGAGACCGCGGCCTTGGCGGACTACCTCCGCCGTGCGCGCCGCACGCTCGAATCGCACACCCTCTCCGAGTTCCGGGCGGGCGCCACGGACCTCGTGCCCTGAGCGGGGCGTGACTCCGCGGGCTGTATCTCTCCGGGGCCGCGATCCCCGCGCCCTCGTGATGCCGTCGCCGAAGGTCAGGTCCCGGTCGTGCGCCACCCGCCCTGGTACTCGGTGCGCGCCGTCGCCGCGTACGGCACCGGGCTGACCACGGCGCGCACGGCGAACTGCTCGTGCGGTTCGACGGTGGTCTTCTGTGAACCGCCGTCAGGTTCGCCCCAGACGACTCGCACCTCGGCGCCGATCGGGACATCGTGGTCGACGGTCGCGAGGGAGAGGCCCCGCCGCTCGTTCGCGGTGACGCCGGTGAACAGCGAGAGCCCCACGGTCCGGCCGTCCGCGTCGATCACCGCGTCGTAGTTCGAGGATCCGTAGTTCGCGTTCGGGAGGTCGAAGAACTGGTAGCCGGGACCGGTCCGGTCGATCGTGCTCGCGAGGATCTTCCCGAGATCCTCGTCGTTCCAGGCGAGCGTCACCTTCTTGCGCTGCGTCGCGGGGTCGATCTTCTCGAGCGCGTCGCGGCCGATGAAGTCGTGGTCGAACTTCACGAAGGATCCGTAACCGAGCTCCCAGGGGTTGAGGTAGTAGTCCTCGATGTCCTCGGACACGAACGACCCCGCCACGGCGTTGATGGCCTCATAGGCGGTCGCCGGCAACCACTCCCGGTAGGCGCGCTCCGCCTCACCCGTGTAGATGGCCGGAAGCGGAGAGGGGATCCATCCCGACTCCAGGGTGTTCGAGGAGTACGCACGGGATCCGCAGGGCTCGATGCCGAACTCGCGGCCGGCCTCGAGGATGGCGTCGCGGATCTTCCCGTGCTGCGCATACGGGCCCCAGAGCTCGAGGCCCGGTGCTCCCGCCATGCCGTGCCGGAGCGTGCGCACCTGCTCGCCGGCGATCGTCATGCGCCCCATCCGGAAGAAGCGCACCGGCTCCACGGGACCACCGGCGAGCTTCTCGATGATCGCCCAGGCGTTCGGCCCCTGAATCTGGAAGCGGTAGTACTCGCGATGCACGGCCTGGCCGTAGGGGCGCGACGGCGACCGGTCGTCGTAGCGGGATTCGACGTCGTAGCCGCCCGTCTCCGCATGGAACTGCAGCCAGTTGGCGCCGGGAGCGCGACCGACATACACGTAGTCCTGCTCGGCCTCGTGGAACAGGATGCCGTCGCCGATCACGCCTCCATGGGACGCGGTGGGGACGAACTGCTTCGCGGTGTCGACGGGGAAGTTCGCGAACGAGTTGATGCCGGTCTCCGAAAGCAGGCGCAGCGCGTCAGGGCCCGAGACGAAGAAGTTCACCATGTGGTGCGTCTGGTCGTAGAGCACAGCGGTCTCCCGCCACGCCTTCTGCTCGCGCCGCCAGTTCGTGAACTCGGCCGGCACGACCGGATAGATGTACGTGCCGAGGGGCGAGTCGCGCAGCATCCGGACCGCATCGCCCTTCTCGTCGAGCAGTTCCTGCAGGGTGCTGGCCATGGTGTCTCCCTTGACGTCGATCCGGCTGATCGTGGCCTTCTTCAGCCCGATCTGAGGCCCGATGGTACGGAAAACCATTCCCTCTGTCCATAGGTAAAGCGAAGAGGGAAATAATAGTCGACAAAATTGGCGACAATCCTTGACCCCAGAGGAGACGCTGTGCTTGTGTGGGGGCCGGCGCAGCGACGAGCGGCGCCGGCCGGCCCGATCCGGCGCGGAACCCGAGGAGCCCCATGTCGCAGCGCACGCCCTGTCTGGTGGTGGTCAGTGCGCACGCGGGCGACTTCGTGTGGCGGGCCGGGGGCGCGATCGCGCTCGCCGCGATGCGCGGCGAGCGCGCGGTCGTGATCTGCCTGTCCTACGGGGAGCGCGGGGAGTCCGCGAGTCAGTGGCTTGCCGGCAAGGGGCTCGATGAGATCAAGGCGATCCGGCGGGCGGAGGCCACGGAGGCCGCGCAGGCGCTCGGGGCCGAGATCGAGTTCCTCGACCTCGGCGACTATCCGCTGCGGGAGTCGGCGGAGGCGGTCACGGCTCTGGTCGACGCGTTCCGGCGCCTGCAGCCGACGGTGCTGCTGACTCATCCCCTCGCGGATCCGTACAACGGCGACCATCCGGCGGCGGCTCGGATGGCCCTGGAGGCGAGAGTCCTCGCGCAGGCGATCGGCGTCGCGAACGCGGATGGCGGCTATCCGGGACCGGGCGACGTCATCGGCGCCCCGCCGGTCTTCTTCTTCGAGCCGCATCAGAGCGAGCAGTCCGGCTTCACGCCCGGCGTGCTGCTGGACATCACCACCGCGTTCCCACGCAAGCGGGCGGCGATGGAGCGCCTTCCCGCCCAGCAGCACATGTGGGCGTACTACACCGATCTCGCCGTGCGACGCGGTGTTCAGCTGAAGCGCAACGCGGGCCCCAACCTCGGCCTCGCCCACGAGACGCTAGCCGAGGCGTACATGCGCTATTACCCCCAAGTCACGGACGTGCTGGCGTGAGCCCCGTCATCGTCACAGACATCGACCGCGCCGAGCGTGCACTCGTCGATGCACTCGCCGCATTCGGATCCGCGACGGTGCACGAAGCCCTGGGCCGGATCGGCTGCGCAGGGGCGCGGATCCGGCCGATCCAGGAGGGCGTCGTGGTCTCCGGCAGTGCGATCACCGTGCTCCCTGCCGTGGGCGACAACCTGATGGTGCATGCCGCGATCGAGCAGGCGCGGGAGGGCGACATCATCGTCGTGGCGCCGGCGTCCGAGTCGCCGCACGGCTTCATCGGTGAGCTCATGGCGACCCAGATGCAGGTTCGAGGGGTGGGCGGCTACGTCACCTCCGCCGGGGTGCGCGACGTCGCAGAGCTGCGGGCCATGCGGTTCCCCGTGTGGACGGCGCACATCACCGCGCAGGGCACCGTGAAGGAGACAGCCGGATCGGTGAACGTGCCGATCGTGCTGGACGGCGTCGTGGTCGAGCCGGGTGACATCGTGGTCGCCGACGACGACGGCGTCACGATCGTCCCGCGCGCGCGTGCGGCCGAGGCGCTGGATGCGTCGCGGCGGCGAGCGGAGCGCGAGGCGGCGGCGCGGGAGCGCTATCGGGCGGGCGAGATCTCGATGGACGTCGGGGGCCTGCGGGCGGTGCTCGACCGTCTCGGCATCGAGCGCGTCGCCCGGCGGAGCGGCGATGGGCGCTGACGAGACTGCCCGGAGCGCCCACCCCGAAGGCATCCGCTGCATGCTGTTGCGCGGCGGGACGTCGAAGGGGGCCTTCTTCCTCGCCTCCGACGTACCGGCCGATCCCGAGGAGCGTGATGACCTGATGCTCCGGCTCCTGGGCAGCCCGGATCCACGCCAGATCGACGGCCTCGGGGGCGGGCACCCGCTGACCTCCAAAGCCGCCATCGTGTCCGTCTCCGAGGATCGGGACGCGGATCTCGACTACCTCTTCCTTCAGGTCGGCGTCGACCGTGCCACGGTGGGCGCCGCGCAGACCTGCGGCAACCTCCTCGCCGCGGTGGGACCCTTCGCCGTCGAGCGCGGGCTCCTGCCGGCCGGCGTTGACGGAATGACCACGGCGCGCATCCGGCTGCGCAACACGGGCGGCGTGGCGACGGCCACGTTCGCGACGCCGGCCGGGATCTCCGATTACGACGGCGACGTGGCGATCGACGGCGTTCCCGGCACGGCAGGAGCAATCGAGCTCCGGCTCGGCGCCGGTGCAGGTCCCGTGCTCCCGACCGGCCTGGCGGCGCAGGAGCTCGCCGGACGCCGCGTGACACTGGTCGACAACGGCATGCCCGTCGTGCTCGTGGATGCCGCGTCGCTCGGTGTGTCGGGGGACGAGGATCCGGGCGCACTCGAGGCGGATGCTCGGCTGTGCGCGGCCGTCGAGGAGATCCGCCGCGAAGCCGGACCGCTGTTCGGCCTGGGCGACGTGAGGGAGCAGACCGTGCCCAAGGTGGTGCTGCTCTCGCCGCCCCGGCACGGCGGGACGATCTCCACGCAGGCGTTCATCCCCTTCCGCGTGCACGCGTCGATCGGTGTCCTGATGGCGGCCTCGGTCGCTGCGGGCATCCGGATCCCCGGCGCCGTCGGACACGACCTCGCCCGGCTGCCCGCAGGACCGGAGCACGACATCGAGCACCCCGCCGGGGTGCTCCGCACCCGCGTCGACGTCTCACGCGGGGACGACGGTGCGTGGCGGGCGTCGTCCCGGTCGATGCGCACCGCGCGCAAGATCTTCGACGGCATCGTCTTCCCGCGTCCGCGGCGCTGACGACGGACCTCACACGACCAGAGCAAGGACGGATCCCATGGCGACCAGCGACAACTTCGATCTCGCCCACCTCGGCGCGATCGAACTGCACACCCCTCGGTTCGAGGAGAGCCTGCACTTCTTCCGGGACATCTGCGCGATGCGCGAGGTCGCCCGGATCGGCGACTCCGCGTACCTGCGCTGCTGGGACGAGTACCAGCGCTACACGCTCAAGCTCACGGCATCCGACACCAACGGGGTCGGGCGCACGCTCTTCCGCACGACCAGCCAGGAGGCGCTCGAGCGCCGGGTGGCCGCGATCGAGGCGACCGGACTCGGGCACGGCTGGCGCGAACCCGAGGTCGGCGTCGGTCCCTTCTACGAGTTCGAAGATCCGGACGGGCACCTCATGGCGCTGCACTACGAGACGGAGCTCTACGTGCCGGACGACGAGGACCGGCCCGCGCTGAAGAACCAGGCCTCCGCGTATCCCGGACGCGGCATCAATGCCCGCCGCATGGACCACATCAACTACCTCGCGAGCGACGTCACCGCCGCAGGGGAGTTCTGGGCCGAGGTCATGCGCGCGCGGGAGTCCGAGCGGGTGCGCCAGGACGACGGCCGCTACGCCGCGCGATGGTTCCGGTTCCATCAGAAGTCCTACGACGTCGTCTACTCCGCGGACTGGACGGGCAGCCGAGGCCGCTTCCATCACTTCGCGTTCGCGCCGGACTCCCGCGAGGACATCCTGAAGGCCGCCGACATCTGCCTCGAGAACGGGATCCACATCGAGTACGGGCCCTACAAGCACGCGATCAACCAGACCTTCTTCCTCTACGTCTGGGAGCCGGGCGGCAACCGCATCGAGTTCGCGAACGCGCAGGCCAGGCTCCTGCTGGATCCCGACTGGCCGGTCGTCGAGTGGAGCCAGGCCGAGCGTGCCAAGGGCCAGGCCTGGGGCATGAAGACGGTCGCCACCTTCCACACGCACGGCACGCCGTACGTGGAGAACCAGGAGGAGATCGATCGCGAGGCGCTCGCCGGATCCCGGTGAGCGCGGGCGCCGGCTACTCGCCGAGCCGGTCGACGAGGTCGAGGCCGCGCCGGGCCCAGGCGATCTCAAGCCGCGCCCGCTCGACCAGGCCCTCGTAGGCGAACCTCTTGTACGCGATCGTGCGCTCGCGCTCACTGCCCGGAGTGACGTTCAGCCGGCGCGTCAGCATCGGGTTGCTGAGGTTCTCGATGTGGGTGAGCTCGCCCTCCCACTGCTCCAGCTCGCCCTCCCACTGCGCGATGTGGCGGCGCAGGAAGTCGCGCGCCGCGTCCGGCGTGGTGTTCTCCAGATAGGCGGCGCGCAGGTGCGCGGGATCGCGGACGCGCTGGTAGTCCAGGGGCGTCTGCATCCACGCGAGGTAGTCGGCGTCGCCGGCAGGGGTCACCGTGTACATGCGCCGGGTGCCGCGCTGACCACGGGCCTGCTCCTCGCCCTCGATGAGCCCGGCGGCCTCCATCTTGCGCAGCTCCGGATAGATCTGCGAGTCCGGGGCATGCCAGACGTGGCCCACGGATTGCGAGAACTGCTTCTGCAGGTCGTATCCCGACAGCGGCCCGACGCGCAGGATCGCCAGGATTGCGTAGCGCAGACTCATGCGGTTCCTCCCGCGTCGAGCCTACTGCCGGGATGACGGTCTTCAGCTCCGGTAGCCGGTGCGCCACCCGCCCTGGTAGGTCTGCCGGGCGACCGAGGAGTACGGTGTCGGGCTGACGACCGCGCGGACCGCCAGCTGCTCGTGCGGCTCGACGGTCGCCTTCGCGGTGTTCGGCCCCTCGCCCCAGAGCACACGGATCTCCGCGCCCTCGGGGACGTCCGGGGCGACGGTCGCGAGCGAGAGCGCCCGGCGCTCGTTCGCGCTGTAGCCGGTGAACATGGAGAATCCGACGACGTTGCCGTCGGCGTCCACGACCGAGTCGTAGTTGGCGGAGCCGTAGTTCGCGAGCGGCAGGTCGAAGAACTTGTAACTGGGGCCGTCCACGTCGAACAGCGAGCCGAAGATCTTGGTCATGTCCTCGGCGTCCCAGGCGAGCGTGACCTTCCGGCGCTGCGTCGCCGGGTCGATCTTCTCGAGCGCGTCGCGGCCGATGAAGTCATGATCGAACTTCACGAAGGATCCGTAGCCGAGCTCCCAGGGCGTGAGGTAGTAGTCCTCGATGTCGGAGGACGCGAACGAGCCGGCCAGCGTGCCGGTGGCCTCGTAGCTGTCCGCGCCGAGCCACTCCCGGTAGCCGCGCTCGGCCTCGCCGGTGTAGATCGCGGGGAGGGGCGAGGGGATCCAGCCCGACTCGAGGGTGTTGGACGGGTAGGCGCGGGATCCGACCGGCAGCAGTCCGAATTCGGCGCCGGCCGTGACGATCGCATCGCGGACGCGGTCATGGTCCTCGTAGGGGCCCCAGACCTCGAGGCCGGGGGCGCCGGCCATGCCATGGCGCAGCGTGCGCACCTGCGCGCCCTCGATCGCCATCGTGGACATGCTGAAGAACCGCAGCTCCTCGAGCGGGCCGCCGTTGAGCTTCTCGATGACCTGCCAGGCCTTGGGCCCCTGGATCTGGAAGCGGTAGTAACGACGCGAGACCGGATGTCCGTAGGGGCGGGAGGGCGAACGCCGGTCGACGGTCACCTCGAGGTTCGCGTAGCCGCCGGTCTCGCCGTGGTACATCAGCCAGTTCGAGGCCGGGGCCCGGCCGACGTAGACGTACTCGTCCTCGGCCTCGCGGAACAGGATCCCGTCGCCGATGACGTGGCCCGAGGCGGTGGTCGGCACGTACTGCTTCGCCCGGTCGACGGGGAAGTTCGCGACCGAGTTGATCGCGGTGTCGCTGATCAGGCGGATCGCGTCCGAGCCCCTCAGGAACACGTTGTCCATGTGATGGGACTGGTCGTAGAGCACCGCGGTGTCGCGCCAGGCCCGCTGCTCCTTGATCCAGCTGCTGAAGTCGGCGGGCACGACCGGGTAGATGTACGACCCGATCTGAGAGTTGCGCAGGAGTTCGACGGGGTTGGTCTCGTCGATCAGCTGCTGGAGGTTGTCGGCCATGGAAGCCCTCTCTTGTTCTTTCGTGGTGGTCGGGGTCAGGGACGGTCGGTGAAGACGACGGTCTGATTGCCGTTGCGGATCACCCGGTCCTCGGCGTGCCACTGCACCGCGCGGGAGAGCACGGCGCGTTCGACATAGGCACCGCGGGCCTGCAAGCCGGCCGCGCTCATCGAGTGGTCCACGCGCGCGACGTCCTGCTCGATGATCGGGCCCTCGTCGAGGACCTTGGTGACGTAGTGGCTGGTCGCGCCGATGAGCTTCACGCCGCGCTCCTTGGCCTTGCGGTAGGGGGCCGCGCCGATGAACGCCGGCAGGAAGGAGTGGTGGATGTTGATGACGGGCACGTCGACCTCGTCGAGGAACTCCTCGGAGATGATCTGCATGTACCGGGCCAGAACGAGGAAGTCGACGTTGCCCTTCACGAGCTCGAGGATCCTGGCCTCCGCCGCGGACTTGTCCGGTCCCTGCGACGGCACGTGGAAGAAGGGGATGCCGAAGGAGCGGACGTCTTCGGCGACGTTCGTGTGGTTGCTGATCACCATCGGGATCGTCACCGGCAGCTCGCCGCGCCGGTGCCGCCAGAGGAGTTCGAGCAGGCAGTGGTCGCTCGTGGAGGCGAGCACTGCCATCCGCTTCGGCACGGACCGGTCGGTGAGGCGCCAGGTCAGGCCGAGCGGTCCGAGCGTGGCGGCGAGGTCGGCCTCGAGATCGGGGATCGCCGCGGACAGGTCGTCCCGGTGGAACACCACGCGCTGGAAGAACTCCCCGCCCTGAGGATCGTCGGTGTACTGGTCGAGCGACACGATGTTGCCGCGGTTGCGGGTGATCAGCGCGCTGACCGCCGAGACGATCCCCGGCTGGTCCGGGCCGTGCACGATCAGGCAGGCGTCGTCGCGCAGCCCCTCGACGTGGATGGTCATCCCGGCCTCCTCAGACGCGGGGGGCGACGAAGTCGCGCGCCCACGCCGACGTGGCGAGCAGGCCGCCGAACGTGTAGAAGTGCAGCTTGACGGCGCCGGTCCCCGGGTCGGCGGCGAGCAGCGCGGACAGATCGGAGACGAACGCATCCGGTCCCGCCGTCCCCATGAGGTTCGTGAGGGAGAAGCCGTACTTCTTCACGATCATCGCGTTCGCCCCGATGCCGAAGCGGCGGGCGAATCCGAGGAGGCGCTTGACCCCGGCGGGTCCCGGCGTTCCCACCCTGATCTCGGAGGCGATACCGCGTGCGCGCACCTGGTCGATCCAGGCCAGGACCGGATCCGTGTCGAAGGCGAATTGGCTGAGGATCACGGCGTCCAGCCCCTGCTCCGCGAGCACCGCCGACTTGCTCTCGAGGTGGCGCCACAGCTCGTCATCGGCGATGTCGGGGTGCCCCTCGGGGTAGCCGGCGATCGAGACCTCGCGCACGCCGTAGTCGAGCAGGAGGCCGGTGTAGATGACATCGAAGGCGGAGGCGTAGGGCCCGTCCGGCGAGGCGGGATCCCCTCCGACGACGAACACGTGCTCGGTGGCGCCCACGTCCTGCAGCCGGGTGAGGAACTCCTCGAGCTGCGCGCGCGACCGCAGGCGGCGGGCGGAGATGTGAGGGACCGGCACGAAGCCCAGATCCCGGACCGCCTGGGCGGCGGCCACGCGCATCTCGAGATCCTCGTTGCCGAGGAACGTGACGTTGATCTTCGTCCCGGCGGGGATCGTGTCGCGGGCCTCCTCCAGTCCGGGGACGTCCTTCCCGGTCATCTCGAGCGAGAAGTCGTCGACGAGTGCGCGCGCCGCGATCGGGTTCGCGACGGGTGTGGTGCGTGACACGGATCGGCATCCTTTCGGCGGGTCCGCACGCGGCACTGCGGGCGGAGCGTTCCGGCCCTGCTCGACGATGAGCCAGCCTGCGGTCAGAATACCTATGGCAATAGGTAATGACAAGAGGTAAATTCAGAACACTCTGACCCCTACCTTCCGCGTCGTCCCTGTCAGCGCACGCCAGGGGGTCCGCTGGCGGGGACGACTCGGAGGTGGGGGCGACGGAGTGGCGGGGCGGGGTGACCGGGAAGGGCAGGGGAGGGGGTCAGGCGGCGGTGCGATCGACATCCCCGGCATCGTCCGCGATGCGCTCGACGCCCGCTATCAGGGCCGCTGGGGCGTCGAGGCGTTCTCGCGGTCGGTCCTCGCCCCGGAAGGCGCCACGGGGCTCTCCATCTGGCGCGACGTCTACGACGACGGCACGGAGCTCGCGCGGGACGCGATGCGGGTGATCCGGGCAGGCTGGGCGACCAGCACGGTCGGCCGGCGGGCGAGCCGATTGTCGCGGATCACGTCGGCCTGACGCCGCAGGGCGAGGATCCGCTCAGCGCCACACGTCGGCGGCGATGTCCACGACGGAGCGGATCTTCGCCCACTGCTCGTCCTCGGTGAGCACGTTGCCCTCCTCGGTCGAGGCGAAGCCGCACTGCGGGCTCAGTGCGAGCTGCTCGAGCGGCGCGAACGCGGCGGCCTCGTCGATGCGGCGCTTGACGGCGGCGGGATCCTCCGGTTCGCCGCTCTTCGACGTCACCAGCCCCAGCACCACGGTCTTGTCGCCCTGCGGCAGGTACCGCAGCGGCTCGAACCCGCCGGCGCGGTCGCTGTCGTACTCGAGGAAGTAGCCGTCGTAGTCGACGGCGTCCAGGAGCTGCTCGGCGACGGGTTCGTAACCTCCCGAGGAGATCCAGGTGGAGCGGAAGTTGCCGCGGCACACGTGGGTGGTGACGACGAGGTCGTCCGGCTTGCCCGCGAGCACGCGGTTGAGGACGTCGGCGTACCGCTCGGCGATGCCGCCGGTCACGATGCCGCGCTCGCGGGCCTTGGCCAGCTCGGTCTCGGAGCACAGATACGCCCAGGCCGTGTCGTCGAGCTGGAGATAGCGGGCGCCGGCGTCGTAGAAGGCGGCCAGGGCGTCGCGATAGGCCTGCACGAGGTCGTCCACGATCGCGTCCCTGCCGTCGTACTCCTTCGCGATGATGTGGTCGGGCTCGAGGCGGAAATCGAGCACGGTCGGCGCCGGGATCGTGAACTTCGGGACGGCTCCCGTCGAACCGCCGACGGCCTCCTGCAGTGCGGAGTAGTGCGCGAGGAAGGGGTGGGCGGGATCGAAGCGGATCGGGCCGGAGATCTCGACGCCGCGCGGCTTGGTCTGCACTCCGCGGAACTGGATCCCGTGGTCCAGCTCGACGATGTCGACGCCCTCGAGGAAGTCGAAGAAGTCGAAGTGCCACCAGGAACGGCGGAACTCCCCGTCCGTCGCGGGGAGCAGGCCGGCATCCGCCTGCTTCGTCACGAGGTCAGCGACGGCGGCGTCCTCGGCGGCCCTCAGCCCGGCGGCGTCGAGCCGGCCGTCCGCGTGGCTCTGCCGGGCGGCCTTCAAGGCCGCGGGACGGAGGAAGCTGCCGACGATGTCCGCACGGAAGGGGCGAGTGCTCATCGCTCGATGATAGGGGCGGGAGGCCGCGTATGACAGGATCCCTGACACATGACGACATCCGGCGCGATCGGTGGCGGGATCCGGTCGTCGACGGCCGGGGCGCGGAGCGTCCCATCCGATCGGCGGAGCACTCCGAACAGAGGGTGAGCGGCATCGGGCCGCACTCGAGGAGGAGAAATGCGCTCGTCACCCAACCGTCTGATCGGCGTCGTCTTCGGCGCCGTGTACATCGTCGTCGGCGCGCTCGGCTTCGCCGTCACCGGAGGAGTGTCCTTCTTGGCCACCCAGGGCGGAATGCTGCTCGGCATCTTCATGGTCAATCCGCTGCACAACGTCGCGCACCTGCTCATCGGCGCAGCGCTGCTCGTGGCGGGCCTCGTCTCCACCCGGGCGGCGAAGGGCGCCAACACCGTCGTGGGCGCGGCCTACCTGCTGCTCGGCATCGTCGGGTTCTTCCTGGTCGGGACGGCGGCGAACATCCTCGCCCTGAACACGTTCGATCATTTCCTGCACCTCGCGAGCGCGCTGCTGCTGCTCGCGGTCGGGATCGGGGTCGAGCGCGACACGCCGCGCAGGGCGATGGCCTGAGGTCGTCGTGCTGCGCAGCTGGCCCGCGCTCCTCGCCTGGGGCGCGGGCCTGATCCACCTCGCGATCGGCGCCTCTGTCACCGGTGCCGGCGGGACCGCGGTCGTGCTGCTGGCGCCCATGCTGATCCTCGGCGTCGCGGAGCTCGGCTGGGGCATCGCGGTCCTCCGCGCGGGGCGCATCAGGCGGGGGAGAGGCGCAGCGGTCGGCGCGATCATCGCGGTGGTCCTGGGGGCGGGGGCTCTCCTCGGCGGAGCGCCGGTCATCGCGATCGCTGCCGCCACCGTGCTCGTCGTCGCATCGGGAGCGATGGCGGCACGGTCGGGGGCGGAGGGGGACGCCGGGGCCGATGGCGGGGAGGCCACGGTCCGGGGGTCCCGTACGAGGGCGGCGGGCACGGTCCTGGGGGCCGTGCTCGTCGCCGCGCTCGTCACGCCGGGCCTGGCGCAGACGGACGCCGGGGCGAACGGGGGCGTGCACGATCACGGCGGAGGCGCCGACCTGCCGCTCGTGGATCCGCACGCGCACCATTGACCGGCGGATCGGCCGGGGAAAGACGATGAGGCCCCCGCCGGAGCGGGGGCCTCGTCGCGATCCGGCGTCGGATCAGAAGACGTTGGACTCGAGCCAGGCGAGCGGATCGATCGCGCTGTCGTTGATGTGCACCTCGAAGTGCAGGCAGGAACCGACCGTCCAGCCGGTGTCGCCGACACGGCCGATGAACTGACCGGCCGTGACGCACTCACCGGCCTGGACCGCGCGGCTGCCGTAGGTCATGTGCCCGTAGAGGGTCGAGACGGCGTTGCTGCCGCTCAGCGCGGGGTGGGCGATCTCGACCGTGACGCCGTAGCCCTGGTAGCTCTCCGAGGAGAGCGTGACGCAGCCGTCCGCGGCCGCGTAGATGGGGGTGCCGATGGGTGCGGCGAAGTCCTGTCCCATGTGGCTGCGGCCCGTGCGCGCCGCGCCGAAGCCGTCGGTCAGCGTGTAGGAACCCGCCGCCATCGGATAGATGACCTGGCCGGGCTTGGCGATCGAGGCCACGCCGGAGCGCTCGGCGGCGGCCGTCGCGGCCTGCATCGCACTGAGCTCGGACGGCGTGGTGGCGGTGAACGTGCCGTGCACCTGGACGTCGGGGAGCACGCCGTTGGCGGCCGTGAACGACTGGGCGCGGATGTCCGCGGCTGCGCTGGTCGCGGGCTTGGCGTCGCTCGCGCGGACCATTCCGAGGGCGGGGAGCGCCGTGCCGACCACGAGTGCGGAGATCGCGAGCGCGGCGCCCGTGCTGCGGCTGAGGTTCTTGGCACCGCGGCGGCGGCGCTTGCCGGCCGGGACGACATGCGCCGGCAGCTGCTCGGGGGCTGCGGAGCGGGTCGTGGGCTGGGGGGCACGAGGAGGCGCGGGGAGGTGCGCCTGAGGCGTCGTGGGGGAGAACCGCGGGGAGGCTGCGGGCTCGGCGGGGGTCCGGGAGAAGGCGGAGGCGCCGGCGGTCTGCGCGGGGGCGGACGACTGTGCGGCGGCCTGTTCCCTCATCTCGCGTCGCGAACGGGGCGCGGGGGTGCCGGCGGTCGCAGACGGGGACTCTGGCGTGCGGGCAGGGGTGTGCGCAGTTTCGGGGGCTCGCGAACTGATGATGTGCTCCTCGGGCAGCGGAGAGGGTGTGACGTCTCCGCCATCGGGGGAACGGAGTGGTGTTACAACTCCGTAATAATACGGATCGTTCCTGAGAGTTCCATACATTGGCCGCAAAACGCGGTCCCGGCGTGGCGCGATCCGCGGGTCCTCAGCGGTCGCCCCCGCGGTTGGTGATCGTCTGCACGAGCGCCAGATACTCCTTCGGTGTGGCCTCGGGAAGGTAGGCGCTGCCGATGGCCATGCCGATCCTCGCGAGCTGCGCCGGATCCGCGTAGGCCATGTAGATCGTCTCGTAGCGGGGGTTGAACTTGCTCTTGAACCGGAACAGCGAGGTGAATCCGTACGCCGGCTCCAGCATCTCCCCGAGCCAGCCGAGCAGACGGTCCATGACGCCCGGCTCCGCGGGCTCCTCGCCGGGCTTGGTCGCGAGCGGAGCGCCGGAGAGGCTCAGGACCTGGACGCCCTGCTCCTTCATGTGCAGGGCGGCCGAGGCGATGATGAACTCCATGATGCCGGGCATGGATCCGTCGCTGCGGCGCATGAAGTCGATGGTCCAGCCGGTGACCCTGCCGTCCGTCCAGGTCGGCAGCCAGCTGGTCGTGGCCTCGATCCCGCCGTCCTTGTTGATCGCGAGGAAGATCCCTACGTCGGAATCCTTGAGCTCCTCCATGCCGCCGAGCGTGAACCCCATCTCCGGCAGCTTCTTGTGCGCCACCCACTCCTCGCTGACCGCGGTGATCTCCCTCGAGTAGCGGGTCGGCAGGTCGTGCCACGTCGACCACAGCGTGGTGATGCCCTCGCGCTCGCCGCGGTTCAGGGGCTGGCGCACCTTCTGCCACGCCTTGCCCGCGAGTTCGAACCCGGCCAGATCGATCACGGTCTCCTCGCCCACGGACATGTGCTGCCATCCGAAGGACTGGAAGACCGGCAGGAAGCGCTCGTGGAAGCTGTAGAAGCACGCCGACCAGCCCTGCGACTCGCAGTACGCGATGAACGCCTCGACGGTCTCCCGCTCCCTGCCCTCGGCGCAGACCGGATCCGACATCGTCAGGGCGACCTTGCGGATGACACGGTAGGCGACGGCTCCCTCGCCGTCATCGGTGAACCAGTAGCTGTTGCCGGCCCAGGTGCCCATGAACCCGAGGGTTCCGCCGCCGCCTTCGCGCAGCAGCGCGCGGAACCGCGCCTCCTCGATCACGTGCCGGTCCACCTGCGTGGCCCGGAACAGCCGCACGGTCGCGACGATGAAGACGATCCAGAAGGGCACGCCGATCCACTGGTAGACGAAGAGCGCGGCGCCGTCGACCGGGATCCCCGCATCGGCGATGGCGGGCAGCAACCCGCTCGAGACGAACGGGCGCACCAGGTCCCCGAGCAGCTCGCCGATCGACGGCTGGCCGTCCAGATAGTTGTCGCCGTCGATCAGCCCGATCACGAGATAGGCGCCGGCGAACACCACGAAGGCCCCGACGACGGTGATCGTGAAGCGCCGCACGGCGGCCCGCGGCGCGATCACCCGGAAGTGGCGTCGGGTGAACAGCAGGAGGGCGATCACGCCGATCGGCACGAGCACGGCCAGGACCATCGCGATGCCGTCCTCGATCAGCAGGGCGCCGCGGCTCTTGTCGTCGAGAAGATCGTTGATGCCGACCGACGTGCCGGTCAGCAGGGCGATCACGGCGTTGACGACGAGCGCCATGATCCAGGCCGCACGGCGGCCGGTGCGAAGCCCCCAGGCGGCGAGAAGCGTGAGCAGCAGTGGCACGAGGCTCACCAGGAACGGTCCGGGACCGGAGTTCAGGATCGCGTCGGCCTGGCGCACGCAGTCGGCGGTGAAGTCCTGCACGCAGGACGCGGGCATCGGCGCCGCCTCGATCGGCGAGAAGCCCGAGACGACGAGCCCGAGCGGTGCGTACCAGGCGCCGGAGATGAGCACGATGAACGGGCCGAGCCCGGTCGCGGCCACGATCGCCGCGACCAGCGTGCGCACCTCGCGGTGCGAGCTGCGGTGCCACGTCGCCCGCACCGTGCCCCGCGCCAGCAGGAGGCCGAGCAGCAGGCCCAGCACGCCCGAGATCAGGCGGAACACGCTGTCGCTGTCCGCGGCGTACAGCGCGAACATCACCAGCAGGGTGAAGCCGACGACGCGGATCCGGCGCTGCCACAGCGCCGGGGCGAAGGCGCTCGCGGCCATCAGCATGCCGACCGTGCCGATCGTGGGGTCCGCGACGGCGTCGTAGCTCGCGAGCAGGCCCCATTGTGAACCCCAGGAGACCATCAGCCCTTGCGCGCTCAGCCCGATCACCATCGCGACGATCCCGGTCAGGAAGAAGGTCCACGCGGCGCGGACGCTGCCGAGCTTGCGCTCCGCGTAGGCGCCGGCCGTGAGGATCAGGGCGATCGCCAGCACTCCGCCGATCACCGAGTCCCCGAACAGCAGCGCGGTGAGCGGCGTCCACCAGTCGCCGTCCTCGATCGTCGTGCTCACCGAGGCGGCGAACTCCTGCGGGAAGCGCCCGAGGAACGTGCCGGTGACGAACCCCGCGGCCAGCACGACCACGGCGAGCATCGCACTGAACGGATTGCGGAGCAGATAGGTCCCGACCGCGCGGATCCAGCGCGGCGTGTCACGCGGCGTCGGCGCCGGGGGGACGAGGCCGGCAGGGGCGTTGTCGGAGGCGGTCATGCGCTGCTCTCTCTGCGATGAGCGCACGGTTCGCTCCGGATCCGTGCGGTGGTGCGGCACCACTCTTTCAGAGTGGCGAACGTCAGCGGCGTTGTACAGACGCCATGCCCGACAGGGTGCTTTCCGTCCTGTGCGGATCCGTGCCTTCCTGAGCCCGCGGACGTACCCTGGAAGGGAGAGATGCGCCATCTCCCGATGGGAGGATCAGCATGGGCCGCGAAGAGCGCCCGCAGGACGTCGGCGATCCGCGCGACGGCCTCGAAGGCACGTACACCGAGATCGACGGGGAGCCCCAGCCCCAGCCCGAGCGCACCGTGCACGGGCAGTACACGCGCACCGAGCGCGGCGCTCCCGACCCCGAGGACGAGGGCGCCTACGCCGACGCCGAGCACGGCGGCGGTGCGGAGCCCTCGCCGCATTCCGCGCACGATCGGCACGGCAAGTACACGCGGCGCGATCAGTGAGCCGCGAGGCCGGGTCAGCGCGGCGCGGCGACGCCCGCACCGTCCCGGCGCTCGAACACGAGCTGCGTCTCCGTGGCGCGGACCACGTCGTGCACCGTGATGCGCTCGAGCACGATGTCGCGGAGCGCCGCGGCGTCGGCGACCGCGACATGCACGAGGAAGTCGTCGGCGCCCGCGATGTGGAACACCTGCAGCACGCCCTCCGTCGCCTCGAGCGCGTCGAACAGCGCCTCCACACCGGTCTTGCTGTGGTTGCCGAGGCGGACCCGGATCACGGCCTGCACCGGGCGGCCGAGCGCGGCGGGATCGAGCTGCAGCCGCAGTCCCTGGATCACCCCGCGCGAGCGCAGCGAGCGGAGCCGGAAGGCGCACGTGGAGGCGGGGATCCCGAGCGCCGCGGCCAGCTGCTTGATCGGAACATCGGGCTGCGCGGAGAGCGCGGTCAGGATGCGCAGGTCGAGGGCGTCGACCCCTGGCTGTTCTGCGATCAAGATGCGCTCCTCACGACGTCCGGATGTTGCGCGTGGAACAAGTCTTGCATCGGATCCGGATCCCTGCAGCAATAGATCTGGCGTTCGGCTGTGCCCAGACGGATCCTGAGAGCATGATCGACGACGATTCCCTGCGTGACGCGCCCCTGCGACCCGAGACCGTGGCGGTGCACGCCGGCCGGGCCGACCTCGCCGCCCTCGGCGTGCACGCCGCGCCGATCGACCTCTCCTCGACCAACCCGCTGCCCGACATCGTGCACGGCGGCGACTCCTACGAGTCGATGGCGACCGGCGGGCACCCCCTGCCCGACGGCGGCAACGTGTACGCCCGGCTGTGGAACCCGACGGTCGCCCGGTTCGAGGAGGGCCTCGCCGAACTCGAGCACGCCGAGGCCGCGGTCGCGTTCTCGAGCGGCATGGCGGCGATGACGGCGGCGATCCTGTCGCACACGACGGCGATGGGCAAGCACCACGTCCTGGCGGTGCGTCCGCTCTACGGAGGCACGGATCACCTGCTCGACTCGGGGCTGCTGGGCGCCGAGGCGACCTTCTGCGCGGAGGACGAGGTGCGCGCGCACCTGCGCCCCGACACCGGCCTCGTGGTCGTCGAGACTCCGGGCAACCCCACGCTGGACATGGTCGACATCGCTGCGGTCGTCGCGCAGGCGGGGGAGGTGCCGGTGCTCGTGGACAACACGTTCGCCACGCCGCTGCTGCAGAACCCGCTGGACCTGGGCGCGCGGATGTCGCTGCACAGCGCGACCAAGTACATCGGCGGACACGGCGACGTGATCGCCGGCGTCATCGCGTGCTCCGAGGAGACCGCGCAGGCGCTGCGGCGCGTGCGCGCGATCACGGGCGCGCTGCTGCACCCGCTCGGCGCCTACCTGCTGCACCGCGGCCTCGCGACGCTCCCGGTGCGCATGGAACGGCAGCAGCGCTCGGCGGAGCGCGTCGTCGCGTGGCTCGCGGAGCATCCGGCCGTGGCCGAGGTGTTCTACCCGGGGATCGGTGACGAGCGCGGCCTCATCCCGCGGCAGATGCGCGGCGGCGGGGCGATGATCGCCGTGCGCTTGCGGGACGGCTACGCGGCCGCCGAGGCCCTGACCGGATCCGTGCGGCTGTTCACGCACGCGGTGTCGCTCGGCGGCGTCGACTCCCTGGTGCAGCATCCCGCGGCCCTCACCCACCGGCCGGTCGCGGCGGAGGCCCGACCCGGCGCCGACATCGTGCGGCTCTCGATCGGTCTGGAGGATCCGGAGGACCTGATCGGCGACCTCGCGCAGGCTCTCGCGCGGATCGGCGTCGCCGTGCGCTGAGAGAGACGCGCGGGGGGCGCGCGGGAACGGGAATGTCCGTGGTCACCGGCAGACTTGTGCGGTGACCGGAATGAGAACCTTCTGGGCCGCGCTCCCCACGACGGGGCGCTGGCTGCTGTCCACCGTCGCCATCCAGACGCTCGGACGCGGCCTGACCCTGCCCTTCACGATCATCTACCTCCACGAGGTGCGCGGCTTCGACCTGGGCGTCTCCGGTGCGCTGATGAGCGTCATCGCCATCACCGGCCTCGTCGTGACGGGGCCCGGCGGCACGCTGATCGACCGCTATGGCGCGCGGCGGGTGCTGCTGGCCGGCCTCTCGGCGATGATCGCGGGCTGCACGCTCCTCGCCTTCGCCACCTCGCCCGCGGTCGCCGCCATCGCCCTCGTGCTGATCGGCGTGAACTTCGGCGTCTCCTGGCCGGGCTTCAACGCGCTGATCGCCACGATCGTCGCGGGGGAGGTGCGCCAGCAGTACTTCGGCGTGAACTTCGCCCTGGTGAACCTCGGCATCGGCGTGGGCGGGATCATCGGCGGCTTCTTCATCGACGTGCACCGGCCGGAGACCTTCACCGCGATCTTCCTCATCGACGCGGCGAGCTCGCTCATCCCGATGGCGCT
The DNA here is from genome assembly GCF_044749045.1 of Microbacterium sp. NPDC089698. NCBI lineage: Bacteria > Bacillati > Actinomycetota > Actinomycetes > Micrococcales > Microbacteriaceae > Microbacterium > Microbacterium sp. NPDC089698. Next base: position 76,885 of record NZ_JBIVHE010000001.1, read on the forward strand.
GCTGCTCGGCCCCCTGCGGCATGTGCGCACTCACGCGGATCCCTCCGCGGAGCACGAGACCGAGGCGGAGGGATACCGGCAGATCCTGCGCAGACCGGCCGTGCTGTGGCTGACCCTGCTCACGTTCCTCGCGGTGTTCATCGGCTACGGGCAGATGGAGGGAGGCTTCCCGGCGTTCGCCCGGCAGGTGTCGGGGGTGTCGACGCAGGTCATCGGGTTCGCCTTCGCGGTGAACACCGCCGTCATCGTGCTGCTCCAGTTCGCCGTCCTGAAGCTCATCGCCGGGCGCCGCCGCACCAGGGTGATGCAGGTGATGACCCTCATCTGGGGACTCTCCTGGGTGCTCCTCGGTCTCACCGGCCTGCTGCCGGAATCGATCGCGGCAGCGATCGGCGTGCTGCTGTTCATGGGGGTCTTCGCCTTCGGGGAGACCATGCTGCAGCCGACGGTCCCCGCGATCTGCAACGATCTGGCCTCCGACCGCAGTCGCGGGCGGTACAACGCGATCAACGCGGCCGCGTTCCAGGGCGGGGCGATCGCCGGACCGATCGCGGCCGGACTGCTGCTCGGCGAGGGGCGCCAGGTGTGGTTCATCGTCGCCATGGTGGCGGGCTCCGTGCTGATCTGCGTGCTCGCGATCGCGCTCGAACGGAGGCTGCCGGCGGCGGCCAACGGAGTGGCGACCCCGGTCGCGGCCGAGGCCGCCGGCAGCTGAGCAGACCTCTCGAAGCCGATTCACAGAACGCGCAAGGAAAACGTTGCGCGGCCGTCTCGGTGCACCGCGCAGCTGGACAGCGAGACCGGTGCGCAGATCATGGACCTCATCGCGGGTCTCGTGCACGAGCGGGGCACGGCCGCGGTCGTGGCGACGCACGATGCGGCCATGCTCACGCGCGCCGATCGAGTGCTCGACCTGCACGACGGCGTGCTGCACGAGCTCGTCCCCCGTGCGCTCGCGGCGAAGACGGGGCATCGCTGAGCTTCCGTCGCGGACGATTGCATGCATAGATTCTGTGCATAAGACTTGTGCACAGAATCTATGCATGTCAGAGTGGGGGTATGGACACCCCGGAGCCCCCCGTCGGCATGAGCCTCGACGAGCGCGCGGTGCGCGTGCTCGCCCACCCGCTGCGCTCGCGCCTCCTCAGCCAGCTGCGGGTGCACGGCCCCGCGACCGCGACGCAGCTGGCCGCCGCGCTGAGCACGAACACGGGGGCGACGAGCTATCACCTGCGCGCCCTGGAGGAGGTCGGCCTGGTCGCCGACACGGGCGAGGGCGCGGGCAAGAAGCGGATCTGGCGTGCGAGCACCGACTATCACTCCTGGACCAATTCCGCCTTCGCGGATGATGAGGACGCGCAGACCGCGCTGGGCTGGCTTCGTCGCGACTACGTGCGGCAGTTCGCCGCGCGGGCCGAGCGCTGGCTCGACGCGGAGGCCTCGTGGCCCGCCGCCTGGGTCGATCGGCTCGGTCTCGACGATGTGCTGCTCACCGTGACGCCGGATCAGCTCGCCGCCTTCCACGGGGAGGTCGACGCGCTGGCGGAGAAGTACCGGCGTCTGGGCGAGGGGGATCCTGCCGCGCGACGCGTCCACGTGGCCGTGCAGGTCACCCCGGTCGATCTCGAACCGCCGGCGGAGTCATGAGCGCTGAGACGGCGAGCACCGAAGCGGCGCTCGCGATCTCGGCGGCGCAGCGCCGCCTGCTCCTGCTCACGGCGCTGCGCTGGCTGCCGGTCGGCGTGACCCTCGGGGTGACGGTGCTGCTTCCGCTCGAACGCGGGCTCTCCATCGCCGAGGTCGGCTCGATCCTCGCGATCCAGGGCTTCGTGGCACTCGCCCTGGAGCTGCCCACGGGGGCCCTCTCCGACACGCTCGGTCGCCGCCCGGTGCTCGCCGCTTCGGGAGTGCTCGCGGTCGCCGCGAGCGTGCTGTTCCTGCTCGCCGACTCCTATGCGCTCTTCGCCGTGTCGCTGCTCCTGCAGGGCGTCTTCCGCGTGCTGGACTCCGGCTCGCTCGAGGCGTGGTTCGTCGACGCCGTGCACGGGCACGACCCGCAGGCCGAGGTCGCGCGCCCCCTCGCGAGGGCCGGCACGGCGCTCGGCGTGGCGATCGCGGGCGGAGCGCTCCTCGGCGGCCTGCTGGTCGCATGGCATCCCTTCTCCGCGCTGTCCGCACTCCTGCTGCCGCTGATCGTGGCGATCGGCCTCTACGTCGGCTACACGGTGCTCGTCGTCGTGCTGGTGCGGGACAGCCCTCAGGAGGGAACGGCACCCGCCCGTGCGCTCCCGACCATGCTGCACGCTGCGCGGCAGACCCCGCGGACGATCGTCGACGGCCTGCGCCGGGCGGCGAGTTCCCGGGTGCTCGCGGGCCTCGTGCTCGTCGAGGTGTTCTGGTCGGTCGCGATGATCGGCTTCGAGACGCTGACCCCGGTGCAGCTCGAGGGGATGCTCGGCGGCGAGGCCGCGGCCGCCGCGGTGTTCGGCCCCGCATCGGCCGCCGCGTGGGGGCTGTTCGCGGTCGGATCCCTACTCGCGAGCAGGCTGAGCGGCGTGATCGGCGTGACCTGGACGGCGATCCTGAGCCGGATCCTGAACGGCGCCTTCGTGGTCGTCATGGGGCTGTCCTCGGGGGTCGTCGGCCTGCTCATCGGGTACGGGCTGACCTATCTCGCGCACGGCGCCGCCGGACCCATGCACTCCGCGCTGCTTCATCGCGAGGCGGATCGGTCCACCCGGGCGACCGTGCTCTCGCTCAATTCGATGGTCTCCGGAGGCGCGTACAGCATCGGGCTGCTCGTGCTCACCGCGTTCGCCGGGGCGACCTCGGCGGCGACCGCGACGATCGTCGCCGGGGCGTTCAGCATCCTGGGTGCGGCCTGCTATCTGCCGGCGCTGCGCCAGGAGCGCCGCCGGAAGACGGCGCTGCACATCGCATGACGGGTCGGCGCGGGGCGGTCACGGCCCGGGCCGACCTCGCGCTGTTACGGTGATCGCATGACACCTGGAAGCCCCGCCCAGGCGACCCGTGCCCCGTTGACCGCCGCGCAGGTGGCCGAGCGGATCTCACGCGGCGAGAGCAACACCATCGAGTCGCGCACGAGCCGCAGCTTCGGGGAGATCTTCCGGGCGAACGCCTTCACCCGCGTGAACGCGATCTACCTCGTGATGTTCCTCCTCATCCTGAGCACGGGGTACTTCATCGACGGGCTGTTCGGGCTGCTCATCATCGTGAACAGCGTCGTCGGAATGGTGCAGGAGGTGCGTGCCAAGCGCACCCTGGACCGGCTCGCTCTGCTCAGCAAGGCCCCCGCCCGCGTCGAGCGCGCCGAGGGCGTCGCCGAGGTCGACGTGGAGCAGCTCGTGCTCGACGACGTCGTCCTCATCGCCGCCGGCGATCAGATCCCGGTCGACGGCGAGGTGCTCGACGCGACGGGCCTCGAGGTGGACGAGTCGCTGCTGACCGGGGAGTCCGAGCCAGTCCTCGCCGGGCCCGGATACGAGCTCAAGTCCGGCAGCTTCGTCGCCGCGGGATCCGCGAGCTTCCGCGCCACGGCCGTCGGCGAGCACGCGTACGCGGCCCGCCTCGCCAAGGAGGCCTCCGAGTTCCGCAAGCCGTCCTCGCAGCTGCGCGCGGGCATCGATCAGATCCTCAAGTACGTCACGTGGGCGCTGATCCCGGTCGGCGTGCTCACGATCGTCAACCAGATCTGGGGACGCGCGGAGGACTGGCGCAAGGCGGTGCAGGGCCTCGTCGCGGCGCTCGTGCCGATGGTGCCGGAGGGCCTGGTGCTCATGACGAGCGTCGCGATGGCCGTCGGCGTGATCCGCCTCGGCCGCCGGAACTGCCTCGTGCAGGACCTGCCGGCCATCGAGCAGCTCGCCCGTGTCGACGTGGTGTGCACGGACAAGACGGGGACGCTGACCGAGGACGGCATGCGGGTCGGCGCCGTGGAGCGTCTCGGCGTGGACGACGACCGCATCGAGGCGGCGCTCGCCGCGATCGGCCGCGCCGAGGGCAAGCCCAACGCCAGCATGGCGGCGATCCTCGAGCATGTCGGCGACGAGCCCGCCCTGGCGACGCAGACGTCGATCGCGTTCTCCTCGTCGCGCAAGTGGGCCGCGATGCAGACGGCGGACTCTGCGACCGGCGCCGTGGAGAGCTGGGTGCTCGGCGCCCCTGACGTGCTGCTCGCGGTCGGCGATGCCGCCCGCACCCGCTCCGATGCGCTCGCCTCCGAGGGGCTGCGCGTGCTCGCGCTCGCCCGCGGCGACGGAGCGCTGCCGGATCCCGAGGCGCCCGGCGACGGGCTCCCTGCAGGGCTCGTCGCGACGGCGCTCGTGATCCTGGACCAGCGCCTTCGCGCCGAGGCGCCCGGCGCGATCGCGTACTTCGCCGAGCAGGACGTCGACATCAAGGTCATCTCCGGCGACAACGCGGCCGCGGTCGGCGCGATCGCGGCCGAGGCCGGCGTCCCCCACGGGCGCAACGCCGTCGATGCGCGCAGCCTGGATCCGGACTCGGAGCGCTTCGGCGGCGAGGTGCGGGACCGCACCGCGTTCGGCCGGGTGACCCCGACCCAGAAGCGCGCGATGGTGCACGCGCTGCAGGAGGACGGGCGCGTCGTCGCGATGACGGGCGACGGCGTCAACGACGTGCTCGCGCTGAAGGACGCCGATGTCGGCGTGGCGATGGGATCCGGCTCTCCGGCGGCCCGCGCCGTGTCGCGCATCGTGCTGCTGGACAACTCCTTCGCCACGCTGCCGCACGTGGTCGCGGAGGGGCGCCGGGTGATCGGCAACATCGAGCGGGTTGCGACCCTGTTCCTCACCAAGACCCTGTACTCGATCCTGCTCGCGCTGCTGGTCGCGGTCACTGCGGTGCCGTTCCCGTTCCTGCCGCGCCACGTCACGCTCATCGCGTGGTTCACGATCGGGATCCCGGCGTTCTTCCTCGCCCTCGCCCCGAACACGGCCCGCGCCCAGGACGGCTTCGTGCGCCGGGTGCTCGATGCGGCCGTACCCGGGGGCATCGGTGCGGCGCTGGCCTCCTACGGCGCGTACCTGACCGCACGCGCGGTGTTCGGCGCAGATCACGCCCATCGCGTGCTGAACGCGTCGACCGGATTCCTCGCACTGGTGATCGTGGCGTTCTTCGTGCTGATCACGGTGGCCAGGCCCTTCCGGCCGTGGAAGGTCGGCCTCGTGGGAGCGATGATCGGCGGCATGCTCGTCGTGATCCTCACCCCGTTCGGATCCAAGGCGTTCGAAGTCGACCTGCACGATCCGCGCGCGGTGCTGATCGCGTGCGCGTTCGGCGCGGCCGGGATCGCGGTGCGCTTCGGTGCCCGCGCCGTCCTGCGCGCGATCTACGCCGCAGTCTCGCGCCGTCGCCAGCGCCGCACCCTCCTCCCGCGCCCCTGAGCCGGCCCCCCCCTACTTTCGCCTCGTCCCCACCAGCGGACGCTATAGGCGCCGCTGACGGGGACGAGGCGAAGGTAGGGGGAGGGGAAGGGGCTACTGGGCTCGGGCGAGGGCGACGCGGCGCGCGGCGCGGACGCGGCGCACCTGGACGCGCTCCGCGAGGGCGGCGCCGATCGTGCCGGCCTGGCGGGCGAGATCCTGCGCCTGCCGCTCGACGAGCGCATGGAACACCCGGGCGACCACGAGGCTCAGCGGGATCCCGATCAGGCATGCGAGCCACCACTGCTCGGCGCCGAGCAGGTAGCAGAGCGAGGCGAGGATCGGTGCGTGCACGAGGTAGAGGCTGAACGACACGCGTCCCAGCCACTGCATCGGACGAGCATCGAGCACCCGATGCGCCCCCGGCCACACGAGCGCGAGGACGACGAGCAGCGCCGCGCCGGCGCCCGCGAGAGCCCAGAGCACATCGGCCGCGATCGTGCCCGCCGTGATCGGCCGCGCGAGCCAGCTCGCGATGAGCAGGGTGCCGGCGACGCCCGCGAGCCAGGGGAGCGCGCGGCGCACGCGCGGACGCTCCGCCCAGGCCTGCAGGTCCGCGAACCTCACCGCGAGCAGGGTGCCGAGCAGGAACACCGGCAGATAGGCGAGTGCGGACTCCCCGGTCGTGCGTCCCACGAACATGAGGATCACCGCGAGCACGGCGGCAGGGATCGCGAAGCGGCGGATCCGCAGTGCGGCCCAGAGATAGAGCGGCAGCAGCAGGGAGAAGAACAGCTCCCAGCGCAACGACCACAGCACGTTGTCGATCGGATAGTTCGGCCGCAGGAGCGTCATCTGGGACAGCACGTCCCCGGCGGAGACGCTCGTGGCCTGCGCGTCCTGCATCCAGGAGTTCTCGGGCATGGTGGACGCGTCGCGCGGGATCAGCTGGACGAGGAGAGACGCGGCTCCCAGCGCGGCGATCACCGGCACGTACAGTCGGATCAGGCGGGCCGGGTAGTACCGCGCCCACGAGAAGCCCGGCCGCAGCGCGGGCAGCGCGACCACCATGCCGGACAGCACGAAGAAGACCATGACCGCTTCGGATCCGGCCAGCAGCAGCTTGAGCGGCGACTGCGTGAGGAGCGCCCAGCCGGCCGGGTCCATCCACGGCTCCGCGATCAGGGACGCGTGATGGATGAGCACGATCCCCGCGGCGAGCCCGCGGAGCCCGTCGAGGGAACCGATCCTGCCGTTACCGTTCTGTGACATCCCTTTCCACGGTAGGGACCGAGTCTGGACGCCTCCTGGACTGCGCCCCGGGATCCGCGAAGGACGACGTCAGTCCGCGGCGACCACGATGATCTCGCCGCCGGTGAGCGCGACGAGCTCGTCGAAGGTCATCGGCATGACGGTGTGCGGGGTTCCGCCGGCGGTCCAGACCACGGCGTAGTCGCGGAGCGCCGCATCGACGACGGTCCGCACCGGGGCGGGATGGCCGACCGGGGCCACGCCGCCGATCGCCTGTCCCGTCACCTCGCGGACGGTCGCCGCGGGGGCCATCGAGACCGTCTCGGCACCCACCGCCGCGGTGAGCAGGTCGACGTCGACTCTGTGCCGGCCGCTCGTCATCACGAGCAGCGGCTCGCCGTCCGCGAGGAAGAGCAGGCTGGATCCGATCGCGCCCACTTCGCAGTCCAGTGCCGCGGCGGCCTCGACGGCGGTGCGCGCGGAATCGGGCAGCTCCCGCACCAGCGAGGAGAGACCCGCGGCGCGCACGTGCTCCTGCACGATCCTGCTGCGCTCGGGGAGGGAGGCGGTCTGCTCTGTCATGCGACCATGCTGGCACAGCGTTCCAGGCACAGCGCTCCAGGCGCAGCGCTCCTGCCACCGGGCTCCGGCCGCCGGGCGTCCATCCGTCCGGCGCACGTGCAGAGCATGGAACGATGGATCCATGACCTCCGCCAACCTCACCCGCACCGAGACCGCCGCGCGAGCGGAGAGCGTCGACCTGCACCGCATCCGGCTCGAGCTCGATGTCACCGGCGCCGCCGACCCGGCGAACACGGGCTTCCCCGTGACCTCGACGCTGGAGTTCGATGCGCGCACGACGGAGACCTGGGCCGACTTCCTCGGCGAGGCCGTGCACGAGGTCGAGGTGAACGGGCAGCAGCAGGAGGTCGAGTGGGACGGCGCTCGGATCCGCCTCGTCGGTCTCGCCGCGCACAACACCGTGGTCATCCGCGCCACCGGCGCCTACAGCCGCTCCGGCGAGGGCCTGCACCGCTTCGCCGATCCCGTGGACGGGGGCGTGTACCTCTACACCCATGACGAGCCGGCCGACGCCCGCCGTTTCATGGCGTGCTTCGAGCAGCCGGACATGAAGGCGGCGATCACGGTCGTGGTGACGGCTCCCGAGGGCTGGGAGGTGCTGTCGAACCAGTCGCCCGCGGCGACGAGCACCCGAGGCGGCGCGCAGACCGTCGAGTTCGCACCGACGCTGCCGCTGTCGAGCTATCTGACCTGCATCGCGGCGGGTCCCTATGCGCGTGTGTCCGCGGAGTGGCGGCGTGGCGATCTCGTGGTGCCCCTCTCGGTGCTGAGCCGTGCCTCGATGGCGGAGCACCTCGCGGCCGACGAGATCCTCGAGGTCACCCGCCAGGGTCTCGATTTCTTCGCGGAGGCCTTCGCCTTCCCGTACCCGTGGGGGAAGTACGACCAGATCTTCGTGCCCGAGTACAACATCGGCGCCATGGAGAACCCGGGCCTGGTGACCTTCACCGAGTCGTATCTGTATCGGGGGGCCGCGACGCGCGCCCAGCGGCAGGCGCGCGCGAACACGATCCTGCACGAGATGGCGCACATGTGGTTCGGCGACCTGGTCACGATGACCTGGTGGGACGACCTCTGGCTCAAGGAGTCGTTCGCCGACTACATGGGTTCGCACGCCTCCGCCGTCGCGACCGAGTTCGCCGAGGCCTGGGTCGCGTTCGCGAACCGGCGCAAGGCCTGGGCGTACACCCAGGACCAGTTGCCCAGCACCCATCCGATCGTCGCGGACATCGCCGACCTCGAGGCGGCGAAGCTGAACTTCGACGGCATCACCTACGCCAAGGGCGCGGCCGTGCTCAAGCAGCTCGTGGCGTTCGCGGGGGAGGACGCGTTCTTCGAGGGCGCCCGCCGCTACTTCGCGCGGCACGCCTACGGCAACACCACGCTCGAGGACCTGCTGGTCGAGCTCGAGCAGGCCTCCGGACGCGACATGCGCGCCTGGGCGCAGGCGTGGCTGCAGACCACCGGCATGAGCACGCTGAGCCTCGAGCGGGGAGAGGGCGACACCGCTGTCCTCGTTCAGACGGACCCGCGTCCGCACCGGCTGCAGATCGGCCTGTACGATCTGCAGGACGACGCGCTGGTGCTCCGCGAGCGGATCCCCGTCGACCTCGCCGAGGAGCGCACTCCCGTGGCGCTGCCCGATGCCGATCTCGTCCTGCTCAACGACGGCGACCTCACGTACGCCAAGGCGCGGCTCGACCCGCGCTCGCTGGCGGCAGTCGAGCGGGGGCTGTCCTCGCTCTCCGATCCGCTCGCCCGAGCGCTGCTCTGGTCGGCGCTGTGGAACGCGACGCGGGACGGCGAGCTCGCCGTCGAGCGCTACCTCGGGATCGTCGCGGCGCACGCACCCGCCGAGACGGACAGCGCGCTGCTCGGCGGCGTCGTGCTGAACGCGCCGTTCGCGATCGGGCACTACCTGCCGGAGGCCGCCGTCGCCGAGGCGCGGGCCGCGTGGCTGGACGCGACGTGGGCGGCACTCGGCGACGCTGTCCACGGCAGCGATGCGCAGCTCATCTGGGCGCGGGCGTTCGCCGCCGCCGCCGCCTTCGACGACCGCCGGCGTCTCGACGTCTCGACGCTGCTGATCGAATCAGGGCCCGAAGGCCTCCCGATGGACGCCGACCTGCGCTGGGAGCTGCTCACCGCTCTCGTCGCCACCGGTCATGCCGGCGCGGAGGAGATCACCGAGGAGCAGCTGCGCGACCACACCGCGAGCGGTCGGACCGCCGCGCTCGCGGCTGCGGCCTCGACGCCGAGCGCCGCGGTGCGGGCCGCCGACTGGCGCGCCGCATGGGGCGATCTGACGCTCACGAACGACCACCTCGACGCCACGATCCGCGGCTTCGGGGCGGGCGGGCGACGCGATTTCATCGCCGGTTTCGACGCCGAGTACTTCTCGCGCATCGAGGCGGCGTGGGCGGACCGGTCGATCGAGATCGCCCGGCGCCTGGTGATCGGGCTGTATCCGGACACGGAGACGACGGATCTCGTCGATGCCTGGCTCGATGCACATCCGGACGCCCCCGCCGCGCTCCGCCGGCTCGTGATCGAGCAGCGCGACCACCAGCAGCGCGCGATCCGGGTGCGCGGGGCGCAGGAGGGCCTCGCCCGCCGAGCCTGAGGCGCAGGTCCGGCACGGATCCGTGGGTCCCGGGTTCCGGGCCTGCGCGGACCGGCGGATCTAGAGTGTGCGCATGACGTTCGCGACCCTGGCGCTGCTGGTGCTGGTGGGACTGGCCGGCCCCGCGCTCTCCGCCCGGCGCGCCTGGAGGATCCCCGTGATCGCCGGAGAGCTCGGAGCGGGCCTCGCGATCGGATCGACCGGGTTCGGCTGGGTGGACGCGGCCGAGCCGACGTTCACGCTGCTCGCACAGCTCGGGTTCGGGCTCATCATGCTCGTGATCGGCTCGCACATCCCGATCCGGGACGCCGCCGTCCGCGCCGCCGTGGGGCGCGGGGCGGCGGGCGCCGGGATCGTGGCCGCGGTCTCCGTCGCACTCGGCGTCGGCACGGCTCTGCTGTTCGGAACCTCGCACGGGGCGGTCTACTCGGTGCTCATCGCGTCCTCCTCGGCCGCGCTCGTGCTGCCCATGCTGCGGTCCCTGGACGTCTCGGCCGATTCCGCCGCCCAGCTCATCGCTCAGATCGCGATCGCCGATGTGGCGTGCATCGTCGCGCTCCCGCTCGTGCTGCAGCCCGAGCGCGTGCCGCTCGTCGCGCTCGGCGGGATCGGCATCGCCGCGGTGGGCGTGGTGCTCGTGCTGGTGCTGCGCCGTGTGGGCGCCCATCGGCTGCGTGTTCTGCACGAGGTGTCGGAGTCACGGCAGTTCGCGCTCGAACTGCGGTTCAGCCTGCTGGCATTGTTCGGGCTGGCGGGGATCGCCCAGTTCACGCACGTCTCGGTCATGATGGCGGGCTTCACGCTCGGGCTGGTGCTCTCCGCGATCGGTCAGCCGCGACGGCTCGCGCATCAGCTGTTCGGGATGACCGAGGGCTTCTTCGGGCCCCTGTTCTTCGTCTGGCTGGGCGCCTCGATCAACCTGCGCGATCTGGGAACGCATCCCGAGATGATCCTGCTCGGGCTCGTGCTGGGCGCGGCGGCGGTGGTCGCGCACCTCGCGGGCCGCATCACCGGCCTGCCGTGGTCGCAGGCGGTGGCGTCGGCGGGGCAGCTCGGCGTGCCCGTCGCGGCGGTGGCGCTGGGGGTCGAGACCAAGGCGCTCCTGCCCGGGGAGGGGGCTGCGATCCTGCTCGGAGCGCTCGTCGCCGTGGTCGCGTCCTCGGCCGCCGTCGCCGTCGTGTCCCGGCGCAGTGCCGCATCGTCGCCACCGCCCGCTAGCGCTGGGGGCTCACCTGCATCCCCATGACCGTGCGGACGATCCACGGATGCGCGTGATCGTCGGCGATGCGCGTCATCCCGAGCTTGGCCGCCACCCGCAGTGACGCGGCGTTCTGCGGATGGATGATCGCGGTCAATGTTGTCGGAGCGAACTCGCGACGAACGACGTCGACGCAGGCCTGTGCGGCCTCGGTCGCCAGTCCCTCACCCTGCCGGTCTGCGCGCACGTGGTAGCCGACCTCGCGGACGGGGATCCCGTTGTACGTCTGCCAGGTGATCCCGCAGTCGCCCAGGAACTCGCCTTCGGGGGTTTCGATGATCCAGAGGCCGTGACCGTCCTGCTCATAGCGACGGCGCTGGTTCGCGATCCACTCGGCGCTCTCGTTCCGGGACTTCGGGGAAGGATAGAACGCCATGACCTCGGGGTCCCCGAGGAGGGCGGCCATCGCACCGAGGTCGCCGTCCTCCATCTCGCGGAAGCGCAGGCGGGGCGTCGGCGCGGGCAGGAGCCGCGCCACGGGGGAGTCCGCCACTTCAGACCTCGAGGACGTCGCCGGGATCCACCTCGAAGAACTCCCCGCCGTTCTGCTCGGCGGCCCACTTCAGGCGTCCGCGGTGCATGTTCGAGCCGATCACCGAGAGCGTCATGTCGTGCGTGCCGAACGCGCGGCGAGGCTTCACCGCGAGCACGAAGTCGATCGCCTCGCCGATCTTCAGCCACGGGGCGCCGAGAGGCGCGGCGAGCGTCCCCACCTCGACGCCCTCCGGCACGGCATAGGAGTCGCCGGGGTAGTAGAGCTCGTCGTCGACGAGCACGCCGACGTTGTCGATGAGCGGGATCGAGGAGTGGATCTCCGCATGCACGCCCCCGAAGAATCGCAGCGTGAAGTCGCCCGCCGTGACGGTGTCGCCGGGGGCGACCTCGGTGATCTCGTACCCCGCGGCGGCGCGGACGACTCCGGCCGGGGCGAAGATCGGGGTGCCGGCGGCCGCGCGCAGGATGCGGTCCAGGTGCTCCGGCGTCCAGTGATCCGCGTGCTCGTGGGTGATCACGACGCCCACGAGGCGGTGCAGATCGTCGAGCGGAAGCGTGAAGCTCCCCGGATCGATGAGCAGGGTCTGGCCGTGGTCCTCGACGCGGAGCGCCGCGTGCTCATGCTTGGTGATGCGCATTCCTCGAGGGTAATCCTGACGGGCGCGACACACCCGGGGTTCGCGTCGAGCCGGGCTCGATTTGGCGGCCGCTGGGGGTCATGTCATACTTGAACGGTTGTCGCGAGACGGAAACGGATCGCCAAGACGGCCCCATCGTATAGCGGCCTAGTACGCCGCCCTCTCACGGCGGTAACGCGGGTTCGAATCCCGCTGGGGTCACAGACAACACACGAAAGCCCTCGGTTCGCCGGGGGCTTTCGTCGTCCCGGGACGACGCGGCCGGAGATCGGCGTGCGTCGTGCCGGGACGACACGCGCGATCGGGGAATACGACGAAGGATGACGCGCGTTGAGGAGCGGGGGAAACCCTCGACCTAGGCTGGAGAGATGCCCGTGAACGCCACACCCGACGCCGATCCCACGGCGGCGCACGCCGCCCATGACGCGTGGAAGGCCGGCCGGCTCGCCGCGGTGACCGCACCGCAGGGCAACCTCGCCCTCATCGAGACCCGTTGGCTGGACCCCGAGGACGCCACGACGCTCGAAGAGGCGTCCGCGGGCCTGCCCGATACGGTCGTCGTGACCGAGCTGACCCGCCGCCACCTCACCACGGGGGAGCCGGAGCGGGGGTTCCGGTTCTGGGACGCGGCGTCCGCGCGCAATCGGGAGTTCGAAGGCATCGCGACCTTCGACTACGACCCCTCCTGGCGCCTGATCGGGACGTTCACCCCGGTCGACGGCGGGCGTGCCGTGCCCTATGAGCACCTGCGCGACAACGGCCTCAGCCGCGAGCTGCCCGTACCCGGCGATCTGGCCGTCACGATCGACGGCACCGACTACTCGCTCGACGCCTTCGACGACGGCGGCACGCTGTTGCTCGTGTTCGCGGATCCGACAAACCGCACCGAGGATCCCGAGACACGCACCTACGGGCCCGGACGGTTCCTGTTCGTCCAGGACGACTCGGGTCTCGAGGGGACGCGCGACGTGGTGCTCGACTTCAACCGCGCCTTCGTGCCGCCCTGCGGCTTCTCCGACCAGTACAACTGCCCGCTGCCGCCGCTCTCCAACCGGCTCACGACGCCGGTGCGCGCGGGCGAGCGTCTCCCTCTTCCCGACCCGCACTGAAGCCAGCCCCACAGCACCGAAGCCTCCCGAACAGCCCTGAAGGACCATCCATGAAGTTCTCCCGCATCGCGGCGCTCGCCGCCTCTCTGACCGTGGTCGCCGTGCTCGCCACGGCGTGCTCCGGCGGCGCCGGATCGGCCGGCGGCACGCCCGACGCGAACGCGACCATCCGGATCGGCTCGCTCTCGGCACCGCTGAACCTCTCCAACGTCGACGCCGGCGGTCAGGGCGTCACCGAGGCGCTGAACGGCAACGTGTACGAGGGCCTGTTCCAGCTCACGGACGACGGCAAGGTCGTCAACCGCCTCGCCACCGACTACTCGGTCAGCCCCGACGGGCTCGCGTACACCGTGAAGCTGCGCAGCGGAGTGACCTTCCACTCCGGCAAGGCGCTGACCAGCGCCGATGTGAAGTCCTCTCTCGAGCGCGTGCTCGCCGACAGCTCGCAGTCCGCCCGCAAGTCGCAGCTCGCCGTCGTCGACAGCGTCGAGACGCCCGACCCGCAGACCGTCGTCTTCCACCTGAAGTCGCGGTCGATCTCCTTCCCGTACAACCTCACCTACGTGTGGATCGTGAACACGGACGCGAAGGATCTGAAGACCGCGGAGGACGGCACGGGCCCGTACACGGTCGATCAGTTCAAGCGCGGCTCCTCGCTCACGCTCAAGCGCTTCCCGGGCTACTGGGGGACCGCGGCGAAGAGCAAGGAGGTGGACTTCACCTACTTCACCGACGCCTCCGCGCTCTCCAACGCGCTGCTGACCAACGCGGTCGACATCGTCACCCAGGTGCAGAGCCCCGACGCGCTCAAGCAGTTCACGGGCAACAAGGACTTCACGGTCTCGGAGAACACGTCCACGACGAAGGAGCTGCTGGCCTTCAACGACAAGGTCGCGCCGTTCGACGACAAGCGCGTGCGCAAGGCGATCACGCAGGCGATCGACAACAAGAAGCTGCTGGACTCGATCTGGGACGGCCGCGGCACGCTCATCGGATCCATGGTCCCGCCCACCGACCCCTGGTACGAGGATCTCACCTCGGTGAACCCGTACGACCCCGCGGCGGCGAAGTCGCTGCTCGCCGAGGCCGGGCAGTCGAACCTCTCCTTCACGCTCGACACCCCGTCCTACGACCCGCACCCGGCGGTCGCGGAGTTCATCAAGTCGGAGCTGGCCAAGGTCGGCGTCACGGTCAAGATCAACACGATCTCCGAGGACCAGTGGTACACGAACGTCTTCCAGAAGAAGGACTTCGCCGCGACGCTGCAGGAGCACGTCAACGACCGCGACCTGGTCTGGTACGGCAACCCGAACTTCTACTGGGGCTACGACAACCCGCAGGTCGTGCAGTGGGTGGCCGACGCCGAGCAGGCGAGCAGCACCGACGAGCAGACCGCGATCCTCAAGAAGGTCAACACACAGATCGCGGAGGACGCGGCGAGCGACTGGCTGTTCCTGGCCCCGCAGATCGTGGTCGCGTCGAGCGCGGTCAAGGGCTACCCGGTGCACGGCCTGAACTCGCAGTTCTTCGTGGCGGACATCGAGAAGACGTCGTGATCGCGGCCGTCCGGCCGATGCGACGGACAGGGGTGCGGTGACCCGATACCTCGTCCGCCGCCTGCTCTTCCTGGTGCTCTCGTTCCTGGTGGGGATGCTCGTCGTCTTCCTGCTGCTGCGGGTGCTCCCTGGTGACCCGGCGAACGCGCTCATCTCGGTGAACGCGACGCCCGAGCAGATCGCGGCCGCGAGGGCGCAGGTCGGATCCGACCAGCCGGTGCTCGTGCAGCTGGGATCGTGGCTCTCCGGCCTGCTCCGAGGCGATCTGGGCACGTCGTTCACCTCGGGGGCTCCCGTCGCGGACGACATCGCCTCCCGGCTCGCGGTGACGCTGCCGCTCGCGCTCATCTCGTTCGTGATCGCGACCGTGCTCGGGTCGGTGATCGGAGTGGTCGCGGCGGCGCGGGCCAGGACCTGGTACGGCGCGCTGCTGGGCGCGATCACGCAGCTGGGCATCGCGGTGCCGGTGTTCTGGGTCGGACTCCTGGTGGTCTGGCTGTTCGCGCTGACCCTGCGGCTGCTGCCCTCCGGCGGCTTCCCGCGCGACGACTGGGCGGATCCCGGTGCGGCGCTCAGCGCTCTCGCACTGCCGGTCCTCACGATCGTGATCGTGATGAGCGCCTCGCTCGCGCGCTACGTGCGCTCGGCGACGCTGGACGTCCTCGACTCCGACTACCTGCGCACGGCCCGTGCGCTGGGGGAGAGCAGAGCCGGTGCGTTCTTCGCGCATGGCGTGCGCAACGCGGCCGTCCCGGTGATCTCGATCCTCGGCATCGAACTCGCATCGACCCTGCTCGGCGCGGTGGTCGTCGAGTCGGTCTTCACCCTCCCGGGCCTCGGCGCACTGCTGGTCAAGGCCGTCGGCGAGCACGATTACCCGAGCATCCAGGGCGTGCTCGTGGTCACGACCGCCCTGGTGCTGCTCATCGGCTTCCTCGCCGACGTCGCCCAGCGCCTCGTCGACCCGCGCCTGCGGGGCAGCATCTCCGCGAGAGGGGGCCGGGCATGACCCGCACGCTCCCGCGCCGGGACGTCACGCTCACGATCGGGATCGTGATCCTCGCGGTGCTCGCCCTCGCGGCGGTGGTCTCGGTGTTCTGGACGCCGTTCCCGCTCGACGACACCTCCGGCGGGCGGCTCGCGCCGCCCGGAGGCGCCCACCTGTTCGGCACGGACAAGCTCGGGCGGGATCTGTTCAGCCAGGTGCTCGCCGGCACCCGGATCGCGTTGCTGGTCGGCCTCGGCGCCGTCGCCCTCGCCGCTGTCATCGGCTTCGTGATCGGCACGGCCGCGGCGCTGCTGCCGGGATGGGTGGACGACGCGGTCTCCTCGCTCCTGGACGTGCTGATCGCCTTCCCGACCCTTCTGCTCGCGATGCTGATCGTGGCGGCGCGGGGTCCCGGCCTCGACACCGCGATCGTCGCGATCGGGATCGCCGGATCCGCGATCGTCTCGCGCTTCACCAGGATCCTCGTCAAGAACGTGCTGTCGCGGAGCTTCGTGACGGCGGCGCGAACCTCCGGTGCGCCCGTCTGGGGCGTGCTGGCCCGGCACGTGCTGCCGAACATCTGGCCGGCGCTGGTGGTGAACCTCGCGGTCCTCTTCGGTGCCGCGATCATGGCGGAGGCGTCCCTGTCCTATCTCGGACTCGGCGTGCCGCCGCCCAACTCCTCCCTCGGGCGCCTGCTGCAGGAGGCGCAGGGCACCGTGCTGACCTCGCCCTGGGGCGCGGTCATCCCCGGGGCCGTGATCGCCCTGCTCGTGCTCGGCGCGAACGCGGTCGCGGACGGGCTTCGCGAGCGGTTCGATCCGACCAGACGGGGGAGGAGCTGATGGGCGCGGCACTGCAGGTGCGGGGACTCCGCATCCTCACGAACGACGGAGCGGAGCTCGTCCGCGACCTCGACCTCGATCTCGCCCCGGGCGAGCGGCTGGGACTCGTCGGCGAATCCGGATCGGGCAAGACCCTCACCGGGCTCGCGCTCCTCGGCCTGCTGCCGTCCGGGCTCACGGCCACCGGTTCGATCCGGCTCGACGACACGGAGCTGCTCGGCGCCGGCGAGCGGGTGCTGCAGCGGGTGCGCGGATCGCGGATCGCCGCCGTGTTCCAGGATCCGTCATCCGCGCTCGACCCGCTCATGCGGGTGGGCGACCAGATCGCCCGGCCCCTTCGGCGGCACCGGGGTCTGCAGGGCGCGTCGCTGCGCTCCGCCGTGCGCGCGGCCGCGGAAGAGGTGCGCCTGCCGGATCCCGAGCGGCTGCTGCAGCGGTATCCCTTCGAGCTCTCGGGAGGACAGCGCCAGCGCGTCGCGATCGCGATGGCCCTGGCGTGCCGTCCCGACGTGCTCCTCGCGGATGAGCCGACCACCGCCCTCGACGTGACCGTCCAGGCCACCGTCCTGGAGCTGCTCGACGACGCAGTGCGCCGGCACGGGACCTCGCTCGTGTTCGTCTCGCACGACCTCGCCGTGGTCGCCGGGATCGCCGAGCGCGCGATCGTGCTGCGCCGCGGCGAGGCCGTCGAGGAAGGCACGGCACAGCGCATCGTGACCGCTCCCGAGCACGAGTACACGCGTCGCCTGGTGGCGGCGGCCCGCGAGCTGGAGTCGGCGCTCGACCGGCTGCGCGGCGGCGGAGAGGGAGGCCGCGCATGAGCGCACTGTTCACGCTCGACGGGGTCTCCCACCACTACCGTCGATCCGCTCCCGCAGCCCTGCAGGATGTGACGTTCTCGGTCGAGCAGGGCCGCAGCCTGGGGCTGGTCGGCGAGTCCGGATCCGGCAAGACCACCGCGCTCTCGCTCCTGCTGGGCCTCCGGCGCCCGAGCGCGGGAACGGTGCTGTTCGAAGGCGCGGCGCCGGCGTCCGGCACCCGTGGTGCGGTGCAGGCGTTCCGGCGTGCGGTGCAGCCCGTCTACCAGGACCCCTTCGCCTCGCTGGATCCGCGCCAGCGCGTCGACTCCGTCCTCGCCGAGCCGCTGCGGTGGCTCGGCGATCCGGACGCGCGGGGCGACCGGTCGGGAGCACACGAGCGCCGGGACCGGCTGGTCGAGGCGCTGCGGGACGTCGAGCTCGACGAGGACGCCCTCCTGCGCTATCCGCACGAGTTCTCCGGAGGCCAGCGGCAGCGCATCGCGATCGCGCGCGCCCTGATCACGCGCCCTCGGGCGCTGCTCGCAGACGAGCCGGTGAGCGCGCTGGACCTCTCGACCCGACTCGACATCGTGCGACTGCTCGCGCGCCTCCAGGCCGAGCACGGCATGACGCTCGTCATGGTCTCGCACGACCTCTCGATCGTCGCCGAGCTGTGCGCGGACGTCGTGGTGCTGAAGGGGGGCCGCGTGGTCGACGCCGGGCGGACCTCCGAGGTGCTCGCGGATCCGCGGAGCGCCTACACGCGCTCCCTCATCGACGCGGTGCCGCGGCTCCCGCAGTCCTGAGCGGGGAACGGTACGCGCCGACGAACCACAGCGCGAGCAGCGACGCGAGCAGGGCGCAGACGGCGAGCGTCAGATCCACGCCATAGGCGGTGATCGCGAGGATCGGCAGGATGAAGACGACGACGGCCGTGACCGTCGCACCGCGGGAAGGCTTCCCGCTCATCCTCGGCGCCTTCTCGAAGCGCACGAGCCAGAGCGACAGCAGCCACACGGCCGCGAGCACGACGATCAGGAACGGCACCCGCGTCCACCACCAGAGCGCGCTGCCGGGCGCGGGCATGGGCACGGGGAGCAGCAGCTCCAGGCCGATGAGCACCATGATCAGGGGAAGGTGCCAGAGGTACACCGTCATGAGGCGCGAACCGATCAGCAACACCGCTCCCTGCGCCGCGCGGGTGCGCATGAGGGCGGTGAGCGGGCGGTGCAGCGCGGTGAGCGCTGCGGCTTGGACGACGGCGAGGATCGCGAGAGGCGTCGTCGGCGGCCACTGATTGCTGAGCATGTTCCAGGAGTATCCACCGAGGGACACCAGACCCCAGATCGCGAGGTACCCGGCGGCGATGAGGGCGAGCAGCTGCCAGAATCTGCGACGCGAGAACCAGCCGTCGAAGAGGAGGAAGCCGATCTGCTGGGCGAACAGCCATACGAACGCCACATTCGGGATTCCGAAGAGCTCCGCGCCGATGCCGTAGCCGGTCGAGGGGACGTGGCCGAGACCGAGCAGCCCGCCGGCGACGAGGAAGCGGAGCGCATCGGTCGCTGCGGCGCCCGCCAGCAGCACGAGCGGCACGCACATGCCGAAACGGGCATGCAAGCCGATCATCCACGGAGCCAGGGCCTGCACCAGCAGATATGCGGCGAGGAACCACAGCGGTGAGCCGACGCCGATCGCGATCGTGTCGACGAGCGCGGGATCGATCCCGAGCAGGCGTGCCGCGGCCAGGGCGACGGCGAAGAAGAGGAACACGGGGATCGCCGGGCGGGCCAGCCGCGCCAGGCGCAGGCGGACGAAGCCGATGCCGTCGTCGCCGCGGCGCTGTGCGGACCGCCAGCCCGCGCGGGCCGCATAGCCGCCGACGACGAAGAACAACGGCATGATGTTCAGGATCCAGCTCACCGCGTCGAACCAGCTCTGACCCTCGACCGTGCGCTCGATGAGCAGCGAGCCGTCGGGGCGCCGGCCGACGCCCGTGAACAGGATGTGCACGAACACGACCAGGACGACGCACGCGACGCGCGTCAGATCCAGGGTCAGATCCCGCCCTTCGCGGACGACGCTGGCGGCGGAGACGGCGGCGTTGCTCATGGCGACGACCCTAGCGGCGCCCGCGTGCCGCACGTGGCATCGATCGAGGTCGGAGAGTCGTGGTCGGGGACGGGCGTACGATGGTCCTATGCGCGCGACGAACTCCTGGTGGTGGCTGCTCTAGCAGCCGCACGCGCACGAAAGACCTCTCATTCACGCGGGCTGCATGGCGGCCCGCGTTCTCCGTACGCGCAGTGCATCCGTGCGGCTCCCGACCCCTGGAGCAGACATGGACACCTTCACCGCGACGACCGCCCGCATGACGCGGCTGCGATCCGAGATCGCCGCGCACCCCGAGCAGCATCGGATCCTGACGGGGGAGCGGCCCACCGGACGACTGCATCTCGGCCACCTGTTCGGCACGATCCTCGAGCGCGTGCGCCTGCAGACCGCGGGCGTCGAGACCTTCGTCGTGCTCGCCGACTATCAGGTGATCACGGACCGGGACAGCCCGGGTGAGGTCAGGGGGAACATCCTCGAGGCGGTCCGCGACAACCTCGCGGCGGGTCTCGATCCGGAGCGCACGGTGTTCTTCACGCACTCGTCGATCCCCGAACTGAACCAGCTGCTGCTGCCGTTCCTCAGCCTCGTGAGCGAAGCCGAACTGCACCGCAACCCCACGGTCAAGGCGGAGGCGCAGGACTCCGGGCGAGCGCTCGGCGGCCTGCTGCTGACCTATCCGGTGCATCAGGCGGCCGACATCCTGTTCTGCAAGGGGACGCTCGTGCCGGTCGGCAAGGACAATCTCCCGCATGTCGAGATGACCCGCACGGTGGCACGGCGCTTCAACGAGCGGTACGGCGCCGTCTTCCCGGTGCCGGAGGGGCTCGTGACGGACTCGCCCGAACTACCGGGGCTCGACGGCCGGAAGATGTCGAAGAGCCACGGGAACGGGATCGCGCTCGGCATGAGCGAGGAGGAGACGGCGCTCGCGATCCGTCGCGCACGGACGGACTCGGAGCGGCTCATCGCGTACGACCCCGTGCACCGGCCTGGCGTCGCGGGCCTGCTCACGACGGCCGCCACCTGCCTCGGCGTCGCTCCGGAGGAGGTGGCGGAGCGGGTCGGCTCGGGAGGGGCGGCCGAGCTCAAGCGCGTGACCGCGACCGCCGTCAACGACTTCCTGCGCGACCACAGGGAGCGCCGTGCGCGGATCACGCCCGAGGACGCCGCCGCGGTGATCCGCGCGGGCAACGCCCGCGCCCGGGGGATCGCCGCGGAGACGCTCGACGAGGTCCGCGCCGCGATGGGCATGAGCTACGGCTTCTGAGTCTCGGAGTCGGAGTCGGAGTCGGAACTGGAGTCGGAGCCGGCGTCCTGCCGGCGCTCGGCGGTCGCCGCGCGCGTGCGCCGGGATCGGCGCGCCCGGACGATCGCCCAGACGATGAGCACCACGACGAGCGCGAGCGCCAGCCACGGCAGGAGGAAGCCGAGCGCGATCACGACGGCGTTGAGGGAGACGATGAGCCCCTTCCAGCCCGCGGCGAGACCGTCGCCGAAGCCCGCCGGATCCGCCGCCGCCGGCGCCTCCCGCACGAGCGTCACCTGCACGGAGGACATCGCCACCTGGGATTCGAGGTCCTTCAGCTGCTGCTGCGCCGACTGCAGCTGCGACTGACGGTCGGTGAGCGCGGTCTCGGCCGTCAGCAGATCGGCCACCGAGGTCGCCTGCGACATGAGCTGGGTGAGGCGCGTGACCGACGCCGTCAGCGAGTCGATCTGCGCACGCAGATCGGTCGTCGCCGTGGTCACGTCGTTCGTGCCGAGCGAGGTCGCCAGCACCGTGCCCTGAGCGCGCAGCGCATCCATCACGGCGTCGAGGTCGGAGACCGGGACGCGCAGCGTCACCCAGCCGTCACCGGAGGGCGGCGGGACCATCCCGCCATCGGTCGCCACGGGACCCTGCGCGGAGCCGATCTGCTGACTCTCCACGAAACCGCCGTACTTCTTCGCGAGCGCGGCCAGCGCGTCGGCGGCCTTGCGCACGTCGTCGACCTGGACGGTGGCGGATCCGGTGCGGATCACGTCCCGCGCCGTGCTCGCCGATGAGGAGGATCCGCCCGCGGAGGACGCGGCGCCGCCGGCGCTCTGCGACATGTCCTTCGCGATCCCGGAGAGCGCGTGCGGTGTCGCGGTCGTGCCCTCGGGCGCGGCCGCGACCGAGGATCCCGAGGACGAGACCCCGGTGGCGTTGAGGATCGCCGGCGTCACCAGCACCCCGACGACGAACGCGGCGGCGACGCCGCCCGCGGTCAGCCAGCCGCGTCGGCGCGCGCGACGGCGGGTGAGTGCGGTGTGGGCGCGCTCGGAGTCGCGCTCCTCGGCGATCTGCGCGAAGACGGCCTCCTCGATGCGGTCGACCGCCTCATCGCTCAGCGGGGGCAGGCCCGTGGGGGTCGTGGTCATGATGCGGGCTCCGTTTCGGTCACAGCGCCGCGCAGGCGGGTGCGCACGCGGGAGAGACGGTTGCGGACGACGCCGTGCCCGACGCCGAGTTCGGCGGCCGCGGCCCGGTAGTCCCAGCCCTCGGTCGCGCAGAGTCGGAAGATCTCGCGGTCGAGCACGGTCATCCCGTCGAGCTCGGCGGCGATCCTGTCGGCGAGCTCGGCGGCGATCACCTGCTGCTCGACGTCGATCAGTGCGGGGAGCAGCTCGTCCACGCCCTCGGCGGTGTGCGCCGCGTCGCGCTGACGGCGGCGCAGCCGGTTGGCCGCCTGGAACCGGCAGATCGTCGCGAGCCAGGGCAGCAGCGAGTCGCTCGCGAGCTCCAGGCCCGGGAGCTTCCGCCAGGCGACCACGAAGGCCTCCTGCGTCACGTCCTCGGCGTCACCGGCATCCCTGAGGATGCCGTACGCGATCCAGTAGACCGGGCGCACGTAGGCGCGATACAGCGTGCGGAAGGCGCTCTCGCTCCCCGCCGCCGCGCGCGCGACGAGCGTCCTGTCCTGTGACTCGTGTGCCATGCCGGCTCCGTTCGGTGTCTCTCACCCTAGGAGTGTCGGCACCGGCGGAATCGTCTCAGCCCTTGCTGACGATCGGCACGTGCGGATCCTTCTGGTGCCGCAGCCAGATCGTGGACAGCGCGGGGATGGTCAGGGTCGCGCGGGGCGAGCCGTTCTCGACATCGGTCGCGTAGACGAGACCGAGGTTGCCCTCGCCGTGCCCGCCGAACTCGGCCGCATCGGTGTTCAGCACTTCGGTCCAACCGCCCGCGAGCGGCAGATCGAGGCTGACGCCGTGCCGCGTAGCGCCGGCGAAGTTGCTGATGACCGCGAGGTGCCCGCCGTGCGCATCGCGGCGCACGAAGGCGACGATGTTCGGATCCCAGTCCGGTGCGCCGATGCGCGTGAACGAGCTGCTGTCGTGATCCCGTTCCCACAGCGGCGCGTTCTGCCGGTAGGTGCCGTTCAGCGCGCCGACGAACTCCTGCAACTGCCGGTGCGACGGCTGGTCGAGGAGCCACCAGTCCAGGCCGCGGTCCACCGACCACTCGGAGAGCTGGCCGAACTCCTGGCCCATGAACAGGAGGTTCTTGCCGGGGTGCCCCCACATGTAGCCGAGGTAGGCCCGCACGTTCGCGAGCTTCGCGGCGTGGTCGCCCGGCATCTTCGAGAGCAGGCTGCCCTTGCCGTGCACGACTTCGTCGTGGCTGATCGGCAGGATGTAGTTCTCGCCGAACGCGTACACGAAGGAGAAGGTCATCTCGCCCTGGTGATGCGAGCGGTAGAGCGGATCGCGCTCGATGTAGACGAGCGAGTCGTTCATCCAGCCCATGTTCCACTTGAACCCGAAGCCGAGCCCGTTGTGGTCGGTGGGCGCCGTCACACCCGGGAAGCTCGTCGACTCCTCGGCGACCATGACGATGCCGGGGTGCTTCCGGTACGCGGTGGCGTTGACCTCCTGCAGGAAGCGGATCGCCTCCAGGTTCTCGCGCCCGCCGTGCACGTTGGGCTCCCACTCGCCGTCGTCACGCGAGTAGTCGAGGTAGAGCATCGAGGCGACGGCGTCGACGCGCAGGCCGTCGGCGTGGAACTCGTCCAGCCAGAACAGCGCGTTCGCGACGAGGAAGTTGCGCACCTCGTTGCGGCCGTAGTCGAAGATGAGCGTGCCCCAGTCGCGGTGTTCGCCGCGGCGCGGATCCGGATGCTCGTAGACGGCTTCGCCGTCGAAGCGCGCGAGGGCGAAGGCGTCCTTCGGGAAGTGCCCGGGCACCCAGTCGATGATCACGCCGATGCCGGCCTGGTGCAGCCGGTCGATGAGGTGCTTCAGGTCGTCGGGCTCGCCGTAGCGATGCGTCGCCGCGTAGTAGCCGGTCACCTGGTAGCCCCAGGATCCGGTGAAGGGGTGCTCGGCCACGGGCATGAACTCCACGTGCGTGAACCCGGTGGCGGTGACGTGCTCGATGAGCTCGTCCGCGATGTCCCGGTAGCCGAGACCCGGGCGCCAGGAGCCGAGGTGCAGCTCGTAGACGCTCATCGGCTGTGCGACCGCATGCGTCGCGGCACGGCGCGTCATCCAGGCGCCGTCGCCCCAGGAGTACTCCGACCGCGTGACGATCGAGGCCGTCGCGGGCGGGACCTCGGCGAGCTGGGCCATCGGATCCGCCTTGAGGATCCAGGTGCCGTGCGGGGTGAGGATCTCGTACTTGTAGTGCGCTCCGACGCCCACGCCGGGCACGAACAGCTCCCACACGCCGCTCGAGCCCATGGAGCGCATCGCGTCCAGCCGGCCGTCCCAGCCGTTGTGGTCGCCGACGACGCGCACGGCCTTCGCGTGCGGTGCCCAGACGGCGAACGCGGTGCCCTGGTCGCCGTCGACGAACCGCGGGTGCGCGCCGAGCGCCTCCCAGAGGCGCTCGTGGCGGCCCTCGCGGATGAGGTGCAGGTCGAGCTCGCCGATGGTGGGGGCGTGCCGGTACGGATCGGGGGAGATCCAGTCGGGGGCGTCGCCGTACGTCGCCTTGATCCGGTAGGCGCCCGCGGGTCCGGTGACCTCGCCCTCCCAGATGCCCTCGGCGAGATGGGTCAGGGGTACCTCGACACCGCCGTCGAGCAGCACCGAGACGCCCTTCGCGAGCGGTCGCAGCGCGCGCACGATCGTCACGCGTCTGCCGCCCGACTCGGGCTGCGGATGCGCTCCGAGGACGGAGTGCGGGTCGTGGTGCGAGCCCGAGGCCACGGCCTCGAGCACAGCCGGGTCGATCGCAGTGGTGATCATGGCTGCCCCTTCACATGGAGGATGTGCACCGGCTCCGTGAAGGCGTCCAGGCGCACGAAATTGTGATCCGTCCAGGTCCAGACGGATCCGGTGACGAGGTCCTCGACCTCGTACGCCGTCCCGGGCTCGACGCCCCATGCGAGGGTGTCGAGATGCACGGTGGTCTGCCGCACCGAGTGCGGGTCGACGTTGGCGACCACGATGATCGTGTCGCCGGAGTCCGTGCCGGTGAAGGGCGCGTCCAGATGCTTGGAGAACACCAGGATCGCGTCGTCGTCGCTCCAGTGCAGCTGCAGATTGCGCAGCTGCCGGAGCGCCGGGTGCGCGCGGCGGATCTCGTTGAGGCGGGTGAGGTAGGGGGCGAGCGAGCGCCCCTCCGCCTCGGCCTTCGCCCAGTCGCGCAGCTTGTACTCGTACTTCTCGTTGTCGATGTTCTCCTCGGAACCAGGACGGGCCACGTTCTCGAACAGTTCGTAGCCGGCGTAGACGCCGTACAGCGGCGCGCCGGTCGCGGCGATCGCGGCCCGGATCCGGTACGCCGCGCGACCACCGAACTGCAGATACTCGGTGAGGATGTCGGGGGTGTTCACGAACAGGTTCGGGCGCATGTAGTCGGCCGTCTCCTGCGAGACCGAGAGCAGGAACTCCTCGAGCTCCGCCTTGGTGTTGCGCCAGGTGAAGTAGCTGTAGCTCTGCTGGAAGCCGACCGCCGCGAGCCCCCGCATCGGCGCGGGGCGGGTGAACGCCTCCGCCAGGAAGACCACGTCGGGGTGCTTGGTGTTGACGGTGCGGATCAGCCACTCCCAGAACCGCAGCGGCTTGGTGTGCGGGTTGTCGACCCGGAAGATCGACACGCCCTGAGCGATCCAGTGCTCGACGATCCGCAGCACCTCGGTGTAGAGGCCCACCGGATCCCGGTCGAAGTTCAGCGGGTAGATGTCCTGGTACTTCTTCGGGGGGTTCTCGGCATAGGCGATCGTGCCGTCCGGGAGTTCCGTGAACCACTCCGGGTGCGCGGTGACCCAGGGGTGGTCCGGGGCGGCCTGCAGCGCGAGGTCGAGGGCCACCTCGAGGCCGAGCGCGTTCGCCTTCTTCACGAAGGCGCGGAAGTCGGCGAGGGTGCCGAGGTCTGGATGCACGGCGTCGTGCCCGCCCTCCGCGGCGCCGACCGCCCACGGCGATCCGGGATCGGCGGGCCCGGCGGTGAGCGTGTTGTTCGGCCCCTTGCGGTTGAGGCGCCCGATCGGGTGGATCGGCGGGAGGTAGAGCACGTCGAAGCCCATCGCGGCGACCGCGGGAAGGCGCTCCGCGGCGGTCGCGAAGGTGCCGCTCGCGATCGTGCCGTCGGTCTCGCGCACCGCGCCCTCCGAGCGCGGGAAGAATTCGTACCAGGCCGCGGCGCCGGCGATCGTGCGCTCGACCAGGACCGTCTGCCACGGTGTGGCCGAGTCGAGCGCGGTGAGCGGGCGGTCCGCGAAGAGGGCGGCGAGCTCCGGGTCCGTGGCGATGACGAGAGCGTCCTCTGCGGTCCCGTCGGGGGAGCGCAGCTGCTCCGCGACCGCCGCGAGCCGCTTGCGCTCCGGCTTCGGGCGGGTCTTGTCCTTCGCGGCCCGTCCGAGCAGCCCCGCACCGAGTGCGCGCATCACCTCGACGTCCACGCCCGCCGCGATCTTCAGCTCGGCCGCGTGCGCCCAGGTGGCGAACTCGTCCGCGAACGCCTCGAAGCGGAACGTCCAGGCGTTCGTCTCGTCGAGCGCGACGTCGACCTGCCAGCGGTCGGTGCCGTCGCCGAGCGGGGTGAGCCGGTGCAGGCTCTCCTGATGGTTCGGGGTGCGCAACCGCAGATGCACGCCGATGAGGTCGTGCCCCTCGCGGAACGCCACGACCCGGAACGGGATCACCTCGCCGGAGAAGGCCTTCGGATGGAAGCCCTCGGGCGCCGCGGGGGACGGATCCGCGAGGGGGATGCGGGTGGTCTGAGCGTCCGCCGCATCGATGTCGGGCAGTGCGCGCACGGGGATCTGCGCGGTGCTGCGGAGAGCATCGGACGAGGACTGTGCGGCAGTTCGTTCGGACACACCCTGAACCTACCGCGCTCCGAGGTCGGAAGAGGTAACGGGCGGGTCACTCCGCGCGGAACAGTCTCATCGAGGTGCCGGGAAGGGCGAGCACGTCGCCCGGCTTGTGCACCGTCTCGACGGGCGAGGGCCGCTCCTCCGCGCTCGACCACAGCGCGACGTAGCGCGACACGCCGTCGATCACCGGAAGCCGGATGTCGATCGGCGACTCGGTGCCGTGCACGACGAGCAGGATCCGGTTGAACGCCTCCTTGTCGGGCGTGGACGATGCGACGTACTGCAGGGTGCGGTTGCGGGGGTCGTTCCACTGCTCGACCTCCATCGTGTCGCCGTCCTGGTCGTACCAGTCCATGACCGAGGCGTTCGGGATGTGCTCCCCGAGGCGGGCGTAGCGGAGCGGGCGCAGGGCCGGGTTCTCCTCGCGCAGCCGGGTCAGGAGCGAGGCGTGCGCGAACAGGTCCTGCTGCCACGGCTCGTGATCCCAGTTGAGCCAGCTGATCGCCGAGTCCTGGCAGTAGGCGTTGTTGTTGCCGCGCTGGGTGCGCCCGAACTCGTCGCCGGCGGTGAGCATCGGCACGCCGGCGGAGAACAGGAGCGTGCCGAGCAGGTTGCGCATCGCCTTGCGGCGCGCGGCGAGGATGACCGGATCGTCGGTGGGGCCCTCGGCGCCGTGGTTGAACGAGCGGTTCATGTCGGCGCCGTCGTGGTTGCCCTCGCCGTTCGCCTCGTTGTGCTTGACGTCGTAGGACACGAGGTCGTTCAGCGTGAAGCCGTCGTGCGCGGTGACGAAGTTGAT
The DNA here is from genome assembly GCF_044749045.1 of Microbacterium sp. NPDC089698. NCBI lineage: Bacteria > Bacillati > Actinomycetota > Actinomycetes > Micrococcales > Microbacteriaceae > Microbacterium > Microbacterium sp. NPDC089698. Next base: position 104,638 of record NZ_JBIVHE010000001.1, read on the forward strand.
GCTCGCGAGCGGACCGCGCTCATCGCTGAACGTGTTCGCCGAACCGGCGAGGCGGTTCGCGAACCCGCCGATGCCGGTCGGGGCGGAGGCGCGGCGGGCGTAGTCGATGTCACTGAGCCAGAAGTTGCGGACGCGGTCGCGGTAGCGGTCGTTCCACTCGCTCCACCCGGTCGGGAAGTTCCCGGTCTGCCAGCCGCCGAAGCCCACGTCCCAGGGCTCGGCGATGATCTTCGCGTCGGCGAGGGCCGGATCCGTCCTGATCGCGTGCAGCAGCGGATGCTGCGGGTCGTAGGTGCTCGTGTCGTCGCGCCCGAGTGCGGTGGCGAGATCGAAACGGAATCCGTCGATCTGCATCTCCGTGGTCCAGTAGCGCAGCGAATCCAGCACGAGACGCGCCGCCGCGGGCGTCGCGGTGTCCAGGGTGTTCCCGCAGCCCGTGGTATCGATGTAGCTGCCGTCCTCCTGCTGGCGGTAGTACAGGGCGTTGTCGATCCCTCGCAGGCTCGTGCGGGGGCCGCCGATGCCCTCCTCGTTCGTGTGGTTGTACACGACGTCGAGGATCACCTCGATGCCCGCCTCGTGGAGCAGCTTCACCATGCCCTTGAACTCGCGCAGGATCGCCTCGGGACCCTCCTTGCGCGAATCCTCGGTCGCGTAGGCGGCATGAGGCGTGAAGAAGTTCAGGGTGTTGTAGCCCCAGTAGTTCGACAGTCCGCGGTCCAGCAGTCGCGGCTCGGAGGCGAAGGCCTGCACCGGCAGCAGCTCGACCGCCGTGATCCCGAGCTCGCGGTAGTACTCGATCATCGCCGGGTGCGCGACGCCGGCGTACGTGCCGTGCAGGGCCGGGGGCACCCCGGGGTGGCGCTTGGTGAGCCCCTTGATGTGGCCCTCGTAGATGACCGTGCGGTCGAGGGGCGTCAGGGGCTTCGCGACCCCGCCCCAGTCGAAGCCGTCCTCGATGACGACCGAGCGCCATTCCTCGTAGCCGTCGCCCTGGGCGAGGCCGCGGGCATAGGGGTCCAGCAGCAGGGTCTCGGGGTTGAACGTGTTGCCGGGGCTGTGCGCCCCGTCGACGCGCAACGCGTACCTGGTCCCCGGCTGGAGCAGGTCGGTGGTGATCTCCCACACGCCGCCGGGGCGGCGCTCGAGCGCGAGCTGCGCGGTCTCCCAGTCCAGGTCGGTCTCATCGAAGATCACGAGCTCGATCGACGAGGCGTTCTGCGACCAGACGCGCAGCGTGGCGGCCCCGTCGTGAAGGCGGACGCCCAGCGCGTCGAGGGACGGGCTGCACAGGGCGCAGGCGTCGCCGTCGGGTACCGGCGTCTCGACCTCTATCGCGTGCGGACACATGAGGGAAAGAATATCGCGGCAGCGGCGGCCCGGGCTGCCACGGCGTACCGCGATCCGTGCCACCGAGTCCCATCCCAGGGCGAAGTGCGAGAGTGGTGGAGTGCACTACCTGGATCACGCGGCGACGACCGACCTGCGGCCCGAGGCCGCCGAGGAGTGGCTGCGTGTCGCCGGGGCGACCGGCAACGCCTCCTCCACGCACGGGGCGGGGCAGCAGGCGCGCCGGATCCTGGAGGAGTCCAGGGAACGTCTCGCGGCGGTGCTGGGGTGCGAGCCCATCGAGGTCGTCCTGACCTCGGGCGGCACCGAATCGGTGAACCTCGCCGTGCAGGGACTGTGGCGCTCCCGGCCGGAGGGGAGCGATGCGATCCTGCTGCCCGACGGGGAGCACCACGCGACGCTCGACACGGTCGCCGCGCTCGCCGCGGACGGCGCCCGGATCGTGCCGGTGGCGCTGGATGCCGTGGGGCGCATCCCCGTGGACGCCTTCGCGGCGGGGCTGGCAGCGGACGGTGTGGCCGTGGCCACCGCGCTGATGGCGAACAACGAGGTCGGCACGATCAACGACGCCCGCGCGCTCGCCGCATCCGCAGCCGCGGCGCGCGTTCCCCTGCACCTGGACGCCGTCGCCGCCTTCGGGCACCTGCCGCTGTCGTTCGCGGCGCTCCGCGGCGAGGCGGCGGCCGGTGCGGGACTCGTCGCGCTCAGCGTCGCGGGGCACAAGATCGGCGCCCCCACCGGCACGGGGGCGCTCGTCGTCGGCCGCACCGCGCGCCTCTCGCCCCTGCTGCACGGCGGCGGTCAGCAGCGCGGACTCCGCTCCGGCACGCAGGACGTCGCGGGTGCCGCCGCGTTCGCGGTCGCCGCGGAACTCGCCGCGGCCGAGCAGATCGCGGAGGCGGCACGACTGGGCGCGCTGCGCGACCGCCTCGTCGCGGGGGTCCGGGAGCGGGTGCCCTCCGCGGAACTCCTCGGGGATCCGGATGCCTCCGGTCGCCTGCCGGGCAATGCGCACCTGCTGTTCCCCGGCGCACCGAGCGAGAGCCTGCTGTTCCTCCTCGACGTCGCCGGGGTCTCCGCGTCCGCCGGATCCGCGTGCCAGGCCGGGATCGCAGAGCCCTCGCACGTGGTGCAGGCGCTCGGCCGCAGCGAGACCGAGGCGCGCAGCGTGATCCGGTTCACGCTCGGGCGCACCTCGGACGACGCCGACGTGGATGCCGTGCTCGCGGTGGTCGGCGACGCGTACGCGCGGGCCTCCGGCGCCGCCCGCTGACGCGCGGTGCCTGTCGAGGCCCTGCCTCCGTCTCGCCCTGCGCCCGTCCAGCCGCGCGCTCGTACACTGGATCCATGCGTGTTCTGGCGGCGATGAGCGGGGGAGTGGACTCCGCCGTGGCTGCGGCGCGCGCGGTAGAGGCCGGCCACGATGTCGTGGGCGTGCATCTCGCGCTCTCGCGGGCCGGTGGCACGCTGCGCACCGGGAGCCGCGGCTGCTGCACGATCGAGGACGCGATGGACGCGCGCCGCGCCGCGGACCTGCTCGGGATCCCGTTCTACGTCTGGGACTTCTCCGAGCGCTTCCGCGAGGACGTGATCGAGGACTTCGTCTCGGAATACCGGGCCGGACGCACGCCGAACCCGTGTCTGCGCTGCAACGAGAAGATCAAGTTCGCCGCCCTCCTGGAGCGCGCGATCGAACTCGGCTTCGACGCGGTGTGCACCGGGCACTACGCGACGCTCGTCGATGGCGAGGGCGGGCTGGAACTGCACCGCGCCTCGGACGCCGCGAAGGATCAGTCCTACGTGCTCGGGGTGCTGAACGCCGAGCAGCTCGCGCACACCTACTTCCCGCTCGGATCCACGCCCTCCAAGGCGCTCGTGCGCGCGGAGGCGGCGGAGCGCGGGCTGAGCGTCGCGCAGAAGCCGGACAGTCACGACATCTGCTTCATCCCCGACGGCGACACCCGCGGCTGGCTCGCGGAGAAGGTCGGCGCCGAGCAGGGCGAGATCCTCGACCGCAACGGCGAGGTCGTCGGCACGCACGACGGCGCGCACGCGTTCACGGTCGGCCAGCGCCGGGGCCTGCGGCTCGGCGTGCCCGCCCCCGACGGCAAGCCCCGGTTCGTGCTCGAGGTCCGCCCGGTCTCGAACACGGTCGTCGTCGGTCCCAAGGAGGCGCTCGCGATCGCCGAGATCTCCGGAGAGCGTCGCTCATGGGCCGGAGCGGCGCCCGCCGCGGAGGAGTTCGCCTGCGAGGTGCAGATCCGCGCTCATGCCGATCCGGTCCCCGCGCGCGCCTTCGTCGCGGAGGACGGCGTGAGAGTCGTCCCCGATGCGCCGCTCGACGGCGTCGCACCGGGCCAGAGCGCGGTGCTGTACGTCGGCACGCGGGTGCTCGGCCAGTTCACGATCGACCGCACGGTCTCGGCGGTGCCGGCCGGGGTCTGAGCCCCGCTCCGTCGTGGAGCGTCATGTCGTCGGCGGCCGCCCCGCGCTCTGTGATGATGGGTGCACGGTCCGACGGAGGAGGCGCCATGACGAGGACGTACATCCGCGATTTCCACGGGGACGATCTGGATCAGATCGTCCGGCTGTGGGGGCAGGTCACGCGCGAGAACGAGTGGCCCATCTACTCGCTCGCCGAGGTGATCGCCTCCTGCCAGCAGGACCACGCCGTCGTCGCCGTCCAGGGCGAGCTGCTCGTGGGTGCTGCGGTCGGCCGCGGCGCGCACGCGCAGGGATGGATCGTGTTCTTCGGGACGATCGACGACGCCGGATCCGAGGTGAGCTCATCGCTCCTTCACGCGCTGGAGCGCAAGATGGCACCGCTCGGCCTCGCGAAGCTCTCGGTGCTGATCCCCGAGGCCGAGGGGCTGGGCGCGTTCACCGAGAACGGGTTCCACGTGCATCATTCCGTCCGGTACCTCGAGCGCGCGATGCCCATCCAGCGGCGCGAGATCGATGCGCTCAAGGAGGTGGGCGGCCGCATCCTCCCGCCGCACCTGTGGGATCGCGTGGCAGGGATGACGCATGAGAAGACGCTCCTCGAGGAGCGTCTGGTGACGCCGCTCGCCCGCCCGGAGCTCGCCGAGCGGTTCGGGGTCGTGCCTCCGCGCGCCGTCATGCTGTTCGGCCCGCCCGGTACGGGCAAGACCACGTTCGCACGAGCCGTCGCCTCGCGGCTCGACTGGCCCTTCGTCGAGCTCTTCCCTTCGCGCCTCGCGGACGGCGGTTCCGGACTCGCCGGCGGGCTGCGCGCGTCCTTCGAGACGATCGACGAGCTCGAGCACGCGGTCGTCTTCATCGACGAGGTCGAGGAGATCGCCTCCCGCCGCGGCGGGACGCCGCCCTCGCCCACGCAGGGCGTCACGAACGAGCTGCTGAAGCTCGTCGCCGACTTCCGCGACCGGGAGGGCCGGATCCTCATCTGCGCGACGAACTTCGTGCGGGCGCTCGACGCGGCGTTCCTCCGACACGGGCGCTTCGACTACGTCATCCCGATCGGCCTGCCCGACGCCGATGCCCGCCGGGCGATCTGGGCGCGGTACATCCCGGCCGAGTCGGCCGGCGACGTGGATCTGGACCGCCTGGTCGCGGCGAGCGAGGGCCTGACCCCGGCGGACATCGAGTACGCCGCGCGACGCGCATCCCAGGAGGCCCTCGCGCGGGCGCTGAGCGACGGGGAGCCGGCGTCCGCGCTCGACACGGAAGACTACGCGCGGGCTCTCGGAAGCACGCGAGCGACCGTGTCGGCGGACGAGATCGCCGAGTTCCGGGCGGACATCGAGACCATCGCCCGGCTCTGAGGGATCGAGGCGGCGGGCTGATCCGGAGGTTCGACGTCCATCGGGACCGCGGCGGCTCACCTCTGCAGGAAGAGCAGGATCGCCCTGACGCGGCGGTTCTCCTGGGCAGGAGACAGCCCCAGGCCCGTGAAGATGTTGCCGACGTGCTTGCGCACGGCGGCATCGCTGAGGTGCAGCGCGCGGGAGATGTCGCCGTTCGACGCGCCCTCGGCCATGAGCCCGAGCACCTCCCGCTCGCGGGGAGTGAGGGCGTCCAGCACGTCGGGCCCGCCGCTGCGCAGCAGGTGGCGCGCGACCTCCGGGTCGATCACGGTCCCGCCGCCCGCGATCGCGCCCAGTGCGCGTTCGAAGTCGGAGATCCGGTTGACCCGGTCCTTCAGCAGATAGCCGATCCCGCCCTCGGGCAGCGTCAGCAGCTCGCGGGCGTAGTGGTCGGCGACGTACTGCGAGAGCACCAGGACGGGCTGCGCCGGACGCGCGCGCCGTATCGCGAGCGCCGCCCGCAGTCCGTCATCCGTCCCGTCCGGCGGCATGCGCACGTCCGTCATCACCAGGTCGGGCGCGGGCGTGGCGGCGGCGAAGAGCGCCCGGAGCTCATCCGCATCCGCGGCGGTGCCGACGATCTCGTGTCCGAGTCGCACGAGCAGGGCCGTGAACGCCTCGCGGAGCAGCGCCGAGTCCTCAGCGAGCAGGATGCGCATGCGCGACCTCCTCGAGCCCGCGCGGCGCGGTCAGGGCGATCGTGGTGGGACCGCCCGCGGGGGAGTCGATCTCGAGAGCGCCGTCGAGTGCGGCCGCGCGCGCGATGAGGCCGGTGAGCCCCGTGCCCGCGGACGGGTCGGCGCCGCCGCGCCCGTCATCCCGCACGAGCACTTCGAGTGACGTGCCGTCCGTGCGTGCGATCACCTCGACGCGCGTGGCGTCCGTGTGCTTGACCGCGTTCGTGAGTGCTTCGCGCACCACGAAGTAGGCCGCGGCCTCGACGGCGGGGTCGGCGTGGCCGAGCTCGTCGCACCGCAGCGCCACCCGGAGCGGCGATCGCCCCGCGAGCTCCTCGAGAGCGGCGCCGAGGCCGCGGTCGGCGAGCACCGCGGGATGGATCCCGCGGACGGACTCCCGCAGCGCCGCGGAGGCGCGGTCGGCCTGGTCCTGAGCGGCGACCAGCGAGCGGCGGGCGGGACCTGCCTCGTCGCCGAGGAGCGCCAGGTCGAGCTCGAGCGCACCGAGGCGGGTCGCGAGCACGACGAGCTCCTGCTGCACGCCGTCGTGCAGGTCTCGTTCGATGCGCCGGCGCTCTTCCTCGTGCGCGGTCACGATCGCCGCGCGGGAGCGGGTGAGCCGTTCCATCCGCTGTGCGATCTCGGCTCCGCGCGGGGAGAGCAGCCAGGAGATCGTGAGGCTCTGCGCGGTGGCCAGGCCGAGGTTGAGGTACCCCGCGACGATCAGCACGACCGCGAGGGCTACGGGAGGGAGCCACCACGTGCCGGCGTCGAGCCGGATCCTGGCATCCCCGAAGAGCAGGATCTCGGGGGCGCCGCGGGTGAACGCGTGGATCGGCACGCCGACGACCACGATCAGGGCCATCGCCTCGAAGAACAGCAGCCCGAGCGAGAGGAGCCCCGCGATCAGGTCCAGCAGCAGCACGAGCACCTCGCGCCAGGTCGCGGGTTCGGTGAGCCGGATGTTCAGCCAGTTGTGCCGGTCCTCGCGGGCGACCCTGATGTGCCCGGTGGGAATCGTCGCGAATCCGAGGAGCCTCTGCCGTCGACGTTCGAGAACGCCGATCGCGATGCCCCAGATCGGCAGCAGCAGAAGAGTGAGAGGGAGGAGCACCAGCAGCAGAGGGCCGAGCAGCGCCGAGATCAGGAGATAGCCGAGCGCACGCCACGGCCACCACGAGGCCAGGACGACCCAGGGAGCCCGCTGCAGGACCTGCGTCACCGTGCGCGCACGACGCGGAGAAGAGGGGCGCGTGCTCATGCGGTCAGTCTAGGGAGGAGGCGGATCCGCAACCCCCGGCAGCGGCGAAGAGTAGACCTGGCGCTACCGGCCACGTCGCTCGCGGCCTCCTGCGCGCACGACCGGAACCGGCTGGACTGGGCGCATGGAAGAGATCCTGGTGGCCGAGGGCCTCAAGAAGCACTACAGGGCGGGCCGCGAGCCGGTGCCAGTGCTGCGCGGCATCGACCTGTCGGTGGGGGCGGGGGAGATGGTGAGCATCGTCGGCCCGAGCGGATCCGGCAAGTCGACGCTGCTGTACTGCCTCGCGGGGCTCGAGCGCGCCGACCGGGGGACGATCAGAGTGCTCGGGGAGGAGCTGGCGGAGGCGTCCGCATCGAGGCTGGCCGTCCTGCGGCGCGATCGGATCGGCTTCGTCTTCCAGTCGTACAACCTGATCCCGTCGCTCTCCGTCAGGGAGAACGTCGCGCTGCCCGCCCGGCTGGCCCGTCGCGCGGCCCCGGACGTCGATGGTGCGCTCGCCGCGGTCGGGCTGGCGGAGCACGGAGCCAGGCGTCCAGGGCAGCTCTCCGGGGGGCAGCAGCAGCGCGTGGCGGTCGCGCGGGTGATCGCCGCGCAACCCGCGATGCTGTTCGCCGACGAGCCGACGGGAGCGCTGGACTCCGTGGCCGGCGGGGCCGTGCTCGATCTGCTGCGCGGATATGCGGAGGGGGAGCGGTCGGTGGTGCTCGTGACGCACGACCTGGACGCCGCAGCGCGTGCCGATCGCACGATCGTGCTCCGGGACGGGCTGGTCGTGGCCGAGCTGCGGCGACCGAGCGCCGCGCAGATCCTCACGGCGCAGCACGCCTCGGGCGAGGGGTCGTCGGAGGCGGAGCCCGCCGCGGGGGGCAGGGTGCTCCGCACGGCCGAGGCCGGCGCATGATCCGCCTGCTGCTCGGCGAGCTCAGGGCCGACTGGCGCTCCTGGGCGGGCCTCGTGCTCATCGCTGCCGTGGCGGGCCTTGCGATCGGGATCGGCGGATCCTTCCTCGAGACCGGCATCCACGTGGGCGGGAGGCGGGGAACCGGGATCGGAGGCGTGTCGTCGATGATCCTGGTCTTCAGCGGCGTGAGTGCGATCGCGGTCACGAGCGCCGTGACCCGTCTCGCGGTCGACCTCGGCAGATCGGGCTATGCACGATGGCAGCTCAGCGGCGTCAGCCCGCGGCAGACCGCGGTGGTCGTGCTCGGGCAGGTGGTGGTCCTGAGCCTGACCGGGGCGGCCATCGGACTCGGGGCGACCGCACTGCTCGCCTCCTTCGTCCTGCGGCTCGCCTTCCAGGGGGCCTCCGGAGGCTACGACACGACGATCGCGGTCGTCGGCCCGCTGACGGCGGTCCTGGTGGCCGTGGGCGTGCTGCTCGTGGCACTGCTCGGCGGACTGCCCGCTGCGCGCCGGGCCGCCCGCACCCCCGCGCTCGAGGCGCTGCGCGAGTCGGAGCCCCGCGGTGCGGCGATGCGGTGGTGGCGGTGGGCGCTGTTCGCCGTCATGGTCGCAGGCATGGTCGCCGTGGTGCAGGCCTGGATCTCCTCGGCGGTCACGGCGACTCCGGAGGATCGCAGCACCCTGATCTCGCAGACACCGCTCATCGCGCCGCTCCTCACGGTCGTGATCGTGGCGGGAGGTCCGGTCCTGTACGCGCCTCTCCTCCGGGCCTGGACGGCGCTCGTTCCGGCGGCGGCATCGTCGGCGTGGTTCCTCGCCCGGCATCAGGCGCGCTACCACCTCGGGCGCAGCACGGCCTCGATCACCCCGCTCCTCACGGGGACGGCGATGCTCGGCGGCCTCTACACGGTCACGACGACCTGGGGTGCGGCGGCGCGGTCCGCCGGCGAGCCCTTCGAAGGGCTCAAGCTGGGCCAGGTGGTGGTCCTGCTCGGCGGACCGCTGCTGCTCGCAGGGGTGGGCGCGGCCGTCGTCGTGTTCATGAGCAACCGCACCCAGGCGCGCGAGCAGGCGCTGCTGTCGGCGAGCGGGGCGACCGCGAGCGTGATCGTCCGCGCCGCGGTGCTGCAGGCGCTCATCCACGTCTGCACCGCCGCGCTGCTGTCCGTCGCCGTGATCGTCGCGACCGGCCTGCTCACGACGGCGATGCTCCGTCCGTTCTATCCCGCCGTCACGCCGCACTTCGACCTCGGATCCGCCGGGTTCCTTCTCGTCGCGGGCGCGCTGCTCACCGGGGCGGCCGTGCTGATCCCCGTGCTGTCACGGCTGCGGGCATCGGTGGCGACGGCGCTCAGCGCGGTGTGAGCCCCACCCGGGTGCCGCCCCGCGGATGTCGGCAGCCGCTCGTAGACTTCAGGGGTGCCGGAGAACATCTCGCTGGAAGCCGCTCGTGTCGAGGCCGAGGAGCTGACGACCCGCATTCTGGAGGCGAAGGACGCGTATTACGGGCGCGACACCTCGCTCGTCGACGACGCCACCTACGACGGCTGGATGCACCGCCTCGAGGAGCTCGAGCGCGTGCACCCCGAGTTGCAGGGGCAGGACTCGCCGACCCAGATGGTGGGCGCGGCCGAGGCGACGGGCCTGCAGACCATCGAGCATGCCGAGCGCATGCTCAGCCTCGACAACGTGTTCTCGCTCGACGAGCTGCGCGAGTGGGCGGCCAAGACCCGCGCCGCGGCAGGTCGCGACGTCGCCTGGCTCACCGAGCTCAAGATCGACGGTCTCGCGATCAACCTGCGATACGAGCACGGCGTGCTCACCTCCGCCGCCACGCGCGGCGACGGCCGGGTCGGCGAGATCGTGACCGAGAACGCGCTGCGCGTCGCCGGCATCCCCGAGCGGCTCAGCGGATCCGGTCACCCGGCGATCGTCGAGGTGCGCGGAGAGGTCTTCATCCCGGTCGCCGCGTTCGAGCGCCTGAACGCCGCGCAGGCCGCGTTCCGCGACCGCGCCTACGCGGAGGCGCTGGAGCGCTTCCAGGCCCGCGGCGGCGCCAAGAAGCCCTTCGACGAGGAGAAAGCCCGCACGGCCGCGGCCCGGCGCTTCCCGTCCTTCGCGAACCCGCGCAACGCCGCGAGCGGAGGCCTGCGTCAGCAGCTGGACAAGAAGGACGGCATGGAGCTCGAGGCGGGGCTGCTCCGCGTCGACTCCCTCGCCCTCTACGTGCACGGCATCGGCGCGTGGCCGGATCCCCCCGTCTCCGCCCAGAGCGAGGTCTACGAGCAGCTGGCCGAGTGGGGTCTGCCCACGAGCCCGCATACGAAGGTCTGCGCCACGATCGACGAGGTCGCAGACTTCGTCGCGTACTTCGGCGAGCACCGGCACGACATCGAGCACGAGCTGGACGGCATCGTCGTGAAGGTCGACGAGCTCGACCTGCACGCCGAGCTCGGCGCCACGAGCCGCGCGCCGCGCTGGGCGATCGCCTACAAGTACCCGCCCGAGGAGGTGCAGACGACCCTTCTCGACATCGTCGTCTCCGTCGGCCGCACCGGGCGCGCCACGCCGTTCGCCGTCATGGCCCCGGCCCACGTCGCCGGGAGCGTCGTGCGCCAGGCCACCCTGCACAACAAGGACGTGGTCAAGGCGAAGGGCGTGCTCATCGGCGACACGGTCGTGCTGCGCAAGGCGGGCGACGTGATCCCCGAGGTCCTCGGGCCGGTGGTCGAGCGGCGCGACGGTTCGGAGCGCGAGTTCGTGATGCCGGAGCGCTGCCCCGAGTGCGGCTCGATCCTGGCTCCCGCGAAGGAGGGCGACATCGACCTGCGGTGCCCGAACACGCGATCCTGCCCGGCGCAGGTGCGGGGCAGGATCGAGCACATCGGATCCCGCGGCGCCCTCGATGTCGAGGCGCTCGGCGAGGTCACCGCGGCTGCGCTCACGCAGCCGAGTCACCCTGCCGTGCCGCCGCTCGAGACCGAGGCGGGGCTGTTCACCCTCACGCTCGAGCAGCTCGTGCCCATCGAGGTCGTCGTGCGCGACGCGGAGACGGGGCTGCCGAAGGAGGACGAGGACGGGATCGTGAAGACCCGCGCCCCGTTCCGCCGCAACCCGACCGCGGCGGAGAAGAAGGAGGGCGTCAACGCGTCCCAGCCGTCCTCCCAGGCCGTCAAGCTGCTCGCCGAGTTGGAGAAGGCGAAGACCAAGGACCTGTGGCGCCTGCTGGTCGCGCTCAACATCCGCCACGTGGGGCCGGTCGCCGCGCGCGCACTGGCGCAGTGGTTCGGATCCCTGGATGCGATCCGTGCCGCGTCCCGCGAGGAGCTCGCCGCGGTCGAGGGAGTCGGCGGGATCATCGCCGACTCGCTCCTGGACTGGTTCACGGTCGACTGGCATCAGGACATCGTGCAGCGCTGGGCCGACGCCGGCGTGCAGTGGGCGACGCCAGGGCACCCCGGTCCGGGAGCGGCGGCCGCGGAGGGCGGAGTCCTCGACGGGCTCACCGTCGTCGCGACGGGATCCCTCGACGGCTACACCCGCGAGGGGGCGCAGGAGGCGATCATCAAGGCTGGAGGCAAGGCCGCGTCGAGCGTCTCGAAGAAGACCGACTTCGTGGCCGCGGGGCCCGGCGCCGGATCCAAGCTCGCCAAGGCGGAGGAGCTGGGCCTGCGGATCCTCGACGCCGCGCAGTTCCACGTGCTCGTGACCCAGGGGCCCGACGCGCTCGACTCCTGAGCGCGCGACGGTCGGGAGGAGCGGGCGATGACGGCGGAGATCGATCTGCTGCCGACGGTGATCGGCGTGCTCGTCCTCGCCGCGATCGCGACGGCCGCCCTGATCGCGTTCCGGGTGCCGGGACGGTGGACTCCGGCGCTCGCCGTCCTGCGCGGCGCCGTGCAGCTCGCGGTGATCAGCCTGATCCTGACCGGGATCGTCGCGCAGCCCGCATGGATCGGGGTCGCGCTGCTCGTCATGTTCGGCATCGCCACGGGCGTGGCCGTGCGTCGGACGGGCGGTGGCGCCCACATGGTCCTCGTGATGGCGACGTCGATCGGCGCGGGCGCGGTCGTGTCGATCGGCACGGTGTTCGCGACCGGCGCCCTGCAGCCGACGCCGCGCTATCTCCTCGCGATCGGTGCGATCCTCATCGGCAACTCCATGAGCATCGCCACACTGGCCGGGCGACGGTTCACCGCATCGGTGGTCGATCGGTGGGAGGAGGTCGAGGGCTGGCTCGCCCTCGGCGCGACCCCGCGCCGCTCCACGCTCGACCTCGCACGCAGGGCGGTGCGCGAGGCCCTGATCCCGTCGATCGATCAGACCAAGACGACCGGGCTCGTGGTGCTCCCGGGAGCATTCGTCGGGGCGATCTTCGGCGGCCTGTCGCCGCTCGACGCCGGGCGCTTCCAGATCGTCGTCCTCGCCGCGATCATGGCGGCCGGATCCGTCACTGCGGTCCTGATCGCGACCTGGCTCGGCCCCGTCCGCACGAAGCCGGTCATCGCGGCCTGACGACTGGTCCGCCGGGTGCGCGGGTCGCGTCGAGCGCACGGGAAGCTGCCGAGTGCACGGGGGCTGCGCGTCGACTTCGAGTGCACTCGGCAACAGGCCGTGCACTCACTCAGGCGGCACGCGGAGTTCCGGTTCGCTCGGCAGCAAGCCGTGCACTCGGCAACGTTCGTGTCCGGATCCCGTCGAGCGCACGGGAACAACGCGAGAGCACGGCTTCTCCGCGCCGCGTTCCCGTGCACTCGGCAGCTAACTGCGCACTCGGCAACGCGCGTGTCGGCTTCCCGTGCGCTCGGGGGAAAGCCGTACGCCCGGCGCAAGGGCCGGGCGTACGGGCGGACTCAGTCCTTGTGGCGCGGCTTGCGCGGCGGACGGTCGTCGGTGCGGCGGTCGTCGCGCGGGGCGTCGTCGCGACGCGAACGGTCGCCGTAGCCGCGGTCTCCGGATCCGCCGTCGTATGAGCGGCGCGGACGGTCGCCGTAGCCGCGGTCGTCACGACCCCGGTCGTCGCGTCGCGGACCGCGGTTCGGGCGGCCGGAGTCGCGCTGGATCTCGATGAGACGGCCCGAGATGCGGGTGTCGCGCAGGCGGTCCAGCACCGAGGAGTCCAGGTTGGCGGGGAGCTCGACGATCGAGAAGTCCGGACGGATCGTGATCGCGCCGAAGTCGTCGCGGCCGAGGCCGCCCTCGTTCGCGAGCGCGCCGACGATCTGTCGCGGCTCGACGCGGTGGCGGCGGCCGACCTCGATCCGGTAGGGCGTGTAGTCGCCGCGGCTGCGGCGCTCCGGACGGGCTCCGCGGTCGTCTCGACCGCCGTCGCGCCCGCCCGAGCGCTCGGTGCGCTCGCGCGGCGGACGGTTGTCGGCGGCGATCGCGGCCGACAGAGCGTCGTTCGCGGGATCCAGCAGCAGCGGGGTGTCGCCCTGGGCGACCACCGCGAGTGCTGCGGCCACATCGGCCTCCGGCACGTCGTGGTTGCGCACGTAGTGGGCGATGATGTCGCGGAAGCCCTCGATCCGGCGGGTCTCCTCGAGCGCGGCAGTGATCGCGTCGTCGAAGCGCGCCAGGCGGGTGCTGTTCACGTCCTCGGTCGTCGGCAGCTGCATCTGGGCGGGCTGCTGGCGCGTGGCGCGCTCGATGTGCTTGAGCAGGTAGCGCTCGCGCGGGGTGATGAAGCTGATCGCGTCGCCGGAGCGGCCGGCGCGCCCGGTGCGCCCGATGCGGTGCACGTAGGACTCGGTGTCGGTGGGGATGTCGAAGTTGACGACGTGGCTGATCCGCTCGACGTCGAGGCCGCGCGCGGCGACGTCGGTCGCGACGAGGATGTCGAGCTTGCCGTCCTTGAGCTGGCCGACCGTGCGCTCGCGCATCGGCTGCGGGATGTCGCCGTTGATCGCGGCGGCGGAGTATCCGCGGGCGCGCAGCTTCTCGGCGAGCGTCTCGGTCTCGTTCTTGGTGCGGACGAAGACGATCATGCCCTCGAAGTTCTCCACCTCGAGGATCCGGGTGAGCGCATCCACCTTCTGCGCGTAGGACACCACGAGGTAGCGCTGGGTGATGTTCGCGTTGGTCGTGGTCTTGCCCTTGACCGAGATCTCCTCGGGGTCGTGCAGGTACTGCTGTGCGAGCCGGCGGATCGTGGCGGGCATGGTCGCTGAGAACAGTGCGACCTGCTTGTCCTCCGGCGTCTGCGCGAGGATCTGCTCGACGTCCTCCGCGAAGCCCATCTTGAGCATCTCGTCGGCCTCGTCCAGCACGAGGTTCTTCAGCTCGGACAGATCGAGGGTGCCCTTGGCGAGGTGGTCCATGATGCGGCCGGGGGTGCCGACGACGATGTGCACGCCGCGGCGGAGCGCGGACAGCTGCACGCCGTAGCCCTGGCCGCCGTAGACCGGCAGCAGGTGCACGCCCGGCATCTGCGCGGCGTAGGCCTCGAACGCCTCGGCGACCTGCAGCGCGAGCTCGCGGGTCGGGGCCAGCACGAGCGCCTGCGGCTTCTGCTGCTGCAGATCCAGGTTCTCCAGGATCGGGAGGGCGAACGCGGCGGTCTTCCCGGTGCCGGTCTGCGCGGTGCCGAGCACGTCGCGCCCGCCGAGGAGCAGGGGGATGGTCTCGCGCTGGATCGCGGAGGGGGTCTCGTAGCCGAGCGCCTTGATCGCGGCGAGGACGGGCCCGCTGATGCCGAGCTCCTCGAAGCCGGGACCGGCCGGCGCTTCCGTTCCGGTCGCTCCGTCGCCCTCCGCAGCGGGGTCGATAGGGGTCTCGGTCGGCGTCGCGTCGTCTCGGGTCACAACTCAGAGTACCGTCCCGGGCCTGGGAGCTCCCCGTCCACCGCGCGCGAACGGCTCCATCCGAGACCGGAATCGAGCCGATTGCGCGCTCTGAATCAGGGGGACGGGTCAGCTTCCCGACGTCAGGGCGACGAGGCGCTCCTTGACCTGACGGCGCAGCACCTTGCCGATGAGCGAAGTCGGCAGCTCGTCGACGACGAAGATGCGGCGCGGGACCTTGTAGGGCGTGAGGATCCCGCGGGCGAACTCGCGGATCGCCTCGACGTCGACGTTCGTCCCCGGATCCACGACGATCGCGGCCACGACCTCCTCGCCGGAGTGCTCGCTGGGAAGCCCCACGACCGCCGCGTCGATCACGTCCGGGTGCTGGCGCAGCGCGCCCTCGACCTCGGTGGGGGCCACGTTGAAGCCGCCGGTGATGATGAGCTCCTTGATCCGGTCGACGATCCGGACGAATCCGCCCTCGTCGATCGTGACGATGTCGCCGGTGCGGAACCATCCGTCGGCGAACACGGCCTCGGTCTCCTCCGGCTTGCCGTAGTAGCCGGAGAACACCTGCGGCCCGCGGACGACGAGCTCGCCGGGCTGCCCCGGTTCGACGTCCTTCGTCGGCTCATCCGGATCCACCACGCGGCACTCGGTGCCGGGCAGGGGCAGGCCCACGGTGCCCGGCACGCGGTTGTCCGCGACGGGGTTGGCCATGAGCACGGGCGAGCATTCGCTGAGGCCGTACCCCTCGACGAGATAGCCGCCCGTCGCCTCCTCGAACGGGACGACGAGCTCGTGCGGCAGCGCCATCGCGCCCGAGATCGCGACCTCGATGCCGGCGAGCGACACGCCCTTCGCGGTCGCGGCCTTGAGCAGCCTGTCCGCGATCGGCGGCACGAGCGGGAGGAACGTCGCGGGGTACTTCTTCACGACGTCGAGAACGAGATCGGGATCGAACTTCGGGAACAGCACGAGGCGCGCCCCCATCGACATCGCGAACGTGAGGCACAGCGTGAGTCCGTAGGCGTGGAACATCGGCAGCACGGCGTAGACGACGCAGCCGTTCCCGCGCGTGATCGACGGGACCCAGGCCTGGGCCTGCGCGGCGTTGGCGAGCAGGTTGCGGTGCGTCAGGGAGGCGCCCTTCGGGGTGCCCGTGGTGCCGGACGTGTACTGGATGATCGCCAGGTCGTCGGTCGAGGGGCGCGGGTGCGAGGAGGGGAGCGGGGAGTACCCCACGACGGACTCCCAGGTCACGGTGCCGCGCACCCGGGTGGTGAGCGCCTCCCTGGACTCGCGCGCCTTCGCGACCGGCAGGCGCAGCGCGAAGCGCGTGAGCGCGGGCATCGCGCGCGTGACGTCGACCGAGACGAGGTTCGTCACGGCGAGATCCGCGGGGAACTCCTGCACGGATGCGACGACCTTGTTCCAGACGATCGCGTGCTTCGCGCCGTGATCCTCGAACTGCTTGCGCAGCTCGCGCGGCGTGTACAGCGGGTTGTGCTCCACGGCCACGGCGCCCAGGCGCAGCACGGCGTAGAACGCGACGATGTGCTGCGGGCAGTTCGGCAGCACGATCGCCACCGGATCCCCGGCCTTCACGCCGAGCGCTTTCAGTCCTGCCGCCGCACGGTCGATCGCGGCCTGCAGATCGCGGTAGGACGTGGTCCGCCCGAAGAACTGCAGCGCGGGGGCATCCGGGTAGTCGCGTGCCGACGCCTCGACGATGTCGACGAGGGACCCGGTGACCTCCGCGAGATCCTCCGGCACCCCCTCGGCGTAGCTGGCGGTCCAGGGGCGCGGAGGAACGAACGTCGTCACCTGCTCAGCCTATGCCGCCAGTGGCGGTTCATGTTCCGGGCGGCGCCACCCCTCCGCGCCGCCCGGACCACCTCACCGGCGCTGCTGTTCGCTGCCGGAGAGCTTCTGCGCCAGCGCGATCGGCACGATCGAGACCACGACCAGGACCACGGCGATCACCGAGACGATCGGCGCCTGGTTGGGGCGCGCGACGTTGTCGATGATGAACATCGGGAGTGTCCGCACCCCGGATCCGGCTGTGAAGGTGGTCACCACGATCTCGTCGAAGGACAGCGCGAAGGCGAGCAGTCCGCCGGTGAGGAGGGCCGAGCGCAGCTGAGGGAAGGTGACGAGGCGGAACGTCGTCCAGATGCCGGCTCCGAGGTCGGCCGAGGCCTCCTCCAGCGACGTCCCCATGCGCCGCAGTCGGGCGACCGCGTTGTTGAAGACCGTGACGATGCAGAACGTGGTGTGCGCGATGATCACCGTCCAGATCGACAGCGGCACCCCGAGGATCGTGCGGAACAGGTTGTTCAGCGCGATGCCGGTGATGATGCCGGGAAGTGCGATCGGGAGGATCACGAGCAGGTTCACGGTGTTGCGGCCGAAGAACGAGAACCGCTGCAGCGCGAAGGAGAGCATGGTGCCGAGGATGAGCGCGAGGGCCGATGAGATCAGCGCGACCAGGGCGCTGGTGCCGACGGCCTCGAGAGCCCCGTCGCTGCGGAACGCCCGGCCCCACCACTCCAGTGTGAAGCCGGGCGGCGGCCAGGTGAGCGAGGAGGACGTGGAGAACGAGTTGACGAGCACGACCAGGAGCGGCACGTACACGACCGCGAGGATCGCGGTCGTGAGGACGCCGAGGGTGATCCTGGTTCCGAGGGAGATGCGCACGGTGACTCCTACAGGTTGTCCAGGGCGCCGGTGCGACGCACGAGGAACAGGTAGCCGAAGATGATGACGATGGGGATGAGGGCGATCGCGCTCGCGAGCGGGAGGTTGTTCGCCGCGCCGATGTCCTGATACACGAGCGTGCCGAGCATCTGCGCACCTCCGCCGACGATGCCGATCGTGATGTAGTCGCCGAGCGACAGCGAGAAGCTGAAGATCGTGCCCGCGATGATCGCGGGAAGGGCCATCGGCCACACCACCAGCCGCAGCGTCGCCCAGCTGCGCCCGCCCAGGTCGCCGGAGGCCTCGAGCAGCGAGCTCGGCACGCGCTCCAGTCCGGCGTAGATGGGCAGGATGACGTAGGGCAGCCACAGGTACGACAGCGTGATGATCGTCGCCGTGATGCCGTAACCGGGTGTGCTCCCGCCGAAGGGGCGCAGCAGCCAGTCCAGGATCCCGTCGCTGGAGAGGACGGAGCGCCAGGCGAAGGCCTTGACGAGGTACGACGCCCAGAGCGGGGTCAGCACGAGCACGACGAGCGCGCGCTGCAGCGCGGGGGAGGCCACCATCGCCATGAAGTAGGCGATCGGCAGCGCGAGGGCGACGTCGATGAGGGTCACGGCGAGGGCGATCCCGACCGTGCGCACCGTGATGCCCTGGTAGAACGCGTCCGTCACGACGGCCACCACGTTGTCGAGGGTGAACTCGGTGCGGATCTGGCCCGTATAGGTGTCGGTGGTCCAGAACGCCGTCACGAGCAGCAGGGCCAGCGCGACGACGTAGACCGCCCCGAGCCAGAACAGCGGGGCCGACAGCAGCAGGGCGAGACGGGCGCGCGGGTGCGCGGAGAGATAGACGGATCCGCGTCGCGCCGCAGAGCGACGCGGGGAGGGGATCGAGGTGCGCGGCGGCGTCTTCGCCGGTGCGATGGTGGTCATGACGGGCCTTTCGAATCCCGGTCCCGGCCGCCCGGAGCACGAGGCCCCGGGCGGCCGGATCCGATCAGTTCCGGATCTGCTGCCAGGCCGTGGTCCAGCCCGCGTAGTCGATGCAGGTCACATCGGTGCGGCCGTCCAAGCACTTCGCGATCGGGGTGGTCCAGTACCAGATCTTCTTCGCGTAGTCGGCGTCCCCCGCGTGGTAGGAGGCGCAGTCGTCGCGGTAGTCGCACGCCTTCTCGCTCGAGGGCGCCTCGCCGAAGAACGCGGTGGCCTGGGCGTTCGCCTTCGGACTGGAGATGTAGTCCAGCCACGCGTAGGCGCAGTTCGGGTTCTTCGCCTTCGAGGAGATCATCCAGGTGTCGCTCCAGCCGGTGGCTCCCTCGCTCGGCAGCACGACTGCGGTCTTGGCGCCTTCGCCCTCGAGCGTGTTCTGGATCACCTGCCAGGTGGTGCCGGCCACGCTGTCGCCGGACTGGAACGACTGCACCTCCTTGAGGTAGTCGCCCCAGTACTCGCTGATATTCGGACGCTGCTCCTTGAGCAGGGAGACGGCGGCGTCGAACTGCTTCTGGTCCAGCGCATACGGGTTGGTGATCTTGAGCTCGGGCTTGTGGGCCATGAGGTAGACCGCCGCGTCGGCGATGTAGATGGGCGAGTCGTAGGCGGTGATCTTGCCCTGGTGCGCCGACGCCTTGTCGAACACGACGTCCCACGAGGTGGGCGCGGTCGGGAAGGCCTCGGTGTTGTACATCAGCAGGTTGGCGCCGTAGCCGTGGGGGACGCCGTAGTGCTTCCCGTCGACCGTGTTCCAGGCCCGGTCCTTGAGGAACGGGAAGATCCCGTCGTAGTTCTTGAGCAGCTTCGTGTTGACCTCGGCCACGTCGCCCGATGCGATGAGGCGCAGCGAGGCGTCGCCCGACGCGGAGACCACGTCGTAGTCGCCGGTCTTCATGAGGTTCAGCGCCTCATCCGAGGTTCCGAACGTCTTGGCCTCGACCTTGCAGCCGGTCGCCTTCGTGAATTCGGAGACCCAGTCGACGTTGGGGTCGTTCGACCCGTTCTCCACGTAGCCCGGCCAGGCGAGGATCTTGACGGCGCCCTCGGTCTTGCCGAGCTTGTCGATCGGGCCGGCCGCGGAACCGCCGCCGCCGGATCCTGCGGTACCGCAGCCCGTGAGCGCGACGATCACCGCCGAGGTCAGGCCGAGGGCCGCGAGGGCCGTGAGGGTTCTCTTTCGCATGGGATACTCCTTCGTTCTTCTGCGTGCGTGGGGGAGAGGGATGACGGTCAGCGGGTGCCGACCGTGCGGATGGTGCGGGAGGGGGTGTCGTTCTGCGCGGCGATCGGCGCATCGCCGAGGGGGACCGCATCCGCCTCCCGCCAGGAGACGAAGACGCGGTCGCCGTGGTCGCCGTGCGCGTGGCCGCCGACGTTCTGCTGGAGGACCGTGACGCGCGGGCCCTGGTCGAGGTCGACGACGAGGCGCACCCCGGAGCCGAGGTAGATGGCCTCCGCGACGACGCCCGCCGCCGAGCGGGAGCCGGGCTCCGCGGAAGGGCTGGGGGAGACCACGAGCTTCTCCGGGCGGAGCGAGTGATGGCCGGCGCGGCCGAGCACGAGCTCGCTCGTGACGTCGTCGAACAGGTTCGAGGTGCCCACGAAGTCCGCGACGAACCGTGACACGGGCTTCTCGTAGAGCTCGAACGGGGTGCCCAGCTGCTCGATCCGGCCTGCGCTGAACACCGCGATGCGGTCGGAGAGCGTGAGCGCCTCCTCCTGATCGTGGGTGACGAAGATGAACGTGATGCCGAGATCGCGCTGGATCTGCTTGAGCTCGACCTGCATCTGCTCGCGCAGCTTCAGATCCAGCGCTCCCAAGGGCTCGTCGAGCAGCAGCACCTTGGGCTCGACGACCGTGGCGCGGGCGAGCGCGACGCGCTGGCGCTGACCTCCGGACAGCTGGCTGGGCTTGCGATCGGCGACGTGTTCGAGACGCACGCTCGCGAGCGCCCTCCGCGCGCGCTCGCGGCGTTCCTTCGTGCGGACGCCACGCACCCGCAGTCCGTACGCGACGTTGTCGAGCACAGACATGTGCGGGAACAGCGCATAGTCCTGGAACACCGTGTTGACGTCCCGGTCGAACGGCGCCCTGGTCGTCACGTCCTCCCCGAACAGCTCGACCGTGCCGGCCGTGGGCTGCTCGAAGCCGGCGATGAGGCGCAGGACGGTGGTCTTCCCGGATCCGGAGGGGCCGAGCATGGAGAAGAACTCTCCCTCGGCGATCTCCAGATCCACGCCGTCGACGGCGGTGACGGATCCGAATGCTCGGGTGAGTCCGGTGAGTCTGATCGCGACGGGCTTGTCTGCCATCACATCTCCTTCGATGCGAGGACTAATCCTCTGTTAGTAGATGTTTGGAATCATATGGGAACAGAGGATTTTGTCAACAACCGTGTTACCGTCGTCTCACAGCCCCGAGAGGAGAGCGGCGTGGCACAGGTGTCGGCAGGTGTGGATCCCGCGCGGTCGGCCGTCTTCGCGCCCCTGTCCGACATCGGCCGTGCCGAGATCGTGGAGCGCCGGCTGCAGGACGCGATCACCTCCGGCGTCCTGCACGACGGCGAGAGGCTGCCCAGTGAATCGCAGCTGGGGCGTCGGCTCGGCGTCGCCGTGGTCACCGCGCGAGAGGCTCTCGAAGCACTGCGCGATGCCGGCCTGATCGAGACCCGGCGCGGCCGCGACGGCGGCAGTTTCGTCACCTTCGATCCCGACACCGCGCGCCGCTTCACGGATGAGCGCATCAGGGCCGTCAGCCGGGTCGAGCTGAGGGATGCGTCCACGCACTACGCGGCGATCGCGGGCATGGCCGCCGAACTCGCGGCCGATCGTGCCGGGGAGGACGACGTGCAGGGGCTGCGCGAGCTCGAGGAGCAGGAGGACCTCTCCACGGCGGGCGGGGCGCGACGCGCCGTCGCCCGGTTCCAGCTCGAGGTCGCGGCGCTCAGCCAGTCGCCGCGGCTGGTGCGCGAAGAGCTCCGCCTGCAGGCGGAGATCGGGTCGCTGATCTGGCTGGGGCTGCGCGAGGACGAGAACCGCGTACGCAGCCGCACCGCGCGGCAGGCGGAGGTCGACGCGATCGCCGCCGCCGACACCGAGGCCGCGCGCGCGATCGCGGTCCGCCGCATCGCGGGCGGCGTCGAGTGGCTGCTGGATGAGAAGTCCCGGCTGGAGACGGCGGCCGAGGCCGTCGCCACCGCACGGGCGTGAGATCGAACACACAGAAGGAGCGCGAGATGACCGGCACCGTCGCCGAGCATGACGCACACATCACCGACCGCATCGAGGGCACGTTCGCGCCCCTCTTCGCGCTCGTCGAGGACTGGCGCACCGCGGTGCAGGGCGAGTTCCGCGCCTTCGCGGAGCAGGGGGCCGCCCCCGCCGCCGCCGTTCTGGATCCCTTCATGGAGTCGCTGGCGAGACCCGCCCTGGAGGCGCCCGGCGGGCTCGTGACCGGAGCCGGGTTCGTCGCGACCCCCGGCGTCTTCGCCGACGCGCCCTGGCATCTGGCCTGGTGGCTGCGCGAGATCCACGGCCTGGACCGCGGCGATCGCGGCGGAGTGCGCCGGCTGGAAGCCGTGAACGATCCCGACTCGGACCAGTTCCGCGACTACCGCCAGCTGGAGTGGTGGAAGGTTCCGGAGCGCACCGGCGAGCGTCACGTCACCGGTCCCTACGTCGACTACCTGTGCACCGACGACTACACGGTCACCGTGACGACCCCGGTCGCGCACGAGGGGCGGATGGTCGGCGTCGTCGGCATCGACGTGCACGTGTCGCGACTGGAGCGCGTGATCCTGCCGATCCTGCGCGAGGCCGCGGGCACCGGCACCATCGTGAACGCGTCGGGGCGGGTGGTCGCCTCGAGCGACTCGCATCGCGTGACGGGGACGCTGCTGCGCGGGGAGGACGTGCAGAGCGCGCTTACCGCCCTGCGCGAGGGAGGCGGGCCCGTGGGTGGTGCGGACGGCACGCGCGTCTCGCGCTGCGGCGACACCGCGCTGATCCTCGTGCTGCAGGACTGAGGGCCGGAGCGACGCCGGACAGGGGAGCGACAGCCCGCTGGCTAGACTGTCCTGGTGTCTGAAATCACCCCTGATCTCGTACGCCATCTCGGCGTGCTCGCGCGCATCCAGCTCTCCGACGACGAGGTGACGCAGCTGACCGGTCAGCTGGACGCCATCGTCGACAACATCGCGAAGGTCTCGGAGGTGGCGACGCCCGACGTCGTCGCGACGAGCCACCCGATCGCGATGCACAACGTCTTCCGCGAGGACGTCGTGGGCCAGACCCTCACCACCGCGCAGGCGCTGCAGAATGCGCCGGACGCCGACGGCGACCGCTTCCGCGTGACCGCGATCCTGGGAGAAGAGCAGTGAGCGAGATCATCCGCTGGACCGCCGCCGAACTCGGCGCCAAGCTGGCCGCGGGCGAGGTGTCGAGCGTCGAGGCGACGCAGGCCCACCTCGACCGCATCGCCGCCGTCGACGGGGACGTGCACGCCTTCCTACACGTCAACGAGCACGCGCTCGACGCGGCCGCCGACATCGACCGTCGCCGCGCGGCGGGGGAGAGCCTGGGCGAACTGGCCGGCGTGCCGCTCGCGATCAAGGACGTCCTCGTCACGACCGACCAGCCCTCCACGAGCGGCTCCCGGATCCTCGAGGGCTATCGCTCGCCGTTCGACGCGACCGTCGTCGCCCGCACGCGCGCCGCGGGCCTCGTCGGCATCGGCAAGACCAACATGGACGAGTTCGCGATGGGCTCCTCCACCGAGCACTCCGCGTACGGTCCGACGCACAACCCCTGGGACCTGGACCGGATCCCCGGAGGCTCTGGCGGAGGCTCGGCGGCGGCCGTCGCCGCCTTCGAGGCACCGCTCGCCCTCGGCTCCGACACGGGCGGATCCATCCGTCAGCCCGCGCACGTCACCGGCACGGTCGGGATCAAGCCGACCTACGGCGGCGTCAGCCGCTACGGCGCGATCGCGCTCGCCTCGAGCCTCGACCAGGTCGGCCCCGTGAGCCGCACGGTCCTCGACGCGGGTCTGCTGCACGACGTGATCGGCGGTCACGACCCGAAGGACTCGACGTCCCTCCCCGACGCCTGGCCCTCCTTCGCCGAGGCGGCGCGTGAGGGCGCGACCGGAGAGGTCCTCAAGGGCCTCAAGGTGGGCGTCATCAAGGAGCTGCCGGACTCGGGCTTCCAGGCGGGGGTCGCGAGCTCGTTCCACGCCGCTCTGCAGCGGATGGAGGCGCAGGGCGCGGAGATCGTCGAGATCTCGGCCCCGCACTTCGAGTACGGCGTCGCCGCGTACTACCTGATCCTGCCCGCCGAGGCGTCCAGCAACCTGGCGAAGTTCGACTCGGTGCGCTTCGGCCTGCGCGTCACGCCCGACGGCGGCGGCACGGTCGAGGACGTCATGTCGCTCACCCGTGAGGTCGGCTTCGGACCCGAGGTGAAGCGCCGCATCATCCTCGGCACCTACGCCCTGTCGGCCGGCTACTACGACGCCTACTACGGCAGCGCGCAGAAGGTGCGCACACTCATCCAGCAGGACTTCGACGCCGCGTTCGCGCAGGTCGACGTCATCGCGACGCCCTCCGCGCCGACCACGGCGTTCAAGCTGGGCGAGAAGATCGACGACCCGCTGCAGATGTACCTCAACGACCTCACCACGATCCCGGCGAACCTCGCCGGCGTGCCGGGGATCTCGATCCCGTCGGGTCTGGCGGAGGAGGACGGCCTGCCGGTCGGCATCCAGTTCCTCGCCCCCGCGCGCGAGGACGCCCGCCTGTACCGGGTCGGCGCCGCACTCGAGACGCTGCTCGTCGACGCGTGGGGCGGGCCGCTGCTCGACCGCGCCCCGATCCTGGGAGGGACCCGCTGATGGCTGCCGTGAAGCTCATGGACTTCGACAAGGCGCTCGAGCTGTTCGAGCCCGTGCTCGGCTTCGAGGTGCACGTCGAGCTCAACACCGAGACCAAGATGTTCTCCGACGCCCCGAACCCGGCGAACGAGCGCAACCACGACGCAGAGCCGAACACGCTCATCGCGCCGGTCGATCTGGGACTTCCCGGATCCCTCCCGGTCGTGAACGAGACGGCCGTGCGCTCGTCGATCAGCCTCGGCCTCGCACTCGGCTGCTCGATCGCCGAGTCGTGCCGGTTCGCACGGAAGAACTACTTCTACCCCGACCTCGGCAAGAACTATCAGATCTCCCAGTACGACGAGCCGATCGCGTTCGAAGGATCCGTGGAGGTCGAGCTCGAGGACGGGACGCTCGTGACGATCCCGATCGAGCGCGCGCACATGGAGGAGGACGCCGGCAAGCTGACCCACATGGGCGGTGCGACCGGTCGCATCCAGGGCGCGGAGTACTCGCTCGTCGACTACAACCGCGCCGGCGTGCCGCTCGTCGAGATCGTCACCAAGCCGATCTTCGGCGCCGAGCACCGCGCCCCCGAGATCGCGAAGGCGTATGTCGCGACGATCCGCGACATCGTGCGGGGCCTGGGCATCTCCGAGGCCCGCCTCGAGCGCGGCAACCTGCGCTGCGACGCGAACGTGTCCCTGCGCCCGCGCGGTCAGGAGAAGCTCGGCACCCGCACCGAGACGAAGAACGTCAACTCGATGCGCTCCGTCGAGCGCGCCGTGCGCTACGAGATCCAGCGGCAGGCGGCGATCCTCGCCGACGGCGGCTCGATCACGCAGGAGACCCGGCACTGGCACGAGGACACCGGCACCACATCGCCCGGACGTCCGAAGTCCGATGCGGACGACTACCGGTACTTCCCGGAGCCCGACCTGCTGCCCGTGCGGCCGGCCCGTGAGCTCGTCGAGGAACTGCGCACGGCCCTGCCCGAGCAGCCCGTCGCCCGCCGCCGCCGCCTCAAGGCGGACTGGGGCTTCGGCGACATCGAGTTCCAGGGCGTCGTGAACGCCGGCCTCCTCGACGAGGTCGAGGCGACCATCGCCGCGGGCACGACCGCCGACGCCGCACGCAAGTGGTGGACCGGCGAGATCAGCCGCATCGCGAACGAGCGCGAGGTCGACGCGGCGTCTCTCATCGCCCCGGCATCCGTCGCCGCGCTGCAGCAGCTCGTCGACGCCGGCACGCTCACGGACAAGCTCGCCCGCCAGGTGCTCGAGGGCGTCATCGCTGGCGAGGGCACCCCGCAGCAGGTCGTCGACGCCCGAGGGCTCGCGGTCGTCTCCGACGACGGCGCACTCATCGCCGCGATCGACGAGGCTCTGGCCGCCCAGCCCGACGTGATGGCCAAGATCAAGGACGGCAAGGTGCAGGCCGCCGGCGCCGTGATCGGCGCCGTGATGAAGGCGATGAAGGGGCAGGCGGATGCCGCCCGCGTGCGCGAACTCATCCTGGAGCGCGCCGCGCAGTAACGACGACCCGCTCAGGACACGCTCAAGGGCGCCGCACTCAGAGTGCGGCGCCCTTGAGCGTTGCGGCTTGAAGGCCGGCGCCGAGCACGCGCGCGATCGCCCGCAGGCTGGCCGGCTCGTGCAGCGGGCGCCGCTGCTCCTCGGTACCCTCCTCGGCCGCCGCCTCGAAGGGGCGGGCGGTGATCGTCGCCGACCAGGCGTCGGCGGCGGCCCGGACCGCGCCTCGATCCGTTCCGGTGGGCAGGCAGGCCGTCAGTGCGCGCTCGACCGTGTCGTGCAGCGCGCGGCGATAGCGGGAGAGCGCTCGTGCGACCTCGGGGCGCACGTGGGATTCATGCCAGAGGATCTCGCGCAGGACGTCGGACGCCTCGCGGTCGCGCAGAACCCGCTCGCCCACGTTCATCAGCGTCTGAACGGGGTCTCCGCGCACCGCGAGCGGCCCCGCATCGAGGGCGGCGGTGCGGAGGCGTTCATCGATGAGCGCCGCGAGGATGTCGGGCTTGGCCGGGAAGTAGTAGAAGAGCAGGCCCTTGGGCACGGCGGCGGCATGCGCGATCCGGGCCGTGGAGGTGCCGTCGAAGCCATGGCGGGCGAACAGCGCCTCGGCGGCGTCGAGGATCCGGGTACGGGCGTCGCCGGCATCGGGGTTCTCGGTCATCGCGCCTCCTCACGACGGTGCGGGACGGGGTGATCCCCGCGTCCCGCACCCTGTGCGACCGTGCAGGTCACGCGTGAGCCGCCGTGGGGCCGCCGTGCGAAGCGCGGTGGGCCTTCTCGGCGGGCACGAGCGCCCAGAGCCCTGCGGCCGCGCACACGGCTCCGCAGATCCACGAGGTCCAGGCGGGCCCCGCATCTCCGGCGTAGGAGCCGATCCAGGGGGAGATGAACAGCAGCGCGCCGATCGCGGCGAGGATCCACTCCATCGACACGAGACCGGGGGCTGCCAGGCTCCATACCCCGGCAGC
Source organism: Microbacterium sp. NPDC089698 (assembly GCF_044749045.1). Lineage (NCBI taxonomy): Bacteria > Bacillati > Actinomycetota > Actinomycetes > Micrococcales > Microbacteriaceae > Microbacterium > Microbacterium sp. NPDC089698. The sequence continues at coordinate 131,526 of NZ_JBIVHE010000001.1, forward strand.
GATCATCAGGACGCCCAGGACGATCATCATGGCCATCGACATGCCCATGCCGGGCGTCATCATGATGCCCGCCACGACCGCGACCAGCCCGGCGGCGACGGCCACCCAGTCCTGCCAGCGTGTCCACTTCTTCATAGAACTCATCCTCCTTGCAGTCAGATGGCTCCCGAATGGGGGTCGCCACGATTCTACCGCGTTGATTGACCGACCGGTCAAAGCGTGAGAATCCGATGTCGGCGGCCTCCGCGAGAATGGATGCATGGGACGAGGCGACGGATCAGGGCGGATCGTCTCGGCGCCCGGCGCCGACGACAGCGGGACGGGGATCCTGCACGTCGACATGGACGCGTTCTACGCCGCCGTCGAGGTACTGCACGACCCCTCGCTGCGGGGGCTCCCGCTGATCATCGGGGCTCCCGACGGGCGCTCCGTGGTCTCGAGCGCCTCCTATGAGGCGCGGCGCTACGGCGTGCGCTCGGCGATGCCGGTCGCGCAGGCGATCCGGCTGTGCCCGACGGCGCGGATCGTGCCGCCCGACTTCACGAAGTACCGCGACGTGTCGCAGAAGGTCATGACGATCTTCGAGCAGGTCACGCCCCTGGTCGAACCGCTCTCGATCGACGAGGCCTTCCTCGACGTGCGGGGCGTGCGACGGCTCTGGGGGAGCCCGGGCCGGATCGGCGCGATGATCCGGGAGCGCGTGCAGGACGAGGTGGGCATCAGCTGCAGCGTCGGCGTCGCCGCCACCAAGCACGTCGCCAAGATGGCCTCGACCATGGCGAAGCCGGACGGCCTGCTCGTCGTCGCCGCCGCCGACACGCTCGATTTCCTCGCCACGAAGCCCGTGCGCGCGATGTGGGGCGTCGGCCCCAAGACCGCGGAGTCCCTGGAGTCGCGCGGCATCCGCTTGATCCGCGACATCCGGGCCACCCCGGCGTCCGCGCTGGAGCGGTCGGTCGGCCCTGCGCTCGCGCAGCGCCTGAGCGAGCTCGCCCAGGGGCGGGATCCACGGGCCATCGAGACGAATCGCGTGGAGAAGAGCGTCGGGCACGAGGAGACCTTCGACATCGACGTGTCCGACCGTGAGGCCCTCCGCGCCGAGCTGCTGCGCCTCGCCGACCGGGTCGCCGCGCGCCTGCGGAGGGCGGGCTGGGAGGCCGGGACGGTGGCGATCAAGATCCGCTTCTCCGACTTCACGACGGTGAGCCGTTCCCAGACCCTTCCCGAGCCGACCTCGGTCGGTCAGCGCATCGGCGAGGTAGCTCGCACGCTCTTCGAGGCGATCGACCGGCGCGACCCGGTCCGGCTGGTGGGCGTGCGCGCCGAGCGGCTGACCGACGCCGGCGGGGCGCTGGCGCTGTGGGACGACGACGCGGAGTGGCGTCGGGTGGAGGACGCGCTCGACAGCGCACAGGCGAAGTTCGGATCCGGGATGGTCACGCGCGCCCGCCATCTCGGCGCACGGGCCGGACGAGGGGCGGCGCCGCATCCGCGCGCGCACGGGCTGGACTGATCCGGCGCGATGCCGGCGACGACGCCCTGCGCGGCGGCCGGTGGTCGAGGTCGCGCGGGTGGGCTAGCGTGGACGCATGCCGCACATCGCACTCGAGCTTGGCAAGAACTCCGCGTCCTTCGGCGTCAAGAGCGCCTACGGTGAGACGCAGGAGGTGGACGGCGCGTCGTTCACCCCGGTCGCCCTGACCTTCTCCGGATTCGGCGGAGGCTCCGGCGGTGCCGAGGGCACGGCCGAGGGCGAGGGTGGCGGTGGCGGCGGGATCGCGATCCCGCTCGGCGTGTACGTGCGGCGCGAGGAGGGGCTGCGGTTCGAGCCGAACCTCGTCTCCCTGCTGGCCGTGGCGGTGCCCTTCGTCTGGGTGGCCGGGCGCGCGATCTCCCGCATCATCCGTGCCCTCAAGAAGTGACGATCCGGTCGCACTCGCGCTGAGCCAGGCGGTCTCCCGGATCGCCGACGCGGTGCGCGCCGTCCAGGCATCGAATCCGGTGGTGCTCGTGGACGGGCGCAGCGGCGCGGGGAAGTCCACCCTCGCCCGACTGCTGGCGGAGCACTGGCCGCTGCGCACGGATCCGCAGCTGATCGCGCTCGACTCGATCTATCCGGGCTGGGACGGCATGGATGCCGGCGCCGAGCGCGCCTATGAGCAGATCCTGAGACCGCACGGACGCGACCTCGTCGGCACGTGGCAGCGCTACGACTGGGACGCCGGCGAGTACGCGGAGAGCTACGCGGTGGACCCTTCGCGCGGCGTGATCCTGGAGGGCTGCGGGGCGCTCACGCCCAGGGCGGCGCGCATCGCCGATGTCCGGGTGTGGGTGGAATCGCCCGAGACGAGTCGCAAGCGCCGCGCGCTGGACAGGGACGGCGAGCTCTTCCGGCCCCACTGGGAGCGCTGGGCCAGGCAGGAGGTGGCGCACATCCGCCGGGACGACCCGATCGGCTTCGCCACCCTCGTCGTCTCGATCCCGTGATCGGTCAGATGTCGAGCTCGTCGGCCGCTTCGACGAGCAGTTCCAGGCGATAGCCCAGCCACTCGTAGACGCCCAGCCGGGGATCCTCCGGATCGGGAGCCGGGTCGTCCTCGATGCCGAGCCGCGAGGCGATGACGAGCCGCAGCGCGGCGAGCGTGCGCAGCCAGGCATCCGCCTCCGAGGGCGTGAGCACCAGCTCGTCCCTCCCGTCCGTCGCCTCGCCCAGAGAGCCGAGTCCGTTCTGCACCACGCGGGCGTCGGCGGCGCGCCGGTCCAGCAGATCGGCGCTGGTCGCCTCCGCGAACTCGGCCGACGCCTCGGCGTCCTCCGGATACACCGCGGGGGTGAGGCGGCTCAGTGCGGCGTCCGCGCCCCGCTCCGTCTCGCGCAGCAGGTCGAGGAACTGCTCGACGAGCTCGGCGAGATGCTGGGCCTCGACCTGCTGCATCGGCACATGGATCCCGGTTCCGGCCATCCCGCTCACTCTCCCGACCGCCGCACGGTCGCCCACAGCCCGTAGTCGTGCATCGCCTGCGCGTGCACCTCCATGGTCTCGCGCGGACCGGTGGCGACCACGGCGTGGCCCTCGTTGTGCACCGCCATCATGAGGCGGGTCGCCCGATCCTTCGGATAGCCGAAGTAGGTGCGGAACACCCGCACCACATAACTCATGAGGTTGACCGGGTCGTCCCAGACGACGAGCTCCCAGGGCACGGCAGGTGCGGCCTGCAGATCGAGCTGCTCGTCGACATCGGGAGTGAGGAGAGGAGCGCTCATGCCCACCCCAGCTCGTGAAGCTGCGCGTCGTCGATCCCGTAGTAGTGGGCGATCTCGTGCACGAGGGTGGTGTGCACCTCGTCGCGGAGCTCGTCCTCGTCGCCGCACTGGGCGAGGTGCGGCTCGCGGTAGACGATGATCCGGTCGGGAAGCTCGCCCATGCCGTAGTTCCCGCGCTCCGTGACCGCGAGGCCGTCGTAGAGCCCGAGCAGGTCGAGGGAGCCGTCCTCCGGTCGATCCTCCACGACGAAGACCAGGTTCTCGAGTCCCTCGACCATCTCGTCCGGCAGGCGGTCCAGTTCCTCCGCGACGAGCTCTTCGAACGCCTCGGGATCCATCTCCATGCCACCGGCGAGATCGAACGTCATGTGCACGCGTCGTCCCAGATCGTTCAGCCCGATCCGCTCCTCGGTGTCGAGGAGTGCGCGATAGAACGGATGATCGGGGGACTCCTCCTCGGTGAATCCGAGCGACGCGTAGAACGGCGCGTTCCACGGCACATCGGCGAAGGTGCGCAGCGTGACCACGCGGTATCCGCGGTCGGCCGCCTCGTCGAGGGCCGCCTCTACCAGCTCGCGTCCGTGGCCGCGGCGCGCATGCGAGGGCAGCACGGAGAGCTGCTCGAGGTGCGCGTGCCCGTCCTCCTCCAGCACGTGCACGAAGCCCACCGGCGCGCCGTCCTCCTCCTCCGCGATGACGAGGACGAAGCCGGGCTCCGCTGCCCGAGCGGCGCCGGAGGGGGCGTCGCCCGCGAGCGCGGCGCCGAACAGCGGGGTGAAGACGGCGTCGGCCTCGTCCTCGATCCCCGCCAGCTTCGCGAGGTCGGCATCGGTCGCGGTGCGGACGAAAGAAGCCATGCCTCGATGCTATCCGGCCTCCGGGAGCGGTCGGCCGCGACGGCCGAGCTCGCGGATCCGCGCCGCGGAGCCTTCAGCGCGTCGAGGGGGCGAGGCCGAGGCTGTGCAGCGCGGCGCGCGCGTGTTCCGCGGCCGTCGCGGCATCCGGTGCGGGGATGAGGCCCAGCAGGCGCCGGCGGTGCGGCTCCCCGAGGAGCAGGGAGAAGAGCGCGGTCGCCGTGCCTGGGTCCGCACCGGGGATGAGCCCGGCCAATGCGCGGATGTACGCCTCAGGACCCTCGTCGTAGAACCTGCGGGCGAGTGCGGGAAAGGCTCGCGCCTCGACGACCATGAGCCGGTGCAGGCCGATCGCCTCGTCGGAGTGCAGCGCCTCGACGATGCGGATGGAGAGCTCCTCGAGGGTCTCGCCGGCCACGGGGGCGGGGACCGTGCGGTCGCGGAGGCGCTCGACGCTCGCGAGGAAGACGTCGGTGCGGTCGCCGAGGTGCGCGTAGATCGTGCGCTTGGTCACGCGGGCCGCTGCCGCGATCTCATCGACCGACACCTGGGCGAGACCCCGCTCGGAGAACAGGCGGATCGCCGCGTCCAGCACGTCATCGAGCCGCTGCGCACGCTCGGCCATCGTCGGACGGCCGCGCTTGCGTGGTGCGGAGTCCTCTTCGGCGCTCATCGCGTTCCCTTCCCTCGACCGCTCTGTGGCACCATCCTATAATGATACGTAGAGCGTTTCATTAATAATCCGGGTCGGCCGATACGCGGCCGACGCCGACCGCCTGCCCGCATCCGCACGCCGATCCCGCGTGTCGCGGATGCCGTATCTCCCGTACGAGAGGAGCTCCCATGCCCACCAGTTCGAAGGCCCCGCGCCGACCATCTCGGCGTCCCGGAACAGATGAGTCCGGCGCGCCGGCGCAGCAGAGCGATCGATCGCTCGCGCCGGAGCGGATGCTGGCGTTCTACCGGCAGATGATGCTGATCCGCCGGTTCGAGGAGAGGGCTGCACGCGCGTACACCGAGGCGGAGGTCGGTGGATACTGCCACCTGAATCTGGGCGAGGAGGCCACCGTCACCGGGGTGACCGCGGCTCTCGACGCCGGCGACTACGTCTATGCGAACTACCGCGAGCACGGCTACGCCCTGGCCCGCGGCATCGCGCCCGGCCGGCTGATGGCGGAGCTGTACGGCCGCCAGGACGGAGTGTCCCGAGGGTGGGGCGGGTCGATGCACATGTTCGACCTCGATGCGCGCTTCATGGGCGGCTACGGGATCGTCGGCGGCCAGGTGCCGCTCGCGACGGGGACCGCGCTCGCGATCGACTACCGCGGCGGGCCGGAGGCGGTGGTCTGCCTCATGGGCGACGGCACGACGAACATCGGCGCCTTTCACGAATCGCTCAACATCGCGGCCCTCTGGGGTCTGCCGGTCGTCTACGTCGTGAACAACAACGGCCTCGGCATGGGCACCGCCGTCGAGCAGTCCTCCGCCGAGCCGGAGCTGTACAAGCGTGCGGCGTCGTACCGGATGCCGTCCGCCCGCGTCGACGGCAACGATCCGGTGGCGGTCTTCCAGGCCATGCGGATCGCGCTGGCCAGCGCGAGGGAGGGGAGGCCGTACCTCCTCGAGGCCATGACCGGTCGCATGAAGGGCCACTCCGTGGTCGACCCCGCGCGATACCGGAGCCGAGAGGAGGCGGAGGCCGTGAAGGCCGCCGATCCGGTCGCCGCCTATGCGGTGCGGCTGCACGGGCTGGGCATCCTGACCGACGACCTCATCGTCTCGATCGACGCCGACGCGATGGCCGTCGTGGCGGAAGCGGTGGCGTTCGCGGAGGCCAGCCCGCCGCCGGACGTGGCCACGCTGTTCGACTACACCTACGCGACCCCGGTGCCGAACGACACGCGGCGTCTGCCCGGGGCCGCGCTGTACCCCGCGGCCCCCCGCCCGGTCCTCACGGAGGTCTCCGCATGAGCGTCATCAGCTATCGTCAAGCCCTGCACGACGCCCTTCGCGAGGAGATGCTGCGAGACGACGAGGTCTTCCTCATCGGGGAGGAGATCGGCGTGTTCGAGGGCTCCTACAAGATCACCGCCGGAATGCTCGCGGAGTTCGGACCTCGGCGCGTCCGCGATACCCCGATCGCCGAGGAGGGGTTCACCGGCGCCGCGATCGGTGCGGCGATGGTCGGGCTGAGACCTGTCGTCGAGATCATGACGATCAACTTCTCCCTGCTGGCGCTGGACCAGATCGTCAATCACGCGGCCAAGATCTACGGGATGTTCGGCGGGCAGGCCCGCGTTCCGCTCGTCATCCGGACACCCGGCGGCGGCGGCCAGCAGCTCGGCGCGACCCACTCCCAGAACATCGAGCTGTACTACGCGTTCGTGCCGGGCATGAAGGTCGTCGCCCCCTCCACCCCGGCGGATGCGAAGGCCCTTCTGCTCGCCGCGATCCGCGATGACGATCCCGTCCTCGTACTGGAGAACCTCGCCCTCTACAACACCACCGGCGACGTCCCCGATGACCTCGAGCCCGCGGAGATCGGGCGTGCCAGGATCTCCCGCGAAGGCGCGGACATCACCGTTGTCTCGTACTCGCGGATGGCGACCGTCGCCCTCCGCGCGGCGGAGCAGCTCGCGGCGGAAGGCATCGACGTCGAGGTGATCGACCTCAGGAGCCTGCGCCCGCTCGACCGGCCCACGATCATCGCCTCGGTGCGGAAGACCGGCTGCGCGGTGATCCTGGAGGACGACTGGCTCACCTACGGGATCGGCGCGGAGATCGCCGCGACGATCTCGGACGGCGCGTTCGACTGGCTCGATGCGCCGGTGCGCCGCGTGGCGATGGCGGAGGTGCCGATGCCGTACGCGAAGTCCCTGGAGGCGGCGGCCCTGCCCTCCCTCGAAGATGCGGTGAACGCGATCCGCGAAACGTTGGACGCCGTCGCCCTGCGTCGATGAAAGGAACCACGATGATCGACATCCTGATGCCGCGCCTCTCGGACACGATGACCGAGGGGGCCATCGCCGCCTGGCACCGGCGGCCCGGAGACGCGATCGCCGCGGGCGATGTGCTCGTGGAGATCGAGACCGACAAGGCCGTGATGGAGCAGGAGTCCTACGAGTCCGGGACCCTCGCGGAGATCCTGGTCGACGTGGGCGAGACCGTCGCGATCGGCACGCCCATCGCACGGCTCGACGACGGGAGCGGGAGCGCTCCGAAGCGCGCGGTCCGCTCGGCCCGCTCGGCCCGCGCGGACTCCTCGCCGACCCCCGATGCCCCGGCGGCAGCGCTGATCGCCGACGCTCCGGCGGCTGCGTCCGCGGCCATCGCGCCGAATGCACGGCCGGAACCGCCGCGCGAGGCCGCCGAGCGCCTGATCGCGACGCCGCTGGTCCGCAGACTCGCGAGGGAGCGCGGGGCCGACCTCTCCGCCGTCAAGGGCAGCGGTCCCGGCGGACGCATCGTCCGTGCCGATCTCGACGCTCTTCCGAGGGGAGGATCAGCCCCGCTCGCCCTGGCGGCGCGGGCCGTCATGGCCGCCGGAGACGGCCGCGGATCCGCGACCGTGCCGTTCGATGCGATCCGGCACACGGTCGCCTCGCGGCTGACCGAGAGCGCGACGACCACTCCGACGTTCACCGCGACGGCCTCGGCCGATGTCGACGACCTGCTCGCGCTGCGTGCGCAGATCAACGCGGCGATCGCCGACGCGGATGCGACGAGGAAGGTCACGCTGAACGACCTCTTCGTCCGGGCCGTCGGTCTCGCGCTCCGTGCCCACCCGGGGGTGAACGCGTCGTACTCTCCGGAGGGTCGCGGGCAGACGCTCGTGCATGCCCGGGTGAACGTCGGCATCGCGGTGGCGTCGCCCGCGGGGCTCGTGGTCCCCGTCGTGCGCGATGCCGATCGCGCAGCGGTGTCCGTGATCGCCGGCACGACGAAGGAGCTCATCGGGAAGGCATCCGAGCGCCGCCTCAGTGCGGAGGAGCTGTCCGAGGGGACCTTCACGATCAGCAATCTCGGGATGTACGGTGTCGAGCACTTCACGGCGATCATCAACCCTCCGCAGGGCGCGATCCTGGCGATCGGCGGCGCCCGCGACGAGCTCGCGCTGATCGAGGGGGCGGTCGCGACTCGCACCCGGGTGCGATACACGCTCACGGCGGACCACAGGATCATCGATGGGGCGTTGGCGGCGCAGTTCCTCGCGACGCTCACCGGGCTGATCCAGAACCCGATCCGCATCGTGGCATAGCGGCCCGTGCGGAGCGGCCCCGCCCTGCTTCCCGTGGCGGGGCCGCTTCCCGTGGCGGGAGCGCTTTCCGTGGTGGGCCCTCGTGGTGCACGATCGCCGCGATCAGGAGTGAGGAGACGAAGCGAGGCGAGATTTGGACCTCGACACTCGCCCATTCTTGGATCTTCTGCCCGGTCCAGACAGCCTCCAGGCTGAGGGCATGGACACGAGCTTCCTGGTGACTTCGATCGTGATCACGGCGACTCCGGGCAGCGGGGCGCTGTTCACGATCGCGGCGGGGCTGTCCCGGGGCGTCCGCGCCGGGATCATCGCTGCGGTCGGATGCACGCTGGGCATCGTGCCGCACCTCGCGCTGGCGCTGTCCGGCGCTGCGGCCGTGATGGCGGCGAACCCCGTGCTGTTCGACGTCATCCGATGGGCGGGGGTGGTGTATCTCCTCTCCATGGCCTGGGGGATGTGGCGGGACGATCGCGGACTCGCAGCGTCCACCGAGACGGAGGACGGCTCCGCCGCGCCGGGGATGTCGTTCGGGCGGGTGATCCGCGACGCGGTCCTCGTCAACCTGCTGAACCCGAAGCTCACGATCTTCTTCTTCGTGTTCCTGCCGATGTTCGTGGACGTCGACGCGGAAGACGGCGTGCTGCGGATGGCGGGTCTCGGCGCCGCGTTCATGGGCATCACTTTCGTGATCTTCGCGGCCTATGGTGCCGGTGCCGCACGGGTGCGGGACTTCGTGCGGGCGCGCCCGGCGGTGAACCGGTTCCTCGGCCGCGGCTTCGCGCTGACCTTCGTGGCGCTCGCGGTGCTCCTCGCGATCACTCCCCGATGAGCGCGCCGATCGGGTTCAGAGCAGGCGGCCGAGCGTCGCGATCGCGGCCGCGAGCCGCGCGGTCGAGTGAGGGCCGTATCCGATCACGAGGCCCGGAGGGCCGGGGGAGAAGCGGTAGGCCGAGAGCGGCTTGACGGCGATCCCCTCGGATGCCGCCCGCCGCGCGACGTCGGCATCGTCGGCCCCCTCCGGCAGCATCACCTGGATGTGGAGTCCGGCGGCGATGCCCTCGACGCGGCAGCCCGGCAGGTGGTCGCGGATCGCGGCGACTGCGGCGTCGCGGCGCTGCCGGTGCCGCAAGCGGAGGCGCCGCACCTGGCGCTCGAGCACGCCGCTGCCGATGAGTTCGGCGAGGACGAGCTGGGGCAGCGCGGGAGAGCCGAGATCCGTCGCCCAGCGTCTGCGGATGAGATCGTCGGACCAGCTCTCGGGAGCGATCAACCAGCCGATCCGCAGGGCAGGGGCGAGCACTTTGGACAGGCTCGAGATGTGCAGGATCCGCTCCGGCGTACTCGCCTGCAGAGCGGGGACGGGGGCGCGATCGTAGCGGTACTCCGAGTCGTAGTCGTCCTCGATGATCACGCCGTCCACGCGCTCCGCCCAGGCGATGAGCTCCCGGCGGCGCGTGGGGGAGAGCACGACGCCGGTGGGGAACTGGTGCGCGGGCGTCGCCAGCACGACCCGGACGCCGCTCGCCTGCAGCGCTGCGATGTCGATGCCCTCGTGATCCACGGGAATGGGGCACAGCTCGTCCAGCCAGTAGTCGAGGATGCGACGATTCCCGTCCGCACTGGGATCCTCGACCCCGCACGTCGTCAGGCCCCGCTCGCGCATGGTCTGAGCGATCAGGCTGAGGGCGCCGGTCACGCCCGCCGTGACGAGGATGCGCTCCGGCGGCACATGGATGCCGCGACGGCGAGCCAGCCATCCGGCCAGTGCCTCGCGGAGCGCGGGCACGCCCCGCGGATCCGCGTACCCGAGGTCGCGAGCGGTCGCGGTCGCGAGAACTCGCCGCTCTGCCTGCAGCCAGGCGGCGCGGGGGAACGCGCTCAGGTCCGGTGCGCCCTCGGAGATCTGGAGCGGCTCCACGGCCTCGAGAGGTTCGGGGAGCCGGAGCGGCTGCGCGGCCGGAGGAACCACCTGCGCGATCCGTGTGCCCGCTCCCCGGTTCGTGACGAGCAGGCCCTCCTCCGTCAGACGCCGGTAGGCCTCGACGACCACGCCGCGGGAGAACGACAGTTCCTCGGCGAGCTCCCGACTCGGCGGCACCCGTGCGTCGGCGCTCAGGGTGGTGTCTGCGACGGCCGCGCGGATCTGCGCGGTGAGCCACGCGGTGCGTCCGCGGGACGGCGCGTCGCGCGGGTCCAGTCGGAGGAAATCGGATCCGGTCATCTGACTGGGGAGCCTATCGGGCGTGTCGCGCCGCTCGCGACCTGCTCGTCCCGACGGACGAGGTGCCGGAGACGGCGAAGAGGCCCGGATCCATGCGGATCCGGGCCTCTTCGATGGGGTGGCTAACGGGGCTTGAACCCGCGACCCCCGCGACCACAACGCGGTGCTCTACCAACTGAGCTATAGCCACCATGTGCCTGCCGGAGCGGGCAACCTCACCAGTGTATTACAGGTTTGAGGCGAACTCTGACACGACGGCGTCCGACGTCGCCTGGACCTCTTCCGTCGTCGGTCCCGGCTGGTCGATGAACACCGCACGGCGGTAGTACTCGAGCTCGCGGATCGACTCCAGGATGTCGGCGAGGGCGCGGTGCCCGCCGTCCTTGGCCGGAGCGTGGAAGAACACCCGCGGGTACCAGCGACGCGAGAGCTCCTTGATGCTGGAGACGTCGACGTTGCGGTAGTGCAGGTACTGGTCGACATCGGGCATGTACTTCGCGAGGAACATGCGGTCGGTGCCGATCGTGTTGCCGGCCAGTGGAGCCTTGCGCTCCTGCGGCACGAACCGTCGGATGTAGGCGAGCGTCTGCTCCTGAGCCTCGGCGAGGGGGACGCCGGTCGGGATCTCCTCGAACAGGCCGGAGGTGCGGTGCATGTTCGTGACGAAATCGTTCATCTGGTCCAGCGCGGCGTCACTCGCGCGGATGACCACCTGGAACCCGGGATCCACCAGGCGCAACTCGAAGTCGGTGATCACGACGGCGATCTCCACGAGTTCATCGATCGCGAGATCGAGCCCCGTCATCTCGCAGTCGATCCAGACCAGACGATCGTTCTCGGACGAAGAAACCATGCGGCCATCCTACTGAGCGGCACCGACGCGCTAGCCTGGAGGGGCGCCTCCTTAGCTCAGTGGATAGAGCAACGGCCTTCTAATCCGTCGGTCGCAGGTTCGAATCCTGCAGGGGGCACTTGTTCTGCGCCGGTTCAGGCCGCGGATCGGCGCCCGATCCGCGAGGCGATCACGTCGACCACGAGCCAGCGCACGGCGGCGGCCGTGGTCAACGCCCAGACGATGGATCCGAGCACGTCGGTGGGGAAGTGCAGGCCGTCGCTCACCACGGCGAGCCCGATCACGGCGGTGCCGATGACGCCGAGCACGATGGGCAGCCAGGCGTACCGCGTGTCGCGGAGCAGGAACCAGAACGCGATCGCCAGGGCGACGACATAGGCGGTGTGACCGCTCGGGAAGGAACCGTCGGTCTGCAGCGGCGAGAACGGATGCGCGAGCAGAGAGGCATCCGGACGCGGGCGGTCGACGAGGATCTTGACCGCCGCGACGGGCAGCCAGGTGAAGGCGACGGTGAGCCCGAACAGGATCGCGGTGCGCAGGGAGCGGGAGACCGCCCACACGATCCCGGCGATCACGAGCGTGATCACCACGGCGGGGACCGGCTCGATGCCGCGATAGATCGCGCTGCCGATCGTGCCCCACAGACCCGTGTGCGTGGTGTTCAGGGCGACGACGAGGCCCTGGTCGGCCTGCGTCGCCTTCATCGCGAACCCGAGCGCAGTCACGGCCACGGCGCCGATGACCGCGACGACGACGGCGACCACGGGACGTCGTGTGGTGCGTTCGATTCCGGTGAGCGGGCGGGTGCGGGTGCGTCGCAGCTCGGTCATGGGGGATCCTCATCCTTCGCGTTCCTCGCGATGGCGGCATCGGAGGCGGGCGTCCGCGGGATCGCGTGCGCCGGATCCATGTTCCGATGCGTCGCCTAAGGATTGGCCAAGAAACGCGAGGTTCGTCGAAGCGCGGTGCGGCGGTGCGATCAGAAGCGCAGCGCGGCGACGGCGTCGTCGGCGCTCCAGAAGTCCCCGACGATATGGAACATGCCGGAGGCGAGGTGCAGACGCTCGGCGCGGTAGCGCAGGCCGAGATCGTGCGGCATGATCCGCAGGTGTCCGCGGATCGCGCCGCGGCGGTCCAGCACGCGCCAGAGGCGCTCGCCGGCGGGCTGCAGCGTCTCGACGGAGCGGGTGAGAACCGGCGTCGCCCAGCGGATGGTCGGTGCGGGGGTGATGTTCGTGGTCATTGTTCCTCCTTCTCCTTCGAACATAAGGACGGCCACCGACATTCGTCCGCCGCGCCGGAGATCCGGGTGCCCGGATAGTCCCTACACTGTGCTGGTGACCGTGACCGTATGGCTCTCGCTGGTGGTGGCGTGCCTGGTGATCAGCCTCACGCCGGGCGCAGGCGCGATCAACACCATGACCAACTCCCTGAACGAGGGATGGCGGCGTTCGATCTGGGGGATCGTCGGGCAGCAGCTCGCCCTCGTCGTGCACGTCGCGATCGTCGCCGCCGGAGTGGGCCTGCTCGTGGCCCGTGTGCCGTGGCTGTTCGAGACGGTGCGGTACGTCGGCGCGGCGTACCTCGTCTACCTCGGCATCAGGCTGATCATCGCGCGAGTCCCCGAGCCGGTCGCGGATGCCGAGACCCTGCGTCCCGCCGAGGGCCGATGGCCGATGCTGCGGCGCGGCTTCTGGGTCAACCTGCTCAACCCGAAGGCGATCGTCTTCTTCCTCGCCTTCGTCCCGCAGTTCATCCGCCTCGATCGCGATCCCTGGCCGCAGTATCTGATCCTCGTCGGGACGACGGTGGTCATCGACGTGTTCGTGATGTGGTTCGTGTTCGCCGCGACGGCGCAGAGCTTCCGACGACTCACCTCCAGCGCGCGGGGACAGCGCACGCTCAACATCGTCTTCGGCTCGCTGTTCATCGCGGTCGCGGCGCTTCTGCTGTTCGTGCACTGATCCGCCGGGCGGGTCCCGGACTCGTCGGCACGCGGGCCCGTCGGCGTCCGGGCTCGTCGGCGTCCGGTCGTCCTCCACAGGCGGGCGCGCGGACGGGTTCGGCACGGATTGCGCATCCCCGCCTCCGCGACCTCGGCCGGGGCGCGACGCTGTCTGCAGGAACGGAGCGCTTCGAGCTCCGCATGAGCAGAGAAGAGCAGATCATGGCCGACACCATCACCGTCCTGGGGAACGTCGCGTCCGACCCGGACCGGGGCGCCACCGCCACCGGCATCCCCACCCTGAGCTTCCGGATGGCCACGAACCACCGCCGTCCCGACGGCGCCGGCGGCTGGATCGACGCGGGGACGAACTGGTTCGAGATCAGGGCATACCGCGCGCTGGCCGAGAACGCGGAGGCGTCTCTGACGAAGGGCGACGCGGTCGTGGTCGTGGGGCGGCTGAAGCTGCGCGAATGGGAAGGCAAGGACGGCAAGCGGTTGAACGTCGAGATCGAGGCCGAGAGCATCGGGCCGGATCTGCGTCGAGGGCGCAGCGTGTATCACCGGGTGTCGCATCAGGCGCCGCCCCGTGGCGAGGGCGCGGCGGGCGGCGACAGGGGAACGTCGGGCGCCAGCGCCGGCGCAGGCCCGGGGAGCGGGGACCAGGACGCGGACACGGCGGTCGACAGCTGGGCGATGCCGGGCGGCGATGCCACGCCGTTCTGAGCCGCGTCCCGGACGGGCGGGACGGCGTATCGGCCGCGGGCGGTCGCCGCAGGTGTGCGCCGCCTAGACTCGTGGGGTGCGTGGATCCCAGGCTGTGCTCGTCCGAACACCGGCGATCCGAGCGCTCGCGCCCTTGGCGCTGGTCGCGGCACTCGTCCTGAGCGGCTGTTCGGCGGGATCGCCGGCGCCGTCGGAATCGCCCTCTGCCGCGGCGAGCAGCGGGACCGCAACGCCGGCCGCTGCACCCGTGCTGCACCCCGACGGCTCCGCCGAGGACAACCTCCCGTTGTTCGCGGCCGTCGTGGCGCGGGTCTGGGCGGGGGAGAGCCGCGTCAAGGGCGGGGCGTACATCGACGCGCTCACCGCCGCCGGGTTCACCCGGGCCGACATGCAGGTCACCGCAGACGAGTCGACGGTGGGCAACCCCGCCGAGAGCATCCAGTTCTCGGTGCGATGGGGGCAGGACCAATGCCTGGTCGGTCAGGTCGGGCCGTCCACCGGGGATCCGGTCACGTCGGTGCTGCCCCAGGTCGACGGCGGCAGATGCCTCATCGGCAAGACCATGCCGATCGGACCGTAGGTCCGGGGAGGAAGAGCGCGCGCCCCGGGTAGGCTGGAGTGTCGATCCCGCGGCAAGCCGCCGGAGAGCGACCCGCAGCCCTCGCAACCGTCGTCACGACGACAGAAGGAGCGCCCTCGTGGCCGAATACATCTACTCCATGGTCCGCGCCCGCAAGGCCGTGGGCGACAAGCTCATCCTCGACGACGTCACCATGGCCTTCCTGCCCGGCGCGAAGATCGGCATGGTCGGCCCGAACGGCGCCGGAAAGTCCACGATCCTGAAGATCATGGCGGGCCTGGACACCCCCTCCAACGGTGAGGCCAAGCTCACCCCCGGCTTCAGCGTGGGCATCCTCATGCAGGAGCCCGAGCTCGACGAGACCAAGACCGTCCTGGAGAACATCCAGGAGGGCGTGGCGATCAAGGCCAAGGTCGACCGCTTCAACGAGATCTCCGCCCTGATGGCCGACCCCGACGCCGACTTCGACGCCCTGCTCGCCGAGATGGGCGTGCTCCAGGAGGAGATCGACGCCGCGGACGGCTGGGACCTCGACTCCCAGCTCGAGCAGGCCATGGACGCGCTGCGCACCCCGCCGGCCGACGCCCCCGTGACCAACCTCTCGGGCGGTGAGAAGCGTCGCGTCGCCCTCGCCAAGCTGCTGCTGCAGAAGCCCGACCTGCTCCTCCTCGACGAGCCCACCAACCACCTCGACGCCGAGAGCGTGCTGTGGCTGGAGAAGCACCTCCAGGCCTACAAGGGCGCGGTGATCGCGATCACCCACGACCGGTACTTCCTCGACAACATGGCGGAGTGGATCGCCGAGGTCGACCGCGGCCGCCTCATCGGCTACGAGGGCAACTACTCGACGTACCTCGAGAAGAAGGCCGAGCGGCTCGACATCCAGGGCAAGAAGGACGCGAAGCTCGCCAAGCGCCTCAAGGACGAGCTGGAGTGGGTGCGCTCGAGCGCCAAGGGACGCCAGACCAAGTCGAAGGCGCGCCTCGCCCGCTACGAGGAGATGGCAGCGGAGGCGGAGCGGACGCGGAAGCTCGACTTCGAGGAGATCACGATCCCCGCGGGCCCGCGCCTGGGCAGCGTCGTGATCGAGGCGAAGAAGCTGCAGAAGGGCTTCGACGGGCGCTCGCTCATCGACGGCCTGAGCTTCAGCCTGCCGCCGAACGGCATCGTCGGCGTGATCGGCCCGAACGGTGTCGGAAAGACCACGCTGTTCAAGACGATCGTCGGCCTCGAGCCCCTCGACGGCGGCGACCTGAAGGTGGGCGAGACGGTCAAGATCAGTTACGTCGACCAGTCCCGCGCCAGCATCGACCCCGACAAGACCCTGTGGGAGGTCGTCTCCGACGGCCTGGACATCATGATGGTCGGCAAGACCGAGATCCCGTCCCGAGCCTACGTCTCGAAGTTCGGGTTCAAGGGTCCGGACCAGCAGAAGAAGGCCGGCGTGCTCTCCGGTGGTGAGCGCAACCGCCTGAACCTCGCCCTCACGCTCAAGGAGGGCGGCAACCTGCTGCTCCTCGACGAGCCGACCAACGACCTGGACGTCGAGACGCTGAGCTCCCTCGAGAACGCGCTGCTGGAGTTCCCCGGCTGCGCCGTGGTCATCACGCACGACCGGTGGTTCCTGGACCGGATCGCGACGCACATCCTCGCCTACGAGGGCACCGACGAGAACCCCGATCAGTGGTACTGGTTCGAGGGCAACTTCGACGCCTACGAGCGCAACAAGATCGAGCGTCTCGGCGCGGATGCGGCCAACCCGCACCGCTCGACGCACCGCAGGCTCACGCGTGACTGAGATCGCCGGTTCCGGTGCTCCCGACGCCGCGGCCCCCGACGGGGCCGCGGCGGGGGAGCGCCTGCACATCCCGATCCACCTGCGCTGGGGCGACCTCGACGCCTTCAACCATGTGAACAACACCTCGATGCTGAAGCTGCTCGAGGAGGCGCGCGTGCGCGCGTTCTGGCGGCCGGGCGAGGGAGAGCACGGTCCGAGCACTGCCGTGCTGAGTTCGGGGATCGACGCGGGCGTGCTGACGCTCGTCGCGCGGCAGGAGATCGAGTACCTGGCGCCCGTGCCCTACCAGCGGCACCCGCTCGAGGTGCAGATGTGGTTCGGCAAGCTCGGCGGATCCAGCATCGAGGTCTGCTACGAGGTCTACAACGACGCGGCGTTCGAGGAGCGCGTGCTCTATGCGCGCTCGACCGCGGTCATCGTGCTGGTCGACGCGGCCACGGGCCGTCCCACGCGGATCGGCCCCGAGATGCGCGACGCCTGGTCGCCGTACTCCGGACCGTCGATCGTCTACGCGCACCGCTGAGCGGCACTGCCGCGGATCCGCTTCCGTCGCCGGACGCGGGGCGGGATCAGGCTTCCGGGACCCGGATCGTGATCTCCTGCGCGACGCTCGCCACGAGGCTGCCGCTGCGATCGTAGATCCGTCCGGTCGCGAGCCCGCGCCCCCCGCGTGCGTTCGGCGACTCCTGCACGTACAGCAGCCAGTCGTCCACGCGCCCGGGCCGGTGCCACCACATCGCGTGGTCCAGGCTCGCGACCTTGAGGCCCGGCACATTCCAGCTCAGGCCGTGCGCGCGCAGGATCGATTCCTGGATCGACATGTCGCTGAGGTACGCCAGTGCCGCGCGGTGCAGGGCCGGGTCGTCGGGGAAGGGGGCGCGCAGCCGCATCCACACCGCCTGGCGCGCGGACTTCTCCGCGCCCGCCTCGCCGAACAGCGGCCCCTCCACGTGCCGCATGTCGACAGGACGGTCGACGAGCATGCGCTTCGACAGCGGGTGGATCCCGTCGGAAATCTCCTCGTCGGGAGCGAGCTCCTCCGGCCCGGGGATCCCTTCCGGCATCGGCTCGGCGTGCTCGATGCCGGGGTTCTCGTCCTGGAACGAGGCGATCATCGAGAAGATCGGCACGCCGTTCTGGTACGCCTGCGCTCGTCGGGTGGAGAAGGAACGGCCGTCGTGGATGCGGTCCACCGCGAACGTCAGCCCCTGCGAGGCGTCCCCGGCGCGGAGGAAATAGCCGTGCATCGAGTGCGGGACGCGTCCGTCCGGCATCGTCCGCTCCGCCGCGATGATGGACTGGCCGAGCACCTGCCCGCCGTAGATCCGTCCGGTCGGCATCGGATGCGAGACGCCCGTGAAGATGTCCTCGGTCGTGCGCGCATCGGAGGAGTCGAGATCGAGGATCCCCCGCAGCATCTCGACCGATCGGCGGGCGTGCTCGTCGTGCGTCATGGGATCCTCTCGGCGGCTGCTGCGACACACCGGGGGACCTGTCGCGACCGGTTGCTAGTTTAGAGGGCGTGCCCACGCCCCTGATCCTCGCCGATGCCGACACCGCGCGCGACGCGCTCACCTTCGTCTCCCGGGCCGGCCGCGCCGGTGATGAAGGCGTCAGGCTGCAGGCCGACGGAGGAGTGCTTGCGATGACGGCCGCGGCGCTCGTGCCGCAGACGCTCTTCGACGCGACGCCGACGATCCTCGCGATGCGGATCGTCCGGGCCGACCCGGAGTTGCGCTGCGACATCGTGATCGACGAGCTCACGACGACCGACGATCCGCGCGCACTCGCGCTGCCGGACACCGGCCGCAGCCCCTCCTGGGCCGGGATCGCGCCGCCGCGGGGAGGATGGACGCCGAGCGGGGAGCTCGGCGCCGACATCATCGCCCAGCGCGCCCAGTGGGGCATCTCGGCCGTCGCGCACGGATCCCCGGCCGGTGCGGGCGAGGACGCCGTCCGCGCTCTGCGCGCGGCGATCTGGGGCGAACCCGACGAGGACCTCCTCGGTCTGCCCCGCGGCGTGGCCTTCGCGGCGCACGCCTTCGGCTTCATCTCCGGCGCCGAGCAGGTGTCGATCACGACAGCGGGGCGATGGACGCGTCTCGCGTTCGCGCGCGGGCATGTGCTCAGTCGGGGCCCCGCAGCGGTGGGGCTGACCGCGGTGCGGGCGACGGGAACCGCGGGCTGAGCCGTGACCGGCCTGAGGCGCGCACTCAGGCCGGGGCACCACGGCGGACGACGGTGATCCTGGGCGGCGACGCGAGGCTCTGCCCGACCACGCAGTAGCGCTCGGTCGAGGTGGCGATCCGCTCCAGGCGGCCGTCGTCGGCGTCGCTGTCGATCGTGATCGTGACGGAGATCTCGCCGACTCCGACCGGCGCCTCCCGGTCGAGCCCGAGCGTCCCGCGCGCGTCCCAGTGGCACTCCGCGGAGAGGCGGACGTTGTCGACCGTCACGCCCATCGCAGTCGTGACGGCGCGGAACGTCACTCCGACGCAGCCCAGCAGCGCCTGCATGAGGAGGTCTGCCGAGCACGCATCGGATCCGTCCCCGCCGGTCGCGGGATGCTGCCCCGCACGGACCGGGCCCGCCCAGCCCTCGATCGTCGTCGTGATGCCCGGATCCCGGTAGTCGCCGATCGCCCCCGAGACGACGCGCGCGAGGCTCTGATCCTGCCGGTAGCGCTCCTTGAGCGGCGCCTGGCGCGCTCTCAGCTCTTCTGCGTCCATGCACGCGATCCTGGCACTCGGACCGGGGAGGGTCCAGGGCGCCGGGGTGTCAGACCGCCCGCGCCGCCGCGCGTCCGGCCTGGCAGCCCGAGAACAGGCATCCGCCGAGGAAGGTGCCCTCCAGGGCGCGGTACCCGTGCACGCCGCCCCCTCCGAAACCGCTCGCCTCTCCCGCGGCGTACAGCCCGGGCACGGCCTGTCCATCGGCGTCCAGCGCGCGGCCGTCCAGATCCGTCTCGATGCCGCCGAGCGACTTGCGGGTGATCACCCGCAACCGCACCGCGACCAGGGGACCTGCGGAAGGATCCTGCAGGCGGTGCGGCGTCGCGGTGCGGATCAGCCGGTCTCCGCGATAGGCGCGTGCCGAGCGCAGCATCGCGACCTGCGCATCCTTCGTGAAGTCGTTGCCGATCTCGCGGTCGCGCGCGACGACCTCCTCGCGCACCCGGTCGGGATCCAGGGCGTCGCCGCCCGGGAGCTCCTGCATCCGGGAGATCAGCCGGCCGAGGTCGTCCTCGACGACGAAGTCCTCGCCCTTGTCCAGGAACGCCTGCACCGGGTCCGTGGGGCCCTTCGCGAGCCGGGAGCGCACCAGGAGCGGCACGTCCTTGCCGGTGAGGTCCGGGTTCTGCTCGCTGCCAGACAGCGCGAACTCCTTCTCCACGATCTGCCGCGTCGTCACGAACCAGGAATGATCGTGCCCGGTCGCACGCAGGTGGGCCAGGGTCCCGAGCGTGTCGAAGCCGGGGAACAGCGGCACGGGGAGCCGCGCGCCGGTCGCATCCAGCCACAGCGACGAGGGGCCGGGGAGGATCCTGATGCCGTGGCCGGGCCAGACCGGATCCCAGTTGCGGATGCCTTCGACGTAGTGCCACATGCGGTCGCCGTTGATGAGTCGCGCCCCGGCGGCCGCCGACACGGCCTGCATCGAGCCGTCGACATAGGCCGGCACACCGGTGAGCATCTCCGCGGGCGGCGTGCCGAGGCGCTCCGGCCACGCGGCGCGCACGAGGTCGTGATTGCCGCCGATGCCGCCCGAGGTCACGATCGTCGATCCGGCGGTGATCTCGAACGTGCCGACAGGCTCCCGGTCGCTCTGCACGCCGCGCGCCGCCGCGGACGACGCGAGGATGTCGCCCTGCGCGCCCGTGACGACGCCGTTCTCGGTCCTGAGCGCCGTCACGCGATGCCGCGGGAGCACCACCAGGTGCCCGGTCTTCTCGGCCTGCTCGAGTGCGGCCTGGAACGGTGCGACGATGCCCGGGCCCGTGCCCCAGGTGATGTGGAAGCGGGGGACCGAGTTGCCGGGACCGATCGCGCCGTAGCCGCCGCGCTCGGCCCAGCCCACGACGGGGAAGAAGCCCACCCCGCGCTCCCGGAGCCAGGCCCGCTTCTCGCCGCTCGCGAACTGGAGGTACGCCTCGGCCCAGCGTCGCGGCCAGGCATCCTCCTCCCGGTCGAACCCCGCGTTCCCGAACCAGTCCTGCCGGGCGAGCTCGTACGAGTCCGTGATGCCCATGCGGCGCTGTTCCGGAGAGTCGACGAGGAACAACCCGCCGAACGACCACCAGGCCTGCCCGCCCAGGTTCGTGCGCGGCTCCTGATCCAGGATGATCACGCGTCGGCCTGCGGCGGTCGCCTCCGCGGCCGCGACGAGGCCGGACAAGCCCCAGCCGATGACGAGGACGTCGGTGGTGCGGGTGGTGGTCGCGGTCATGAGATCTCCGTCGAACTCGGTGTGCGTGCGGTGCCGGCTAGAGGACGGGGCGCCCGTCGGGGGTCGGGGCGCCCGCCGCGCTCGCGCGGCTCGGCTCGAATGTATTCACCATCGCATGCGCGGCGCGCTCGAGGTAGTCCCAGAGCGTCGCCTCGTGGATCGGGGAGAGCTGTGCATCGTCGACCGCCGTGCGCATGCACCGCAGCCAGCGATCGCGCGCGTCCGGATCGACGTGGAAGGGCATGTGCCGCATCCGCAGGCGCGGGTGGCCGCGCTGCTCGCCGTAGGTCGTGGGGCCGCCCCAGTACTGCTCCAGGAACATGCGGAGCCGATCCTCGGCCGGTCCGAGGTCCTCCTCGGGGTACATGGGCTTCAGCACCGGATCGAGGGCGACCTCGCGGTAGAAGACCTCGACGAGACGCTGGAACGTCGCGTGGCCGCCGACCTCGTCGTAGAAGGACACCGGCTCGGTCATCGTTCGTCTCCAGGGTTCTGCGGATCCTGCGGGCTCTGCGGATCGGGGAGGGGCGGGAGAGGAAGGCTCTGCGGCGCCGAGGGAGGCGTCTTCGGCTTCTCGCTCTTCTTCGGCGCGGGCGCGGTCGGAGCCGGCTTGGTGCGCGGCGGGGGCGTGACCGTGGCGGGCTTCTCGTCCTCGGTCTTCTTCTTGCGCCAGAACCCGCGCTCCGGGACCGTGGGGGTGCTCGCCACGGGGTTGGGGCGGGTGCGCGGCGGGTTCGCACCGTGCACGCGGCGGGCGCCTTCGGGGCCGGCCAGCTGCACGGTGGCCATGCTCGGCACGGTCAGGTCCATTCCGAGCACGGTGTCGCGCAGCCGCATCCGCAGCTCCTGGGCGACGTCGTCCATCGCGTTCGTGCGCGTCTTCATCACGACCCGGATCACGAGAGCGTCGCCGTCGACCGATTCCAGCCCCCAGATCTCGGGCTTCTCGATGATGCGGGTGCGCCACTTCGGGTCCTTCGCGAGCCCCTGAGCGGTGGTGAGCAGTGCCTCCTCGACGGCGGGGACGTCCGCGTCGGCCGGCACGCCCAGGTCGATGATCGCGCGGGCCCAGCCCTGCGACATGTTGCCGATCCGGGTGATCTCGCCGTTGCGGACGTACCAGAGCGTGCCGTTCGCGTCGCGCACCTGGGTGATGCGCACGCTCACGTATTCGACGACGCCGGAGGCGAGGCCCAGGTCGACCACGTCGCCGATGCCCACCTGATCCTCGGCGACCAGGAACATGCCGTTGAGCACGTCCTTCACGATATTCTGGGCGCCGAAGCCGAGACCGGCGCCGACCGCGGCGGTGAGCAGCGTCAGGGATCCCAGCAGGGTGGGTTCGATGATGTTCACGATCAGCACGACCGCGACGACGACGAGGATCACGTTGACGATGTTCTGCAGGATCGTGCCGAGCGTCCTGGTGCGCTGCACGAGCCGCATGTCCGCGAGGGGGGAGCGCTCGAGCGCTCTCGTGTCCGTCACCTCGGCCTTGGACTTCGCGCCGGCGACGATCCGCCGCACGACGCGACGGATCACGAAACGGAGCGCGTAGGCGATCACGGCGCACACGACGATCGTCACGACGCTCCAGAGCGCCTTCATGCCGATGTCGCCGAGGACGGTGAGGATCTGGGTCCAGGTGTCGACGGCCTTATCTGCCTGAGTTGCGAGGGGCACGATATTCATCGTTCACGATCCTATGACCGGGGCCTTGGCGGGTTCTGAACAGCCACGGCGCTTCACGCGGAGAACGCCGCAGGGCCGGAGGGAGCGAACTCCCTCCGGCCCTGCGGTTCGTCGCGAGGGGCCCGCGTCAGCTCTGCGCGTCGGCGGCGACGGTCTCGGCGTCGCGGGCCTGGGCGGCCAGCGCCCGCTCGACGTCGGCGAGGTTCTCGAAAACGAGGCGGCGGAGCGCCGGCGCGGCGTCCTGGTGAGCGGAGAGCCAGGCGCGGGTGGCGTCACGCAGGGCGACGTTCGCGAGCGCCTTCGGGTACAGGCCCACGATCAGGTAGTTCGCGACCTGGAACGTGCGGCCCTCCCAGATCGAGAGCAGGGCATCGAAGTACTGCGCGACGAACGGCTCCAGCAGCGCGACCCCGGCCGGGTGCGTGAAGCCGAGCGCCGCAGAGCGGACGATCGTGTTCGACAGGTCGTCGTGGTCGACGAGGGAGGACCACGCGGCCTGCTTGTCCTCGGGGGTCGGCAGCGCGGCGCGAGCCTGTGCGGCGAACTCCCCGCCCTTGGCGGTGTTGTCGCCCTCCAGCGCGGCATCGATCGCGGCGCCGTCGACGGCGCCGACCGTGGCGAGGCCGACGAGCAGCTGCCAGGAGAGGTCGGTGTCGATCGTGAGCCCGTCGAGCGTCAGGGCGCCGTCGCGCAGGCGGCGGACGACGTCGGCGTGCTCCGGCGTCGTGAGCGAGTTCGCGAAGGCGGTGACGAACTGCAGCTGGCTGTCGGAGGCGGCCTCCGCGCCCTGGGCGAGCGCCCACAGGCCGTCCGCCACGCGCGTGCGGGCCGCGGAGCGGTGCTCCGGCACGACGTACAGCGCGGCGGCGGTCTGCAGCTGGCTGAGCGTGGTGCGGACCGTGGTCGACTCGGTCTCGCGACCGATGTTGCCGAGCACGAGATCGATGTAGTCGCTCGCGGCGCTCTCGGCGTCGCGGGTCTGGTCCCAGGCCGCGCCCCACACGAGAGAGCGGGCGAGCGGGTCGCTGATGTCGGCGAGGTGCGCGACCGCGGTGGCCAGGGAGCGCTCGTCGAGACGGATCTTCGCGTAGGCGAGGTCCTCGTCGTTGAGCAGCACGAGGTCCGGGCGCTTCAGGCCCTGCAGCTCCGGGATCTCGGTGCGGTCGCCGTCGACGTCCACCTCGAC
Source organism: Microbacterium sp. NPDC089698 (assembly GCF_044749045.1). Classification (NCBI taxonomy): domain Bacteria; kingdom Bacillati; phylum Actinomycetota; class Actinomycetes; order Micrococcales; family Microbacteriaceae; genus Microbacterium; species Microbacterium sp. NPDC089698. The sequence continues at coordinate 155,349 of NZ_JBIVHE010000001.1, forward strand.
GTGGTGGGTGCGCACGAGGGAGCCCGCGGCGTCCAGGTTGTAGAAGCCGATGCCGAGGCGGTGCGGGCGGATCGTCGGATAGTCGGCGGGGGCGGTCTGCGTGACGGCGAAGCGCGAGATGGTGCCGTCGCCGGCTTCGGCGATGACCGGTGCGAGCGTGTTCACGCCCGCGGTCTCCAGCCACTTCTTCGACCAGACCGTGAGGTCGCGGCCGCTCGTCTTCTCCAGCTCGACGAGCAGGTCGCTGAGCTCGGTGTTCTGCCAGGAGTGCTTCTTGAAGTACTCGGACACGCCGGCGAAGAACGCCTCGATGCCCACCCAGGCGGCGAGCTGCTTGAGGACGGATCCGCCCTTGGCGTAGGTGATGCCGTCGAAGTTCACCTGCACGTCGTCGAGGTCGTTGATCTCGGCGACGACGGGGTGGGTGGAGGGGAGCTGGTCCTGGCGGTAGGCCCAGGTCTTCTCCATGGCGTTGAAGGTCGTCCACGCCTCGGTCCACTCGGTGGCCTCGGCGGTCGCGATCGTCGACGCCCACTCGGCGAACGACTCGTTCAGCCAGAGGTCGTTCCACCACTTCATGGTGACCAGGTCGCCGAACCACATGTGCGCGAGCTCGTGCAGGATCGTGACGACGCGGCGCTCCTTGACGGCGTCGGTCACCTTGCTGCGGAAGACGTAGGTCTCGGTGAAGGTCACCGCGCCGGCGTTCTCCATGGCGCCGGCGTTGAACTCCGGCACGAACAGCTGGTCGTACTTCGCGAACGGGTAGGGGACGCCGAACTTCTCCTCGTAGTAGGCGAAGCCCTCGCGGGTCTTGTCGAAGATGTAGTCGGCGTCGAGGTGCTCCCAGAGGCTCTTGCGCCCGTAGACGCCGAGCGGGATCACGCGGCCGGATGCGCTCGTCAGCTCCGAGAAGGTCTCCTCGTAGGGGCCGGCGATGATCGCGGTGATGTACGACGAGATGCGCGGGGTGGGCTCGAAGCCCCAGGTGGCGACCGCGCCGGTCTCCTCCGACGCGGATCCGTTCGAGACGTCGTGGTGGATCGGCTCGGGGGTGGGGGAGTTCGAGACGACCTTCCACGCGGCGGGCGCGGTGATCGTGAACTGGAAGGTCGCCTTGAGGTCGGGCTGCTCGAACACGGCGAAGACGCGGCGCGAGTCGGGCACCTCGAACTGCGAGTAGAGGTAGACCTCGCCATCGACGGGGTCGACGAAGCGGTGGAGACCCTCGCCGGTGTTCGTGTATTCGCAGTCGGCGTCGACGACGAGCACGTTCTCCGCGGCCAGGCCGTCGAGCGCGATCCGCGAGTCGGCGAATGCCGAGGTCGGGTCGATCTGCTCGCCGTTCAGGGTGATCTCGCGCACCTCGCGCGCGATCAGGTCGATGAAGGTGGAGGATCCCTCGGTGGCGCTGAAGCGCACCACGCTGCGGGATCCGAACACCTCCGCACCCTTGGTCAGGTCGAGCGCGATCTCGTACGACTCGGTGTCGACGATCGCGCGGCGCTCCTGCGCCTCGATGCGGGTGAGGTTCTCTCCAGGCACTGCTCAGACTCCCAGGGGTGAGGGTTTCGGCCGCAAGATCCGCGCTGCTGGCGCCGGCGGCAACCGTCCCAGCCTACGCCAGAGCGCGTGTCGCGCGATTCCGCGGGCTTCGACGGACTTCGGCGGGGCGGCGATCCGGCGCTCGGCGGCGGCAAAGGAAGTTCAGGGGAAGATAGGAGGGTGAGTGCTCGAAATGTGACCGCAGCAACCGTTCCCTTCGCCTCCCAGCCTGCCGCGAGCGGGCCCGAGTTCGTCGAGACGCCCGTCGCGTACGACGGCATCCTACTCGCCGGGTTCGGCGGACCCGAGGGGCAGGAGGACGTGATCCCGTTCCTGCGCAACGTCACCCGCGGCCGCGGCATCCCGGACGAGCGCCTCGAGGAGGTCGCGCATCACTACCGGCACTTCGGCGGTGTGAGCCCGATCAACGCGCAGAATCGCGCTCTCAAGGCCGCGCTCGAGTCCGAGCTCGCGCGGCGCGGGATCGACCTTCCGGTGTACTGGGGCAATCGCAACTGGGCTCCGTATCTCTCCGACGCGGTGACCGAGGCGTCTGCGAGCGGCGACACGACGCTGCTGGCGTTCGCGACGAGCGCGTACAGCTCCTTCTCCAGCTGCCGTCAGTACCGCGAGGACTTCGCGCGCGTGCTGGACGAGACCGGTCTCGGCGAGACCGTGACGATCGACAAGATCCGTCCGTTCTACGACCACCCCGGTTTCGTCACGTCCTTCGTCGAGGGCGTGCGCGACGCGATCGAGGGATTCACCGCGGACGGCGCCGACGCCTCGACGATCCAGGTGCTGTTCACGACGCACAGCGTTCCGACCGACGACGCACTGCGCTCCGGCCCCCGCGACGTCGACTGGGGTCCTGGCGGAGCCTATGCCGCGCAGCACGAGGCCGTTGCGGCGTGGGTCATGAGCCGCGTGGCCGAACTCGTGCCGGCGGCGGCCGACGTGCCCTGGGAGCTCGTGTACCAGTCCCGTTCGGGCCCCGCCTCGCAGCCCTGGCTCGAGCCGGACATCTGCGACGTGATCGAGGAGCTGCCCGCCCGCGGGCGCACCGCGGTCGCGGTGGTCCCGCTCGGCTTCGTGAGCGACCACATGGAGGTTCTCTGGGACCTCGACACCGAGGCCAAGGACGCGGCCGCGGAGGCAGGCCTCGCCTTCGTGCGGACGCCGACGCCCGGCGTGTCGGACTCCTTCGTGGCGGGGATCGTCGATCTCATCCAGGAGCGGCTCGAGGGTCGCCCCGCGGCGGATCGTGCGCACGTCACGGCGCTCGGTCCTGCGTTCGACGTGTGCCGTCCCGGGTGCTGCGAGAACATCCGCGCGGGGTTCAAGCCCGCCGCGGCGGGGATCGCACCCTGATCGTCCCGCGGGGCCGCGTCACGCCGCCTCGCGGTGGCCGCGTCGCTCCGTAGGATTGAGCCATGCGCATCCACATCGCCACCGATCACGCCGGTCTCGAGTTCTCCACGCAGCTGCAGCACCATCTCGCCGAGGCGGGGCACGAGGTCGTGGACCACGGGCCCGTCGAGTACGACGCCCTGGACGACTACCCGGCGTTCTGCATCCGCGCGGCGCAGGCGACGATCGCTGACCAGCGCGCCGGTGTCGAGGCGCTCGGCGTGGTGTTCGGCGGATCCGGCAACGGCGAGCAGATCGCGGCGAACAAGGTCGAGGGCATCCGCGCCGCTCTGGTGTGGAGCATCGCGACCGCGGAGCTCGCGCGCGAGCACAACGACGCCAACGTGATCGCGATCGGTGCGCGCCAGCACACCTTCGACGAGGTCGCGGGTTTCATCGATCGCTTCATCGCGACGCCGTTCTCGAATGAGGAGCGGCACGTGCGACGCATTGCGCAGATCGCCGATTTCGAGCGCGACGGATCCCTGCTCCCGGACCCGCGCGCCTGATGCCCGAGGGCCATTCCGTCCACCGGATCGCGCGTCAGTTCGCGCGCAACTTCGTCGGCAAGCCGGTCGCCGCGTCGAGCCCGCAGGGGCGATTCGCCGAGGGCGCCTCGATGCTCGACGGTCGTGCCGTGGAGGCCGTGCAGGCCGTCGGCAAGCAGATGTTCCTCGAGACCGAGGGGGAACTGTGGCTGCGCGTGCACCTGGGGCTCTACGGCGCCTGGGACTTCTCCGGCGAGATCCTCGTGGATCCGACGATCGCTTCGGCGAACGGTCGGATGGGTCAGACGAACCAGCGCGGCACGGATCTCGACGAGGTGCCGATCCTCGATGACGCCGGCGAGAACTCGCTGGCGTCCATCGGCGCCCCGCGGAAGACCCGTGTGCACGTGCGCATGTCCGAGGCCACGAAGGGGCTGGCGGACGAGGGCGCCGAGTGGCCGCCGCCCGTCGTCGGGCAGGTGCGCCTGCGACTCATGACGGATTCGACGTGCGCGGATCTGCGCGGCCCGACCGCGTGCGTGCTGCAGACGCCGGACGAGATGCTGGCGACCGTGGCGAAGCTCGGCCCGGATCCGCTCGTGGGCGACGTGCATGAGGGTGAGGAGCGCTTCGTGGCCGCGGTGCGCCGCAGGGCGGTGCCGATCGCGCTTCTGCTCATGGATCAGTCCGTGGTCAGCGGGATCGGCAATGTGTATCGCGCCGAGCTGCTGTTCCGTGCGCAGCTGAACCCGCACACGCCGGGGCGGGATGTGCCGGAGGAGACGGTGCGCGCGCTCTGGCGGGATTGGGTGCGCCTGCTCGCGATCGGCGTCGAGACGGGTCAGATGATGACCATGGACGACCTCTCGGCCGATCAGTACCGCGCCGCGATGGCGCATCGTGACGACCGGCACTGGGTGTACCACCGCACGGGCCTGCCCTGCCGCGTGTGCGGCACCGACATCGTGCTCGAGGAGATCGGTGCCCGCAAGCTGTACTGGTGTCCGCGCTGTCAGGCGTGACGGGACTTCGCGGTCTCTGATCGACCGCATCGTGCCGGCCTCGGCCTCCGCAGGGAGGCGGCCGCCATCGTCACTGTCAGCGACGAGACCCCAGGTCCGCGGTGGGGTCGGGCTCAGGCGGTGGTGTGGGGTCGTTTCGGTGGCGGGTTGATGTCGCCCCAGGCGTAGCGGAGCGGGAGTCGCGGGTGCAGCACGGATTGTTCCCCGTCGGGGTGGTGGAGGACGAAGTCGTGTTTCCAGTCGCGGGTGATCTGCCATCGTCCGTGGTGGAGCTGCATGTGGTGGAACCGGCAGAGCAGGATCCCGCGGTCGATGTTCGTGTGTCCGTCGTCTCGGGCCCATTCGTCGATGTGGTGTGCTTCGCAATACGAGGCGGGTCGGTCGCAGCCGGTCCACCGGCATCCGCCGTCCCGGATCGCGAGGGCGATGCGTTGGGTCGGCGTGAAGAGCCGTGATTCGCGGCCCACATCGAGGGGGTTCCCGCAGGCGTCGACCGTGACGGGGATGGTTCCGGTTTCGCAGATCCGTCGTTCTGCGACTGCGGCGGGGATGGAGACCAGTCCGTCTTCGGTGACCGCGACCGGTGCCAGCGAACCGTCCACCGCGACCTGCTGCACGAGGCGGATGCCGGCCTGGCGGGTGCCGAATACGGTGGTCGGGTCGGCGAGGGTGCCGGTGCGGAGGAGGTCGAGGAGCAGGTCGTAGGAGAGCTGGTCGTTGGTGCGCGGGTCGGTGGCGAGGTCCGCGGCGGATGCCTTCTCGGTGGGGTCGACGAATCGGGGCCCGCCGCGGCGGGGCCGCAACGCGGCGTTGAAGATCGTGTCGAGGTAGGCGCCGCCTTCGTCATCGAACGCGATCGACGCCCGCCGCATCCCGTCCTGGTCGAACCAAGTGCGGAATGAACGTCGCTCGTATCGCGCCAGGAACCTCGCCTCTGCGCCCTCGGGGTCGAGGAGGTCACGGATCGTCCGTGCGGCGGTGGCGAGTTCTTCCACGGTCCGCCGCCCTGCTTCGTCGAGGAGTTGTGCGGCGGCGTGCGCCCACGCATCGCCGGCGTCGTCGGGTGGGTCGCCCAGTCCGCGGCGGATCGCGTCGAACTGCGCCGACGTCACCACCGCGGACCGCAACCCGTCCCGCAACACCTCCCGCCACTCCCGCACGACAGGCTCATCCGGTGCCGCGTCATCAGGGCTCCCGGGATCAGCATCGTTCCCGGCGCGGGTGCCGTCCGTGATCGTCTCGCCACCGGTGTCTTCGAGGAGTGCCTCCCCGACTCTTACCTGTCGGGCGGCTTCGGTCTTGCTCATCCCGCCGAGCTCCTGCACCAGGGAGGTCGCGGACCGGTATCCGCGCGCCTGCGCCAACCCGGAATGCCCTGCGTCCCGGGTGGAGCGGCGGGCGATCACTCCGGCGCAGATCACCTGCACCTGCTCCACGAGCCGGCCGACCTCACCCGCTTCACGGAGCACCGCCACCGCCCCGGCATCGTCCAGCCCCTCGATCACGCCTTGCACGTCCGACGCGCCCGCGCCCGCACCGATCCGCCCGGCCAGGGTCGGGATCAGCGCCGCGATCGCATCCAACGTCTTCATACCCCCATCCTCCCCGCCACCACCGACATTCGAACCCCAGATCAACCCCGTATTCCCAAACCGGGGACAACCCCACGCAACACCAGACTGTGGAGGACGAACGACGACCACAGTCAGCCCGACCACGACGGGCAGCCCGGCGCGAACCCGACCCCGTCCCGTCGTGAATAGCATGGTTCCATGCGCCAGAATCCGAGCTTCGCCATGACGGACGTCGCCGAGCTGCGGCGGATCATCGCCGCCAACCCGTGGGCGACCCTCGTGGGCCGCGACGAGAACGGCATGACCGCGTCGCACTACGCGGTGCTGCTCGATCCGGAGCGCGACGACCTCACGATCGTCGCCCATGTCGGCCGCCCCGACGACCTCGTCCTGGGGCTGGGGACGCAGGAGCTGATGGTGGTCTTCCAGGGGCCGCACGGCTACATCTCGCCCGGCTGGTACGGCGATGTCGCAGCGGTGCCGACGTGGAACTACGTCGCCGTGCACCTGTCCGGCGTGCCGGAGCTGCTCGACGGCGAGGAGAACCTGCGCGTGCTGGAACACCTCGTCGATCACTTCGAGGGAAGGCTCGCGGATCCGCGCGGCATGTGGACGCCGCCGAACGACGAGGCGTTCGTGCGCCGCCTCGAGGCGGGCACCGTCGGCTTCCGGCTCACTCCGACCCGCGTGACCGCCAAGCGCAAGCTCAGCCAGAACAAGCCCGACGACGTGATCGAGAACGTGATCCTCGAGCTGCGGGGCGACGGTGTGTACGCGAATCCGTCGCTGGCGGCCGAGATGCAGCGCGCTCACGACGCACGCCTCGCTGCGCGGGCGGACGCACGATGATGGCGGACGAGACCGGTGCGCCGCTCGATGCGATCCGCGCGGTGCGCATCGCCACCGCGGATCGCCGACTGCTCGCCGTGGACGGTCCGGTGGATGTCCTGCTCGAGGACGGCCGGATCGCCGACATCGCGCCGACCGGGGCTCTTCCGTTGCGCGGCCGTGTGCGGGAGGGCGACGGCGCTTGGATCGTCCCCGGCCTGTGGGACCACCACGTGCACACCGTGCAGTGGGCCCTCGCAGCGCAGCGCGAGGATCTCTCCGGCACGACGAGTGCTGTCGAAGCCGCCGCGCGCATGGCCCGAGCGCCGGAACTGGGCGACGGGCGGAGGGTCGGCACCGGCTTCCGCGATGTGCGCTGGCCGGACCATCCCGACCTGACGCTGCTCGATGAGCACACGGGCGAGATCCCGACCTACCTCATCAACGCCGACGTGCACAGCGTGTGGATGAACACGGCGGCCTTCCGTCGCGAGGGGTTCCCGGTCGTGGCGGACGGCGTGCTCCGCGAGGAGGACGCGTTCGAGATCTCCCGCCGACTGAACGCCGCAGATCCGGCGACGGCCGACGAGGCGGTGCTTGCGGCCTCACGACGAGCGGCGAGCCGTGGCGTGGTGGGACTGGTCGACTTCGACATGGCATGGAACGCCGAGGCCTGGATGCGCCGGCTCGGGCACGGCTTCGACGTGCACCGCGTCGAGTACGCCGTCTACCCGCACGACCTCGATCGCGCGATCTCGGAGCACCTGCACACGGGGCAGGTGATGGATCCTGACGCCGACGGACTCGTTCGCGCCGGCTCGCTCAAGATCATCTCCGATGGCTCTCTCGGCACGCGCACGGCCGCCTGCAGCCACGGCTACGCCGACGATCCGCACAATCACGGCGTGCTCACCGTGCCGCCCGCCGAGCTGCAGGACCTGCTGCTGCGCGCCACCGGTGCGGGGCTGGAGATCGCGCTGCACGCGATCGGCGACCTCGCGGTCACGGCGGCGCTGGACGCGTACGCCGCCACCGGTGCGCAGGGGACGATCGAGCACGCCCAGCTCGTGGGTCACGGAGACCTCGTCCGCTTCGGACGGCTCGGCGTCGCTGCGAGCGTGCAGCCGCAGCACGCTCTCGATGACCGGGACGCCGCGGATGCGCTCTGGGCCGGGCAGACCGCGATCTCGTACCCCCTCGCGTCGCTGTACCGCGCCGGGGCGACGCTGCGCTTCGGATCCGATGCGCCGGTCGCGGCCCTCGACCCCTGGCAGGCGATCTCCGCGGCGGTCTTCCGGACGGATGACGACCGGGCGCCCTGGCACCCCGAGGAGCGCCTCGATCTCGAGACCGCTCTCGCCGCGAGTGCGCGCGGTGGGACCGGCGGCGATGCCGGCATCCGCCCGGGGGCGGTAGCCGACCTGGCGCTGCTGGGCGCGGATCCCGCGACCGCCGACGCGAGTGGACTGAGGACGATGCCGGTGGCCGCGACGATCGTCGGCGGGCGGGTGACGTATGGGGGTTAACCCCCCGAAGGATCCGGCAGCCCGCACCCTGTCGGGCGCCGATCCGGTCCGGCATCGTGGAGGAAGGCGCTGATCCGCGCCTTCACCGGCAGGAACCAGGAGATCTCGATGACCACCGCCACGCGACCCCTCGACTCGCGCTTCTCGGCGCCGCCGACCGCACCCCGACGCGGATACGGGCACGCCTGGGCCGCGGCCCCCGGCAACGCGCTCTTCCTGGTCCTGCTGTCGGTGCCCCTCGCGATCGTGGCGATGGGCGTCACCTGGGTGGTCTTCGGCGTCGGCGTCGGATCCCTTCTGCTGGTGATCGGCGTGCCCGTGCTGGTGGGATCGCTGTATGTGGCGCGGGGCTTCGCCGAGGCGGAGCGGGCCCTGCTGCGGATCACCAGCAACCCTGCGATCCCGGCGCCGGACTGGCGCCGTGGCACGAAGGACGGGGGCATCTGGGTGCGTCTGACCCAGCCGCTGCGCAACGCGCACTACTGGATGGCGGTGCTCTCGAGCCTGCTCGTGCGTCCGATCGTGGCGATCGTCACGTTCGCCTTCGCCACCGTCTGGGTCGTGATGTCGCTCGGCGGGCCGACGTACTGGTTCTGGTCGCCGTTCATCCCCGACGGCAACGCGGAGAGCATCTGGGTGCCCTGGGCCGTGCAGCACATCTTCGGCGGGATCGACCCCTCGCCGGACCCGCATCGGTGGGCATCGATGCTCTATCTCGGCGTCGGGATCGTCTTCCTCCTCACCCTGCCTCTGGTCCTCCGCGGTCTCGTGCGCCTGCACGGGATGGTCGCGGCCGCGCTGACCGGACGGTGGGAGTCCGACGACCTCGCCGCCCAGGTCGTGGGCCTCGACGCCTCCCTCGGCGCGGCGGTGCAGGCCGAGGACGCCGGGCTGCGCCGGCTGGAGCGGGATCTGCACGACGGCCCGCAGCAGCGCCTGGTGCGTCTGCAGATGGACCTCGCCGCGCTGGAGCGCCGCGCGGCGGACGGCGACGCGGCGGCGGTGGCCGCGCTCGCACAGGAGTCCCGCGGACACGCGCAGGCCGCGCTCGACGAGCTCAGGGCGCTGGCCGGCGGTGTCGCGCCGCCGCTGCTGCAGGACCGCGGGATCGCCGAGGCGATCGCAGGGCTCGCCGCCGCAAGCGCGCTGCCGGTGCGCGCCGATGTCGCGCCCGAGATCACTGCGGCGCTGAGTCCGGAGGCGGCGCGGAACCTGTACTTCGTGGTCGCCGAACTGCTGACCAACGCCGCCAAGCACGGGGGAGCGGACGGCGCGTCCGTGACAGCGGTGCGGGAGGGACCCCTGGTGCGCGTGACCGTGCTGGACGACGGTCGCGGCGGAGCCGCTCCTCGGTCCGGGGGAGGGCTCGAGGGTCTTGCCCAGCGCGTGCAGGGTCTCCGCGGCTCGATGCACATCGACAGCCCCGAGGGCGGCCCGACCATCGTGACGGTCACGGTGCCGGTCTCCGCCTGACGGCCGCCTGACCCGACGGCGGACCGGGGGAGGAGCCGGGGCGCGATCGCCGGCCGCATAGTCTGAAGGGCGTGACCGATCAGCCGTCCCCGTTGCGCGTGATCCTCTTCGAGGACTCGATCCTGCTGCGCGAGGGGCTCGTGCGCCTGTTCGCCGAGGCCGGATTCGAGACCGTCGGCGCGCATGCCGACGCCGAAGACGTGGTGGAACGCACCGGAGCGGCGGCGGCGGAGGTCGCCGTGCTCGACGTGCGGATGCCTCCCACGTTCCGAGACGAGGGCATCCGCGCGGCGCTCGCGTTGCGGCAGGCGCTCCCGGAGGTGGGCATCCTCGTCCTCAGCCAGTACGTCGAGGGGATCTACGCCCGAGAGCTGCTCGGCGCGGGCGACGGCGGCGTCGGATACCTCCTCAAGGACAGGGTGACCTCGCTCGAGGAGCTGTCCGCGGCGGTCCGTCAGGTGAGCCGGGGCGGCACGGTGCTGGATCCGCGCGTGGTGCAGCAGCTGATGCGCACGGGACCGGATCCGGTCGGCGGTCTCACCCCGCGGGAGCGCGAGGTGCTCGAGGCGATGGCCGAGGGGCGCAGCAACGTCTCGATCGCCGCGGGCATGGGCGTCGGTGTGGGAGCGGTCGAGAAGAACGTCTCCGCGATCTTCGCCAAACTCGGCCTCGAGGACTCCGGCACGGATCACCGACGGGTGCTGGCCGTGCTCGCGTACCTGCAGAAAGACCCCCGTCCCTGAGCGGAACGGGGGCCTTTCGCTGCAGCGGTCAGGCCGCGATGTGCGACACGAGGAACCAGCGGTCCTTCTCGAGGCCGCGCTGGATCTCGATCGCGACGTCCTGGCTGGTGAGGTCGATCTCGTCGAGGCCTTCGACGGCGGCCTTGACGTTCACGAGGATCGCGTCGATGTCGGCGATCACGGCGCGGACGAGGTCGTCCGAACGGGTGAATCCGGCGGGCACCTGGGTGGCGCCGGCCTTCTCGGCGACGACCGCGGCGCGGGCGTCGATCGGCAGGCCGAGGGCGACGATGCGCTCCGCGGCGGTGTCGGCGAAGTCGCCGGCGTGGTCGACGATCACGTCGAGCAGTTCGTGCACGCCGACGAAGTTCGCGCCGCGCACGTGCCAGTGCGCCTGCTTGCCGTTCACGGTGAGGGCCTGCAGGCCCAGCACGACCGGGGTCAGGAACTGGGCGGCGCCGGCCGCGACGGTCGGGTCGACGGAGGTTGCGGTGATGGTCTCGGCGTTGCTCATGATGTCTCCTCGATGATCGTTCGGATCCGTGCGTGCTGATGTCTTGACCCCAACGCTACTCGGCTCAGATTGTTCCGCAAGCAAGCTGAGGCAACGCTAACCCGCAGGTCAAGAGGTATTTCGGCAAGGCTTGCCTTCCTCACGGATCCGCGGGTCCACCGCGTGGACGACGGGAGGTCACAGCGATCCGGGATACCTTCGTCAGGTGGCAACAGCTGGTACCTCCTCCCGTGCGGCCCTGCGCCGACTCCGCAGCTCCGATGCACAGGGCGCATCCGCCGCGCAGAAGGTCGGATCGAACTTCATCCCGCATGTGCAGGGTCTGCGTGCGATCGCGGTTCTCGCCGTCGTGCTCTATCACTTCTGGCCGGGACGGCTGAGCGGCGGCTACGTCGGCGTCGACATCTTCTTCGTGATCTCCGGCTTCCTGATCACGGCGCATCTCGCCCGCGAGCTGAACGCCACGGGGCGGGTGAATCTCGGCCAGTTCTGGGCGCGACGCGCCCGTCGTCTGCTGCCGGCCTCGTTGCTCGTGCTGCTGTTCTGCGCCATTGTCGCGGCGATCCCCGTGCTGTCGCCGCTGTCCCAGCTCCCCGCGGAGCTGCAGGAGATCGTCGCCTCCACCTTCTATGTGGAGAACTGGTTCCTCGCGCTGAACTCGGCCGACTACCTCGCCCACTCGGGCGATCCGACCATGGTGCAGCACTACTGGTCGCTCTCTCTCGAGGAGCAGTTCTACGTGCTCTGGCCGCTGATCATGCTGCTCGCGGCATGGATCGCGGTGAAGTACTTCCGTGGTTCCCGCCTGCGCGCGGCGGCCGTCGCGATCGGCGTCGTCTCGGTGGCCTCGTTCGTGTTCTGCGTGTGGTTCACCATCACGAACCCCGCACCCGCCTACTTCGTCACGTTCGGCCGCATGTGGCAGTTCGGCGTCGGCGCCGTGCTCGCCCTCGTCCCTCGTCTGCGCGTGAGCAATGCGATCGGCAGCTTCGTTCTGGGCTGGGGCGGCATCATCGTGCTGCTCGTCGTGATCTACCGCTTCGATGCGCAGACGCCGTTCCCCGGGTACATGGCCGCGATCCCCACGCTCGCGGCGGCGGCGATCATCGCCGCCTCGAACACCGAGCGCTGGTGGTACCCGACCCGCATCCTGGCGATCCGCCCGATGCGCTTCACGGGCGACATCTCGTACAGCCTGTATCTGTGGCACTGGCCGCTGATCATCATCGCGCCGTCCCTGCCGTTCTGGGGTCTCTCGATCTACCACCGCATCGCGCTGGTCGGCATCTGCTTCCTGCTCGCCTGGCTCACCAAGAAGTTCGTCGAGGATCCGTCGCGCACCTGGAAGCCGCTGACCTCGCGCAAACCCCGGCTGTCGCTGTGGGCGGCCCTCGCCGCGATGGTGATCGTCGCCGGCACCGCCGGCGCAGGCTGGGCCGCGAACGCGGGCACGTACCAGCAGGGCGTTCAGGCCATCGCCGAGCTCCGCGCGAACCCGCCCGCGTGCTTCGGGGCGGCGGCTGTCCTCGACGAGTCCTGCGCGGGCACCAAGACCGACCAGATCCTGCCCGCCCCCGGTTTCGCCGGGGTGGACCGCCCCGAGCAGTCGCAGTGCTTCGTGCAGCTCAACGACGCGCGCGCAGTCTCCTGTTCGTTCGGATCCAAGGACCCGAACGCCAAGCAGGTGGCTCTGATCGGCGACAGTCACGCCTATCAGCTGCTCACGACCTTCCAGGGCATCGCCGAGAAGGAGGGGTGGCATCTCACCACCTACTTCAAGGGCGCCTGCCCGTGGAACACCACGCCGCTGTCCACCGGAGGCGCGTTCGGCGACGCGTGCACGCAGTACCGCGCCGCGGTGGCGAAGCAGCTCGAGCAGAAGCACTTCGACGCGATCTTCACCGCGGCGCTCTCCACGACGCCGTACGCGGCGGGGGATCACGGATCCTCCTACGACGCGGCGGTCGCCGGATACCGCGAGGCATGGGCCACGCAGACCGCGAAGGGCACCCCCGTGATCACCGTGGTCGACAACCCGGTGTGGGAGACCGACCCGAACAAGTGCCTGCGCACGCGCGCGCAGAGCGCCTGCGACGGCGCGCGCTCCGACCTGCTCACCGAGAAGGATCCGCTGCGCGCGGCGGCGGACGGCCAGAAGGACGTCACGCTGCTGGACTTCACGAAGGTCTTCTGCGACGACGAGAACTGCCGCGCCGTCGTCGGCGGGGCGAACATCTACCGGGATCAGGACCACATCACCGTCACCTTCGCGAACTCGCTCGCGCCGCAGTACACGGCGGCGCTCAAGAGCGCGATGGGGATCGGCTGACCGGATCCGCGCGCGGGGACAGGGCGGATAGGGTCGCAGTATGAGCGACGACGCCACGATCCTGTCCCTGCCCGGCCGCACCCCCGCGATCGATCCGTCCGCGTTCCTCGCCGCCGGTGCGCGCGTGATCGGGGCTGTGACGCTCGGCGAGGGATCCAGCGTCTGGTACAACGCGGTGCTGCGCGCCGACTCCGACACGATCGCGATCGGGGCGGGCAGCAACGCGCAGGACAACGTCTCCGTGCACGTCGACGAGGGCCATCCGGTCGTGATCGGGGATGACGTCTCGATCGGGCACAACGCGGTCGTGCACGGCTGCACGATCGGCGACGGTTCGCTGATCGGCATGGGCGCCGTGGTGCTCTCGGGCGCCGTGATCGGCTCGGAGTGCCTGATCGCCGGCGGCGCGCTGGTGCTCTCCGGAACGGAGGTGCCCGACGGCTCTCTCGTCGCGGGGGTGCCGGCCAAGGTCCGCCGCGCGCTCACCGCGTCCGAGCGCGAAGGGCTCAGGGAGAACGCGCGGGTCTATCGCGGGCATTCGACGACGCATCGCGAGGCCATGCCCGCCTGACCCCGTGCGCGAGGCGTCCTCGATCGATCACAGAGACCGGTAGTCTCGAAGATCCGGGGCGGTGGCCAAGCTGGTGAAGGCAGTGGGCTCATAACCCAACGATCGCGGGTTCAAGTCCCGCCCGCCCCACCGGATCCGTTCTCCGCACCCGGCGGGGCTCCACCGGCGGATCAGTCGTGCATGGCGTCCTTGACGTGCTCCCCGACCTTCTTCACGTCGTCCTTGAGGTTCTCTCCGGCCTCCTTCAGATCGGCCTTGGCCTGATCCATCCGGCCCTCGTTCTCGAGCTTCTCGTTGTCGGTGACCTTGCCGACGCCCTCCTTGATCTTTCCCCCCATCTTCTCGGCGGCGTTCTTCGCGTGATCGGCAGCGCTCATGGCCTGCCTCCTCTCGTGTGTGTCGTGACCACACGCTCGCAGGCCCGCCCTGCGATCGCGAGGGGGTTGACGACCGTGCACGGCATCGCTATCGCGAGGTGAGCGTACCCTTGCGGGTACGTAACGAAGAAGGTACATTCAAGCCATGGATGCAGTTCTGCAGGCTCTCGCCGACCCGAGTCGCCGTGTCGTGCTGGGCATCCTGCGCGATCACGAGGCGACGGCGGGCGAGCTCGCCGAGGCGTTGCCGATCGCGCGGCCCGGCGTGTCGCGGCATCTGCGCGTGCTGCGTGAAGCGGGCCTGGTCGACGTGCGACAGGACGCGCAACGTCGGATCTATCGCCTGCGCCCCGAGGCGCTGGTCGACCTCGACGACTGGCTCGAGGAGTACCGCGATCTCTGGGTGCAGCGCCTGGACGCCCTGCACACCGAGATCGCCCGAGGGAAGAAGGACAGGACATGATCGCGACCGGGACGATGTGGGATCTCGACGACACCCGTGGCGCCATCCGCGTCGAGGACGTCTACGACACGGACGTGGACGACCTCTGGCAGGCGTGCACGGATCCCACGCGGTTGGCGCGCTGGATCGTGCTGGTGGCCGGCGACTTCCGGGTCGGAGGCATGCTGGAGGCCACGTTCACGAGCACATGGACCGGGGCGATGCGGGTCGAGGTCTGTGAGGCTCCGCACCACCTGGTGGTCACCCAGGAGCCCGGCACCGACGAGGAGACCGTGATCGAGGCCTGGCTGTCCGCCGAAGGGGCCCGGTCCCGGCTGGTCGTGGAGGAGCGCGGACTCGGCGTCGGCGTCCTGCACTTCCACGCGGCCGGCTGGCAGGTGCATCTCGAGGATCTCGGCCGCTCCCTGCGATCCGCCGCCGGTGCGCATCCCTCCGGCTGGTCCGCCGAAGAGCCCGCGCCCGCCTGGAAGGAGCGCTGGCAGGCGCTTCTCCCCGAGTACGAGGCGGTGCGCGCCGGCTGATCGCCCGCGCGCACCGCGCCCGTTCCGGGTTCGCTCAGCGCGCGCGGCGGTCGTGCGCCAGGTCCACGAGGTGCTCGAGCACGCGCCCCGCACGCAGACCGTTGTGCTCGTGCTCACTCGTGACCCACAGACGCAGGTCGGGAAGCAGGGCCGCGGTCTCGAGGGAGAACTCGATCGGCACGTAGGGGTCGTTCACGTAGACCGAGGCCGCGCCGCGTGCGCCGGAGGCCGCGAGGGCGGCGGGATCGTAGATCGCGGGCCACTCGTGATCGGCGAGCGCGAGGGCGACATCGCGCCAGGGCTGGAAAGCGGGGACCGTCTCTGTCCAGTCGCGCCGGATGTGCTCGCCCGTGAACAGCGTGACGTCCTCGACGAAGTCGGCCGGCTCCACACGCTCGGCCGACCAGCCGGTGACGTGTCCGTTCGCGTAGCTGGACTCGTGGAACACGAAGTACAGCGGATTGCGTCCGCCGAACGGCATCGCGGCCGCGAGGTCGTAGCGGAACGCGTTGGTCGCGGGATCCAGCTCGAGCAGCTGCCACAGCGTCTGCCAGCCGTCGTTGGTGCCGAGGGCTGATCCCACCGAGCGGAGCCGCGACGGCGAGACGACCTCGCCGGACGGGAGCAGGATGTCGCCGGACTCCGCGAGATCCACCAGGCGGCGCATCCGCTCGCGATGCTCCGGGAAACGCCGGTAGTAGCGCTCGGAGGCGTCACGCATCTTGTCGTAGCAGAGCGCGTACACCTCGTCGGGGCCGCGGGTCACGGTGCTGAGGCCTCCGGTGAGGTACGCGCGGTCGATCGACGAGGCGTCCGTGGAGAGGTAGGCGAGCGTCGTGAACCCGCCGAAGGACTGCCCGAGCACGTTCCAGCGGTCCGCACCCAGGTGCGCCCGCAGGGTCTCGCAGTCCCGCACGATGGCATCCGCGCGCAGGTGCGTGAGGTGCTCGGCGACCGCCTCCGCACCGCGGGAGAGGATCCCGTCGCCGACGGGTGTAGAGCGCCCGGTTCCGCGCTGGTCGATCATGACGACGCGGTGGTGCGCGAGCGCCTGATCCAGCCAGGACGGCGCGGCGGGCGCGTGCAGCGCGCGCGGGGCCTCGGATCCCGGGCCTCCCTGCAGGAACACCAGGTAGGGGAGATCCTCGCCGCCTTCGCGGGAGACGACCGAGGCGAACACGTCGATCGTCCTGGTGTCGGAGGGATCCGACCACACCAGGGGCACCGTGAGCGTGTGCTCCTCGAGGGTGAGGTCCATCATCCGGCGGCGGATCACAGGGGCGGCAGAGATCGTCATCACATCACATTCCCGATGTAGGAGTACTTCACGAACACTTCCGCGGCCAGGCCCGACTCCTCCAGGAGGCTTTGCACCGCGCTCATCATGTATTTCGCGTCCCACCCCATGTAGAGGAAGTGGTCGGCGTCGAGCTCGTCCCAGGTGCCGTTCCACGCCTTCTCGCCGTAGATCGGTCCGCCGTTGCGGGCGTTGAACGCGTCGAGGGCCTCGCGGGTGTCCGTCCAGCCTCGCCGGAAGACCCGGTTGAACAGGTACTTGACGTCGGGCACCTCCCAGCGCTCACCGCGGTACTCGACGTAGTCGAACTCGCGCTCCCAGCCGGTCGGCCATCCTCGGCGCCGCACGGCGTCGAGGATCGGGGTGAGCCCGTCATCGTCGATCTCGACGACGGCGGGCCGGCGCCAGACCTGCACGAACGCATCGGTGAGCGCCGCCGTGCGCTCGGCGATGGCGGCGGTGCCCCACGAGTCGAGTCCGGCCAGCGCGCCGTTCTCGTCGACGCGGCTGCGGCGATAGGCGTCGCGCTTGTCCGGGAAGGACGCGCCGTAGATGCGCTCGGCGAGGTGCTCCTCGAGCAGGGTCAGGTTGCCCAGGGTCCCGGCGAGGGCGCGGTGGCTGTTCTGCTCGTCCTCAGAGTACTCGCTCCAGGGGCGCACGCCGTCGCCCGACCATGCGTCATGCGGAGCGGTCGGCACGATGTGCTCGACGTCGAAGCCGTGCGGATCCGCGACGCCCTCGATCCGGCCCAGCACATACAGCGCATGCGGCAGGTCGGTGAACTTGAGCGCGACCCGGATGCGCTCGTCGGAGGGCGTGATCCGGGCGAACGCCCGCAGCAGTTCCTCGGGCCCCTGTGACCGGGCGCGGCACAGCCGGGCGATGAGACGGTCGTTGGGGATCCCGACCACGGCACGGCGCAGCAGCAGCGACTGGATGCGCTCCAGCGTCTGCACCAGCTCATCCTTCGAGATCGCGCCGAGCCGGTGATCCCGGTACGCGCTGAGCACCAGGGGATAGGTCGAGCGGCCGAAGGTGTTGACGTAGGCCAGCTGCCGGCGGATCTCCGGATCCTGCTCCTGGGAGGGATCAAGGAGGATCCGGTAGATGTCGGAGTACTCGCGCCAGACGCGGGCATGGGCGGGCAGATCCTCCAGGCCCATGTGCGGGAACTCGTGCCGGAAGGCGCTGTAGACGCCGTGCTCGCCGGCGACCGAGACCTCCCGTCCCGTGGTCATGATGAGGAAGTGGCGCCAGAACGCGCCGATCGCCTCGCCGGTGTTGCGCTCGATCGGCAGCCAGAACTCCTCCTCGACCTGCTGCTGCTCCGCATGCGACAGACCCATGAGGATGTAGTTGTGGATCAGCTCGTGATCGCGCAGCGGCTCGCCCGTGGAGTTGAGGCTCTCGAAGATCTGCTGCGCGTTGGCAGCCTCGCCGAGGGTGATCGAGACGTGCTCGAGCTTCTGAAGACCCCGCCAGATCCGCGGCGCCTCGTCGGCGTGCACCTGGGAGCGGAAGAAGGCGTAGTTGTCGTCGAATCGCGACTCGGGCAGCTCGGCGCCGCGGCGATCCAGCACGACGGACTCGAACAGGCCCGCCCATGCCTCGTGCGGGCGGAGCTTGGTGCGGCTCGCATCGTCGGGGCGCACGAGCACCCGCGACAGTTCGGCGGCGAACGGCGGATCGGTGTCGCGTACGGCATGGTGCAGCGCGGCGATGAGCAGCATGAGCGTCGTGATGCGCTGCTGACCGTCGATGAGGATCAGGTCGGCGTCGGGGTGGGCGTGGTCCTCGGCGGAGAGGATCGAGCCGATGAAGTGCCGATGGGCGTCGTCCTCGTCCGCCACGGCGCGGATGTCCGACAGGAGCTTCTCGCAGCCGCCGATGTCCCACCGGTACTGGCGCTGGTAGACGGGCACGACGATGGTCGTCGCGGGGGAGGAGAGCCACTCGATCGTTGAGACTGCGGTTGCTTCGACGTTGGTGGCCGTGCTCATGCTGCTGTGCTTCTCCTCGGATCGCGTGCTGCTCGGACCAGTCTATTCAGGCCCCGGCGGGGGTCGGATATTCACGGCCCACCTCCCGGGGGCGTCGAAACGGCGCTGTTAGGCTGTCCTAAGAAGGGCCTGTTAAAACGTGCTGGCCCCTTATGAAAGGACATGACTCGCTCATGGCATACATCAAGTCCGCCGCCCTCGAAGACAAGGGCTTCGTCGTCCTCGACAGCTACAACCAGGAGCTCGACCCCAAGGAGTGGCTCGACATCGAGTACAACGACTGGAAGTCCTCCGGCGACACCCGCTTCGCGCCTCTCGCGTCCGCCAAGGGCGAGATCGAGTGCAACGGCTTCTGGAACCACGTGCCGCCGCGCACGGACAAGGACGGCGTCTGGATCGACGAGCAGACCGCCAAGGCCCCGAATCTCACGCGCCGCGCGCAGGAGCCGGGCGCCAACGTCGGTCGCTGCCGTGTCATCGAGCTGCAGCCCACGCCCTACGGCGAATGCCTCTACAACCTCCACCAGGACGACAACAACCGCCTGAACCCGGACGGCACCGGCTGGGTCGTGCGCGGCTTCT
Source organism: Microbacterium sp. NPDC089698 (assembly GCF_044749045.1). Taxonomy (NCBI): domain Bacteria; kingdom Bacillati; phylum Actinomycetota; class Actinomycetes; order Micrococcales; family Microbacteriaceae; genus Microbacterium; species Microbacterium sp. NPDC089698. The sequence continues at coordinate 174,612 of NZ_JBIVHE010000001.1, forward strand.
TCAACCTCACCGACGACAAGGACAGCTACTTCGTCCTGCGCGAGAACCGCACCGACCCGAGCGTCGAGTACCGCATCGCCCTCCCGGCGGGTGCGCAGCTGATCGTCGACACGCAGCGCCTCTGGCACGCCGCCACCCACAACGGCACCGAGCCGCGCTACTGCCTGATCACGTCGTGGACCTCGGGCCCCGAGCTGGACGCCTACATCGAGAAGTACCACGGCACCCAGGACGTGGCGAACTACGAGGTCGCGCAGGAGATCCTCGACGCGGGATACGAGGAGCAGGCGCGTCGCGACGCCGCCCGCGCCGCGTACTACGCCGCCAAGGGCCAGCAGGAGAAGATCGCGATGAGCGAGGCCTGAGCCTCCTGGTCCCTGAGCCTGTCGAAGGCCCCTGAGCCTGTCGAAGGGCCTATAGACGGTCCCCGGTGCTGCGGTGCCGGGGACCGTTGCCTTTTCGCAATGAGTTACACAGTTGTGATTTCGCTGAGGATCGGTGAGAATGGGCGCATAACCGCATACCCGCCGTGCTTCGCGGATCAGGTCGTAGGGGAAGACGCACCTGATGAAACGGAGAGACCATGGCGACAGCACAAGCACGCGGAGTGGTGTACATCCACTCCGCACCGCGCGCGCTCTGCCCGCACCTGGAATGGGCGGTCGGACGCGCTATCGGGCGCGCCGTCAACTTCGAGTGGTCGGAGCAGCCCGTCCTCGACGGCGCCCGTCGGGCGGAGTTCTACTGGGACGGCCCTGTGGGCACCGGCGCCGCTCTCGCGACCGCGATCCGCGGCTGGGAGCACCTGCGCTTCGAGGTGACCGAGGACCCGACGCCGCGCAGCGACGGCGGCCGATGGCTGCACACGCCCGACCTGGGCGTGCACTACGCGCAGACGGACGCGGCCGGGAACATCGTCGTGGGCGAGGACCGGATCCGCTACGCGATCGAGATCGCCGCGGGCAGTCCGATCGAGCTGCAGCGCGAGCTCGACGTCGCCCTCGGCTCCGCCTGGGACGAGGAACTGGAGCCGTTCCGGCACGCGAGCGATGACGCCCGCGTCGTCTGGCTCCACAAGGTCGGATAGCGGAGTCGGCGGTCGGAGAGGACTCGTGTGATCCGGTCCCGAGGGCCGGGTCACACGAAGGGACGAGGATCGGAGGAGGCGCGATTATCGGGAGTCGGAGAGCAACGACCCGGAACTCGAGAAAGCGTATCCCCGGTCCGCAACCGGAGAGATAACAGAACAGCACAACCGAAGAGAACGAGAATCGCCCCGACCGCTTCGATGAGGAAGCGACCGGGGCGATTGTCGTCGACGCGGGGCTCAGCCGTCGTAGGAGCGGAACGCGACGACCGCGTTGTGGCCGCCGAAGCCGAACGAGTTGCTGATCGCGAGCTGAGGACCGTCGCCGAGCGGCTGCGTCTCGCCGGAGAGCTTGAACGGCACCGCCGGATCCGGCTCGGTCATGTTGATCGTCGGCGGGGCGACGCGGTCGCGCAGCGCGAGGATCGTGAAGACCGCCTCGAGCGCGCCGGTGCCGCCGAGCAGGTGCCCGGTGGACGCCTTGGTCGCAGACACGGGGATCTCGTCGATCCGGTCGCCGAACACGCGCCTCAGGGCGCCGTACTCGTTCGGGTCGCCGACCGGGGTCGAGGTGGCGTGCGCATTGATGTGCGTGACCTCGTCGGGGCTCGCGCCGGCCTGCGCCAGCGCCTGCTCGACGGCGCGCGCGGCGCCGTGACCCTCGGGATCGTTGCCGGTGATGTGGTACGAATCGGCCGAGACGCCGCCGCCCACCACGTACGCGTAGATCTTCGCGCCGCGGGCCTTGGCGTGCTCCTCGGTCTCCATGACGAGAGCGGCACCGCCCTCGCCCATGACGAAGCCGTCGCGGTCGATGGCGCCGGGCCGCGAGGCGTGCTCCGGGTCGTCGTTGCGGCGCGAGAGCGCCTGTGCGGACGCGAACGACGCCATCGTGATCGGATGGATCGCGGATTCTGCGCCACCGGCGATCACGACGTCCGCGAGGCCGTCCTGCAGGTGCTCGTACGCGTTCGCGATCGACTCGGTGCTGGAGGCGCACGCGCTCACGACCGTGCGGGCGAAGGCCTTCGCGCCGAAGTGCAGCGACAGGTTGCCGGCGCCGGCGTTCGGCATGAGCATCGGGACCGTGAGCGGCATGACCCGGCGCGGTCCCTTCTCGCGCAGCGTGTCCCAGGCGTCCAGGAGCGTCCAGAGACCGCCGATGCCCGTGGCCCAGTCGATGCCCAGGCGCTCGGGGGCGATGTCGGGGGCGCCCGCGTCCTCCCACGCCTCACGTGCTGCGATCATGGCGAACTGCACGGACGGGTCGAGGCGCTTGGCCTCGTGCCGCGGCAGGACCTCCTCAGGGCGGACGGAGGCCTCTGCGGCGAACGTCACCGGGAGCTGGTGCTCGGCGACCCAGTCGTGGGTCAGAGTGTGCGTGCCGGAGACGCCGGCGAGCAGGTTGGCCCAGTTCTCCGGGGCGGTGCCGCCCAGGGCGGACGTGGCACCGATGCCGGTGACGACGATGCGCTTGGTCATGCGTGATCCTTCTCAGGGAGCGGGTGGGGGGATCCGGGTCCTTCGACGTGCTCGGGGACCGGTGAGGGCGGAAGAGGAGGATGCCACGCCCCGCGGAATGCGGGGGGTGGCATCCGCAGGTGTCACTCCTGGCCGGCGACGATGAAGTTCACGGCGTCTCCGACGGTCTTGAGGTTCTTGACCTCGTCGTCGGGGATGGTGACGCCGAACTTCTCCTCCGCGTTGACGACGATCGTCATCATGGAGATCGAGTCGATGTCCAGGTCATCGGTGAAGGACTTCTCCAGAGCGACCTCCGAAGCGTCGATGCCGGTCTCGTCGGTGATGAGCTCTGCAAGGCCAGCGAGGACCTCGTCGTTGCTGAAGGCCATGATTTCCTCTTTCTATGGGTGGTTTCGAACCGGTGAACAGTCTAGGAGGTCGCGTCAGCCCGCTCAGGGCAGGACGACGACCTGCGCGCCGAACACCAGACCCGCGCCGAAGCCGATCTGCAGGGCGAGGCCGCCGCTGAGCTCGGGGTGCTCCTGCAGCAGGCGGTGCGTGGCGAGCGGGATGGACGCCGCGGAGGTGTTCCCGGTGGTCTCGATGTCGCGCGCGATCACGGTGGTCTCGGGCAGCTTCAGCTGCTTGGCGAACTCGTCCACGATGCGCATGTTGGCCTGGTGCGGGATGAACGCGGCCAGATCCGAAGCCTCGACGCCGGCCTGCTCGAGCGCCTGCTTCGCGACCTTCGCCATCTCCCAGACGGCCCAGCGGAACACGGTCGGCCCCTCCTGGCGGAGCGTCGGCCAGGGCGCCTGTCCGTCGCGGAACTCGGTGAGGGTGTGGTTCATGCCGACCGCATCGGCCTTCGAACCGTCCGAGCCCCACACGGTGGCGGAGATCCCGGGGGTGTCGCTGGGGCCGATCACGACCGCGCCCGCGCCGTCGCCGAGCAGGAACGAGATGCTCCGGTCGGTGGGGTCGACGATGTCGGAGAGCTTCTCGGCGCCGATGACGAGCGCGTGCTTCGCGGCTCCCGCGCGGATCAGCGCGTCCGCCTGGGCGACCGCGTAGGCGTAGCCCGCGCAGGCGGCGTTGATGTCATAGGCCGCGGCCGGGTTCGCGCCCACCCGGTCCGCCACGATGGCGGAGACGGAAGGGGTCTGCTTCGGGTTGCTGATCGTCGCGACGATGACGACGTCGATGTCCGAGGGGGCGACGCCCGACTTCTCGATGGCCTCGACCGCGGCCGCGGTGGAGAGGTCGATCGCATCGGTCTCGGGGACCGCGCGCGTGCGGGTGATGATGCCGGTGCGCTGACGGATCCACTCGTCGCTCGAGTCGATCGGCCCGATGAGGTCGTCGTTCGGCACGGCATTCTCACCACGGGCCGCGCCGACGGAGTAGATGCGGGTGAACGCGGGGCCTGTGGCCTGCTTGAGCGTGGTCATGCTGCTTCTCCGTTGTTCGAGGTGCCGTCGAGCAGCGCCGCCGCCGCGTCGAGGTCGTCCGGGGTCTTCACGGCGACCGCGGGGACGCCGCGCAGGCCGCGCTTCGCGAGGCCGGTGAGGGCGCCGGCGGGGGTGAGCTCGATGAGGCCCGTGATCCCGTTGTCGGCGAACGAGGCCATGCAGAGGTCCCAGCGCACGGGGGAGGAGACCTGGGTCACCAGGTTCTCCAGCGCGGTCGTGCCGTCGGTGAGGACGGATCCGTCCTTGTTGGTCCAGAGCGTCACCGTCGGGTCCGCCGCGTCGACGCCGGAGACGGCCTCGCGCAGGGTGTCGACGGCCGAGGCCATGTACTGCGTGTGGAACGCCCCGGCGACCTGCAGCGCGATCACGCGGGATCCGCGGACGGGTGCTTCGGCCAGCGCCGCGAGGGCGGGCAGGGCGCCGGCGGCCACGATCTGTCCGCCGCCGTTGTAGTTGGCGGGGGTGAGGTCGAGGTCGGAGAGCAGCGCGAGCACCGCCTCCTCCTCGCCGCCCAGGACCGCGCTCATGCCGGTCGGCGTCCTGCCGGCGGCATCCGCCATGGCGCGTCCGCGGATGCCGACCAGGCGCATGGCGGTCTCGCCGGGGATCACACCGGCGTCCGCGACGGCTGCGAACTCGCCGACCGAGTGCCCGGCGATGCCGTCGGGACCGCGCCCGGCGCGCGCCCGAAGGGCCTTCGCGGCGACGAGCGAGGCGGCGACGATGAGCGGCTGTGCGATCCGGGTGTCGCGGATCGTGTCGGCGTCCGAGACCGTGCCGTGCTGGACCAGGTCGACCTCGGCGGCCTCCGAGTAGAGCGCGAGGTCTTCGGCGACGCCGTCGAGCTCGAGCCAGGGGGAGAGGAAACCAGGGGTCTGGGAGCCCTGTCCAGGGCATGCGAAGACGATCACGTTCCCAGTCTGCCAACGATTCGCCGGATTCGGTGGCTCAACCCTCACAAGAATCCGCAGATCGGTTATCCGAGTCGTACAACGTTGTCGTCGGCGACGGGGCGGAGAGGTCAGCGGGGTCGACGAGGACGGAGCCCGCGACGGACCGGATCCGCCGTGCCGATCGTGCCGAGCACGAGAGCGGTCTGCAGGATGAACGCCTCTCGCGGGCCAGTCGCGTCCCAGCCGATCACCTCGCTGATCCGCTTGAGGCGATAGCGCACGGTGTTGGGGTGCACGAACAGCTCGCGCGCGGTGGCCTCGAGCGAGCGGCCGTTGTCGAGATAGCTCCACAGCGTGGTCACGAGGTCGGTGGAGTGATCGTGCAGCGGGCGGAACACGCGCTCGATGAGCGTCTGCTTGGCCAGCGGGTCTCCGGCGATGGCGCGCTCGGGCAGCAGTTCGTCGGCGTCCACCGGACGCGGCGCGCCGCGCCAGGCGCGCGCGACGGCGAACCCGGCCAGCGCCGCACGGGCGCTCTGCCCGGCGTCCACGAGCGCGGCGACCGCGGGGCCGACCACGACGTGCCCGGGGCCGAACGAGGGCTCGAAGGTACGCGCGATCTCCGCGAAGGAGAACTCCTCCGGCTCTGCGGTCTCGGCGGCTTCTTCTCCCGCGGCGGGCTTGGCCCGCCCGACGACGAGCACGAGCCGGGATCCCTGCACGCCGATCAGCACGTCGACCGCGAGCTTGCGGGCGGTGCGGCGCACCTGGTCCACGTCGAACTGGGGCGGCGTGGTGCCCACGATCACACAGACCTCGCCGTGGCCGTGCCAGCCGAGGGCCGCGATGCGGCTGGGCAGCTCCTCGTCGGCCTCGCCCGTGAGGATCGAGTCGACGACGAGCGCCTCCAGGCGCGCGTCCCACAGACCTCGGGCCTCGGCGGCGCGCGCGTAGACGTCGGCGGCCGCGAAGGCCACGTCCCGCGAGTACAGCAGGATCGCGTCGCGCAGGTGCTGGCCGTTGCCTGCCACGCGCTCCTCGGTCACCTCGACGGTGACGCGGATGAGCTGGAGCGTCTGCTGCAGGCTGACGCTGCGCAGCAGCTCACGAGGGGCCGCGGCGAAGATGTCGGCGGCGATCCACGGCGTCGACGTCGGATCGTCGTACCACTGGATGAACGAGGTGATGCCGGCCTGGGCCACCAGCCCGACGGCGGAGCGTCGGGCCGGTGGCATCTCGGCGTACCACGGCAGCGAATCCTCGAGACGCTGCAGGGTCGCCGTGGCGAGGTCCCCGGAGATGCGGCGCAGCCACGCCAGCGTCTCCTCCTTGGTCATCTCGGGAGGTCTGCTCATCGTGCCGCGCGGGTCAGCTCTCGCCGCCGGCGTTGCCGCTGGTGCCCGCGTTCACGTTGTACAGGTCGTACTTCGCGATCGCCTGGCCCACGACGGAACGGTCGATGCGGCCCTCGTCGGCCAGCGCCTGGAGGGCGCGGACGACCATGGACGGTCCGTCGATCTTGAAGAAGCGACGTGCGGCGGCGCGGGTGTCGGCGAAGCCGAATCCGTCGGCGCCGAGCGTGTAGTACGCGCCGGGGACCCACTGGCGGATCTGGTCCTGGACCGCGTGCATGTAGTCGCTCGTCGCGATGAACGGGCCCTGGGCGTCCTTCAGCTTCTCGGTGAGGTAGGCCGCCTGCGGCTCCTCCTCCGGGTGCAGGAAGTTGTGCTCGTCGGCGGCGAGGCCGTCGCGGCGCAGCTCGGTCCACGACGTGACCGACCAGACGTCGGCGGACACGCCCCAGTCAGTGAGCAGCAGCTCCTGGGCCTCGATCGCCCACGGCACGCCCACGCCGGACGCGAGCAGCTGCACGCGCTGGCCCTCGCCGGATCCGACCGAGATGCGGTGCAGGCCCTTGCGGATCCCCTCCACGTCCACGTCCTCGGGCTCCGCCGGCATGCGCATCGGCTCGTTGTACACCGTGAGGTAGTACATGACGTCCGGGTTCGGGTGGGTGCCGCCGTACATCTGCTCGATGCCGGCCTGGACGATGTGCGAGACCTCGTAGCCGTACGCCGCGTCGTAGACGAGCGTGGCCGGGTTGGTCGAGGCGAGCAGCGGCGAGTGTCCGTCCGCGTGCTGGGTGCCCTCGCCGGTCAGCGTGGTGCGGCCCGCGGTGGCGCCGATGATGAAGCCGCGGCCCATCTGGTCGCCGGCGGCCCAGAACGCGTCGCCCGTGCGCTGGTAGCCGAACATCGAGTAGAAGATGTAGATCGGGATGAGCGGCTCGCCGTGCGTCGAGTACGCGGTCGAGGTGGCGGTGAACGCCGCCACGGCGCCGGCCTCGTTGATGCCGACGTGCATGAGCTGGCCCTGCGGGCTCTCCTTGTACGCGAGCAGCAGCTCCCGGTCGACCGAGGTGTAGTTCTGGCCGTTGGGGTTGTAGATCTTCGCGGTGGGGAAGTACGCGTCCATGCCGAAGGTGCGCGCCTCGTCCGGGATGATCGGGACGATCCGCTCGCCGAAGCCCTTGACCCGCATGAGGTCCTTGACCATGCGCACGAAGGCCATGGTCGTGGCGACCTCCTGGTTGCCGGAGCCCTTCTTCGGCAGCGCGTAGTCCTTCTCCTGCGGGAGTTCGAGACCCACGTGGGTGCTGCGGCGCTCGGGCAGGAATCCGCCGAGATCGTGGCGGCGGTCCAGCATGTACTGGATCGTCTCGTCGTTCTGTCCCGGGTGGTAGTACGGGGGACGGTACGGGTCGGCCTCGAGCTGCGCGTCCGTGATCGGGATGTGCATGGTGTCGCGGAACAGCTTGAGGTCGTCCAGCGTCATCTTCTTCATCTGGTGGGTCGCGTTGCGGCCCTCGAAGTGCGGACCCAGACCGTAGCCCTTGACGGTCTTGGCGAGGATGACGGTCGGCTGGCCCTTGTGCTCCATGGCCGCCTTGTAGGCCGCGTACACCTTGCGGTAGTCGTGGCCGCCGCGGCGAAGGTGCCAGATGTCGTCGTCCGAGTAGTCCTTGACCAGGGCGAGCGCGCGCTCGTCGCGACCGAAGAAGTTCTCGCGCACGTAGGCGCCGCTCTCGGCCTTGTAGGTCTGGTAGTCGCCGTCCGGGGTGACGTTCATGAGGTTCAGCAGCGCGCCGTCGGTGTCGCGGGCGAGCAGGTCGTCCCATTCCCGGCCCCAGACGACCTTGATGACGTTCCAGCCGGCGCCGCGGAAGAAGCTCTCCAGCTCCTGGATGATCTTTCCGTTGCCGCGGACGGGGCCGTCCAGACGCTGCAGGTTGCAGTTGATCACGAAGGTGAGGTTGTCCAGGCCCTCGTTCGCCGCGACCTGGAGCTGACCGCGCGACTCGACCTCGTCCATCTCGCCGTCGCCGAGGAACGCCCACACGTGAGAGTCGTTGTCCTTGATGCCGCGGTTGGCGAGGTACTTGTTCGTCATCGCCTGGTAGATCGCGTTGATGGGGCCGAGGCCCATCGACACGGTCGGGAACTGCCAGAACTCCGGCATCATCCGCGGGTGCGGGTAGGACGGCAGGCCGTTCGGCGCGCCGGACTTCTCCTGGCGGAACGCGTCGAGCTGCTGCTCGGTGATGCGGCCCTCCAGGAACCCGCGCGCGTAGGCGCCGGGGGAGGCGTGGCCCTGGTAGAAGATCTGGTCGCCGCCGGACGGGTGGTCCTGGCCGCGGAAGAAGTGGTTGAAACCCACTTCGTAGAGCGACGCCGCCGAGGCGTAGGTCGAGATGTGGCCGCCGACCCCGATGCCGGGACGCTGCGCACGGTGCACGGTGACCGCGGCGTTCCAGCGGATCCAGTGCCGGTAGCGGCGCTCGAGGTCCTCATCGCCGGGGAAGGCCGCCTCGTTCTCCGGGGCGATGGTGTTGATGTAGTCCGTGGTGGGAACCATCGGAACGCCCAGGTGCAGATCCTTCGAGCGCTTGAGCAGGCTGAGCATGATCTCGCGGCCGCGGCCGTGACCCTTCGCGTCGACGAGCTCGTCGAGCGATTGCTGCCATTCGCTGGTCTCTTCGGGATCGCTGTCGAGCGGGCCCTGGGAGTACGGATCCTGGTCGTGAACAGTCACAGGAGGCCTTTCGTCTGTCTGGCAGGTCGTGCCAACGAAATCGGGATGCGTCGCGGGGGAGGCTTGTCGACTCCGCACAAAGGCGCGCGAGAGTCAGCCTAGCCCGGTTCTCCCGACGTCGTCGCGCCCACGGCTCGAAGCGGGTGCGGCGCGGGCAGGTCGGCCACGCGCAACGCGGCCAGCGCGAGCCCGAACTCCCCCAGCAGCGCGCGGTGCAGGGCCGTGGACGATCCGAAACCGCTCCGATGGGCGAGCGCCTGTGCAGCGATGTCCGGCTCGGAGCGGAGCAATTGGCGGGCGGTCACCGCGCGATGGCGCCGCAGGTCGCGTGCGACGCTCGACCCGCGGCGGGCGAACGCGCGGCCGAGCGAACTCCGGGAGGTCCCGAGCGCAGCGGCGATGCTGTCGGGCACCAGCTCCGGGTCGCGATGCTCGCTCGTGATCATGGCCTGCGCGCGGTCGTAGATGTCGGGGAGTTCCGGAGTGCTCGCCGACGCGATGAGCACCCTCGCCACCTCTCTCGTCAGCGTCTTCGCGACGGGGGAGAGCGCGTGATCGAGCTCGTCCGCGGTGTGCGCGAGAGCGTGCAGATACGCGTAGGAGGAGCGGAAGACGCTGGATCCGGGGGAGAGCGTGCGGATGTTCTCGGGACTCAGCGTGAGCGGTGAGACCTCGCCGACGTCGAAGGTGAAGACGAGCAGGTCGGCGGGGCGCCTGGCGATCAGCTCGACGGGCTGGTCGCCGGGGAAGACGATGAGGATGCCGCCCTCCGGCGCGCAGTGCTGCGGTCCGTGCCCGACGATCTCGACGACGCCGCGTGACACCATGAGGAACATGAAGCGGCGCTGAGCGGCCGGACGGTCCCGCTCCCAGCGCACGGTCAGGCCGGACATCGCGAGGTTCGCGACGAGGAAGGTGTCGAATCGGATCCCGCGCAGGTTGAGTCGTGAAGGGTCCCCGTCGAGCACGGTCATCCCCGCGCCGCGCAGGAAGTCGGTGACGGCGTCGCCGCCGCGGCCGCCCGAACCCGCGAACCGGAAATGACGATGAGCCGTCAACCCGCGCCATCCGTGCACCGGGTCGTAGCGCGCATCAGCCATGGTGCGACCGCAGATCGGACAGCGGCCGGCCGAGCACCGCGAGGACGGCGCGCTCGAGGGAACTCACCGAGCGGAACCCGCTGCGCATCGCGAGAGCCCGCGTGGGCAGGGTGGGATCGGCGACGAGCAGTCGGTGCGCCGTGCGGGTCCGCCGGTGCCGCAGCTCATCTGCGAGAGTGGTGCCGCGGCTGGCGAAGGCGCGCGCGAGAGTGCTCCGGGAGACACCCAGGCGGACGGCGATGCGGTCAGGGGTGAGTTCCGGGTTCGCGTGTTCGGCGTCGAGGATCTCCGCGGCGAGATCGAGGGCGCGCTGCGAGGCCGGTGCGGGATGCGCCGTGCGGGTGAGCGCACGCGCCATCTCCCCGGTGAGGGCGCGCAGCGCGGCGGTCTGCTCGTATCGCGCGTCCGTCGACCCTTGCAGCACCGTCTGGAGGTACGCGTGCACGGCGCGCAGCACGGCGCACGCGCTCGAGGTGAGCACCGTCGACCGAGGGTTCAGCTCGAGCGGCAGGATCTCGTCCTCTTCGAAGGAGAAGAGCACCACGTCGAGGGGGCGCCGGGCCGAGATCCGCACCGGATGCGTCCCGGGGAACACGACGGCGACGTCGCCATCGTCCGTCACGCGGTGCGGCGCCGGCCCGTCCAATTCGAGGCCGCCGCCCGGACTCAGTGCGAAGAGGCAGCGTCGGCGCGATGCGGGCCGACTCCGCTCCCAGAGCAGGCCGATGCGGTGCGCGACCTCGGGAGCGGAGGACTCGGGCCCGACGATGCGGGCGATGACGAACGCGTCGAAGCGCAGGAGGTCGACGCGCAACGGTGCGACGACCGGCTGCAGCAGCTTCACCCCGGAATCGGCCAGCAGACCCGCGAGCGGTCCTGACCTCGATCCTGTCGGGACCTCGATCCGGGCACGCCGATGATCGGTCAGGCCGGCCCATCCCTGAATCGGGTCGTAGGAGACGGGCGGCGGCGACGTTGTCACGCTGTGCTCCTTCCTTTCGCGCGCAGGAGTGCCCCCTCTCGGGGACACCGTACCGTGGGCGGAGGAATCGTCGACCGGTGCCGCCGCGGCGTGGAGCGCGTGCGCTGGCCCGCGCCCCACGCCCGCGGGTCAGACCCAGTCGAAGGTGCTGCGCGGAGTGGGCGTGCGCGGCTGGAGTCCGCCGGCGATCCACCCGCCGCAGGTCTCGAGGCCGATCGTCGGATACCAGTACGCGCCTCCGTTCAGCTTCGTCAGCGCCGTCATCGTGATCGTGAACTCGATGAACTCGCCCACACCGAGCAGGCCATCGGTCCCCGCAGCGGGTGCGATGGTCCAGTAGGTGTCGTTCCCCGCGGCGATCGCGGGGTCGCCCGGAACGCTGCCCGCGACGATCGCAGTGCCGCGGGAGGATGCCACCGTGAGCGAGCCGACGTTGACCCAGCTGGCGCTGTTGGTGCCGACCGTGCGCACCTGTATGCCCGCGATCGGGGCGGCGAGGGGGCCCGCGTTGACGACGCGGAATGTCGCGGTCACGGTGGGCTGGGTACCCGTCGGGTAGTGGTACTGCAGGTAAGGCGCGCCGTAGGTGGGGTGCGGGTCCGAGCTCGCGGGCGGCGTCACGGGTGCGTCCGTGTAGGTCCAGGTCACGGTGCTGTCGGTTGCGCAGGCGGTCTGCTGCGGCAAGGACGCCGCATGAGCGGGGACGGCGACCGCGGTCGCGATGACGGGCAGCGACCATGCCACCCCCTTCACGATCGTGCGGCGGCTGTGCCCCTTGGCGGCGCGCACGGGCGCCGCGTTCATCTGGTTCTCGTTCATCGGGTCCCCTCCCGGGTGTTCTCTTGCTCATGACAGGTCGTCATCCCCGCAGTGATCCTGCCCGAGCGCTCGAGCCGGTCATCCGCTGTGGAAGGCGGATGACCGGAAATGAGGAGGGTGTGATCAGCAACGGACGGCGAACGGGGCGGAGGATGCCGGCCGGCGGCTAGGCTGGGTGATGCGCGCCCATAGCTCAGTTGGTTAGAGCACCTCGCTTACACCGAGGGAGTCGGGAGTTCGAGTCTCTCTGGGCGCACCTGTGCCAGGGTGGGGCCATGAACCTTCCGCACGACGATGTCGATCCCGACGGCCTGCTGGAGTACTCGGTGGTCTTCACGGACCGCTCCCTGAACCACATGTCCGCGCGCTTCGTGTCCGTGATGCAGAGCGTCCAGGCCGATCTGCGCGCCGCCTACCGGGCGACGACGACCGCGATCGTCCCCGGCGGCGGCACGTACGCGATGGAGGCCGTCGCCCGGCAGCTCGCGACGGGACGACGCTGCCTCATCGTCCGCAACGGACTGTTCTCCTACCGCTGGTCGCAGATCCTCGACACCGGCGGCATCGCCCAGAACACCGTCGTGTGCACGGCCCGCGCCGCGTCGGACGATCCGCAGTCCGCGTGGGCGCCCGCGCCGATCGAGGAGGTGGTCGCGGCCATCCGCGCGCAGCGCAGCGAGGTGGTCTTCGCACCGCACGTGGAGACCGCGGCGGGCATCCTGCTGCCGGACGGGTACGTGCGCGCGCTGGCCGACGCCGTGCATGAGGTCGGCGGACTGCTCGTGCTCGACTCGATCGCCTCGGGCGCACTCTGGGTCGACATGGAGGCCCTCGGCGTGGACGTGCTGCTGAGCGCCCCGCAGAAGGGCTGGAGCGGATCCCCGGGCGCCGGGTACGTCATGCTGCGCGACGCGGGCCGCGAGGCCGTGACCTCGCGCACCTCGTCGAGCTTCGCGATCGATCTCGCGCGGTGGCTGTGGATCTCGGAGGAGTACGTGGCGGGGCGTGCTCCGTACCACGCGACGATGCCGACCGATACGCTCGCGCGCAATGCCGTGGCGATGACCGAGACGCGCGAGCGCGGGTTCGACGTGCTGCGCGCCGCGCAGTGGGATCTCGGCACCCGCGTGCGCGCCCTGCTGGCCGAGCGCGGCCTGCCCTCGGTCGCCGCCGACGGCTTCGCCTCGCCGAGCGTCGCGGTCGTGCACACCACGGACCCCGACCTGAGGACGGGCGCGCTCTTCCGCGAGCAAGGGCTGCAGATCGCGGCCGGGGTGCCGCTGCACTGCGGCGAGCCGGACTCGTTCTCGACCTTCCGGATCGGACTATTCGGTCTGGACAAGCTCGCCGACGTGGACGGCACGGTCGACCGCCTGGCGGCAGCCCTGGACCGGATCGGACTCTGAGCCCGACCCGGTCCGGACGTCAGGGCGTCAGCGGGAGCGGCTCTCGGGCGCCGCGGCGACGCTCTCGGGCCGCAGGTCGAGTCGGCGCAGCAGCTGCGCGTTGAGCGCGACGACCACGGTGGACACCGACATCAGGATGGCGCCGACCGACATCGGCAGCAGGAAGCCGATCGGGGCGAGTACACCCGCGGCGAGCGGGACGGCCGCCAGGTTGTAGCCGGCGGCCCACCACAGGTTCTGCCGCATCTTGCGGTACGCGGCCCGGGACAGCTCGATCGTCGCGACGACGGAGCGCGGATCGGAGCTCGCCAGGACGACCCCGGCGGATCCGATGGCGACGTCGGTTCCGGCGCCGATCGCGATCCCCACATCTGCCCGCGCGAGCGCCGGCGCATCGTTCACACCGTCGCCCACCATCGCGACCGTGCGTCCCTCGGACTGCAGCTCGGCGACGCGCGCCGACTTGTCCTCGGGGCGCACCCCGGCGAAGAACCGCTCGATGCCGAGCTCCGCGGCCACGGAGGCCGCCACCGCTTCGGCGTCCCCGGTGATCATCACCACGTCGACGCCGCGCTGCTGCAGGGCGCGCACCGCGGCGCGGGACTCCTCCCGGATCGCGTCGGCGAGCCGCAGCGCGCCGGCCACACGGCCGTCCACGAGCACATGCAGGATGATCGCGCCCTCCGCACGCCATCCGGCGGCCTCGGACAGCTCCGCTGCGTCCGCCTGGCGGAGCAGCGCGGGTCCGCCGACCTCGACCGTGCGGCCGTCGACGACGGCGCGCACGCCGAGTGCCGGTTCTGACCGGAACGCCGACACGGTGACGCGAGGGAGGGCGCGGCTCTCGGCGGCCGTGCGGATCGCGGCCGCGAGCGGGTGCTCGGAGTCGGACTCCGCCGCGGCGGCCAGGCCCAGCACCTCGTCCTCCGTGAATCCGGCGGCCACCGCGATGCCGGTCACCGCGGGCGCGCCCTCGGTCAGGGTTCCGGTCTTGTCGAAGAGCACGGCGTCGACCTGGCGCATCCGCTCCAGGGCCATCCTGTCCTTCACGAGGATGCCGCCGCGCGCCGCGCGCTCGGTGGCGATCGAGACCACGAGCGGGATCGCGAGGCCCAGGGCGTGCGGGCAGGCGATCACGAGGACGGTGATGACCCGGACGACCGCGGCATCGGGCAGCCCGACGGCCGTCCACACCACGGCCGTGACGATTCCGGCGATGAGGGCGAACCAGAACAGCCACCCCGCCGCGCGGTCCGCGAGGCGCTGGGCACGGGAGGACGAGGACTGCGCCTCGGCGACCAGGCGCCCGATCCCCGCCAGGGCCGTGTCGTCGCCGACCGCGGTCACCCTTGCTCGCAGCGCGGAGTCGGTCGCGATCGTCCCCGCGACCACCTGATCGCCGGTCGTGCGCGGCACCGCACGGGACTCGCCGGTGATCATCGACTCGTCGAGGTTCGCGGAGCCCTCCACGACCATCGCGTCGGCCGGCACCCGGCCTCCGGGGCGGATCAGCACCACATCCCCGACGCGCAGCTCTGCGGGGGAGACGAGTTCGACGTCGTCGCCGTTCACGCGCTCCGCCTGATCGGGCAGGAGCGCGGCGAGCGAATCGAGGGCCGAGGTCGTCTGCGCGAGAGAGCGCATCTCGATCCAGTGCCCGAGAAGCATGATCACGATGAGGAGGGCGAGCTCCCACCAGAAATCGAGCTCGTGGTCGAGGAGTCCGAGTGTCGCGCCCCATGAGGCGAGGAAGGCGACGGTGATCGCGAGTGCGATGAGCAGCATCATCCCGGGTCGGCGCCCGCGGATCTCGGAGATCGCGCCGGTCAGGAACGGCTGCCCGCCCCAGACGTACAGCACCGTGCCGATCACCGGCGGGATCGCCTGCAGGGCGAGGACCTCGGGCACGTGGTATCCGACGAGCATCGCGAACATGGGGGAGAAGGCGACGACCGGCACCGCCAGCACCAGCATGATCCAGAACAGGCGGCGGAAGCGGGCGACGTGGTCGCCGTGACCGGCATGGCCCCCGTGGCCGCCGTGGTCATGCGATCCCGCGTGATCCGCATGGCTCGCGTGATCCGCGTGATCCGCGTGGCTCGCGTGATCGGCGTGCTCCGACGCCTCGGTGTGCAGTTCGTGCTCCGCGGCGTGATCGTGCATCGCGATCCGGTCCGCGGGGTGGTCGCCGTGCTGCGTTCTCTCGTCCATGATGGCCACAACCTTATACCCCCTAGGGGTATTCCCGAGGGGTGCGTCCGGTGCGAATAGGCTGAAGAGGATGAATGAGGGAGCGAGCGCCGAGCAGAGCACGCAGCGATGCCCGTGCGGCAGCGGCGATGTCTTCGGCGCCTGCTGCGGGCCGATCCTCGCGGGACGCCCTGCGCCGACCGCGGAGCGTCTCATGCGCTCGCGGTACACGGCTTTCGCGATCGGGGACACCGCGTACCTGCGGCGCTCGTGGCATCCGTCCACCCGCCCGGCCAGCATCGAACTCGATCCGGACGTGCGGTGGCTGCGCCTCGACATCCTCGCGAAGTCCGCCGGCGGGCCGTTCGACGCGGAGGGCGTCGTGGAGTTCGAGGCGATCCACCGGGATGCGAGCGGACGCGGGGTGCTGCACGAGCGCAGCCGCTTCTTGCGCGAGGACGGGAACTGGTTCTACGTCGACGGCGAGGTGTCCTGACGCGCATGCGCGCGCGGCGGGATGCCCGTCTGGCGTAGGTTTGAGGGCGTGAAAGCCAACCCCGCGCACCAGATCGTGCTCCTCGACATCGCCGACATCGACCGCCGCATCGTGCAGGCCGACTACGCGCGGACCCACCCGGTCCAGGGGGAGCGGATCAACGAGCTCGCCGCCCAGCGGCAGGGCCAGCTGCGCGAGCTGACCGGGCTGTCCGGGCAGCGCGACGACGTGCAGGCGGAGCTCAAGCGTTTGGAGTCGGATGTGGCCCTCGCGGCGCAGCGCCGCGACCGGGACGCCGCGCGGCTCGCCGCGACGCAGAACCCGAAGGATGCGGTCGCGCTCGAGCAGGAGATCGCGAGCCTCGGGCGTCGGATCAGCGATCTCGAGGACGCGGAGCTCGAGCTCATGGGGCGCCTCGAGGATGCGGAGGCCGCCGTCTCGGCCCAGCAGGCGCTGATCGACGAGACGGTGGCGGAGGGCACGCGGCTGACGGCGGAGGCCAAGGCGCTCATCGCCACGGCGACGACGGAGGGCGAGCAGCTCGCCCGGGATCGCGTGGCGCTCGTGGATTCCGTCTCACCCTCGCTCATGGCCGAGTACCAGCGCCGTGTCGGTCGCACGGCGGGCGCGGCCCTGCTGCGACGCGCCACGTGCGAGGGGTGCCGCATGGTGCTCTCCGGCACCGATCTGAACACGATCCGCCAGGCCGCCGACGACGAGGTCGTCTCCTGCCCCGAATGCGGCTGCATCCTGATCCGCACCGAGGAATCAGGGCTGGGGAGCGCCACGCTGGCGGACTGAGCGCGCCGACGCGCCTCAGAACTCCTCGTGGGTGGCGGGATCCGCGCCCCAGAGACGCCCGTCCGGGGCGCCGAGTGCGGTGATCTCGGCGATCTCATCCGCGCTGAGCCGCACCTGGGCGGCCGCGAGGTTCAGTGCCTGATGCTCGGGGGACGCCGCCTTCGGGATCGCCACCACGCCGCGACCCGCGTGCCAGGCCAGCACGGCCTGGGCCGGCGTGATGCCATGGGCGGCGGCGACGCGGGTGATCGCAGGGGTATCGAGCACGTCGCCGGCACGGCCGAGAGGGCTCCACGCCTCCGTGAGGATCCCCTGAGCGCGGTGGTACTCGAGCGCTTCCTCCTGGGGGAACCGCGGGTGCAGTTCGATCTGGTTCACGACGGGCCGCACGCCCGTCGCATCCTCGATGCGCTCGAGGTGCTCCGGCAGGAAGTTCGACACGCCGATCTGGCGCACGAGCCCGCGCTCGCGAGCCTCGATGAGGGCCTGCCACGCCTCGATGTAGGAATCCACGCGCGGCAGCGGCCAGTGGATGAGGAACAGGTCGATCGCGTCGACGCCGAGCCGGAACCGGCTCTCCTCGATCGCGTCGAGCGCCTTCTCCCGCGCGTGGTGGCGCCCGGCGAGCTTCGAGGTCACGATGAGCTCCGCGCGGTCCACGGCGGCGCCGGAGATGCCCCAGCCGACCGCGCCCTCGTTCTCGTAGTTGAAGGCGGAGTCGATGAGCCGGTATCCGCTCTCGATCCCGCTGCGGACCGCGTCCGCACCGGCCTCTCCGCGGAAACCGTAGGTGCCGAGACCTTGCGTGGGCAGGGCGAAGCCGTTGTGGGCGATGAAGGGGGATGCATCGGACATGGGGGACTCCTCTCCGGTGACTCCACGCTAACCGTCCCGGGAGCGGAGCGCCCGGTGGTCGATACATGACGACACACCGGCGGATCCGCGGGGACGCGACGTGGATGCCGTGGCGGGGGTCGAAGAGGGCGTAGATTCGAAGACATGATCGAATCGGCCCCTCCGCACGAGATCGTGCTGGGGCGGTCGGCCCGGCCCGACTCGTGGTCGCTCGTGCTGTTCGACGTGGAGGGGGCCGAGCAGAGCAGGCACGAGATCGCCGCGTCCGAGCTGCCGATCGAGGTCGCCCGCCTCGAGGGGGGTGCGAGCCCGCGCTGGATCGTCCGGCATCTCCGCGAGGTGTACCCGCCGCTGCTCGCCGCGGGGATCAGGATCCGCCGCGCCCACGACCTGCTGCTCTGCCACGCGATCCTCAGGGACACGACGAGCCTCGCAGACCCGATCCCGTCCTCGACGCGCTGGGTCAGGGCGGATCCGCTCGCGACGACCATCGCGACCCCCGCACTGTTCGACCTGCACGAGGTGTCGCCGCAGGACTCCGGCGACGCCTCGGCGGAGATCGACGAGATGCTCGCCGAGTACGCCCGCCAGCGGGCCGCCCTGCGCCGGGCTGCGGACGGTCGCCTCGCGCTGCTGTGCGCGGCCGAGTCCACGGGTGCGCTCATCGCGGAGGAGATGACGGCCGCGGGCCTGCCATGGAGCACCGCGGTGCACGAGCGGCTGCTCGTCGACGCGCTCGGACCGCGCCCGGCGACCGGCGCGCGGCCGATCCGGATGGCCGAGCTCGCGGTCGCGATCGGCGAATCCCTCGAAGACGCCACGGTCAACCCCGACAGCCCGCCGCGACTGCTGAAGTCGCTGCGCCGGGCGGGGATCCTCGTCGACTCCACCTCGCGCTGGGAGCTCGGCGAGATCGAGCACCCCGTGGTCGAACCGCTCCTGGCGTACAAGAAGCTCGCCCGCCTCTACTCGGCCAACGGCTGGTCCTGGCTGGCGGAGTGGGTGCATGAGGAGCGCTTCCGCCCGATCTACCTCACCGGCGGCGTGGTCACCGGCCGCTGGGCGTCGAGCGGAGGGGGCGCGCTGCAGATCCCGCGGAGTCTGCGCCCGGCGGTGCGCGCGGACGACGGCTGGACCCTCGTCTGCGCCGACGTGGCGCAGCTGGAGCCGCGTGTGCTCGCGGCGATGTCGAAGGATCGGGCGATGGCCGCGGCGGCGAGAGGAGCCGACCTCTACGAGGGCGTGGTGCGCTCCGGCGCGGTGCAGACGAGGCAGGAGGCGAAGTACGCCGTCCTGGGTGCGATGTACGGCGCCACGACCGGCCCGAGCGGGAGGCTCGGCCCGAGGCTGCGGAGCGTCTTCCCGCGCGCGATGGCGCTTGTGGACGCGGCGGCGAAGACCGGGGAAGACGGCGGTGTCGTCTCGACACTCCTCGGCCGGAGCTCGCCCCGCCCGGACGCGATGTGGGCGGCCGCGCAGGCGCGCGCGAGCGATCCGGACGCGGACGGCTCCGACGAGCGGGTGGCCCGGAGCAGGGCCAGGGATCGTGGCCGGTTCACGCGCAATTTCGTCGTGCAGGGCACCGCGGCGGAGTGGTCGCTGCTGTGGCTGGCCGAGATCCGGCACCGGCTCTCGGCGTTCCCCGAGGCTCGCGACCCCGTGCCGCGCTCCGGGCCCGTCTTCGCGCGGCGTGCCCACCTGGCCTTCTTCCTGCACGACGAGGTGATCGTGCACGTGCCGCTCGATCAGGCCGAGGAGGCCGCGCGCGCGGTGCAGGACGCGGCCGAAGCGGCGACGCGTCGACTGTTCCCCGGATTCGAGATCGACATCCCGCTCGACCTGCGGATCGCGGAGGACGCGGGCAAGGACTCGTAGACTGGAGTCGAACGGGTCGGCTGGACGGTCGCGTGGCGGGAGACCGCACCGAGGAACGTCCGGGCTCCGCAGGGCAGGGCGGTGGGTAACACCCACCCGGAGCAATCCGCGAGACAGTGCCACAGAGAGAAGACCGCCCCGCAAGGGGTAAGGGTGAAAGGGTGGTGTAAGAGACCACCGGGGGCCGTGGTGACACGGCCCGCCAGGTAAACCTCGCCCGGAGCAAGGCCAGACAGGGGATGATGACGCGGCTCGCCGAGTCCCCGGGTAGGCCGCTGGAGCGGCGCGGCAACGCGTCGCCGAGAGAGATGACCGTCGAAGGGATGCCCCGAGAGGGGCCCCGGCACAGAACCCGGCGTACAGGCCGGCCCGTTCCTCTCACGAAGAAGGCCCGGATCCGCGATCGCGGATCCGGGCCTCTCGGCGTGAGGGGGGCTCAGTCGCCCGCGAGCGAGGCCGCGCCGATGATGCCGGACGAGTTGCGGTGGATCGCGGCGACGATCGGCGTCTTCAGGTCCAGCAGCGGGATGAACTTCTCCGGGTGCTTGGAGACGCCGCCGCCGACCACGAACAGGTCGGGGCTGAACAGGAACTCGACGTGCGAGAAGAAGTCCTGCAGTCGTGCCGACCAGTCCTCCCAGCTCAGCTCGTCGCGCTCCATGGCGGAGTACGCCGCCCACTTCTCGATCGACTCGCCGCGGAAATTCAGGTGGCCGAGCTCGGTGTTCGGCACGAGCACGCCGTCGTAGAGGAAGGCGGAGCCGATGCCGGTGCCCAGCGTCGCGAGGATCGTGAGTCCGCGGGCGTCGCGCGCCGCGCCGTGGCGGCTCTCCGCGACGCCGGCGGCGTCCGCGTCGTTCACGAAGTGGATCTGGCGGCCCAGGCCGTCCTCGAAGAACTGCTCGGCCTCGAAGCCGATCCACTCCTTCGAGATGTTCGCGGCGGACAGCGTCTTGCCGTACTTCACGATCGCCGGGAAGGCCACGCCCAGGGGCAGGGTGGAGTCCTGCACTCCCAGCGTCGTGAGCACCTCCTTGACGGCGGCGAGGACGTCGGCAGGCGCCGCGCCCTTCGGGGTGGGGACCCGGATGCGGTCCGATTCGAGGGTTCCGTGCTCGAGGTCGACGATGCCGGCCTTGATGCCGGTTCCGCCGATGTCCACGCCGATCGCTTTTGCCATGAGCAACAGCCTAGCGAGACGCGGGCGCGCCAGTAGGATCGTGACAAAGGCCCAGGAGGAGCAGCGATGTCCGGCGAGAACAAGTACTGGTTCAACAGCAGCACCGGCGAGGTCGAGTACGGTCTGGAATCGCCGTCGATCGACCGGATCGGCCCGTTCGACACCGCTGAGGAGGCTGCTCGCGCCCCGGAGGTGCTCCAGGAGCGCGCCAAGGCGTGGGCCGACGAGGACGCGGCCGAGGACAACTGGGGCGCGGACGGCGCTCGATGAGCGGGATGGACAAGCAGCGCGACTTCGTGCTGCGCACCATCGAGGAGCGCGGCGTCAAGTTCATCCGGCTCTGGTTCACCGACGTGATCGGCACCCTGAAGTCCGTCGCGATCGCGCCGGCCGAGGTCGAGGGCGCGTTCGCGGAGGGCATCGGGTTCGACGGCTCCGCGATCGAGGGGCTCACGCGCACCTTCGAATCCGATCTGCTCGCGCAGCCGGATCCGACGACGTTCCAGATCCTGCCGTGGCGCGGAGAGATCGATCCGACTGCGCGGATGTTCTGCGACCTGACGACCCCGGACGGACGTCCCGCCGTCGCCGACCCGCGGCACGTGCTCAAGCGCACGCTCGCCAAGGCGGCCGACGCCGGATTCACGTTCTACACGCACCCGGAGATCGAGTTCTACCTGCTGAAGTCGTCGCAGTTCGGACCGGAGGGGCCCGTCCCGGCGGACTCCGCGGGCTACTTCGACAACGTGCCGGGCGGAACGGCGCACGATTTCCGCCGCAGCGCCGTGCGGATGCTGGAGGACCTCGGGATCTCGGTCGAGTACAGCCATCATGAGGGCGGTCCCGGTCAGAACGAGATCGACCTGCGTTACGCGGATGCGCTCACCACGGCCGACAACATCATGACCTTCCGCACCGTGGTCAAGGAGGTGGCGATCGAGCAGGGCGTCTATGCGACGTTCATGCCGAAGCCGCTCAACAACCACCCGGGCAGCGGCATGCACACGCACCTGTCGCTCTTCGAGGGCGACCTGAACGCGTTCTACGAGGAGGGCGCGAGGTACCAGCTCTCCCGTACGGGGCGCCAGTTCATCGCCGGGCTCCTGCGGCACGCCAACGAGATCGCGGCCGTGACGAACCAGTTCGTGAACTCGTACAAGCGGCTCTGGGGCGGGGACGAGGCGCCGAGCTTCGTGACCTGGGGTCACGCCAACCGCTCCGCGCTCATCCGCGTGCCGATGTACAAGCCGAACAAGGGCCAGTCCACGCGCATCGAGTACCGTGCGCTGGATTCGGCCGCCAACCCCTACCTCGCGTACGCGCTGATGCTCGCCGCGGGGCTCAAGGGCATCGAGGAGGGCTACGAGCTGCCGCCCGAGGCCGAGGACAACGTCTGGTCGCTGAGCGACGCCGAGCGCCGCGCGCTCGGCTACGCGCCGCTGCCGGCCAGCCTCGACCACGCGCTCGAGCTCATGGAGGACTCGGAGCTCGTGGCGGAGACCCTCGGCGAACAGGTCTTCACCTACGTGCTGCTGAACAAGCGCAAGGAGTGGGAGGCGTACCGCGGTCAGGTCACGCCGTTCGAGCTCAAGAGCAACCTCGAACTGCTCTGATCGGGTACCGCGGTGCCCCGGTTCGACGACTCTCTCTCGCTGTCCGCGCTCGCGCGGCTCGGCTTCGTGGGGCTGTCCGCGGCGTCCGCGGGGCTGAGTGAGCTCGGAGAGATCACCGGCCTCGCACCCTCGGCGCTGATCACGTCGCTGCGCAGCGCGGATCCCGACGAGGCACTGGCGGGGCTCATCCGGGTCGCGCGCCGTGATCCTTCCGCCATGACCGCCGCGCTGTCCGACGAGGCGGCGCGCCTGCGCGCCTGGGCGGTCTTCGGCGCCTCGCCGGGACTCGGCCGGTTCTTCGAGCGCCGACCGGAGGAGCTCGCACTGCTGCGCGAGGAGCGTGCGGGGCTGCCGAGCGCGGAGCGGCTCCGTGCGACGCTGCTGGCGGCCGTGGGCTCCGCGGACGGCTTCGCCGCGGCCGGCGACGCCGCGGCCCGGGTGCGCCTGCGTGTCGCGTACCGGCGGGCGGTCGCCGGAATCGCGGCCTGGGACCTCGCTGCGGCGGATCCGGTCGAGGCCGTGGGCGCCGTCTCGGCGGCACTCGCGGACGCCGCATCGGCGGCGCTGGAGGCGGGGCTCGCGATCGCCCGCACGGCGGTCGCCGACGGCTCCGCCGACGTACGGGGCGACGTGGCCCTGACGCGGCTCGCGATCATCGGGATGGGCAAGACGGGTGCGCGCGAGCTCAACTACGTGAGCGATGTGGACGTCATCTACGTCGCCGGTACCGCGGACGAGGACCGGTTGTCGGAATCGCGCGCGATCGACATCGCCACCCGGCTCGCCCGCGAGACCATGCAGGCCCTCGCCGGGATCGAGGCGGAGCCTCCGCTCTGGGAGGTCGACGCCGCGCTGCGTCCCGAGGGCAAGCAGGGGGCCCTGGTGCGCTCGCTGGGATCGCACATCGCCTACTACGACCGCTGGGCGAAGAGCTGGGAGTTCCAGGCGCTTCTCAAGGCGCGCGCGATCGCCGGCGATCCTGAGCTGGGCGAGGCCTACGTGAGCGCCGTGCAGCCCAAGGTCTGGTCGAGCGCGGCGCGGGAGGACTTCGTCGGGAGCGTGCAGAGGATGCGCGAGCGCGTCACCGAGCACATCGCGCCCGAGGACGTGCCGTATCAGCTGAAGCTGGGCCCGGGCGGCTTGCGCGACATCGAGTTCACCGTGCAGCTGCTGCAGCTCGTGCACGGACTCACGGATCCGGACATCCGCACCAGGGGAACGCTGGAATCGCTCGACGCGCTGGTCGCCGGAGGGTATATCGGGCGCGCCGAGGCGGGGCTGTTCGCGCACGACTACCGGGTGCTCCGGCTCATCGAGCACCGCCTGCAGCTGCGCGAGATGCAGCGGACGCACCTCGTGCCGCGCGAGGAGGAGGCGCTGCGGGTGCTCGGGCGCGCCACGGGTCTCGCGGAGACCGCGGAAGGCATCCGCGGGGTATGGGAGGACGTGCGCCGCGAGGTGCGCGACCTGCACACCCGTCTGTTCTACCGTCCGCTGCTGAGCGCCGTGGCCTCGCTGCCCGAGGAGGAGCGCACGCTCTCCGCCGACCAGGCGCACGACCGTCTCGCGGCGATCGGCTTCCGCGACCCCGCGGGGGCGCTCCGCCACATCGGCGCACTCACCACGGGTCTCAGCCGCAAGGCGACGATCCAGAAGCACCTGATGCCGATCATGGTGCGCTGGTTCGCCGACGGCACGGACCCCGACTACGGCCTGATCGCATTCCGCCGCATCAGCGAGCGCCTCGGCGACACCCCGTGGTTCCTGCGGATGCTGCGAGACTCCTCGGGCGCCGCGGAGCGGCTCACCCGCGTGCTGTCCTCCTCGCGCTACGTCGGCGAGCTGATGGAGTGGATCCCGGAGTCCGTCGCGTGGCTGGAGAGCACGGAGCAGCTGCGTCCCCGGCCCCGGCCGGCCCTCGACGAGGAGGCCAGGGCGATCCAGACGCGGCACGACACGATCCTCGACGCGATGCGCTCGGTGCGCGCACTGCGGCGGCGCGAGCTGCTGCGCACCGCGATGGGCGCGGTGCTGGATGTGCTCACGATCGACGATGTCGCCCTGGCGCTCACCGGGATCACGGATGCCACGATCCAGGCCGCGCTGCGGGCCGTGCGCCGCGAGGTCGTGCCGGAGGAGGACGACGCCCTGGACTTCTCGGTCATCGGGATGGGGCGCTTCGGCGGTGCGGAGCTCGGGTTCGGCTCCGACGCGGATGTGCTCTTCGTGTACGACCCGAACGGCGTCGAGCCTCAGCGCGCGCAGCAGCTGGCGACGCGCATCGTGGCGGGGCTCCGTGAGCACCTCACGGACCATCGCCTGCCGCTCGACCTCGACGCCGACCTCCGCCCCGAGGGACGCAACGGCCCCCTCGTGCGCACGCTCGACGCCTATGCGGCGTACTACCAGCGCTGGTCGCTGTCCTGGGAGGCGCAGGCGCTGCTGCGCGCGAGAGGCGTCGCGGGCAGCCACAAGCTCATCGAGCGCTTCCTCGTACTCGCCGACGGCGTGCGCTACCCGGAGTCGCTGGATCTGGCCTCGGTGCGGGAGATCAAGCGCATCAAGGCCAGGGTCGAGGGGGAGCGGCTGCCGCAGGGCGTCGATCCGCGCCGCCACCTCAAGCTCGGCCCCGGCACGCTCAGCGACGTGGAGTGGCTGATCCAGATCGTGCAGCTGCAGCACGCGCATGCGGTGCCGGCGCTGCGCACCACGTCGACGCTCGAGGCACTGGACGTCGCCGTGGCGTCGGGGTTCGTGCCCGCGGACTCCGGCGAGCTCCTGCGCGAGGCGTGGCGGCTGTCCAGCCGGCTCCGGTCGGCGATGACGCTGCTCACCGGGCAGACGAAGGACGTGCTCCCGGCCGACCCGCGCGAACTCGACGGCGTGGGAAGGATCCTCGGCTATCCCGATCGCTCCGCGGCAGCCGTGGAAGAGGAGTACCTGCGGGTCACGCGCCGCGCCAGGAAGGTGTTCGAGACGCTGTTCTACGGCTGACGGGCGCTGTGCGCCGCGTTCCCACGGCGGCGCAGAGAGGATGGACTCATGACGATCATCGGCGTGGTCCGCAATCCTGTGAAGCTCGAGTCGGAGGAGGAGGTGCGCGCGGCGATCCTGGAGCGCCTTCCCGATGCCGACGTCCGGGTGTTCGACACCACGGAGGACGACCCGGGCCGGGCGATGGCGGAGGAGGCGATCGATGCCGGGTGCGCGCTCGTCTTCGCCGCAGGGGGAGACGGGACGGTGCGTGCGGTCGCGGGGGTGCTGGCCGGCACCGAGGTCGCGCTCGGGATCCTGCCGCACGGCACGGGCAATCTGCTCGCGCGGAATCTCGGGGTGCCGCTGACGGGGACGTCCGATGCGGTCGCGCACGCCCTCTCCGCCGAATCCCGGCGCATCGACGTGGGCACGATCGAGGTGACCGACGGCGACGCCCAGGGGGAGCACCTGTTCGTCGTGATGGCCGGTCTCGGCCTCGATGCGCGCATGCTCGAGGAGACCGATGAGGAGCTCAAGGCGAAGGCGGGCTGGCTCGCCTACGTGAAGGCGCTCGGAGCGGCGGCGGCGGGCACCGAGCTCGTGCCGGTCGAGCTGAGCATCGACGACGAGCCCCGCGATCGTGCGCGCATCCACACCCTCATGATCGGCAACTGCGGCACGATCCAGGGCGGGATCACGCTGCTGCCCGATGCCGTGCCGGACGATGGCCTGCTGGATCTGCTGCTCATCAGCGCGGACGGCGTCGTGGACTGGTTCGAGACGGTCCGCACCGTGGTGTGGGACAACGGCCTGCGACGGCTCCTGGGCGGCGAGACGAGGAGCACGGATGTGGTGCGGCATGCGTCGGCGCGCCGTGTGGACGTCGAGCTGGGCCGCCCGCAGCCCTTCCAGATCGACGGGGAGGAGCGCGGTCAGGTGCGCTCGTTCACGGCCGGCATCCGTCCCGGGGCCCTGCTGGTCCGCGCCTGAGGCGGTCCCGCACGCGCACCGCGGACGGAGGTGATCAGGGGAGCCACGGCGCGAACGTCAGATCTCGACCACCAGAAAACGCTGGATCTCCTCGCGCACCAGCGCGACCATGTCGACGCCGTCGCGGTTCAGCAGCCACTGGGTCTGGACGCCGTCCGTCAGGGCGATGAGCGTGCGCGCAGCGGACTCCGGATCCGCGCCGGCGACCAGGTCGCCGCGCGTCTGCAGCGCCGTGAACGTGTCGCGGAGGAAGGCGACGGCGAAGCCGTAGCGCTCCCGCAGGTACTCGTGCAGCGGATGGTCGGCGGAGGTGGCCTCGGCCGCGAGCGTCACCTGGAGCTCCACCATCCGCTGGGCGCCCTGGTTGTAGCGGGCCGCCTCGATCCACTGCCTCAGCACCTCGAGGGGATCCTCCGAGGAGGACATCCGGCGGATCGCCTGCTCGTCCCGCCATTCCAGCACGGCGTGCAGGAGGTCGAGCTTGGTCGGGAAGTAGTGCCGCACTCCGGCGTGCGTGAGCCCCGCTTTCGCGGCGACCTCGCGCAATCCACCGGTGCGGTAGCCGGCGGTCGCGAACACCTCGAGGGCCGCCTCCAGGATCGCCGTGCGACGCGCCTCGCCCTTGGGATAGCGCCGCGGTGCGGGGGAGGGATCGGTGGTCACGGGTTCGAGGCTACCCCAGCGGATCCGCGTCGCGGAAGAAAAACCACCCAGCTGGATGGTTGTCTGTTAGTGTCGTCGCCAGTCGAGCCGATCGGGCTCGCTCGATCCCCTGGAGCCACCATGGTCAACGCCGACCCGACGCTCGTCCCCGGCAACCCGGACACGCCTGAACCCGCTCCCGCGCCGGGGACCTCGGCGTTGTACCGGCGCGGGGCGCACTTCCGCCGGTACCGCGCGAGCTATCTGATGGCAGGTCTGTCGATCGCGGCGATCTGGGGTGCGGTGGGCGGCATCCTGCTGCCGCTGCACGTGCAGCAGATCGAGTTCGGGCACTTCTTCACCGGTGCGGACGCGGGCGCTGACCTGCAGTCCCTCACGGCCCTCAAGTACGCGGTCGACGCAGGCAGCACGGTCCCGACCGCGGATCAGAACCGTCTGCTCGGTCTTCTCGCGGAGTTCGAGGCCGCACGGGCGCTGGGCCTGTCGTCGATCGCCGTCGTCTCGTCGATCCTGACGATGCTCATCCAGCCCATCGCCGGGATCCTCTCGGATCGCACGCGCTCGCGCTGGGGACGGCGCGCGCCCTGGATCGTCGCGGGGGCCGTGATCGGGGCCGCCCTCCTCGTGGCGATGCGGTTCTCGCCCACGATCGGGCTGCTTCTCGTGACCTACTCCGTCGCCCAGCTGGGACTCAATCTGGCGTCCGGACCGCTGAACGCGACCGTGGCCGACCGAGTGCCGCCCGCGCAGCGCGGGTCGATGTCGGCGCTGTCCGGTTTCTCCTCGCTCATCGGCGGGGCGATCGGCTCGATCGTCGCCGGGGCGCTGTTCGCGGTCATCGGCCTCGATGCCTACTTCCCCTTCGTCGTCGCCGTGATCGTGTTCACGGTGCTCTTCGTGCTGCTCGCGCGGGATCGATCCTCGCGGAACCTCGTCGTACCGCCGATGACTCCGAAGCAGGTGCTCGTCTCGTTCACCGTCGCCCTCAGGGATCGCGACTTCCGATGGCTGTGGATCGCCAAGGTCGCGCTGTTGTTCGGCGGTGGCGTGTCCGGCGCGTTCGGGATCTACATGCTGCAGAGCTACATCCGGCCGGGGCTGTCGGCCGCCGAGGCCGCGCAGATCTCGCCGTTGCTCGCGATGGCGGGGATCCCCGGCACCGTGGTCGCGCTGCTCGTCGCCGGATGGTGGTCGGATCGGGTCGGACGCCGCAAGCCGTTCGTCATCGGCTCGACGTTCCTGATCGCGGGGTCCATGTTCATCCCGCTGCTCAGTCCGACGCTGCCCGCCCTGTTCATTCAGGGCGTCGTCGCCGGGGTGGGGGTCGGCACGTTCCTCACGGTCGACCAGGCCATGTTCATCGACCTGCTGCCGGATCGTGACGCCGCCGCCCGCGATCTCGGGGTGAGCACGCTGGGCGGCAACCTCGGGCAGGCGCTCGGCCCCCTGCTCGCGGGCGTGGTGGTCGCCGTGACCGGCGGCTACACGGCCCTGTGGATCGTGGCGATCGTGATCGTCGTGATCGCCGCGCTTCTCGTCTTCCCGATCCGGCGGGTGCGATGAGCGCGCTCCCGCCCCCGCTGCGCCCCACCCCGGCGAATCAGCTGCTCGCACGGATGCTGGTGCGCACCGCGGCCCGGTTCATGCCGGATGAGAGCACGTCGAGCGCCGAGCTCATCGCCCTGGACCCGGAGCTCGGGGCCGTGGACGCCGAAGACATCGCGGTACCGGGTCCACGCGGGGAGATCCCGGTGCGCCTGTACCGACGGCGTGACGCGGAGCCCCGCGCGGGCTTCGTCTGGGTGCACGGCGGCGCCTGGATGTTCGGCACGCTCGACTCCCCGGAGGCGCATGCGGTCGCGATGTCGATCGCGGCGCGCGGAAT
Source organism: Microbacterium sp. NPDC089698 (assembly GCF_044749045.1). Lineage (NCBI taxonomy): Bacteria > Bacillati > Actinomycetota > Actinomycetes > Micrococcales > Microbacteriaceae > Microbacterium > Microbacterium sp. NPDC089698. The sequence continues at coordinate 203,451 of NZ_JBIVHE010000001.1, forward strand.
CGCGGTCGCATCCGTCGACTACCGCAAGGCGCGCGGACGCGCGGGGTTCCCGGTCCTCTCCGATGACGTGCTCGCCGCCTGGCAGTGGGTGCACGCCCACGCCGATCGCCTGGGCGCGACGCCGGAGCGCCTGCACCTGGGCGGTGCGAGTGCAGGCGCCAACCTCGCCACGGGTGTGGTGCGACGACTCCTCGCGACGGGCGAGCAGCCGCCGGCCACCCTGGTCGCCGCATACCCGCTGCTGCACTTCGATCTGCCTCCCCTCCCGGAGGATCTCATCACCGCTCTCGAGCGCACGCCGCCGCCGTTCCGCTTCACCCCGCGCATGGTGAGCCTCCTCAACCTCAACTGGGCCGGGGTCCGGTATCACGAGGATCCCGTCGCCTTCCCGGCACTCGGACCGCTGGATCGCCTGCCGCCCACCTTCGTGATGGACGCCGAGTCCGATGAGCTGCGGGCGTCGTCGGCGGCGTTCGCTGCCGCACTGCAGGCGGCCGGCGTCGAAACGCGCTACGAGACGGTGCCCGGCACCTTCCACGGCTACCTGGCGCAGCCGGGGACCCCCGCCGCGCAGGACGGGATCCGCCGGATCGTCCACTGGATCGACGAGCACTGACCAGCAGGTCCCACCGACACATCCCGCTCGACGCTTCGGGCCCCGACTGAGAAGGAACTCCTCCGTGACCACGCCACCGACCGCCCTCATGATCACCCCGGACCAGGCGATCGACGGAGCCCCCGCCGTCCGCCGGGTCTTCGCTCTCGATCCGGATCATGGGCCGGTGGTCGCCGCGGAGGTTCTCGCGACCGCGCACGGCGTCTGCGAGGTGCGGGTGAACGGCGCGCCCGTCTCGACGGACCTGCTGACGCCCGGCTGGACCAGCTACGAGTGGCGGCTGCGATACGCGCAGTGGGATGCGACTCCCGTCCTCGCCGGGCGGGCGGGCGGGCGCGCGGTGATCGAGGCGGTCATCGGATCCGGCTGGTACGCCGGGCACCTCGGATGGGACGGCAGCAAGGAGGTGCACGGCTCGGAACGCGCCGCGCTCGTCGAACTGCGGATCAGGTTCGCGGACGGCCATGTGCAGACCGTCGGGACCGACGAGACCTGGACCTCGGTGCCCACGGAGACGACCGCCGACGACCTCTACGACGGGCAGCGGATCGACCGGCGGATCTCCGCGGCCGATCGTTTCGCGGCAGCGCCGATGCCGGGAGAGGGCGGAGTGCGGATCGTGCCTTTCGACGCCGCGCGGCTCGCCGCCTACACCTCTCCGCCGGTCCGCAGGCAGGAGGAGATCTCGCCGATCCGGGTCTGGCGCTCGCCCGCAGGGGCGCTGCTCGCGGACTTCGGCCAGAACCTCGTGGGCTGGACCCGGCTGTCGGTGCGCGGCGCCGCGGGCCAGGAGATCACCCTGCGTCACGCCGAGGTGCTCGATGCGGAGGAGCTCGGCACACGGCCGCTGCGGCGCGCACGCGCGACCGATGTCTTCGTACTGTCCGGCGCCGACGACGTCTTCGAACCCACGCTCACCTTCCACGGGTTCCGGTACGTGGAGGTGTCCGGCTGGTCCGGTGCCGATGAGGATCTCGCGGAGGCGCTGCGGGCGGTCGTGATCGGATCCGATCTGACCCGCACCGGCACATTCCGCAGTTCGCATCCCCTCCTCAACCGCCTTCACGAGAACATCGTCTGGGGGATGCGCGGCAACTTCGTCGACGTCCCCACCGACTGCCCCCAGCGCGATGAACGGCTGGGCTGGACGGGGGACCTCGCCGCGTTCGCGGAGACCGCGGTCTACCTCTACGACACGGAGGCGTTCCTCGCGGACTGGCTGCGGGATCTCGCCGTCGAGCAGGAGCACGCCGACGGCCGGATCCCCATCGTGGTCCCGGACAACCTGAAATACGAGGAGATCGGGGCGATGGCCGCGGCGATGGGGTCGAGCCTCGTCATCGCGCTCTGGAACGATGCGGCCTGCTGGGTGCCGTGGGCGATGTACGAGGCCTACGGGGATCCCGGGGTGCTCGGGGAGCAGTATGCGTCGATGACCGGGCACGTCCGCCGTGTCGCCGCCGCGCTGTCTCCGCGGGATCTGCTGGAGGGCGGCTTCCAGCTCGGCGACTGGCTGGATCCGACCGCGCCGCCGGACGCGCCGCACCTGGCGAAGGCGGATCCGGCGGTCGTCGCGACCGCGTGCGTCCATCGCTCCGTCGTGATCGCGCGGGATACCGCGCTCGTGCTCGGGCGCGACGACGACGCGGCCGAGTTCGCTGCGCTGGCCACGCGCATCGGCGGCGCCTTCGCCGAGCACTGGGTGCGTGACGGACGGATCCACAGCGATGCGCCGACCGTGTACGCGCTCGCGATCGCGTTCGGACTGGTGGAGGGGACGGATCGCGCGGCTGCGGGGGATCGGCTGGCCGAGCTCGTCGCAGAGTCCGGGCACGTCATCACGACCGGATTCGCCGGGACGCCGTTCATCCTCACGGCGCTGTCGGAGACGGGACATCTCGAGACCGCGTACCGGCTGCTGCTGCAGGAGCGGTGCCCCTCATGGCTGTATCCGGTGACGATGGGCGCGACGACGATGTGGGAGCGCTGGGACTCGATGCTGCCGGACGGCACGATCAACCCCGGCGAGATGACGAGCTTCAACCACTATGCGTTCGGCGCCGTCGGGACGTGGCTGCATCGCGTGGTCGCCGGCCTCGCGCCCGCCGCACCAGGACACTCCCGCGTCCGCATCGCACCGCGGCCGCCCGAGACGGGGTTGACCTCCGCCGAGACCGCGCTGGACTCGCGTCACGGCAGGATCGCGACGGGATGGAGCGTCGAGGGCGGGAGGCTGCGGGTGGTCGCGACGATCCCCGAGGGCGTGACCGCCGAGGTCTCGCTGCCGTCAGGATTCGCGGTCGAGGTGGGGGCGGGCGCCCACGAGTGGGAGGAGTCGTTCCCGGGGGTCGTGGTGCGGAGCGCCGCGTCCCGGCCGTGGGTGTCGACGGGGGAGTCGGAGGGTTAGGCCCGCTCGCCGGTTGTCCTCGCGTCCGCGACGGGGAAGAGCGGGCTCTCCACGGTGCGGAGGGTGCGCAGCCACTCGACCTTGGCGGCATCGTCCTCGGGCAGTTCCGCCGACGCGGGCTCTCCCTTGGCGGAGGCTGCTCGCGGAGGGACCAGTGCCACGGCGATGGCCGTGGTGAACGGCACGGCGAGCACGAGCCCGATGCCGCTGCACAGGGTGCGGACGATCTCGGTCGCGATGTCCTCGAGGCTCAGCAGGTTCAGCATCGGCTGGTTGTAGACGTAGAGCAGGAGCACGACGCTCAAGGACGCTCCGACGTAGGCGAACACGATGGTGTAGATCGTGGACGCGATGTGGTCGCGTCCGATGCGCATGGCCCGTACGAAGAGCTGCCGACGCGACAGCTCGGGGGCGACCGCGCGCAGCTCCCAGACCGAAGAGCTCTGCGTGATGGTCACGTCGTTGAGCACGCCCAGCCCGGCGATGATGATCGCGCACGTGAGCAGCCCCTGGAAGTCGACCTGAGGCACCATCGGGGCGAGGAATCCGGCGCTCTCGTCGATGCCGCTGAGCCGTGTGGTGCTCACGGCGAGCTGCGCGAGCAGTGCGGTGACGGCGACCCCGGCCAGCGTGCCGGCAAGAGCCGCACTCGTGCGCATCGAGACGCCGTGGGCGAGGTAGAGGACGACGTAGAGGATGGCGGAAGACGCGACGAGCGCGATGGGGATCGCCGGTCCCGCGTGCAGAAGTGCGGGAAGCATGAACATCACGATCATCGCGCCGCTGAACACCAGCCCGATAAGCGCGAGCAGGCCGCGGAGAAGACCGACTGCCACGACGACGAGGACGAACAGGCCCGCCCACACCGCCAGCGGGATCGTCCGCACGACGCCGAACGCCGAGATCCCGGGATCGACTCCTCCCGGCTGCACGACGCCGGGGGTCGACGGGAGCTGGACGTCCATGAGTTCGAGCCGGTCGCCAGGGCGGAGCCCCGCATGGGCGAACGGGCCGTTCAGCATGATGGTGACGGTGTCGCCCTTTCGCGGGCCCGAATCGACTTTGACCTTCGCGATCGCACAGGCCGAAGCGCCGGACCCCGTTGCAGTGCCCGCTCCCGGCCCGCTCGCGCTGCCTGCGGAGCCGGATGCCACCGAGGGGTCTGCAGGACTGCCGGATCCGTCGGGGGCTCCGACGCCGCCCGATGACCCGGAATCGCCGGTGGGCGAGGCCACGTTGCATCCGGGCGTGATGGCGGTGATCTCGCCGGTCGGATAGGTCGTCCCCTGGCCCGGACGCGCAGCGGACGCGGAACCGGTCGGCGCCCCGCCGGAGGGCCAGAGGAGGAGAAGCCCGACGATCGTGGTGACTCCGATGACAACGAGGATCGTCAAGAGGATCCGCTTCGGCGTTCGCGCGACGGCGACGTCCCGAGGCGTCGACGATGCGTGCGAGTGTCCGTGGCCCATCGCAGTCCTCCTCCGCCCCCAGGCAACGGTAAGCCTCGGAGCGCGCTCAGCCGCGCATGCCGGTGCGCGCGTCGAGGCGTCCGCGCGGTGGATTGTGGTGGGAGCGGCATACCGCGTCTGTAGGTCTAAGTGGGGACAGCGCGGCGCTGTCGCTCGCCAATACGTTGACCCCATGACACGAAACGCGCCTCCGGGCCTACGCAAACGCGCATACCTCACCTTCCTCGTCGCCGCGCTTGTCGGCCTTGGTTCGCTCTTGCCCGCCACGGCTGCTTCGGCGACAACGCCGCCGGCTGGTACGCAGCAGCTGGCTCAGCAGATTCTCGCGACTGGCCGCCTCTACGGGGAGGCAGAGCCCATGGCTCAGATCCAGGCTTACGCGAACGGCACGATTCGCTCGGTCGGGGGACGTGACTGCTATGTCGACACCGCGATCCTTCAGGCGCTCAAATCCGTCGTGGTGGATCAGGGGTTCAGACTCCGTGTTTCGTCTCTGAACCGCTACTGCATCGATGACACGTCTGGCAGCAGTGCCACCAGCTATCACTATCGGAACGGTGGCGGGCACGCAATCGATATCGACCAGGTCAACAATGTCTGGTCTACGGGAAGCACCGCGCAGGACATCAGTCTGATCAACGCGATGTTCCAGGCTCTCGCGACGCCGGCCGGCGTCGGGCAAGCCGGTTGCGGTAACAGAACGATCAGCCTCCCAGCGGGTTGGGTCCAGTTCCCTGACACGTGCAACCACAACCACTTCGAATACCAAGGAACGGGCGGCACAGGTCCAATTCAGAACACCGCATCGGCGTTGAGTGAGTTCGGTGTTCACGGCGGGAGCTGGAGCTCGATCCCTGTCGGGCAGGGCATGTCCAGCGCGTTCTCGGTCGTCAACATGGGCAGTGGATGGGCCGACATCTACGGCAGCTATGACGGGCACATGCAAGTCGTGACCGTGCGCAACGGTGCGTGGACCCGTCTCGATTCCGGTCTCGCGTTGAACGCGACAAGCATCGCTGCACTGAACGTCGGTCAACCGTTCCCGCAGCTACTTGCCGTTGAGAGCGGCGTGATCTTCCACGTGTATGCGGATTCCAGCGGCTGGCACAAGATGTCGACCGGGCTGACCACAACGGGGAAGATCTCGGCGGTGCGGCTTCCCTCGGGAGAGATTGAAGCGTTCACGAACATCAACGGCGTCATGTACGTCATCACCTCGCACAGTGGCTGGCAGATGGGAAACAGCGGGACGTCGATCGGCGACAACTTCAAGGCGGTACTGGTCAACGGTTCACCGCAGATCGTCACCAATATCAACGGCATCATTCACATCATCTGGCCTGGCGCTGGATGGCAACTGCAGTCGACCGGGCAGCCGACAAGCGGGAGCCTCACCGCAGTCGACATGGGCGGCGGGTACCCGACGATCATCGCCAATGAAGGATGGACCGTGACGGTCACTTCCGTCATCAACGGAGCGTGGACCAGGCAGTCCACCGGCGCCGGCGTCTCCGGCAACATCGACGCCGTAAACATGGGCGGCAATTTCCCAGTGATCTACGCCGCGTAGCGACTCATTGAAGGAGAGCGTCACACACCGGTTGTCTGGAGTGAGACGCTCTCCTTTGATGGTGGGTCCTTGGATGCCTGATCGTTCCATCCTCCGATGGAAGGTCGCGCGTGTGCGGCGCGATTCGAGGCTGGGGAGGTCGAGAGGCCAACTGTTCCTGCGCCATTGCGGCAATCTTCGAACGGGGCCCTAGGATCGGGCCATGGGCGCGTGGGGGCGTAGAGAGTTCATTAGCGGCGTCGGCATCATCACCGGCGCTGGCGCAGGAAGCCTGCTGTCGGTCGCGGCGACAGCCGGAGTCGTGCCGAGGTCCGTTTCGCCCGCTGACGACACGTCGATTGCTTCTCTCATCGACAACGACGCATCCGCCACGTCCAAGTCCCTGATCAAGCGTGGTGCCCAGCCCGTTCGATCCGTGAACGTCCGAGATTTCGGTGCCGTTCCCGTCGACCAGAACGGCGGGGAGGGCGCCAACGCAGGAATCCAGGCCGCGATCGACGACATCGCGGGCAAGGGCGGGGGCGAGGTCGTCGTCGACGACGACTATTGGATCAAGTGTCATGTTCCCGGCGCGACAGGGAACTCGCTCCTGGATCAGGGCGGCATTGCGATGAAGAGCGGAGTCCACCTTCGCTTCACGGCGGGCGGCGTGTTCCGTGTGATCCCGACAGGCGAGTCCAAGTACCAGTGCATCCGCATCTACGACAAGAACAGGGTTCGCGTGTCCGGTCCAGGAAGGATCATCGGCGACCGCGCAGCCCACACTCCCGCGGACACTGCGCATCCCGGTGAATGGGGATACGGCGTCTCCATTCAAGGCGGATCTGAGATCCGCATCGAAGACATCACCGTGACGGAGATGTGGGGAGATGGAATCGACGTCACTTTCGTCTATCAAGGCAACACCCGAGTCGTGCCGAAGAATCTGACGATCAGGAACGTCATCTGCGACGGCAATCGTCGGCAGGGGCTCTCGCTCGAGGCCGGCGACTGGGTGCTGATCGAAGATTCGCGGTTCGTGAACACCGGAGGCGCGGGCGGAACCCTGCCGATGAACGGTATCGACGTGGAGCCGAGCAGCGACACGACCGCGTGCAGCAACGTCGTCATCCGTCGCTGTTGGTTGCAGAACAACGGGAGAGCGGGAGTCGCGGACGGCGGGTTCGGGATCGGCGTGTATCGCCTCGGCACTCGCGACGTGACCGTCGATGACTGCGACTTCGTCTCCAATCTCGGTGCGCACCAGTACGTCAACAACCTCAGCGGGCCGAACGTCAGGCTCACCAACTCCCGATTCGTCGGCACGGCGACGAACTGTGCGCAGGTCATGGGCGGCGAGGGTCGTGTGCTCTCCGGAAACACGTTCGACGGCCGCGTTCGAATCGCGCCGGACTACAACGCTTCCGCGAACATTGCGAGAGGCGTGCACATCGTGAGAAACAGATTCGTCGCGAATTCGACGACGGCGGTCAGTGGTCTCGTCGAGGTCAACGAGCACGTGCGCCAGACGGAGATCGTCGACAACTACTTCGAACAGCGAGGTGCTCGAGGCATCTGCGTTTGGATACGGACCGCGGGTGCGATCCCCCCGCTCCAACTGCAGCAGGTACGGATCGCGGGCAACACCTTCATCAACATGACGGCAGCGGTGTATGCAGGAGACGTGACCGCGATGGTCATCGAGAACAACATCATCCACGCGAGTGGCGACTCCGCGATCTACCTCTACCGAGCGACTTCCTGCATCATCAGGGACAACTGGATCACTGGCTCGAACCTGATCTCCGGAACGGCAGCGGTCACCCTTGGCGGAGGCTCCTCCGGGAATCAGATCGACGGGAACAAGATCGCGCTCGACCCCGCGATCGAGGGCGTCGCTGAGACCCGTCGAGGGACGCATGCCTATCGACTCACGGGTGGACCGACGCTGGACACGGTCATTCGCAGCACCCATCTGACGGGTGCGCTCTCGTGGTACGCGGACCTGGGCACACGCACAGGTACCTATCTCGAGACCACACCCGGAACATTCATCTGAAAGACGAGAGAAGCCCGTCTCAGTCCGGCGTGACTGAGACGGGCTTGAGAGTCCGTGGACTCAGACCCCGAAGTACAGCTCGTACTCGTAGGGGTGCGGGCGCTGGGCCATCGGGAGGATCTCGTTGTTGTACTTGTAGGAGATCCAGGTCTCGATGAGCTCCTTCGTGAACACGCCGCCCTCGAGGAGGAAGTCGTGGTCCGCGCGGAGCGCCTCAAGCGAGTCCAGCAGGGAGTTCGGCACCTGCGGGATGTTCTTGGCCTCCTCCGGGGGAAGCTCGTAGAGGTCCTTGTCGATGGGCTCGAGCGGCTCGATGCGGTTGCGGATGCCGTCGAGGCCGGCCATCAGCTGCGCGGCGAACGCGAGGTACGGGTTGCCCGAGGCGTCCGGAACGCGGAACTCGATGCGCTTGGCCTTCGGGTTGGAGCCCGTGAGCGGGATGCGGATCGCGGCGGAGCGGTTGCCGGCGGAGTAGGCCAGGTTGACGGGCGCCTCGAAGTGCTTCACCAGACGGTGGTAGCTGTTCAGCGTCGGGTTGGTGAAGGCGAGCACGGCGTGCGCGTGCTTGAGGAGGCCTCCGATGTACCAGCGGGCCGTGTCGCTGAGCTGGCCGTAGCCGTTCTCGTCGAAGAACAGCGGCTTGCCGTCCAGCCACAGGGACTGGTGCGTGTGCATGCCGGATCCGTTGTCGCCGAACAGCGGCTTCGGCATGAACGTGACCGTCTTGCCCCACTCCTCGGCGGTGTTCTTGATGATGTACTTGAACTTCAGGATGTCGTCGGCCGCGTGCACCATGGTGTCGAAGCGGTAGTTGATCTCCTGCTGACCGGCGGTGCCGACCTCGTGGTGCGAGCGCTCGAGGTGGAAGCCCGCCTCGATCAGGTTCAGCGTCATGTGGTCGCGCAGATCCGCGGTCTTGTCCACCGGCGCGACGGGGAAGTAACCGCCCTTGAACGGCGTCTTGTTGCCGAGGTTGCCGCCCTCCTCCTCGCGGCCGCTGTTCCACGCGGCCTCCTCGGAGTCGACCTTGTAGAAGCTCTCGCCGGCGGTGACGGAGTAGCGCACGTCGTCGAAGATGTAGAACTCGGCCTCGGGGGCGAAGTACGCGGTGTCGGCGATGCCGGTCGAGGCGAGGTACTTCTCGGCCTTCTTGGCGACCTGACGCGGGTCCTTGCTGTAGATCTCGCCCGTGCGCGGGTTGTAGATGTCGAAGACCATGACGAGCGTCTTCGCCTCGCGGAACTGGTCGATGTAGGCGGTCGTCACGTCGGGGATGAGCTGCATGTCCGACTCGTGGATCGACGCGAAGCCGCGGATCGAGGAGCCGTCGAACAGCTGGCCGTTGGCGAAGAAGTCCTCGTCGACCGTCGCCGCGGGGATGTTGAAGTGCTGCTGCACGCCGGGCAGGTCGGTGAAGCGGATGTCGAGGAACTTGACGTCGTTGTCGCGGATGTACGCGAGCACGTCGGCGGGGGTGGTGAACATGCATCAACTCCTGGAGGAACGGGTGCGGTCGAGCGACCTGCAAGCAGGTTACGAGGAGGGGATGACGTGATCGTGTCTGGAATGTTTCGGGCGTGTTACACGATGACCGTTGCTGCGAGCGTGCCGCAGGATCCTTCCCGTGTTTCGTCGTGTGGCCATGGATGACGGAGCGTGTCGCCCTCGCGAGCGGCGGAGGGCCCGTCGATGGTTCGATCCTGCACATGACAACGCACCGAGTGAACCGCCTCCTGTCCGCCCTCGCCGTGACGGCCGTCGGGATGATGGCGCTCGCCGGCTGCGCGCCCGGATCCGCCTCGGCCTCGTCCGCCTCCTCGTCCGACGCGAAGCACATCGTGATCGGCGCCGATGACGGGAACGAGCAGTACTGGACGATCCTGAAGGGCAAGCTCAAGGCCGAGGGGATCGACCTCGAGGTCCGCACGCTCAACGACGGCGTCCAGCTCAACCAGGGCGTCCAGGACGGTGCGCTGGACGTGAACCTGTTCCAGCACCTGATCTTCCTGTCGCAGTTCAACGTCAAGAACGGCGGGACGTTGGTCCCCGTCGGCGCGACCGCGGTCTATCCGCTCGCGCTCTACTCCGAGAAGTACCACGACGTGAAGGACCTGCCCGCGGGAGCCACGGTGGCGGTGCCGAACAATCCGACCAACCTCGCCCGCGCGCTGCTCAACCTGCAGAAGGCGGGCCTGCTCACCCTGAAGGGCGGGGGCGATGCGCTCGCCACGCCGGACGACGTGCTGACCTCGTCGATCACACTCAAGCCGGTCGATGCGAACCAGACGGTCACCGCGCTCAAGGACGGCAGCGCCCAGGCGGCCGTCGTGAACAACACCCAGGCGCAGAAGGGCGGCCTCGGCGACGACCTGATCGTCTTCAAGGAGAACCTCGACGATCCGAAGCTCGCCCCGTACATCAACGTCTTCGTCACCCGCGCCGACAAGAAGGACGACCCGCGCTGGGCGAAGCTCGTGGCCGCCTACCACTCGCCGGAGGTCGAGGCGGCCGTGACGGCGCTCAATCAGAAGAACCTGAAGTTCCAGACGAGCTGGACGGCGGCGAAGCTGGGGGAGGAGCTCACCTCGCTCCAGACCGCGCTCAAGGCCAAGGGCTGAGCCGGATGGCATCGGTCATCTCGTTCGATGCCGTCTCCAAGGCGTATCCCGCCGGAGGCCCGGGGAGATCCCGGACCCCCGGCGGGTTCGTCGCGGTCGAGGATGCGAGCTTCACGGTCGAGCCCGGCTCGATCGTCGGCGTCATCGGGTACTCCGGGGCCGGCAAGTCAACGCTCGTGCGGCTCATCAACGGCCTCGAGCGCCCCTCCTCCGGCGCCGTGCGGGTGCTCGGTGTGGACGTCGGTCGCGCGTCGGCGGCGGAGCTGCGGGGCCTGCGCGGGCGCATCGGCATGGTCTTCCAGCAGTTCAACCTCTTCCACGCGCGCACGGTGCGCGGCAACGTCGCGTACCCGCTGCGGGTCGCCGGCTGGAAGAAGGCCGACATCGACGCACGCGTCGCGGAGCTCCTGGACTTCGTCGGCCTCGCCGACAAGGCGGGTCAGCGTCCTCGCCGGCTGTCCGGCGGCCAGAAGCAAAGGGTCGGCATCGCGCGTGCCATCGCGACGAGCCCCGAACTGCTGCTCGCGGACGAGGCGACGAGCGCTCTGGATCCGCAGACCACCGCGGAGGTGCTGGATCTGCTCCGCGAGATCAATCGCCGTCTGGGGATCAGCATGGTCGTGATCACGCATCAGATCTCGATCGTGCACGAGCTGTGCGATCGGGTCGTCGTGATGGACCAGGGGAGGATCGTCGATCATGGCGACACGTATCGGGTGTTCGCGCACCCCCGTGCCGCGCTGACCGCGCGCTTCGTCGACGCGGTCACCCAGGGAGTGCCGCAGGGGGAGACCTTGGAGGCGCTCAGGGCGCGCGGCGGCCAGTTGCTCAGCGTCGACGTGAACGAGGTCACGAGCGACGACGTCAGCGACGTGCTGGACCGGCACGGCGTGCGCGGCACGGTCGTCTACGGCGGCGTGACCGACATCCGCGGCCAGCAGCTCGGCACGCTCACGTACCGGATCGACGCCGAGCGCACGGTCGTCGCAGCCATCGTCGAGGAACTCTCCGTGCGCACGCGGGCCGTGCTCCTCGAGGACGCGGCGCCGACGTCGGGAGTGCGGCGATGAGCGCCGCGTCCGCCGTCCGGACCGCGCTCCTGGTCCCGTCCTCGGACTGGGGATCCCTCGCACCGGTGCTTCTGCAGTCCGTGCAGGAGACGGTCGTGATGGTCGTCGTGACCCTGGTGATCGGCGGCGTCGCCGGCCTCCTGCTCGGCGCGCTCCTGTACGCGACCCGCCCCGGGAACCTCTTCCAGAACGCGGTGCTGTTCCATGCGCTGAACCTCGTCGTGAACCTGATCCGGCCGATCCCCTTCATCATCTTCCTGACCGCGGTCGCGCCCGTGACGAAGGCGGTCGTGGGGTCGACACTCGGCACCGCGGCGGCGATCGTCCCGATGACGATCATGGCCGCGGTCGTCATCGGGCGCGTGGTGGAGCAGAACCTCGTCGCGGTGGATCCGGGCATCGTCGAGGCGGCCAGTGCGATCGGCGCACGCCGCCTCTCGATCCTGTTCACGGTCGTGATCCCCGAGGCGCTCGCGCCGCTGATCCTCGGATACACCTTCATGTTCATCGCCGTGGTCGACATGTCCGCGATGGCCGGCTACATCGGCGGCGGCGGTCTGGGCAACTTCGCGATCCTGTACGGCTACCAGCAGTTCGACGCGCAGGCGACCTGGGTCACGGTCGCGATCATCGTGGTGATCGTGCAGGTCGGGCAGTTCCTCGGCAACCGGCTGGCGCAGCGGATCCTCAATCGCTGAGGGGCGCATGCGGCCCGCTGGGCGGCGGGGCGGCACCGGCGCGTCGCCTAGGCTGGAGGGATGTCCGACACCGCGCAGACCTACCCCGGAGAGCGCCTCGGCCTCCCCAAGACCGGCACTGGCAGCGTCGGACGGATCGGCCGGCGCATCGCGGCTCTCGCGATCGACTACGCGGCGGCGTCGATCATCGCCGGTGCCTTCCTCGGGTTCCAGCAGTTCGCGCTCCCCAAGGAGGCGGGGCTCACCCAGTTCGCGCCGATGATCGTGTTCGCGGTGCTGCAGATCCTGTTCATCCCGACGATCGGCGGCAGCCCGGGCCATCGCATCGTGGGCCTCCGGCTGGTCATGGTGAACGGCGCCTGGGTCGGCCTGTGGCGCCCGATCGTGCGCACCCTGCTGCTCGTCTTCGTCATCCCCGCGGTCATCTTCGACGCCGACCAGCGCGGCCTCCACGACAAGGCCGTCGGAACGGTCCTCATCCGCGCCTGAGGTCCGTTGCGCTGCACGGCTGCGGATCCGAGCGCGATCCGCGGGATGCCGTGATCTGCGATGATGCGTGCATGCCCTCCGTGACCGTCCGGACCATGACCGACGCCGAGTGCGATGCCTGGCTCGGCGAACTCGCGCGCGAGTACGCCGAGGATCAGGTCCTCGCGGGGCGGTGGCCGGCGGAAGGCGCCGGCGCGCGCGCCGAGGAGGAGAACGCCGAGCTGCTGCCGGACGGCCCCGCCACGGCTCGCATGCTCGTGCTGCGCGGCCTCGACGAGGCCGGTGCACCGATCGGACGAGCATGGGTGGCCCTGGATCACCCGCGGGGTGCGCCCGGCGTGGCCTTCCTGTACGACATCGAGGTGCTCCCCGAGAGGCGCGGCGAAGGCCTCGGCCGCGCGCTCCTGCAGGCGGTCGAAGTCGAGACGCGTCTGCACGGCGCGGCCGCGCTCGAACTGAACGTCTTCGGCGGCAACCGCACCGCGATCGCGCTCTACGGATCCGCCGGCTACGAGGTGGTCACGCAGCAGATGCGCAAGGCCCTGTAGCGGGGCTCAGGCGGCCGTATGGCCGCGGTTGAGACGGCGGAACGTCTTCGGGGCCTTGCCGCCCAGGAACGAGCGCGCAGGATCGATCGTGAACCCCTGACGCAGAGCCTCGCGACCGATCAGCATCCGGAAGCCCATCTCGCTCCGATTGCTGAGGGTGACTTCGGCAGTGACCCTGCGGTCGACCAGGACGAGATCCAGCAGCACGACCAGCCGGCTCTGCGCGTGCCCGGAGGAGGAGCGCACGTCGCGACGGTCGAACACGGGCAGTTCCACCGGGACGAGCTCGTGCGCGCCCTGCCAGGGGCGCACGTCGAATCGCACCCAGGGGACGCCCTCGCGCTCGAACTCGCGGATGTGCTGCGCGTGCAGCGAGGAGCTGCGCGCGCCGGTGTCGACCTTCGCCTTGATCCAGGGGATTCCGACGTCGGGGAGGGACACCCACTCCCGCCACCCGATAAGGGTGCTTGAATGAGAAGGTCGGTCCACAACACTCATCCTGGCAGGAAATCACCGTGAAGCTCGCCGTGCTCTCGCGCGCCCCGCAGTCCTACTCCACCCAGCGCCTCCGTGCCGCCGCGATTCAGCGCGGCCATCAGATCAAGGTGCTGAACACCCTGCGCTTCGCGATCGACCTCACAGCCGATGAACCGGATCTGCATTTCCGTGGCCGCCGGCTGAGCGACTATGACGCGATCCTGCCGCGCATCGGCAACTCGATCACCTACTTCGGCACGGCCGTCGTCCGTCAGTTCGAGCAGATGGACGTCTACACGCCGAACACCGCGAACGGCATCTCGAGCGCGCGGGACAAGCTCCGCGCGAACCAGATCCTGTCCCGGCACAACATCGCTATGCCCCCCACGGCGTTCGTGCGCAACCGCGCCGACGTGCGCCCCGCGATCGAGCGGGTCGGCGGCGCGCCCGTCGTCATCAAACTGCTCGAGGGCACGCAGGGGATCGGGGTCATCCTCGCCCCGCAGGTCAAGGTGGCAGAGGCGATCATCGAGACGCTGCACTCCACGAAGCAGAACGTGCTGATCCAGAAGTTCATCTCGGAGAGCCGCGGCCGGGACATCCGCGCCCTCGTCGTCGGCGATCGCGTGGTCGCGGCGATGCGGCGGGTCGCGAACGGCGACGAGTTCCGCTCCAACGTGCACCGGGGCGGCACGGTCGAGGCCGTGCAGCTCGACCCCGTGTACGAGCAGACCGCGGTCCGTGCCGCGCAGATCATGGGGCTGCGCGTGGCGGGCGTCGACATGCTCGAGGGCGAGGACGGGCCCCTGGTCATGGAGGTCAACTCCTCGCCGGGCCTGCAGGGGATCGAAGCCGCCACCGGGCTCGATGTGGCGGGCGCGATCATCGACTTCATCGCGAACCAGGTGAACTTCCCCGAGATCGACGTGCGCCAGCGCTTGAGCGTCTCCACGGGGTACGGCGTCGCGGAGCTCGTCATCCACGCGGGCGCCGAGCAGGTCGGCAAGCAGCTCGGCGATCTCGGGCTGTGGGACCGCGACATCACGGTCCTGACCCTGCATCGCGGCGTCACGGTCATCCCGAATCCGCGCAAGCACGTCGTGCTCGAGGACGAGGACCGGCTGCTCTGTTTCGGCAAGCTCGACGAGATGCGTTCGATGATCCCTGAGCGGCGTCGCCGCCGGGCCAAGGTGCGCAAGCTCCCGAAAGAGCACCTGCCGGACACGAGCGCCTGACGGATCCACGGCTGAGACGACGAAGCGCCCGGCCCCGCGAGGGGACCGGGCGCTTCGTGGCGTCAGGAGCGGGCTCAGCGCGGGCGCGGTGCGCGCGTCTTGAGCGGGTCGATGCCCTTGGGGATCGGCAGCGAGGCGACGGACTGCGAGACCGACTCCATGCGCTTGATCACGGCGGCCATGGTCGCGTTGTCGATGGCCTTGGGGAGCTTCCTGATGGTCTTGGAGAGCTTGTCGATCGAGACGTCGTCGTCGCCGTGGCCGACGTAGAAGACGTTCACGGGCACGCCCTGCGCGACGCGCATGGCCTTGGTCTTCTCGTCCTTGACGAGGCGCGTGAGGCGTCCGCGTGCACCCTCGGCGACGACCACGATCCCGCCCCGGCCGATCGCGCGGTAGACCGCGTCCTGCGTCTTCGGATTCACGCCCACGGGGACCTCGGATCCCTGCCAGCTGCGGCCGAGCGAGGTGCTGATGACGTGGCCGGCGGCGCCGGGCATGCCGTCGATCTTGCGGTACATCGCGGTCGTGGACAGGCGCGTCATCAGGAACATGGCGCCCAGCACACCCAGCAGCAGGCCGGTGATGCCCCACAGCACGAGGCTCCAGATCTGGAACGGGGGGATGAGGTAGCCGACGATCAGGCCGATGAGGACGCCGACGACCAGGAGCGCGATCTGCGCCCAGGGCAGCCACGGGTAGATCTCCCGGGTGAAGCGGAAGAGCGAGCGCAGCTGCGAGAAGAAGCCGGGCTGCTTCTCCGTCGCGGAGGGACTTTTTGCCATGCCTTCCAGCCTACCGATTCCACGGGCTCGTGACGGCCCGTCCTGACACGCGCTGGGCGAACAGCTTCGTCCTGCACCGAACCGGCGCAGACCGGACTGCGCACGGATTGCGCATCGACCGCACCGCGGGGGTCACCGGGGCGCTGGGATGGGCGCATGACGGAACGCAGCAAGGGCATCATCGTGGCCGGTGCGCACCGCACCATCCGAACGCTCACGGAGGACGAGGGTCCGTTCGAGGGCGACCTCGTCACACGCGCCGGCGTGGTCGTGCGGGTGGACGCGGAGCGGATGCGCGGCTGGGCGGGGTGGACGTTCTCGGGGGCGGAGCACGTGGCGGCTCCGCTCGACGTCGCACTCACGGCCGACGGGCAGGACGTGCTGCTGCCCTGGTGCGTGCGGACCGTGCGCACCGCGCTGGCGCAGGCGGGGGAGACGGGCGGGATCTCGCATGGTGAGGCCGTCACACTCGCGGTCAGCGTCCTGCGCGGGATTCTCGAGCTCGAAGGCCGGCTGACGGAGTCCGGTCGAGGGCGACGCCGCGACGGCGACCTCGGCGAGGTGCGTGACGGCGGTGCGGGGGACGAGCCGCACGGCAGCTGGTGGCTCACGGACGAGGCACGGCCCGTGTTCGTGATCGACCCTGTCGGGGGCTGGAGCGCGGAGGGCTCTCCGGTCGCGACGGGCGAGCAGCTGCTGCGCGACCTGGAGGGGCGGATCGAGGACCGCGCGTTCCGGCGCGTCCTGGCCCGTCTCGCGGAGGCGCTGCGCGATCCGCGTCGCCTCCGCGCCGAAGCCGCGCGATGGGAGGGCGAGCTGCTGGAGATCGCCGCGCCGCGACCGGTGCGACTGATCGTGGACGAGTTCACGGCGGCGCGCGGTGAGGAGGAGTCAGTGCTGCCGGTCCTGCCGCGGTACCAACATCCTCCACGGCGGAGGGAGCTGCGGCCCGCGGGGCGTGCGGTCGGCGCGACGCGGCGGACCTGGTCACCAGGACGACGGGGCGGAGATGCGGCGGGACGGATACGGGTGCTGCAAGGCGCAGCGGGGCACGCATACGAGCGGATCCGCGAGATGCGCGCAGCAGGCGGGGCCGCACGCCGACGCCTGCGCGGAGCGCCGTCGGAGCCTCCACGACGGCCGGAGCGGTTGGAGCGGCCGGTGCGGGGCAGGCGATGGAGGGGACCCGTCGTCCTGGCGGTCGCGGCGGCGGCCGCGATCACGGTGACCGGCGCGATGTGGCCCTCCGACCCGGGTGGCAGCGATGCCGGCCGCACGTCGCGGGCGGCCGAGATCATGCTGTCGGGGAGTGAGTCGCCTTCGCCGGGTGCGCGCGTCGGTGCGGCTCCGGCGGGTGGGGGACAGTCCGTCGCGCCGGATCCTCCGCGGGCACCCGCTGCGTCCTCCCTGGCGGATGCCGAGGCGGCGGGCGGCGAGCTGATCGCCGCCGCGCGGAAGTGCGAGGCCGCGCCGCAGCCGGCGTGCGCCGAGGTGTGGGACGGCGGCACTGCGACGTCTCGTGCTCTGCGCCCGGCGCCGCAGCCCGCGGAGCTCATCGAGGACTACGGCGACATCGCCGCGCTCCGGAGCGGATCCGGTCCGGAGGCGCAGATGATCGTGATCATCCGCCGAAACGCCGAATGGCGGATCCGCGATGTGTATGACATCGCGGATCCGCCATCCGAAGGGGCTGAGCCCCCGTGACCGTGGTCAGGCGCCGAGCTGAGCGGCGAAGTCCGCATCCTCCAGGCGGGCCTTGACCGAGGAGAGGAAGCGCGCGGCGTCCGCTCCGTCGATCGTGCGGTGGTCGTACGACAGCGCGAGGTAGACGTAGGACCGCACCGCGATGGCCTGCTGGCCGTCCACCGTGACCACGCCGGGGCGCTTCACGACGATGCCGGTGCCCAGGATCGCGGACTGCGGCAGGAACACCACCGGGGTGTCGAACAGCGCGCCGCGCGAACCCGTGTTGGTCAGCGTGAACGTGCCGCCGGCCAGCTCGTCGGGCTTCAGCTTGTTGTCGCGGGTGCGTGCGGCGAGATCGGCGATCTCGTGCGCGATCTGGGCGACGTTCTTCGACGCGGCATCGCGCAGCACCGGCGTGAGCAGGCCGCGCTCGGTGTCGACCGCGATGGAGATGTTCTCCGAGGCCGGGTACACGATGTCGGTGCCGTCGACCGTGGCGTTCACGATCGGGAACTCCTGCAGCGCCTCGGCGGCGGCGAGAGCGAAGAACGGCAGGAAGGACAGCTTGTCGCCCGTCTTCTGCTGGAACGAGCCCTTGACCTGGTCGCGGTACGCGGCGAGCTTCGTCACGTCGACCTCGACCACCGTGGTCAGCTGAGCCGTCTGCTGCATCGACGCGACCGCGCGCTCGGCGAGGACCTTGCGCAGGCGCGACATCGGCTGCGTGGTGCCGCGCAGCGGGGAGATCTCGCGGGCCTTCTTCGGAGCAGCAGCCGCTGCCGGAGCGGCGGCCGGAGCCGCGGAGGCGTTCAGGACGTCCTCCTTGCGGATGCGTCCGCCCACACCGGTGCCGGTGAGGGACGCCAGGTCGACGCCCTTCTCGGCGGCGAGGCGGCGCACGAGCGGCGTCACGTAGACCGAGTCGGATCCGGAGTCCGCGACGGGAGCGGCCGGTGCCGGGGCGGCAGCCAGTGCCGGGGCGGCCGCGGCAGGAGCGGGAGCAGCGGCCGGAGCGGGAGCGGCGGCCGGGGCAGGAGCGGCGGCCGGAGCCGGAGCGGCGGCGGGAGCCGGAGCGGGCTCGGCGGCGGGTGCCGGAGCTGCCGGGGCCGCAGCAGCGGGGGCGCCGCTGCCGATGCGGGCGAGGATCGCGCCGACGGCGATGGTCTCGTCCTCGGCGGCGAGGATCTCCTGCAGCGTGCCCGCGACCGGCGAGGGGATCTCGGTGTCGACCTTGTCGGTCGAGATCTCCAGCAGCGGCTCGTCGACGGCCACGTCATCGCCGACCTGCTTCAGCCAGCGGGTGACGGTGCCCTCGGTGACGCTCTCGCCCAGCTCGGGGAGACGCACGTCGGTCGCATCCGAGGAAGCGGCCGGAGCAGCAGGGGCTGCGGCGGCGGGGGCGGGCTCTGCGGCGGGCGCGGGCGCCTCGGCCGGAGCCGGAGCTGCGGCGGGGGCGGCCTCGGCAGCGGGGGCGGCCGGGGCGGATGCGCCGGAGCCGTCGCCGATGCGGGCGAGGATCGCGCCGATCTCGACGGTGTCGTCCTCGTTCACGAGGATCTCCTCGATCACGCCGGTGATCGGCGAGGGGATCTCGGTGTCGACCTTGTCGGTCGAGATCTCGAGCAGGCCCTCGTCGGCCTGGACGGTGTCGCCCACCTGCTTGAGCCAACGGGTCACAGTGCCCTCGGTGACGCTTTCGCCGAGGGCGGGAAGGACCACGGGTGTGCTCATGACGGAGTCTCCTTAGGAAAGATCGTGATGGTGTTCAGCTTAGTGGGCAACCAGGCGTCCAGCCCAGTTGCAATTTCCACTATGCGTAAGAAAAGTTTCACAATGCGTGAAGTGGCTTGCCCGCGAGGGCGAGGAACGCCTCGCCGAGCGCTTCGCTCTGGGTCGGGTGGGCGTGGATCAGCGGGGCGATGTCCTCGGGGTGCGCCTCCCAGCTCACCGCGAGCTGCCCCTCGGTGATGAGTTCGCCGACGCGGTCGCCGAGCAGGTGGACGCCCAGCACGGGGCCGTCCTTCTGCCGCACGACCTTGACGAGCCCGCCCGTGCCGATGATCTCGCTCTTGCCGTTGCCCGCGAGGTTGTACTCGTAGGAGACGATCGCATCGGCCCCGAAGGCGTCGATCGCGGCGGCCTCGGTCACGCCGACCGAGGCGACCTCGGGGCTGCAGTAGGTGACACGCGGAATCTGGGCATCCGGGATGACCGCGGGGGTCAGTCCGGCGATGCGCTCTGCCACGGCGATGCCCTGCAGGAAGCCGCGGTGCGCGAGCTGCAGGCCCGGCACGATGTCACCGACGGCCCAGACGTGATCCACGTTCGTGCGGAGCTCGGGATCGGCGAGCACGAAGCCGCGCTCCATGGCGACGCCGGCCTCTTCGAAACCGAGTCCCGCCGTGGCCGGGCCGCGGCCGACGGCGACGAGCAGGTAATCCGCCTCGTACGCGGTGCCGTTCTCCAGGGTGACCGTGACGGCGTCCTCGGTCTGGGTCGCGCTCGCGAACCGCACGCCCAGCGAGTAGGCGATGCCGCGGCGGCGGAACGCCCGCTCCAGCCCCTTGCTCAGCGCGAGGTCCTCGTTCGGGGCGAGGTGATCGAGCGCCTCGACGATCGTGACCTCGGCGCCGAAGGAACGCCAGACGCTCGCGAACTCGACGCCGATCACACCGCCGCCGAGGATGACGACGCGCTGCGGGACCTCCTCGAGCGCGAGCGCCTGCTCGCTCGTGAGGATCCGGCCGCCGATCTCGAGGCCGGGCAGCGACCGGCTGTACGAGCCGGTCGCGAGGATCACGTCGGCGCCCGTGTAGACGTCCTCGCCGACCGCGACGGACCGATCGGGGCGCAGTGCACCCTCGCCGCTCACGACCGTGATGCCGCGCGCCTTGACGAGTCCCTCGAGGCCCTTGTACTTCTTCGCGACGATGCCCTCGCGGTAGGCGCGGACGCCGGCGGGGTCGATCCCCTCGAACGAGGCGCCTACGCCGTACTTGGCGGCGTCACGCACGTTCTCGGCGATCTCCGCGGAGTGCAGCAGCGCCTTGGTCGGGATGCAGCCGCGGTGCAGGCAGGTGCCCCCGACCTTGTCCTTCTCGATCAGGGCGACGGACTTGCCGAGCTCGGCGGCGCGCAGAGCCGCGGCGTAGCCACCGCTGCCGCCGCCGAGGATCACGATGTCGAAGGCGTGAGCGGTCATGCGCGTGCCCCGTTCGCGCGCGTCTCGGCGAAGGCGATCAGCGTGCGCACGATCGCACCGGTGGCGCCCTTGTCGGTGAAGCCGTAGGGGGCGCCCTTGTGCTCGGACGAGCCGGCGATGTCGAGGTGTGCCCAGGGGATGCGCGGCGCGTCGGCCTCGTCGGAGGTGCGTCCGACCATCCGGCGCAGGAACAGGCCGGCGAAGAGCGAGCCGCCTGCGGGATCGCCGATCTTGGCGTTGACCATGTCGGCGATCGGCGACTTCAGCTCGTCCTCCATGTGCTCGGGAAGCGGCATCGGCCATGCGGCCTCGCCGGTCGCGGACGCCGCGGCCAGCACCTCCTGCACGGTGTCGTCGTCCCCGAACACGCCGGTGTGGCGCATGCCGAGCGCGACGATGATCGCGCCGGTGAGCGTCGCGACGTCGAGGATCACGTCCGGGTTCTCGCGGCTCGCGGCCACCAGCCCGTCGGCGAGGACGAGTCGTCCTTCCGCGTCGGTGTTGAGCACCTCGACGGTCTGTCCGTCGGCGAAGCGCAGCACGTCGCCCGGGCGGATCGCGGAGCCGGAGGGCATGTTGTCCGCGATGCACAGCCAGGTCGTGAGCCGGATCGGCAGGCCGAGGGTCGCGACGGCCTTGGTCGCGGCGAGGATGCTGGCCGCTCCCGCCATGTCCGTCTTCATGCCGACCATGCTCGCCGGCGGCTTGAGGGACAGTCCGCCGGTGTCGAACGTGATGCCCTTGCCCACGAGCGCGATGTGCCCGGCGGCACCGGCGGGGGAGTAGTCGAGGCGCACGAGGCGCGGCGGGCGTTCGGAACCCTGGCCGACGCCGAGGATGCCGCCGTAACCGCCGGCGGCGAGGGCGGCCTCGTCGAGCACCTCGACGGTGACGTCGAGGGAGGCGAGCTCCTCGACGGCGCGCTTCGCCAGATCATCGGGGCCGAGCCACTCGGCCGGAGTGGTGACGAGATCCCTCGTCAGCGCCACGGCCTCGGCGAGAGCGGTGGCGTGCGCGGCGTCCTCCGCCGGGAGATCCGCGTGCAGCACGACAGTCCCCGCACGCTTCGGCTGGTCGCCGGAGCGGTAGTCGTCGAAGCGGTACCCGCCCAGCAACGCGCCCTCGGCGGCGGCCGATGCGTGCTCCGCGACGGCGTCGCCGAGCAGCACGGACACGCGGTCGAAGCCGGTGAGCGTGCGCAGAGCGGCGCCGACCGCCTCGCGCACGGCGTTCGCATCGGGGGCGGGTCCGGCGCTCACGACGGCGACCGGAACGTCGGCGACCTCGGGGGCGGGGATCCGCGTGTAGGCGCCCGCCTTCCCGGTGAAGCCCACGGCGGTCAGCGCGGCATGGGTGGAGGAGAAGGGGGACAGGTCTTCCGGGGTGTCCGTGAGACCGGCGACGACGAGCACGACCGCATCTGCGTTCGCGTCCGCCGGAGCGCCTGTGTGCAGCTCGAGCGCAGGAGACGTCATGGACTCCATCCTAGGTTCGGCGCGGTGCAGGGGGAGAGGATGGGCTCTCCGCGTGTTCGCTCTCAGCGCTCAGCGGATCCGGGCGGCGGGGCGACTCGTAGCATGGAGGCATGCCCATCTCCGGAGAGATCCACGAACGCGTCGCCTATCCCGGCGGCGTGCCGTCCGGCCTGCCGCTCGTCATCCTGCTGACCGGCTTCACGGACGCGGGATCCGCGGTGTCCGGGCTCATCGATCACCTCGCCGAGACGACGGATCCGCAGCCGGTGGTGGTCTTCGACAACGATCTGCTGCTGGACTACCGTGCGCGTCGCCCTGTGCTGACCTTCGATCAGGACCACATCGCCGAGCTCAAGCCCGCCCGGCTGGAGCTGTCGCTCGCGCACGACGCGCTCGGCCGCCCCTTCCTGCTGCTGGCCGGCTACGAGCCCGACTTCGCGTGGAACGCCTTCGCCGACGTCGTTCTCGACTTCGCTGCGGAGTACGACGTGTCCACCGTCACCTGGGTGCACTCGATCGCGATGCCGGTGCCGCACACGCGGCCGATCGGGGTCACGGCGAGCGGCAACAGGGCGGAGCTCACCGCCGCGCACTCCGTATGGCGCCCGCGCACCCAGGTGCCGGGCACGGCAGGGCATCTGCTGGAGTACCGCTTCGTGCAGGCGGAGCGCAGCGTCGCGAGCTTCGTGCTGCTCGTGCCGCACTACCTCGCCGACACCGAGTACCCGGACGCGGTGCTCACGGCCGCGGAGAAGGTGATGGCGGCGACCGGTCTGGTGCTGCTCACCGATGCGCTGCGCGACAAGCGCGCCGAGTACCTGGAGCGGGTCGACGAGCAGGTGCGCGACAACGAGGAGCTCGGACAGATGGTGCGCACGCTCGAGCACCGCTACGACGCCTACATGTCGGGACTGGAGCTCGAGGACGAGGCGCCCGCCGGGTTCGACGAGCGTTCCCTCCCCAGCGCGGACGAGCTGGCCGCGGAGCTGGAGCGCTTCCTGGCCTCGCGCCCGGGCGGCGACGAGGACAAGAACGGCCGGATCTGAGCCGATCCCGGGAGTGCCCCGAGAGGATCCACGCGGATTGCGGGATCCGGCGTCTGCGCGCGCAGAGTGTGCGATACTTATCTGACGACCCGTTGTCAATACCCATCCGTGAGGTCTGGGGACTTGACAAGGGTCTTACTAGTGCCCGCAAGAGCACGGGCCGTGAGGCTCACAGGCCGAAAAACCACAGGGCGCCCGCGCAAGCGCTCCGTTGAAAGGCGAGACGTGACGACTGCCACGAAGAAGAACACCCGGACGAAGAACGACCAGGCCGAGCCCGAGGAGGTCGAGGCCCAGGCCGTCGACGCCGCGGAGCCGGCGGCTTCGAAGAAGGCGGCGGCGAAGAAGCCTGCGGCCAAGAAGACGTCCAGGGCGAAGAGCAAGGACGACGCCGAGGGCGACACCGCGTCCGAGGAGGCCCCCGCTGACGCCGCGGACGACGGCGACGAGGAGGAGGGCGCCAAGCCCGCCTTCACCGAGCCGCTGCCGACCGGCGCGATCCGGATCAGCTCGACCGACGAGGACGACGTCCCCGTGTACTCGACGCAGATCACCGGCGCCACCGCGGACCCGGTCAAGGACTACCTGAAGCAGATCGGAAAGGTCGCGCTGCTGAACGCGGCCGAAGAGGTCGAGCTCGCGATGCGGATCGAAGCCGGTCTGTTCGCCGAGGAGAAGCTCTCGGCGATGTCGGCGGCCGAGAAGACCAGCCAGCTCGGACTCGACCTGCAGTGGGTCGCCCGCGACGGTCAGCGGGCCAAGAGCCACCTGCTCGGCGCCAACCTGCGTCTCGTCGTCTCCCTCGCGAAGCGCTACACCGGTCGCGGCATGCAGTTCCTGGATCTCATCCAGGAGGGCAACCTCGGCCTCATCCGCGCGGTCGAGAAGTTCGACTACACCAAGGGCTTCAAGTTCTCGACCTACGCGACGTGGTGGATCCGCCAGGCCATCACCCGCGCCATGGCGGATCAGGCCCGCACCATCCGCATCCCCGTGCACATGGTCGAGGTCATCAACAAGCTCGCCCGCGTGCAGCGGCAGATGCTGCAGGACCTCGGTCGCGAACCCACCCCGGAGGAGCTGAGCCGCGAGCTCGACATGACCCCGGAGAAGGTCATCGAGGTGCAGAAGTACGGTCGCGAGCCGATCTCGCTGCACACCCCCCTCGGCGAGGACGGCGACAGCGAGTTCGGTGACCTCATCGAGGACACCGAGGCGGTCGTCCCGGCCGACGCGGTCGGCTTCACCATGCTGCAGCGTCAGCTCGAGCAGTTGCTGGACTCCCTGTCCGAGCGCGAGGCGGGCGTGATCCGCATGCGCTTCGGCCTCGGCGACGGCCAGCCCAAGACGCTCGACCAGATCGGCGACACCTTCGGCGTGACCCGCGAGCGGATCCGCCAGATCGAGTCGAAGACGATGGCGAAGCTGCGTCACCCGAGCCGTTCGCAGTCGCTGCGGGACTACCTCGAGTGAGCGCGGACGCGAAGCCCAACGACGGCAAGAACCTCGAGATCTCTGTCGAGGGCGCGCGCTGGCTGCGGATCCCGATCCGCACCAGGGTCGTCATGCCCGGCGACGTGCTCGCCGACATCGTCACCGAGTACGCCGCGGGTGAGGTGCAGAAGGGCGACCTCCTCTTCATCACCGAGAAGATCGTCGGCATCACGCAGGGCCGGTCGTTCCTGCTCGAGGAGATCCAGCCGCGCAAGCTGGCCTTCTTCCTGTCGAAGTACGTGACCCGCACGCCCTACGGCATCGGTCTCGGCATGCCGGAGACCATGGAGATGGCGCTCCGCGAGTGCGGAACGCCCCGGATCCTGTTCGCGGCGGCGGTGTCGGCCGTGACCAAGGCCTTCGGACGACGCGGCGACTTCTACCGCATCGCCGGGGAGAAGGCGCGTGCGATCGACGGGCCGACCGAGGGCACCATGCCGCCCTACGACCGCTCCGTGGTGCTCGGCCCCGCGCGTCCTCGCGAGGTGGCCCACGAGATGCAGCAGCTGATCGGCGGCGTCTGCGATGTCGCCGTGGTCGACATCAACGACCTCGGCGGTAACATCCTCGGCTCCACGCTCGACAAGACCGCCGAGAAGCGTCTCGTCGCGATCCTCAAGGACAATCCGCTCGGTCAGGGCACGGAGTCGACGCCGATGGGCATCATCCGTCCCGCTTGAGCTGCGGTTCCACGAAGAAGGCCGCCCCGTCAGCACGACGGGGCGGCCTTCTTCATGGCCGTGCCGGCCTCAGAACTTGATGGCGGCCTGGTAGCGCGGCTTGTGACCGGTGCGGATGCCCGAGACGCTCGGCTTGTTCTCGTAGACGCCGGCGCCCCAGTTGCCCTCCACGAGCACGGGGCCGTCGGGGCCGACCACGATGTCCCAGCCGACGTACTGCACTTGCGGCACGACGCGGGCGACCTGATCCACGAACGCCTTGACCTCGTCGATCATCGGCAGCTGGAAGTCGGCGATGCGGAAGCCGGAGTCGGGGTGCAGCTCGTGCACGTGCCCGTGCGAGTCGTAGCCCGCGCTCACGGCGTGGCCGTCGTCGTCCAGCATCGTGTAGAAGCCGCCGAAGGACATCTGGTCGCTGACCTCACCGCGGCCGAACTTCTGCGCCATCGCGAGGATGTGGGTCTTCTCGCCGTCGAAGAAGGCCGTCACGCGCGTGGTGTTGACCGTGCCGGGGCAGACCGCCGCGAGGTCGGGGTGCTGCCGGATGACCTCTTCGACGAGGAGGCGGCCCCGGCCGAGCAGGTCGGCGTGGAACGCGTCCCAGTCGGAGATGTCGGCGGCGTGATAGCGGAACACGCCGGATCCGGCCTGCCCCATCGGCGTCTTGACGATCACGGTGCCCTGGCGCTCCAGGAACGCTCGCAGTTCGTCGGCGTTGCCGGGCTTCACGACCATCCACTCGCGGCGGAGGAAGTCGGAGAACTTCTCGTCGAACTCGATCTTGTCGTGGAACAGGTGCCGGTAGTCGGGGTGCGCGTAGCGCTCCGAGATCTGGTTCGACACCGGGTGCGTCATGTAGGTCGCCCGCTCGGCGCGGTTCAGGATCGCGAAGTCGTAGTCGATGTAGTCCTGGAATCCGACGTTGTGACGCCCGGCCGACCACAGCATGTCCACCACCACGGCGGGGACGGCCTTGCCGTGCTGCGCGGACGCCTCCTTGGCGCGCTCGATCACCGAGCCGACGTTGATGCGACGGGCGCGCTCGGCGAGATAGCCGAGACGGGACTTGAGGCCGAGGCCGTTCGAGGGCATGCGTACTCCGGGTCGAGGGATCGGGAACCGGTCCATTCTAGGCGGCCTGCCTCCGAGACCCCCGGGCGAGAGCCGCCCGGCGGTTTCGCGCGGAGGGGCGCAGGTAGGGTGGAACGGTGAACGAGCCGCTCCCCGCCACTCCGCCGCGGAGCGCGATGCTGCGTTCGCTGATCTCCCGTTCCGCGCTCGACGCGGGCGCAGCGGCCGCCGTTGCGGCCGGGGGAGCGGGCGTCGCCGATCTCCGCCGCGACGCGTGGGGGCACGGTCTCCTGGAT
Organism: Microbacterium sp. NPDC089698; assembly: GCF_044749045.1. NCBI lineage: Bacteria > Bacillati > Actinomycetota > Actinomycetes > Micrococcales > Microbacteriaceae > Microbacterium > Microbacterium sp. NPDC089698. Next base: position 230,421 of record NZ_JBIVHE010000001.1, read on the forward strand.
GTCGCCAGGGCCGTGGTCTCGGCCGGAGCGCGCGGCGTCCGCGTGGACGGTGAGCCCGAGCTTGCCCTGCTGCGGTCGGAGGGGATCGAGGCGACCTGCACCGACGCGCCGGACCTGGATCCGCACCTCCTCTACGGTCTTCCGGATGTGGACGGCGACCTCGCCGGGACGCCCGTGATGCGCGTCGCCGGGCGTGTGCTCTCGACCAAGGAGATCGCGGCCGGCGGCGGCGTCTCCTACGGCTACATCCACCGAGCGCTCGAGGACTCGCGTCTCGCGCTCATCACGGGCGGCTATGCGCAGGGGGTCGTGCGCGCTCTCGGCAGCCGCGCGACCGTCGAGATCGACGGGCTCGTGCACCCGATCGTCGGCCGGATCGCCATGGACGTGTGCGTCGTGGACATCGGCGCGGCCGAGGTCGCCCTCGGTGCCGAGGCGACGTACTTCGGCGGCTCTGGTCCGATGCGGACCGGGGCCCGGGAGTGGGCGGGGATCACCGGAATGGACGTCGGCGAACTCGTGGCCGTCGTGGGGCAGCGGACGGAGCGTTCATGGGAGGCCTGACCGGACCGGTGCTGCGGGCCGAGGAAGCCGTGCTGCGGGCCAACATCGCGGCGGTCACCGCGCGCGTCGCGCCGTCCACGTTGATGATGGTGGTCAAGGACGACGGCTACGGTCTCGGCGCGCCCTGGGCCGCGCGCGTCGCCGCGGAGGCGGGGGTCGGCTGGTTCGGCACCTACGACATCCCGACCGCGCTCCGGCTGCGCGACGAGGTCGGCGCCGCTCCCCGGCTCTTCGCCTGGGTCACCTCGCTCGACGAAGAGATCGACGCGGCCCTGCGCGCCGAGGTGGACCTCGGCGTCGGGACGCTGGACTACCTGCGCCGGGTGATCGCGCGCGCCGGCGCGCTCGGCGCCGTGGCGCGGATCCATCTCAAGGTCGACACCGGGCTGCACCGCAACGGGCTGTCGGCGGACGAGTGGGACGAAGGCGTCGAGATCGCGCTGCGTGCTCAGGAGGCGCGACGGATCCTGCTGGTGGGCGCCTGGAGCCACCTCGCCGAGGCGAGCGACGAGGAGGACGACGCCGCGCAGGCTCGCTTCCTCGCCGCCGTGCATCGCGCCGAGGAGCTCGGCGCGGAGCTGCCCTACCGTCACCTGACCGCTTCGGCCGCCACCTGGGCCCGCCCCGAGCTGCGCGGGTCGCTCGTGCGGGTGGGTGCCTTCTGCTTCGGCGTGCGCTCGGCGGACGGACCGGATCTGCCCGGGATCGCGCCCGCGGCGGAACTCGTGGCCCCGGTGCGGGAGATCGACGGCGACGAGGTCGTCGTCGGGATCGGATCCTTTGACGGGCTGCCGAGCATCCTCGCCGGGCGCGTGCAGGTGGGCACGCCTGCGGGGGCGCGGCCGCTCCTCGTCGTCGACGCCGACACGGCGCGCATCGCGGGCTGGGCCGGCGCCGAGGTCGGCGACGAGGTGGTCGTCTTCGGCCGAGGTGCGCACGGGGAGTCGTCACCGACGACCCTCGCCGAGGCGATCGGCACGGTCGGGGAGGAGATCCTCTGCCGGCTCACCCCGCACGTGCGACGCGAGTACCGCTGAGCGCGGTCCGGTCCCGCAGCATCACGGGTCCGCGTCCGCGCAGCGGCCGCGCGGACACGAAAACGCCCGATGTCCGAGGACACCGGGCGCTTCTGTCTGGGGAGCGGATTCAGGACTCGAGCAGTCGCGACGTCTCGTCGTGCCAGCTCGTGGCCACCGCACGGAGCTTCTCTTCGTACTTGCGCCCGTGGTGGGCGCAGAACAGCAGCTCGCTGCCGTTGACCTCGGCGGCGATGTAGGCCTGGGCTCCGCAGGAGTCGCATCGGTCCATCGCCGTGAGGCGGGGGATGACGGTGCTATCCCGTTCGGTCGTCGCGTTCATCTCGATGCCTCCTCGTTGTTCGGGTCCGCTGTGTGGAGTGTGCTCAATACAACCACGCAGAGCTGGGAGTCATGCCCGCGAGACGGCGTGTTTCGCTCACCGCGTACGCGCCGCGTGACGAGCGGATGACGGCCAGGAGTGTCGTCGGGGCGGTGTCCGTGGTCCTCGATACGATGGGGGATTGTGACAGCCGAGTACTCCGCCCACCACCTCCAGGTCCTCGAGGGTCTCGAGGCCGTCCGCAAGCGGCCCGGAATGTACATCGGCTCGAACGGTTCCCCGGGCCTGATGCACTGCCTCTGGGAGATCATCGACAACGCCGTCGACGAGGCGGTCGCGGGCAACGGCTCGAAGATCGACATCATCCTGCATCCCGACGGCAGTGTCGAGGTGCACGATCGAGGCCGCGGCATCCCCGTCGACGTCGAGCCGCGCACGGGGCTCACCGGCGTCGAGGTGGTCTTCACCAAGCTGCACGCGGGCGGCAAGTTCGGCGGGGGCTCCTACGCCGCCTCCGGCGGTCTGCACGGCGTGGGCGCATCCGTCGTGAACGCCCTGTCCGAGCGGCTCGACGTCGAGGTCGACCGCGGCGGCAAGGTCTACGCGATGTCGTTCCGGCGCGGCGAGCCGGGGATCTTTACGGATGCGGGCGAGAAGCAGCCGGACGCGCCGTTCACCCCGTTCCAGGACAACAGCGAGCTGCGCGTGATCGGCAAGGCGCCCCGTGGCGTGACCGGCACCCGGATCCGCTACTGGGCGGATCGGCAGATCTTCACGAAGGATGCGGTGTTCCAGCTCGCCGAGCTCGAGACGCGTGCGCGGCAGACCGCGTTCCTCGTGCCGGGACTGGAGCTCGTCGTGAGGGATGAGCGCGCCTCGCACGCCGCGGCGCCCGAGGACGGTGCCGATGCCGGGGCCGACGCCGTCGAAGCGGTGAACGAGACCTCGTACCACTACGAGGGCGGCATCGCGGAGTTCGTCGAGTATCTCGCCACGGACGCGCCGGTGACCGACACCTGGCGGGTGCAGGGCGAGGGCACCTTCAAGGAGACCGTGCCGGTGCTGCAGCCCGACGGCCACATGGTCGCGACCGAGGTGGAGCGCGTCTGCGAGGTCGACATCGCCCTCCGCTGGGGGACCGGCTACGAGACGATCACGCGCTCGTTCGTGAACATCATCGCGACCCCCAAGGGCGGGACGCATCAGCAGGGCTTCGAGCAGGAGATGCTGAAGGTTCTGCGCGCCCAGGTCGAGCAGAACGCGCGCCGTCTGAAGGCGGGCAACGACAAGCTCGAGAAGGACGACGTGCTCGCGGGCCTCACGGCCGTGCTGACGGTCAACGTCCCCGAGCCGCAGTTCGAGGGGCAGACCAAGGAGGTGCTCGGCACGCCGGCCGTGCGGACGATCGTCGCGCAGGTGGTCCGCAAGGCGCTCGGCGAGCGCTTCTCCTCGACGAAGCGCGATGACAAGAACCAGGCCTCGATGCTCCTGGACAAGATCGTCGCCGAGATGAAGGCGCGCGTCTCCGCACGAGCCCACAAGGAGACCCAGCGTCGCAAGAACGCGCTGGAGTCGTCCTCGCTGCCCGCGAAGCTCGTCGACTGCCGCTCCACCGATGTGGCCCAGACCGAGCTGTTCATCGTCGAGGGCGACTCCGCGCTCGGCACGGCCAAGCACGCCCGCACGAGCGAGTACCAGGCGCTGCTGCCCATCCGCGGCAAGATCCTGAACGTGCAGAAGGCCTCGGTCAGCGACATGCTGTCGAATGTGGAGTGCGCGTCGATCATCCAGGTGATCGGCGCCGGATCCGGCCGCTCCTTCGACCTCTCGACCGCGCGCTACGGGAAGATCATCCTGATGAGCGACGCCGATGTCGACGGCGCGCACATCCGCACCCTGCTGCTGACGCTGTTCTACCGGTACATGCGCCCGCTCATCGAGGACGGCCGCGTGTTCGCCGCCGTGCCCCCGCTGCACCGGGTGATCGTGATGAACCCCGGATCCAAGCCGAACGAGACCATCTACACCTACAGCGAGGGCGAACTGCACTCCCTCCTCGCCAAGCTGCGCAAGCAGAACAAGCGCTGGCACGAGCCGATCCAGCGGTACAAGGGTCTCGGCGAGATGGACGCCGAACAGCTCGCGTCGACCACGATGGACCGGTCCGGTCGCCTGCTGCGGCGCGTCCGCATGGAGGATGCCGAAGCGGCCGGTCGCGTGTTCGAGCTCCTGATGGGCAACGAGGTCGCTCCGCGGCGCGAGTTCATCATCGATTCCTCCGACCGCCTGGCGCGCGAGGCCATCGACGCCTGATGAGCGCGCCGCTGCCCGACCTCGCGCTGCGTGTGGCGGTCCCGGAGGACGTGGATCTGGTGGCCGCGCTGAAGGAGCGCGTCCTGCGCCGGGATCTGGAGCCGCTCGTCGGATGGGATCCGGATCGGTCGCGTGCCAGGGTCGTCGAGCACTTCTCCCCGGCGCGCACGCGCATGATCCTTGTCGGCGGGGACGTCGCGGGCACGGTCACGCTGCGGCCCGACGGCGACGAGTCCTGGCTGGAGATGTTCTACCTCGACGAGCAGCACCAGGGGCGCGGAATCGGATCCGCCGTGCTGCGAACGTTGCTCGCCGAGGTCCCCGCCGAGCGTCCGCTGCGCCTGCAGGTGCTCGTCGGATCGGCCGCGCGACGGCTCTACGAACGGCACGGCTTCGTGGCCGAGCACGACGACGGGATCGACATCTGGATGCGCCGCGCTCCTGGCGGGTCTGCCGGCGTCACGGCGGCGTCTTGAGAGACTGAGCCGATGGTCGCCGTCGTCTCCGCCCCCACGAACCTGGGGCTCCGGCCGCCCGTGCGCGGTGGCGTACCGGGCACGGCCAAAGCGCCGGAAGCGCTCCGCGAGGCGGGATTGCACCGGCTCCTGCACGCGCAGGGCGCGATCGACGCAGGCGTTGTTCTGCCGGGCCGCTACATCGACGACAATGGACGCCGATCCGCGGGCACGATCCGCAACCAGGCCGCGATCGTCGACCACGCGCGCCGGCTCGCGCACCGGCTGTTCGAGATCCGTGAGGTCGGTGAGGCTCCGCTCGTCCTCGGCGGCGACTGCAGCCTCGCGATCGCCGCGGGGCTCGCGACCCGGGTCAGCGGGGGCGGCGGGCTCGTGCACATCGACGGGCACACGGACTTCCGGCATCCGGGCAACAGCGACGGCGTCGCGAGCCTCGCCGGGGAGGACCTGGCCGCCGCGATCGGGAAGCACCTGCCGGAGCTCAGCGACATCGACGGACTCGGGCCGTACTTCGCGCCCGAGAGCACAGCGCACATCGGCTGCCGTTATGAGGATCCGCACGCGGAGGAGCTGCGCGGGACCATAGGGCTCGTGGTGCCGGCCGACGACGTCATCCTGCACGGCGGTGCCAGGGCCGCATCTCGGGTGCGTGCGCTCGACGGCCTGGACCGCGGCTACTGGATCCAGGTCGACGTCGATGTGCTGGATCCGCGGCACATGCCCGCCGTGGACAGCCCCGATCCGGGCGGTCTCTCGCCGGATGAGCTGATCGGGCTGCTCGTCGCGCTTGCTCCGCACGCCTGGGGAGCCGCCGTCACGGTCTTCGATCCGGATCTGGATCCGGATGGCGTGTACGCACGCACGGTGGCCAGGGTGGTCGCGGAGGGGTTCGCGGATCTGGGGTCAGCGCTCGTCCAGGAGTAGGTGCCCGTCGGCATCGACGCCTAGCGCCGCGTCCGCCGCGAGGGGGTCAGCCCGCGGATCCGTTGCCGTTCGAGCACGTCTGCTGCGCGGCCGACTGCCCGGAGATGTTCTGCGGCAGCGCGACGGGGCCTGCGGTCGCACCAGGTGTCGGCGTCGTGCCCGCATCGGTCCCGGTGGCGGGCTCGGTGGGAGGGACGGCGGGAGCCTCGGCCGCGGAGACGACCGCGTCGCGCTGTCCCGTGACCTGGATCGGCTGGTTCGCCGCGAGCGCCGCCCACAACTGGTCGGCGCTCTCACGGTCGGGCACGACTTTGACGCCGGGATTGTCCGGGTCGTCCAGGACCGGGTAGTTCACGAAGTTGATCTGGTCGAGCGGCACGTCCTTCATCGCCAGGGCGATCTGCACGAGCAAGGTGGGGCTGGTGAGCTTGGCGCTGGGGGTGACGTTCGTCATCACGGTGTTCGCGAGCCTGAGCAGCGTGCCGGGATTGCCCAGCACCTGGCTCGAGGTCATCTTGCGCGCGAGCGATGACATGTACACCTGCTGGTTGCTGCCACGGCTGAGGTCGCCGTTGTCGCCCACGCCGTGGCGGACCCGGAGGAACTGCAGCGCCCAGTAGCCCTGCAGGGTGTGCGTGCCGGGACCGAGTTCGAGTCCCGTGTTCTCCGGGTCGCTGATGCCGTTCGCGACGCACACGTCGACGCCGCCGATCGCGTCGGTGATCTTCATGACGCCGCCCCAGGTGACCCTGGCGGCGAACTGGATGTCCAGGCCGGAGACCTTGGTGATCGCGCGGGCGACGCAGGCCAGACCGTTCTTCGGACCGCCGATCCCGATGGCTTCGTTGAGCGCCTCCTTCGGACGCTCCTCGCTGGCGTTCCCGTCGGAATCCGTGCAGGAGGGGATCGTGATCATGAGATCGCGCGGGAAGGTGATGACGGTCACCCGGCGCGGGCTGTCGGAGATGTGCAGCACGAGGTTCGTATCGTTGCGCTCGCCTCCGTTCTCAGGGTCGGAACAGCGGTTGCCGAAGCCGTCCTTGAAGTCGTCCTCGCAGACGTCGCTGCCGACGAGCAGCATGTTCACGCCGCCCGTGATCGCGCCGATGTCCGGCGGTACCGACTCGTCGCCGTCGAGGGCGACCGCGTGGTCGCTGAACGTCTGTCCGAGGTCGTACGCGACGTACCCGACCACGGAGACACCGGAGACGAGCACCACGATCGCCACCACGCCGAGCATCTTCAGCAGCTGGCTCCAGGCGGCCGGGCGGGGCAGCTGGCCGTGGCCGGCGACGGGACGTCGGTTTCGGGGCGTCATGCTCACATGGTGCCGGTCACGGCGCAGAGGGGCAAATCGCTCGGCGCCGCCGGATGGGGCGACCGGTCGTCGTCAGATCAGCGCGTCATCCCAGCGTGCGCGGATCCCGTCGAGCGTCTCGTCGAGGTCGAGACCAGTCGTGTCCAGCCGTAGGCCGGGAGCGTCGAAGTCGTCCTGAGCCTCCCTGAGATGAGACCACTGCTCGGCGACGTGCTTGTCTCGTCCGGCGTCGCGACCGGCGATCGTGTCGGCCGTCGCGGTGAGGAGCACGAACCGCAGCGGCAGGTCGATCGCCGCGCGGTACTGCTCCAGGAGCTCGGGCCACAGCACGACATCGGAGATCGCCACGTCGAACCCCGCTAGGGCGAAGTTGCGGGCGAGATCTGCGATGTTCCGTCGGCGCAGGGTCAGCTGCCGATCGGCCTCCTCCGCCGGCCCCTGTCCCGGTGCGACGAGCCCCGAGAGGATGAGCGTCTCGCCGATCTGGTCGGTGTCGAGATGCGCACCTCGCGTCGCTCGCGTCGCGAGCTCGCGGGCGACCGTGGTCTTGCCGACGCCGGGAAGCCCGGAGACGATCACGATCGAGCCGGTCATGCGCCCAGAGCCGCACCGATCGAGCCGATGACGCCATCGATCGGCTGTCCCGATCCGTCGCGCTTCGCGCCGCTCTCGGGCAGGTCGCGCGCGGATCCGTCCGGCCCGACAGCGAGCGCGGGTTCTGCGCCGACCCAGGCCAGGGTCAGGCGGTCCTCGCCCTTCAGGAAGGCGTGCGCCCTGACGCCGCCGGTGGCGCGACCCTTGCCGGGGAACTCCGCGAACCGGGACGACTTGGCGCGCCCGGCATCCGTGCCGGGGATCATGCCCGTGGCGCCGGACACGGTCACGACGAGGGCGTCCTCGCCCTGCGCGAGCACGGAGAAGGCGATCACCTCGGCCTTCGCGCCGAGTTTGATGCCCGCCATGCCGCCGGCCGGAGCGCCCTGCGGACGCACGCCGGAGGCCGGGAAGTGGAGCAGCTGCGCGTCGCTCGTCACGAAGACGAGCTCGGCGTCGTCGGGAGCGGCGCCGGCTCCCACCACCGCGTCGCCCGGCTTCATGCCGATGATCTCGAGTTCGGGCTTGACGGCGAGCGAGGACGGCACCACGCGCTTGACGACACCCGTGCGGGTGCCCAGCGCGATCGGCGTGTCGTCGTCGAAGCGCACGAGCGCGAGGATCCGCTCGCTCTTGTCGAGCAGACCGATGTAGTCGCGCAGCGGCACGCCCGCGGCGAGATGCACCGACGCGGACGGCACGGAGGGAAGGTCCATGGCCGTGAAGCGCAGCACGCGTCCCGCCGTCGTGACCGCGCCGATCTCGGTGCGGGTCGTCGTGGCGAGTGTCGCGAGGATCGCGTCGTGCTTGCTGCGGCGCGTGGCGGGGGAGAGGTCCTGACCGGGCTCGAGATCCACCCGCACGGCGCGTCCAGTCGTGGACAGCACGACGACCGTCGGCGCGTCGGCGATCTGGGTGTCGACGGGACCCTTGGTCGCGCGCGCCTTGGGCGGTGCGGCGTTCAGCAGCAGGGTGCGGCGCGGGGTGCCGTACGCCTCGGCCGCCGCGTCGAGCTCGGTCGCGACCTGGCCGCGCAGCAGAGCCTCGCTGTCGAGCAGTTCCCGCAACGCCGCGATCTCCGCGAGGAGCGCGTCGCGCTCGGTCTCGAGCTCGATGCGGGAGAACTTGGTCAGGCGGCGCAGTCGCAGTTCGAGGATGTACTCGGCCTGCCGTTCGCTGAGGTCGAAGACGCTCTGCAGGCGCGTGCGGGCCTGTTCCGAGTCATCCGATGAACGGATGACCTGGATGACCTCGTCGATGTCGAGGATCGCGATCAGGAGGCCCTCGACGAGGTGCAGGCGCTCCTCGCGGCGGGCGAGGCGGTACTGGCTGCGTCGCGTGACGACCTCGAGGCGGTGCCGCACGTAGACGCTCAGCAGCTCCTTGAGCCCGAGCGTGCGCGGCTGCCCGTCCACGAGGGCGACGTTGTTGATGCTGAACGAGTCCTCGATGGGCGTGAGCCGGTACAGCTGCTCGAGCACGGCGTTCGGGTCGAAGCCGGTCTTGATGCCGATCTGGATCCGCATGCCGTGATTGCGGTCGGTGAGGTCGTTGACGTCGCTGATGCCCTGGAGCTTCTTCGACTGGACGGCGTCGCGGATCTTCTCGATCACGCGCTCAGGGCCGACCATGTACGGCAGCTCGGTGACGACGATGCCGGTGCGGCGCGGCCCGAGCGGCTCGATCGAGACCTTGCCGCGCACCTTGAATGCTCCGCGGCCGTTGGCATAGGCGTCGCGGACGCCGTCGAGGCCCATCACGATGCCGCCCGACGGGAAGTCGGGGCCCGGGACGAACTCCATGAGCTCCTCGGTCGTCGCCTCGGGGTGCTCGAGCAGGTGGATGGCCGCCGCGACGACCTCGATGAGGTTGTGCGGCGCCATGTTGGTCGCCATGCCGACGGCGATCCCGCTCGCGCCGTTGACCAGCAGGTTCGGGAACGCGGCCGGCAGCACCGAGGGCTGCTGGAACTGGCCGTCGTAGTTGGGGACGAAGTCGACCACGTCCTCGTCCAGGCTCTCGGTGAGCGCGAGCGAGGACGGCGCGAGACGCGCCTCGGTGTAACGGGAGGCGGCGGGGCCGTCGTCGAGCGACCCGAAGTTGCCGTGCCCGTCGACGAGGGGCAGGCGCAGGGCGAACGGCTGCGCCAGGCGCACCAGGGCGTCGTAGATCGCGGAGTCGCCGTGCGGGTGCAGCTTGCCCATGACGTCGCCGACGACGCGCGCGCTCTTGACGTGACCGCGATCCGGGCGCAGGCCCATCTCCGCCATCTGGAACAGGATCCGGCGCTGCACGGGCTTGAGGCCGTCGCGCGCATCCGGCAGGGCGCGGGAGTAGATGACCGAGTAGGCGTACTCCAGGAAGGAGCCCTGCATCTCGCTCGACAGATCGATGTCCTGGATGCGCTCTTCGATCGGCTCGGGCGGCGTGGTCGTGCGGGGCATGGGCTTCCTGCGGGTCTCGGGCGGCGGCGGAGCGGTTCTCGACGCCGGAGCCGTGCCGGGCTCTGTGGGAGACTGGCTCGGATGACCCTCATGCTACCGGCGATCCCGCCGTCGCCCCGGAGCATCACCGGGGTGGCGCACGACCTATTCGGCGCCCTGGACGGCCGTGACGGCGTGCTGCCGGCCGTCCGGTCGGTCGTGCTCGTGGTCATGGACGGCCTGGGGGCGATCCCGTTGCGAGGCCACGCGGGCCATGCCCGGCGGCTGATCGGCGCGATGACGAAGAAGGACGTGCTCTCCAGCGTGTTCCCGTCGACCACCGCGGCCGCTCTCACCAGCCTGCTCACCGGGGTGGATCCGGGGCGGCACGGGCTGGTCGGCTACGAGGTCAGGGATCCCCACACCGGAGTCCTCGTGAACCAGCTCTCCGGCTGGGAGAAGGCCCGCGTGGACCCGGCCGACTGGCAGCGCACGCCCACCGTCTTCGAGACCGCGTCCGAGGCGGGGCGCCCCGCGTTCGCCGTGGGGCTTCCCGAGTACTCGGGCAGCGGCTTCTCCGCGGCGACCCTGCGCGGCGCCGCGTTCCACTCCGCACGCACGGCGGCGGAGCGCGTCGCCCTGGCTCTGAGCCTGGCCGAGGAGCACGACGGCTCACTCGTGTACTGCTACCTCCCCGAGGCCGACAAGGCCGGGCACAAGCACGGCATGGCGTCGGCGGAGTGGGTCGGAGCGCTCGAGGAGCTGGACGCCGCGATCCCGGTGCGAATGCCGGACGACGTGGGCGTGCTCATCACCGCCGACCACGGCATGGTCGACGTCCCTCGCACCCGTCACCTCATCCTCGACGAGCGCAGCCGTCTGCACGATGGCGTCGCGGCGATCGCGGGGGAGCCTCGCATGCTGCACGTCTACGTCGAGGATCCCGCTCGCACCGACGAGATCGCGGCCGTGTGGGCCTCGGGGGTCGAGGGCGCCGCGGACGTGCTGACGAGGGCTCAGGCCATCGAGCGCGGACTGTTCGGATCGGAGCCGACTCCGGAAGCACTGGAGCGGATCGGCGATCTCGTGGTGCCGGCGCGCGGGCTGTGGGCGCTGTACGACGGGACCGCCGAGGACCAGCGGTCGCAGGGCATGATCGGCCAGCACGGTTCGCTCACGCCTGAGGAGCTGCGCGTGCCGCTGCTCCGCTTCGGGGCGTTCGCGCGCTGATCCCCCGTGCACCGAGCGCTCCGCGCCGGTTCGCGGCGATCTGCCCCGGCGGAGTGTCAGTCGTCGCTGCGCGCGCCGAAGACGATCTCGTCCCAGGACGGCATCTCGCGCCGACGCCGACGCGGTCCCGAGTCGGCGTCGATCGACACGGGCGCGGGCGACTCCTCCGGTTCGGCATCGGGCTCGTAGCCGGGCTCCAGGGCCTCGAACAGGGCGAGCGGGCGGATCTCCTCCGGCTCCTCCTCGACCGAGGGCCGCGCTTCTCGCTGACCGCGGCGGCGGCGCAGGGCCTCCAGCAGGTCGGCGGTGTCGGACGGCGTCGACGGAGCGAAGGATGCGCTGCGCGTCGCCGCCTCCTGCGCGTTCGACGAGGTCTGCGGATGGCGTGCGGACCTCGGCTCCGGGGCCTCGGCCACACCGTCGTCCTCTGCGGCGGCGGGAGCGGCGGGCGCCGGGACGAGACGCGGGCCGAACGCCCCGGAATCGAAGCGCGTGTCGTCCTTGTACGGCGACGAGCGCTCCTTGTCGAGCGCGCGGAGGCGGGGGATCAGGCCTTCGGGCAGGGCGCCCTGGCGGGACAGCTGCGTGGCGTCGGCGTTGAGCGGCGCGAGCGCGCTGCGGCGCGGGTCGAAGCTCCACCGCGCGTCGTGCTCGACGTCGTTCGCGCGGAACTCGAGTTTGATGACCCAGCCGGTGTCGTCCTTCCAGCTGGCCCAGCGCTCGTCGGAGGCCGCGAGCTCGGCGAGCTTGGCGCGGATCGCCACGCCGAAGGTCGGCTGCGCGTCCGGTTCGACCTCGCTGCCGATCAGCACCGGCACGGCGAGGGCCTGACCGACGATGTGCTCGCGCTCGGCGAGCACGGGGCTCTCGAACCGCTGCACCGCTTCGAGGGCGACGCCGAGCAGCTCGGCGACCTCGGCCGCGGACATCCCGGCGCGGATGTGCGCCTGGATCTCGCGAGGGCTCGCCGCCAGCGGCGGCGCCTTCTCCTCGCGACCCGCCTTGGCCCGGCGCAGTTCCGCGCGCAGCACCTCGTCGATCGGGAGTGCGAATCGCTCTCCCGACTCGGTGGCGAGGACGAGGACGTCGTCTTCCGCGCCGACGATCGTGACGTGTTCCATGGCTTCAGCCCCTCAGAATGAGTGTCGGTTCATGGTGTCATGCACTGCACCCACGGCCGGGAATATCGCGGGCGTGCCGCCAGTTCTGATGCGCAGAGAGAGTGGCATTTGCGATTTGGACGCATGTCATGCAAACTATGGGCCGCCGAACACCCCCGGCACCCGCCACTCGCAGGATGAAAGTGGAGATCCACCCCATGGCAACCGATTACGACGCCCCGCGCAAGAGCGAAGACGAGAGCGAGTCGATCGAGGCTCTCAAGGAGCGCGTCCCCGACAAGCTGTCGGGTTCGATCGACGTCGAGGACTCGGACAACCCTGGCGGATTCGACCTTCCGGGAGCCGATCTCTCCGACGTCGAGCTCGACGTCGTGGTGCTGCCCCCGCAGGAGGACGAGTTCACCTGTGTCAGCTGCTTCCTCGTGAAGCATCGTTCGCAGCTCGACCACGAGGACAAGACAGGCCCGATCTGCAAGGAATGCGCGGCCTGATTCCTCTTCGCTGCTCGCGCCCGGACCGTTTCGGTTCCGGGCGCGTTCTGCGTTCTGCGGCGGAGTGTCGGCCGAGACCGGTTCAGGCCGGCGGGTTCGCCGAAGCGCGGGCCGCGTCGATCGCCGCGGCGAGGCGATCCGGCGTGCGGGAGGAGATGGTCCAGCTCGGCGCGGGGTCCGCGGGATCCGTGTTCGGCACGACGACCACGCCGTCGATGCCGCCGCGGATGAGATGCCAGCCGCGGGCCGGAAGTCCGGGTCCGCGCGCCTGGCGTGCCTCCTCGCCCGTGAGGATCTCGGGCTCGCCCAGCCAGGACGCGTCGATCCAGGCGCGGCCCGCGCGCAGCACGTTCTGCTCGACCGCGACGCTCGGGGATCCGGCGATCATCAGCGCGATGATCGCGAGCGTCGCGGCGACGCCGATGGCGAGCGCGATGCCGGAACCGGCCGGTACGAAGACGAGGGCCAGCATGGGACCGCCGAGAGCGGCGGCGAGGAACAGCCACAGACTCGGCGCGAGACGTTCGCGGTAGCGGACGGCCGCGGAGGCGGCTCCGGCTTCGCGTGCTGCGTTCTGCATTAGCCTCTTTCCGTGACCGAATCCGTGGACGTTCCCATTATCGCGCCCCAGCTTCCCGTCTACGCCCACCCCGGCGATGCGGGCGCCGACCTCGTCTCGACCCAGGCGCTGCGGCTCGAACCGGGGCAGCGCGCGCTCGTGGGCACGGGCGTGAGCATCGCCCTTCCCGAGGGATTCGCGGCCTTCGTGGTACCGCGCAGCGGGCTCGCGGCGAAGCACGGCATCACCGTGGTCAACTCCCCGGGCACGGTCGATGCGGGCTATCGCGGCGAGATCAAGGTGAGCCTGCTGAACACGGACAGCAATGCGGCGTACGATGTCGCGGTCGGTGATCGGATCGCCCAGCTGATCGTCATGCCCGTCACCCGAGCCCGGTTCATCCCGGTCGACGCGCTGGACGAGTCGGCGCGCGGAGCAGGCGGATTCGGATCCACCGGCTATCAGACCCAGAGCCAGGAGAACGCATGAGTGACGACACCACGTCCGGGATCGAGCCCGCGGACGACGCCCCCGAGGCGCCCGTCCGCGACCGCGCGGTCGACGGTCCGTTCGACGAGAGCGAGGCCAACCCGGTCCGTCCCTACATCGACCTGGGTGCCATCAAGATCCTTCCGCGCGAGGGGCTGAACCTGCGTCTCGAGGTCGAGGAGCAGACCCAGCGCATCGTGGCCGTGGGCCTCGACTACGCGGACTCCACCCTCCAGGTGCAGCCCTTCGCGGCGCCGCGGACGAGCGGTCTCTGGGACGAGACCCGTGCGCAGATCCAGGAGCAGATCGCCCAGCAGGGCGGCACCGTGACCGAGCGCGAAGGCGCCCTCGGTTCCGAGCTCCTGGCCGAGATCCCCGCGGTCGCCGGCGACACCGCCGTCACGCGGCTCGCCCGGTTCGTCGGGGTCGACGGCCCTCGCTGGTTCCTCCGCGGCGTGATCGGCGGAGCCGCGGCGTCCGACGAGTCCGCGGCCGCCGCCGTCGAGGATCTGTTCCGCTCGATCGTCGTGGTCCGCGGCGGGGCTCCCATGCCTCCTCGTGACCTCATCCCGCTGCGCATGCCCGCAGCCCCCGGCACGGCGTGAGCGCGTCGCGGCCCGAGGAGCCGGAGCGCGCGCCCGACGCCGCGCTGGCGGAGCAGTATGCGCCGCCGCCGGCCCCCGACGCCGTGCAGAGCCTCGGCGCGGCGCTCGGCGGGGCCGCACAGCGCCTGGGCATCGACCCGAACTCGGGCGCGAGCACCGGGCACGTCGTGTGGAGCGCGATGGGCGGGTGGCGCGGGGTCTTCGAGTCCGTCCTGCCCAGCGCGGCGTTCCTCGTCATCTACACCCTGCGACCGGATCCGCTCTGGCTATCGCTCGTGGTCTCGGTCGGGCTCGCCGCGGTCTTCTCCGTGATCCGCCTGCTGCAGCGCTCGCCCGCGGCGTCGGCGCTCGGCGGGCTCGTCGCGGTCGCCGTCGCCGCGGGACTCGCACTGTGGACGGGCCGCGGTCAGGACAACTTCGTCCCCGGCTTCTTCACCAATGCCGCCTATGGCACCGTGCTGCTCGTGTCGGCGCTCGTCGGCTGGGCGCTCATCGGCCTCGCCGCGGGCTTCCTCATGGGGGACGTGCGCGGCTGGCGCGCCGACAAGCGCAAGCGCCGCGCCTTCTTCTGGATCACGATCGCCTGGGCCGCGCTGTTCTATGCGCGGCTGGGCGTCCAGCTGCCGCTGTACTTCTCCGGGAACGTGCAGGCGCTCGGCACGCTGAAGCTCATCATGGGGCTGCCGCTCTTCGCGCCGATGGTCGCCGTGACCTGGTTGCTGGTGCGCGCGCTGTACCCGCACAAGCAGGACGCCGACACGCGCCAGGAGTGACTCCGCGCGCTGTCCGCCGTGCTAGATTTATCTTGACGTCAAGATAAATCGACACCTTTCGTTCGCCTGTCCACGAGAGCAGACTGGTAAGGCCCGCCTTGCTAGCCGCGCGGGGGAGCGGGCGAGCAAGATGGAGTCGCCTGTCGCTTCCATCCGAACAGAAGGAGACGGATCCGTGTCCACGGTGAACAGCTTCGGTGCCAAGAGCACCCTGACGGTCGGCAGCACCGACTACGAGATCTTCCGGATCGACACGGTCGAAGGTTTCGAGAAGCTCCCGTTCAGCCTCAAGGTCCTCCTGGAGAACCTGCTTCGCACCGAGGACGGCGCGAACGTGACGAAGGCTCAGATCGAGGCTCTCGGTTCCTGGGACCCGTCGGCGCAGCCCGACACGGAGATCCAGTTCACGCCGGCTCGCGTCGTCATGCAGGACTTCACCGGCGTGCCCTGCATCGTCGACCTCGCCACGATGCGCGAGGCCGTCACCGCGCTCGGCGGCGACCCGAGCAAGATCAACCCGCTGTCCCCGGCCGAGATGGTCATCGACCACTCCGTGATCGCCGACCTGTTCGGCCGTCCCGACGCGATCGAGCGCAACGTCGAGATCGAGTACGAGCGCAACGGCGAGCGCTACCAGTTCCTGCGCTGGGGCCAGACCGCCTTCGATGACTTCAAGGTCGTCCCCCCGGGTACCGGCATCGTGCACCAGGTCAACATCGAGCACCTGGCGAAGGTCATCTACGACCGCACCGTCGACGGCGTTCTGCGCGCCTACCCCGACACCTGCGTCGGCACCGACTCGCACACCACCATGGTCAACGGCCTCGGTGTGCTGGGCTGGGGCGTCGGCGGCATCGAGGCCGAGGCCGCGATGCTCGGACAGCCCGTGTCGATGCTCATCCCGCGCGTCGTCGGCTTCAAGCTGACCGGCGAGATCCCCGCCGGCGTCACCGCGACCGACGTCGTGCTGACGATCACCGACATGCTGCGCAAGCACGGCGTGGTCGGCAAGTTCGTCGAGTTCTACGGCGCCGGCGTGGCCTCCGTGCCGCTCGCCAACCGCGCCACGATCGGCAACATGTCGCCGGAGTTCGGCTCGACCGCCGCGATCTTCCCCATCGACGACGTCACGCTCGACTACCTGCGCCTGACCGGGCGCGACGAGCAGGCCGTGGCCCTCGTCGAGGCGTACGCCAAGGAGCAGAAGCTCTGGCACGACGCCGCGAACGAGCCCAGCTTCAGCGAGTACCTCGAGCTCGACCTGTCGACGGTCGTGCCCTCGATCGCCGGTCCGAAGCGCCCGCAGGACCGGATCCTGCTGTCCGAGTCGAAGGCGCAGTTCGAGAAGGACATCCTGAACTACGCGACCGGCCCGATCGACGTCGCGGACTCCGGATCCTTCCCGGCGTCGGATCCCGGTTCCGTCCCCGGCGAGGAGGTCGAGACCAACGAGATCCCGACGCTCTCCTCGGGTTCTCCGAAGACCGCGTCGAAGCCGGTCAAGGTGAAGACTCCGGACGGGCAGAAGTACATCCTCGACAACGGCGCCGTGACGCTCGCGGCGATCACGTCGTGCACCAACACGTCCAACCCGTCGGTCATGATCGCCGCCGGTCTTCTGGCCCGCAACGCCCTCGCCAAGGGGCTGAAGCAGAAGCCGTGGGTCAAGACCACGCTCGGCCCCGGTTCCAAGGTGGTGACCGACTACTACGAGAAGTCCGGCCTCGACAAGGACCTCGAGGGCCTCGGCTTCTACACGGTCGGCTACGGCTGCACGATCTGCATCGGAAACTCCGGCCCGCTGATCGACGAGGTGTCCGCCGCGATCAACGAGCACGACCTCGCCGTCACCGCCGTCCTCTCCGGCAACCGCAACTTCGAGGGCCGGATCAGCCCGGACGTGAAGATGAACTACCTCGCGAGCCCGCCGCTGGTCGTGGCCTACGCACTGGCCGGGTCGATGAACTTCGACTTCGACACCCAGGCGCTCGGCACCGACGGCGACGGCAACGAGGTGTTCCTCAAGGACGTCTGGCCCGACCCGACCGAGGTGCAGCAGATCATCGACTCCTCGATCTCGCGCGACCAGTTCATCAAGCAGTACGCCACCGTCTTCGACGGCGACGAGCGCTGGACGAGCCTGCCCACCCCGACCGGCCCGATCTTCGAGTGGGATGCCGATTCGACCTACGTGCGCAAGGCGCCGTACTTCGACGGCATGGAGGCGACGCCCGCCCCCGTCACCGACATCACCGGCGCACGCGTGCTGGCGACGCTCGGCGACTCGGTCACCACCGACCACATCTCGCCGGCCGGCAACATCAAGGCGGGCACGCCTGCCGCCCAGTACCTCACGGAGCACGGCGTCGCGCAGAAGGACTTCAACTCCTTCGGCTCGCGCCGCGGCAACCACGAGGTGATGATCCGCGGCACGTTCGCGAACATCCGCCTGAAGAACGCGCTCGTCAAGGCCGTCAACGACGGTCAGCAGATCGAGGGCGGCTTCACCCGCGACTTCACCCAGGCCGGTGGCCCGCAGGCGTACATCTTCGACGCCTCGACGAACTACCAGGAGCAGGGCACGCCGCTGGTGATCTTCGGCGGCAAGGAGTACGGATCCGGATCCTCCCGCGACTGGGCGGCGAAGGGCACCAACCTCCTCGGCGTCAAGGCGGTCATCACCGAGAGCTTCGAGCGCATCCACCGCTCGAACCTGATCGGCATGGGCGTCGTCCCGCTGCAGTTCCCCGCAGGCGAGTCCTGGGAGTCGCTGGGCCTCGACGGCACCGAGATCGTCTCGATCGAGGGCCTGGAGGAGCTGAACAACGGCACCACCCCGAAGACGGTCAAGGTCACCGCGACCCCGAGCGAGTTCTCGCCCGAGGGCAAGCAGCCCATCGAGTTCGACGCGGTCGTCCGCATCGACACCCCCGGTGAGGCCGACTACTACCGCAACGGCGGCATCCTGCAGTACGTGCTGCGTTCGCTGGTCTGATCCACGCGTACGAGTCGGGGCCGGTTCCTTCGGGAGCCGGCCCCGTTCGCGTATCCGGCTCGCGTCGCGCGCGTCGGCATCCGCTCCGGCATCGCGGCCACTTGCACGACCTTGTCACGTTTGCAGGCGCTGTTCGCCGAATCGATCGTGCATGCGTGGCACGATCCTGCATTCGTCGGGGGATCCCGTCATTTCTTCGCCGGCAGCGTCGGCGGCGGGTCGTCCGGTGCGAGCTCCGTGGCGATCTGCCGGAACAGCCGGTCGCTCGCGTTGTCGTAGACGCCGTTCGCGTCGAACGCGCCCGGCAGGAAGGTCGTGGCCACGGCGACCGCGATCTTCTTCGACGGCAGATACGCCTCGGTCGCGCTGTATCCGCTGAGCAGCGGGTTCTGCAGCTGCCAGGATCCGGATCGCACCACCCCGAGTCCGTAGTTGTAGCCTTCGACCTGGGTGAAGCAGGATCCGGCGCAGACGGGCAGCGGCGTCCCGAAGCCGATGAGCTTCGAATCGGTCATCTCGTGGAAGCTCTTCGAAGACAGCAGCTTGCCGGTGCCGACCGCGACGGCCGTCGTCGCCATGTCGGTGATCGTGGTCGTCTCCGCCGCGCCGATCGGCGTGCCCCAGGCGGGATTCCAGAAGGTCGACTCCTCTGTGAAGGGCATCGACGGGGGGATGCCGAGGGCCACGCGGCGCTCTGAGCTGTAGGCGTGGAGCACCGGCTCCGGCACTGTCGCCGTGCTGTAGGCCGCGGTCTGCGTCAGGCCCATCGGCCCGAGGACCTTGGTCTGCAGCAGCTGGTCGAGCGGAGCGCCGCCGATCATCGACAGGATGTGGCCGAGGATCATGAAGTTCGTGTGCGCGTAGCTCCAGTTGGCGCCGGGCTCGAACTGCAGCGGGCGATTGAACGCGTCCTTCAGCCGCTCGTCGAATGTGAACTCGTGAAAGGGGTCGGCGTTGTACGCGGCGGTCCATTCCGGGTCCGTCTCGAAGTCGGGATACCCGGTGGTCTGGTTCGTCAGCATCCGGAGCGTGACCTTGTGCGACTCCGGCAGGCTGGGCATCCACCTGTCGACGGTGTCGTCGAGCGTGATTCTGCCCTCGTCGACGTACTCGAGGAGCAGCGTGGAGACGTACTCGAACGCCACGGCGCCGTTGCGGAAGTGCATGTCGGTCGTGGCGGGGACTCCGGTCATCGAGTCCCCAAAGGCCTGCATCGCGACGACCTTGCCGCCGACCGTGACCCGGACGATCACCGCTTTGAGGCTCTCGGCCTTCATCGCATCGCGGACGATCGCGTCGACGCGCTCGTTCGCAATGCTCTGCGGCGCGGGGGAGGCCGTCGCCGTGGGGGCGGCAGCACCGCCGGGCCGCCAGACGATCCAGCCGATCGCGACGACGAGCGCGACGATCGCTGCGCCGGCGACGATCAGCACCGTTCGCCGTCCGGGAGAGGTGCGGGATGCCGGTGTCTGCGCGTTCACGTTCGCCCTCTCGGATCCAGAATCGCGGAATGCCCAGGCGCACCGGCGGTCGGGTCGGGTTCGCCTGGCGCCGAGCATAGACCTGCGGCCGTTCCTCGATCAACGGACTCCTCACGCTCCGTCCATCGCACCTGCCGCCTCGGCTTCGAACTGCAGCCGCCATGCCGTACCGACGGTGCAGATCAACAGGAAGAAGGCCACGCCGTCGAGGATCTCGATGCTGACGAGATGGAGGAGCGGCGAGAGGAGGATCGCGACGATGAGCGGGAGCCCCCACCGGGGGAGGCCGCCGCGTGCGCGGAGGATCAGAACGAGTCCCACGAGCGTGGCGGCGCCGATGCCTCGGGCACCCCAGGCGATGCCGCCGGCCCACGAGTCGGCATCCGGGGTCGCGAGCCCGCTACCGAACGGCAGGAAACGGTGCATTGTGAGGAGCGCATCGGCGAAGAAGAGTGCACAGGAGGCAGCCGCCACCCCGATCGTCGCCCATGCCAGCCCTCTTCGCGGTCCGCGCCTTGTCTGCGCCCCTGCGAGCACGATCGCGCTCGCACCGACGGCGAGCAGGACGACCGCTCGGGTGCACGTCATGACGGTCAACATGACGACCAATGGGTTTCCGAGCCCACCGAGACCGGCCATCGTCAGTGCGAGCGATGCGAATGCGGCACTGACGATGAAGGCGAGGAGGAGTCCGGCGGCGGCAGCGAACGGCGAGAACTCGAGCACCCGCGCTGCGCGCAAGGCCGAGCGCGAGGGGGATCTGAAACCTGTGTGCTGCACTGAATCCCCCCTGAGCGTCGGCGTCATGTTAGCCGAGCAAGCGCGCCTCCCGCGTCAGATCACGCGGCGGATCCGTCATCGCACGGATTGCAAGGTGTCTTCGCGACCGTCTTCCGCCCGAGCGGCCAGGCGAGGAGGCCGCCGAGCGCGAACACCGCACCGAGCACAGCGGATCCGGTCCATCCTGCCGTGGCGTAGAGAGCGGTCGTGGTCGTCGCGCCGAGAGCGGATCCGAGCGAGTAGAACATCATGTAGCCGCCGATGACGCTGCTGGTCTCATTCGGGTGAGCGGACGTCAGCAGGCTCTGGTTGCTGACGTGGGCGGCCTGGACTGCGAAGTCGAGGACGATGACGCCGAGGATCACCAGAGGCAGCGACCAGGACGCCTGGGCGGAAGCGATCCACGACGCCGCGAGCAGCCCAAGCGAGACACCGGTCACCAGGTCCGCTCGGCCAGTGTCCGCCCAGCGGCCGGCGCGCGTCGCGCCCAGCGCACCGACGAGCCCTGCAATGCCGAAGGCGCCGATCTGGGCCGGGGACAGCCGCCAGGGATCCGCGGACAGCGGCAGCGCGAGTCCGCTCCAGAGGGTGCCGAAGGACGCGAAGAGGAAGAAGGCGATCGACCCTCGTGACACGAAGAGCGGTTCGCGGAAGAGCTGCCCGAGTGAGCTCACGACGCCACGGTAGGTCTTCCGGTGCGGACGGCGATCCGCGGGCAGCAGCCACAGGACGAACAGGGCGAGCGCGATGAGCAACAGAGTCAGCCCGACGTAGATGCTTCGCCAGCCCCACAGGTCGGCGACAGCGCCGGCGAGCACCCGCGCGCCGAGTATTCCGAGGATCACGCCGGAGGTGACCGCCCCGAGCGTGCGCCCGCGCTCCGCGGGGCTCGAGAGGTCGGCGGCGAAGGCCACGGCCGTCTGGACGACGACGGCGAACAGGCCCGTCGTGGCGAGACCGACGAGCAGCATCCACGAGGAGAGGGAGAATGCCGCCAACAGGGTGCCGGCAGCGGCGAGGAGCAACTGCATCCCGATGAGCCGTCGTCGATCCCACATGTCGCCGAGGGGGACGAGAACGGCCAAGCCGACCACGTAGCCGACCTGTCCTGCGGCGACGATCCATCCGAGGTCGGACTCGGGAACGCCCAATCCCGTCCCGATTTCCGCGAGGACCGGCTGGGCGACGTAGATCGTCGCGACGGCCACGGCGCAGACCACCGCGAGCAGGAACTTTCGGCCGGAGGTGATGAGCACGGACTCTCCAATCAGTAGCGAATTGCAACTAATCGGAGACTACGGCAGACTGGTTTCGATCTGCAACTCATTGGGAGGCGCGATGAACCCGACCGCACTCGTCGACGGTATGACCTGGACCGACCCCACCTGTCCGGTCGCGCGCACGCTCGACATCGTCGGGGACCGCTGGAGCCTGCTCGTCATCCGCGACGCGATCGACGGCGCGCGCTCATTCACCGACTTCCAACAGCGAACCGGGGTCGCGCGCAACATCCTCACCGACAGGCTTCGACGTCTCGTCGATCGCGGGATCCTGCGGCGGGAGCCGGCGGCTTCCGGGCGCCGGCAGGTCTACGTGCTCACGGACGAGGGCCGGGACTTCTTCACCGCCATCCTGGCGATACGTCAGTGGGGGGAGCGGCACATGTTCGCGCCCGGCGAGGCGCACTCCGTTGTCGTGGACGAGGCAGGCCGGCCGCTCGCCCCGCTGCATCCGGTCGACGTGAACGGCGACGGCGTCGACATGGACACGACCGCGGTCATCGGACGCGGCTGATCGGCGTCGCCTCGCCACGCCGCCCTCAGGCGGACGGCCCGGTGTAGCGGGACGAAGGGCGGAGGATCTTGCCGTCCTGCACCTGCTCGCGGGCGTGAGCGCCCCAGCCGATGAGTCGTGCCGAGGCGAACGTCGGCGTGAACAGCTCCCGAG
The DNA here is from genome assembly GCF_044749045.1 of Microbacterium sp. NPDC089698. Classification (NCBI taxonomy): domain Bacteria; kingdom Bacillati; phylum Actinomycetota; class Actinomycetes; order Micrococcales; family Microbacteriaceae; genus Microbacterium; species Microbacterium sp. NPDC089698. Next base: position 252,863 of record NZ_JBIVHE010000001.1, read on the forward strand.
GGATCCCGCACGCCTCCATCACCACCGCGGCGTACAACTCGACATTGGTGCGGAGGGCGCGGCCGGGCTTGAGCTCGTCGAGGACCCGCAGCACGGTCTGCTCCACCGTCACGGCCAGGTCGACGCGATCCGAGGCCAGCCCATCGGCGCGCAGCTGCTGGGCGACGCCGCGCAGCAGGCGGGACCGGGGATCCTCGGTGCGATAGACGGCATGCCCGAAGCCCATGATCCGCCCGCCGTCCTGGACGCGCTCGCGCACCCACGCCTCGGCGCGATCCGGGGTGCCGATCTCGTCCAGCATGTCCAGCGTGCGCGCGGGTGCGCCACCGTGCAGCGGCCCCGACAGCGCGCCGAGCGCCCCGCCGACGCACGAGGCGAGGTCGGCACCGGTCGATGCGATCACCCGTGCCGTGAACGTCGAGGCGTTGAAGCCGTGATCGATCGCGGCCGTCAGGTACGTGGCGAGGGCGGTGGCGAGGCGGGCGTCGGGCACGGCGTCCGTGAGCATGCGCAGGTAGTCGGAGACGGGGTCGAGCCCGGCGTCCGGCGCGATCGGATCCTGACCCCGACTCCGCCGGTGCAGTGCCGCGATCAGGGACGGCGCCACCGCGGCGAGACGGATCGTGTCCTCGACGCGCTCCTCGTCGGTCTCGTCGTAGAGCGCGCGTCGGCCGTCGGCGGCCGAGACCAGAGCGAGCCCGGTGCGCAACTGGGCCATGGGATCCAGCCCCGAACCCGCGATCGCCGACAGCGCGCTGCGCAGGTGGTCGGGAATCGCCCGCGCAGAGGCGGTGCGGGTGCGGAAGGCGCGGGAATCGGCGTCGCTCTGTGGCAGGGCGCCGAGGGCGACGAGGCTCCACGCGTCCTCGAATCGCGCCGCAGCGGCCAGCTCCACGCCCGACACGCCGCGGTAGTGGAAGAACCCCTCCTCACCGCGCACGTCGCCGATCGCGGTCTCTGCGACCACGACGTTCGTGAGCCCGCGCGGGACGTCGATGAGATGCGTGTCGTTGCGATCGATCGTGATGGCCATGTCGGCTCCTCTCTGGTGAGTCGCGGATGGCGGCTCGGTTCTGCTCGGAGTCGCGATGCGGCTCTTCGCTCACGATGCATAATGGATCCGGATATCGTCAATGTTGATCGAATCAATGAGAGGCGGTCCGGATGGATGCGCTCACGGCGGCGCAGACCGCAGCGCGTCTCGGAGTGCGGACCGAGACGCTCTACGCCTACGTCTCCCGAGGGCTGATCGCACGAGAGCGCGGCGCGCACGGCTCGCTGTTCGATCCCCTGGAGGTCGAGCGCTTCGCCCGCGCCCGTCGCCGGGTGACCTCGCCGTCGCACGGGGCGGCACGCCCGGCCGGAGCCGACGGAAGCCCGCTCGCGGTGATCGACACCGACATCGCGCTGATCGAGGACGGCGAGCTCTGGATCCGCGGAGTGCCGATCGATGAGCTGGTCGCGGAGGAGGGCGGAGAGCCGAGGTTCGACGCCGTCGTGCGCTGGCTCTTCGAGCGCACTGACCTGCCGCAGGCGGACGCTCCTCCGCTCGAGGGGCCGGGGAGCGACGCGGCGCGCCATATGCTCGCGGCGCTGCCGGCCGGGGCCGGGGCGTTCAGCCGACTCCTCGCGGCGGTCGCGGCTCTCGCGGCGGAGGATCCGGAGCGCTACGACCTCCGTGCGGAGACGGTGGCCCGGGTCGCGACACGGCTCGTCGCCGGCCTCGTGGATGCCCTCCCGCGGCTCGACGTCGAGAGAGGCGGGACGGCCTCCGCCCTCTCGACAGACACGCCCGCGACATCGGTCGCCGCACGGCTCTGGCCACGTCTCACCGCCCTGCCGGCCAGTCCCGCCCGCCTGCGCGTGCTGGACGCCGCGCTCGTGGTGCTCGTCGACCACGACATGGCCGCGTCGACTCTCGCCGCCCGGGCGGCGGCCTCGGCGCGTGCGCACCCCTACGCCGTCGTGGCAGCCGGGTTCGGCGCGCTCGATTCGGCCCTGCACGGTGCGGTGAGCGCCGCGGTGCACGCCCTCCTCCGGCAGGTGCGGGACGGAGCGGATCCTGCCTCGGCGGTCGCGACCGCGACCCGTCTCGGCGGGGCGGGGATCCCGGGATTCGGCCAGCTGCTGTACCCGGAGGGCGACCCGCGGGCGCGGCTGCTGCTGCGACTGATGCGGGAGACCGCGGATCCGCGGGCGGAGGCGGCGCTGCAGGTGGCCGAGCAGGTCGTGACCGTCGTGCGTGCCAGGACCGGTCTTCATCCGACGGTCGATCTGGCGCTCGCCGTGATGGCCCTGGCCTGGGAGATGCCCGCCGATGCGGGGGAGACGGTGTTCGCCGTCGCGCGTTCCGCAGGCTGGTGCGCGCACGCGCAGGACGAGTATGCGCGCGCACCGCTGCGGTTGCGGCCGATCGGCCACTACGTCGGCCCGGATGCGGCGGATCTCCAGCGGTCCGGGAGCAATGCTCGGTAGGCTGGATCGGTGCTGCGGGCTCCGGCTCGCCGCGCACTATTGGCTTCAGGAGGCAGACACGGTGGCGATCCTTCCCGGTATCTCCGGTCCCCGCGACCTCGATCGGCTCACGCCCGAACAGCTCGTCGAGCTGGCGGCGGAGGTCCGATCGTTCCTGATCGAGAACGTGGCCCGCACCGGCGGGCACCTGGGGCCGAACCTCGGGGTCGTGGAGCTCACGATCGCGCTGCACCGGGTGTTCTCCTCGCCGGACGACCCGATCATCTTCGACACCGGGCACCAGTCGTACGTGCACAAGCTGCTCACCGGACGCCAGGACTTCTCCGCGCTGCGATCGCGCGGGGGACTGGCGGGCTACCCGCAGCGCTCGGAGAGCCCGCACGACGTCGTCGAGTCCTCGCACGCCTCGAGCTCGCTGAGCTGGGCCGACGGGATCTCCCGGGCCTTCACGGCGACGGGCCGTGAGGATCGTCACGTCGTCGCGGTCGTCGGCGACGGGGCGCTCACCGGCGGCATGACCTGGGAGGCGCTCAACAACATCTCGGACGACAACGAGCGCAATCTCGTGATCGTGGTCAATGACAACGGCCGCTCCTACGCGCCCACGATCGGCGGCATGGCGCGGTACATGAACCGCGTGCGCACGGCGGGCGTGTACCGCGACCTGCATCGCAAGTCGGATCGCTTCTTCCGCGCTTTCGGACCCGTGGGTCGTGCGTTCTACCGGGGCGTCCGCGGCGGCACGCACGGCTTCCTCTCGCGTTTCTCGAACAACGAGGAGCTGTACTCCAACCTCGACATCAAGTACCTGGGCCCGGTCGACGGTCACGACATCCCTTCGCTCATGGAGGCGCTGCAGCTCGCGAAGGACTACGGCGCGCCGGTCATCGTGCACGTCATCACGGAGAAGGGCCGCGGCTATCAGCCCGCGCTCGACGACGAGGCCGACCAGTTCCACGCCGTCAACAAGATCGACCCGAAGACGGGGACGCCCCTCGCGGCGAGCGGCACGGGATGGACCGACGTGTTCGCCGACGCGCTCGTCGATCTCGGTGCGCGCAAGCCCGAGGTCATCGCGATGACCGCCGCCATGCTGCGACCCACCGGGCTCGCCCCGTTCGCCGAGCGCTTCCCGGACCGCGTCTACGACGTGGGCATCGCCGAGCAGCACGCGGTCACGGCGGCCGCGGGGCTCGCCTACGGCGGCCTGCACCCGGTCGTCGCGCTGTATGCGACGTTCATGGGCCGCGCGCTGGACCAGGTGCTGATGGACGTCGGACTGCACCGCGCCGGGGTGACGTTCGTGCTGGACCGGGCCGGCGTCACCGGGCCCGACGGTCCGAGCCACCATGGTCTGTGGGACCTCTCCATGCTGCAGATCGTGCCGGGGATCCGCATCGCGGCGCCCCGCGACGCCGAGCGCCTCCGCGAGGAGCTGGAGGAGGCGGTCGGCGTCGACGACGCGCCCACCGTGATCCGCTATCCGAAGGGGGCCGTGGCTCCCGAGATCGCCGCGCTCGAGCGCCTGCACGACGGCGTGGACGTGCTGTCCCGCGGTGAGGGCGAGGATGTCCTGCTCGTGGGGATCGGGCCGTTCGCGTCCCTCGCGCTCGACGTGGCGGAGCGGCTCAAGGCGCAGGGGATCGGCGCGACCGTGATCGACCCCCGCTGGGCGATCCCGGTGCAGCCCTCGGTCGTCGAACTCGCCGCCCGGCACCGCCTGGTGATCACGCTCGAGGATGGGATCCGCGTCGGCGGAGTCGGAACTCGCGTGCGGCAGGTGCTGCGCGAGGCGGGCATCGACACCGCGGTGGACGAGCTGGGCCTGCCCGACGCGTACATCGACCATGCGAGCCGCGAGCAGATCCTCGAGGACGCCGGACTCACCGCCGGCAAGATCGCGCAGGACGTGGTCGCGCAGGTGCTCGGCACCCGGGTACCGATCGCCCGTCCCACGGGCGAGGTTCCCCTGCACACGGGCACCGTCGACATCGTGACGGGCATCCGTGCGGAGCACGGCGCGGAGGAGCGCCGGCGCGGCTGAGGGCGCTCTGAGATCAGGCCGGCTGGACCGCGTCCCGCTCACGACGGTCGTCGCGGAGCGCCTTGCGCATCGTGATCCACCATCCGGCGACGGTCGCCGGTGCGGTGAGCCCAGCTCCCAGGCCCGCGAGGACGAGCGTGTACGGCGATTCCCGTGTCACGAGCGCGCCGATCCCCAGACCGACGGCGCCACCGACCACCGCACCGAGCAGCAGGTAGGCGGAGGCATGGATCCACGCGGGGCGGGTTCCGGCGAGCCGCCGTCCGATCGCTCCCGCAAGCGGCGCGGCGACGAGCGTCACGAGACCGGAGATCGTCCCGCCGATGACGAGCACGATGGTCAGGTACTGGAGCCCCCCGAGCATCGCTCCGCCGGTCGGGGGCAGCCCGTCGAGGCTCGCCGGCGACCAGAGCGATGTCACGAGCGAGATCAGCGTCGGAACCACGAAGAGCGACGTCAGAAGGATCAGGAAGGACAGCCAGGCCCAGACGGCCCCACGGCTCAGCTCGGCAGCGGTGAACGCCATGGGTCGCTTCGGAGTGCGCGGCGACCCCATCGTACTCATCGGACGGCGCCGGTCGAGCCTGCGTCGACGAGAGCGCGATGGCGTGCATCTCGTCGCAGCGCGATCCGAGCGGTGATACTCCAGCCCACGGGAAGAGCGAGAGTCACGGCGATGGCGACGCCGATGGCGAACGGTCGCATCGGATCCACCCAGAGGAACCGGCAGAGGACCCACCAAGCCAGGCCGATCCCCGCGCCGAGGATGAGGAACATCACGCTATGGACAAAGGCGTTGTCCGTACGGCGAAGTCGATGGCCGACACCAAGCCCGAGCGGCGCCAGGACGCATGCGAGCACGAAGGAGAACGGGACGATGAACAGGAACGAATTCGCGACGCGTGACCAGAAGAGCGCCACACCCGTCAGCCCGTTGAAGGACTCGTAGACCAGCCCGGGGACAGGCGTCGCCGCGTCGACCGCGTACGCGAGCTCGGCACCGAGCACGAAGATGATCCACGCGAACGCCGTGCCACGGATGAACTCCTTGGGCGTGAACGCCATCGGCTCGCTGGACGTGCGCGGTGATACGAAGACAGCGGCGCTCATGGTCGCACGTCCGCGATCTGATCGAGGAGATCGCGGGTGACGCCGCGTACCCCGGGGACGCGCAGGAACGGGAGCGCGACGGCGAACAGTCTGAGGCCGGTGTCGAGGAGGCGCGTGGTCTTCGCCTGGTCCGGCGACTCGTCATAGGTCCACCGGAGGATCAGCGCCAGGTACATCGGGAAGATCGCCTCCGGCAGACGCTCGGCGATGTCGTCCGGCACGCGGTGCGACGCCCCTTCGACGACCTCGCGGAGCAGGCCGATCGTCATCTCGCGCGCGGGGGAGGACTCCACGGAGAGCGGGTTGATGGGGGAATCGGGGGAGACCATCGCGCTGAGGAAGCCGGGGGCGACCGCACGATAGGCGCCGACCGTCTCCAGGCCCGTCTCGAAGAACACCCGCAGTCGGTCCACGAGGCCCGTCGTGCCCTCCAGCCGCGGGCGCGCGGCGGCGGCGTGATCCCGCTGCTGCTGGTCGTAGAGCTCCTGGACCAGGTGCTCCTTCGAGGGGAAGTAGTAATAGGCGTTCCCCACTGAGACGCCGGCCTCCTTGGCGATGAGGCGGATCGTGGTGTCCGGGTACCCGCGCTCCACGAAGGAGGCCATCGCCGCGGCGCGGATCCGCGCACGCGTTGCCTCGGCCTTCGGGGTGAGGGGCTTCGCAGTGGTGTCCGACTCTGAACTGAACATGTTCAAAGAATAGCGTCAAGCGGAGCTCGCGTCCATCGGGACGTCATGGCAGGGGTCGTGTTCGGCTCAGGTGGGACCTGCGAGCGTCTCGGTGACGAGCTGCGCGACTGCGGGCTCGGCGTGCGCGCGGTCGTCGCTCACGAGGCCGATGCGCGTGCGCCGGTCCAGGACGTCGTCGGCGGTCAGCGCGCCCTCCGCCCGCACCGCGAACTCCACCTCGGCACGTGTGACGTCGATGCCCGCCGCGATGGGGTCCCGTGGATCCGCGCAGCGCGCGCGGCCCAGCACCAGCCCGGCTTCGGCGCCGTACCGCCAATCCAGGTCGCTCCCGGGTCGGTGCGGCGAGGCGAGTGCGCCGACCAGGGGCAGCGTGGCGGTACGGCATGGTGTCGCAGACAGGTTCGCGAGCGCGACGGCGCGATCCACCGCATCCTCCGCCATCCGGCGATACGTGGTGAGTTTGCCGCCCAGCACATTGACGAAGCCGCCCTCGGAGACGGCGACGAGGTGACGCCGGGAGATGTCCGCGGTGGACGCGCCGCCGGTGTCGACGAGCGGGCGCAGCCCGGCGTACGCGCCGCGCACCTGGTCGCGGCGGATCGGCGTGCGAAGCGCGCGGTTGAGGACCTCGAGCAGGAACGCGATCTCCGACTCCGTGGGGGTCGCGACCGAGGGCACGGGGCCCGGCGCGTCCTCGTCGGTCAGACCCACGATGACGCGTCCGAGCTGCTGCGGCAGTGCGAAGACGAAGCGGCTGATGGAGCCGGGATGCGGCACGGTCAGCGCCGCGGACGGATCGCCGAGTGCGGCGGCGTCGACCACGAGGTGCGTGCCGCGACTCGGACGCATGCGGATGGAGTCATCGAGCGCTCCGGCCCAGACGCCCGTGGCGTTCACGACCGTACGCGCCCGGATGTCGAACCGCTGCCCGGTCAGGGTGTCCTCGAGCGCCGCGCCGTCGTGGCGCAATCCGAGTGCCCGCACTCGCGTGAGGATCCGCGCGCCGTACGCAGCCGCGGTCCGGGCCACCGCGACGACCAGTCTGGCATCGTCGACGAGCTGCCCGTCGGCGGCGAGCACCGCGCCCCGCAGGCGGTCGGTCTGCACGGACGGGGCCAGGCGCCTGGCCGTGCGCGCGCTGACGAAGCGCGGTGCGGGCAGGACGGCCTGAGGCGTCCGCACCTGCAGCCGCAGCAGATCGCCGAGCGCGAAGCCGATCGCGCCGGTGGTGCGCTGGGTCAGCGTGACGGCGGGGGAGAAGGGCAGCAGCTGCGCCATCGGCCGGATGAGGTGCGGCGCGATGCGCGTCATCAGCAGGTGGCGCTCGATCGCGCTCTCCCGGGCCGTGGCGACGTCCCCGGTCGCGAGGTAGCGCAGCCCGCCGTGCACGAGCTTCGAGCTGAACCGGCTCGTGCCGAATGCGAGGTCCTCCGCTTCGATGAGTGCGACCGACAGCCCCCGGCTCGCCGCGTCCAGGGCCACGCCGGCCCCGGTGATGCCGCCGCCGACGACGAGCAGATCGACGCGATCCTCCGCCGACCGGACGAGTTCCTGTCCTCGCCGTGCCGCGGTCAGCCGCGAGGCTCCGTTCATGGTCGGAGCAGGCCTTCGACGGCGGCGCGAAGTTCGCGTTCGAAGGAGGGCTCGTCGATCAGCTCGCTCACCGTCCCGTGCGAGAGCAGCGCGGACTGCGCGACGAGCAGGAGCATGACCGCCATCGCCTGAGGGTCGTCCCCGCGCACCGAGCCGTCGTGCTGGGCGGCGCCGATCGCGACGGCGAGCCACGCGAGGATCGCGCGCTGGCTGGATCCGACCCGCTCCAGCGTGTAGCGGGTGAACGCCTCCGGCTCCTCCGTCAGCAGGTGCCGGTAGACGTCGTCGGCGCGGAAGAGCGCTGCGAACCGCAGGACGTCGTCGACGATCTCCGCACGGGTCGTCGCGGGAGCGGGGAACCGGTCGAGGATGACGGCCACGCGGCGCAGCAGTGCGGCGCGGACCACATCGTCCGCATCGGACCAGTTCCGGTAGACCGTCGGGCGGCTCACGCCGGCGCGCCGGGCGAGCTCGGCGATCGTCATGCCGCGTACGCCGCGGGTCGCGATGAGCGCATCGGCGGCATCCAGGATCCTGCTCTGCGTCGCGTCCCAGGTGGGAAGCACGACGCCCGCAACTGCTTGACGTTTTGTCATGATCTGTCACACTGTAACGCATGAGTCACGAGAGCGGCAGAGGCGCCGACGATCCGATCTCCGAGGCCGCGCGGATGCGCTGGAACGGCTGGGGGGACCCGGAGCGCGCAGAGGATCTGCCCTTCGCCGTGCGGTCGCTGCTGCCGCTCCTGCTCGGACGGATCCGCCGCCCCCGGCCCCCGATCGCCCTCGGCGAGGTTCGCCTGAGCCCCTCCGCCTTCACGCCGGAGGATGCGGACGCCTTCGCCGCGGTCCTCGGGATCGACCACGTCCTGACGGACGCGGAGTCGCGCATCAGGCACGCCGGCGGACGGTCCACACCCGATCTGCTGCGGCGCCGCGACGCGGTGCAGGCCTCGCCGGACGCGGTGCTCCGGCCCCGCGACCACGACGATGTCGTCGCGTGCCTGCGGCTCGCTGCGGAGCGCGACATCGCCGTGATCCCCTTCGGCGGCGGCACCAGCGTCGTGGGCGCACTCGACCCCGAGCGCGGAGGCCATCGTGCCGTCGTGAGCCTGGATCTCGGTCGCCTGAGCGGGCTGCTCGGCTACGACGCGGTGAGCGCCGAGGCGGTGCTGGCCGCCGGCACCACGGGGCCCGAGGCCGAACGACTTCTCGCACAGCACGGCATGGAGCTCGGGCACTACCCGCAGAGCTTCCGCTATGCGACGATCGGCGGGTTCGCCGCCGCCCGCTCCTCGGGGCAGAACTCCGCCGGATACGGACGGTTCGACACCATGGTCACCGGGATCAGCGTCGCGACGCCGACCGGCGACATCGAGCTCGGCCGGTCGCCGGGCAGCGCGGCCGGGCCCGACCTCGTGCGTCTGTTCCTCGGATCCGAAGGCATCTACGGCGTCATCACCGAGGTCAGGGTGCGTGTTCATCCTGCGCCGGCGGAGCGCGTGATGGAGTCCTGGACGTTCCCCGACTTCGCGACCGGTGCGGCAGCGTTGCGGGCCGTGGCGCAGCACGGCGGCGGTCCCACGGTGATCCGGCTTTCGGATGAGGCCGAGACGAGCGTGAGCCTCGCGCAGGTGGGGAAGATCGGCAAGGCCCTCGCCAAGGGGGCGAGCGCGGTCACCGTGTTCGAGGGGGACGACGTGGCCGCGCGCCGGATGCGCACTGCGGCACTGCTGCAGGCGGCCGGAGGCACGTCCTCGGGTGAGGGTCCGTCCGAGGACTGGCTGCGCACCCGCTTCGACGGGCCGTATCTGCGCGACGCCCTGCTCGATGCCGGCGTGTTCTGCGAGACGCTGGAGACCGCGACCACGTGGTCCCGCCTCGAAGGACTGCGCGATGCCGTGACACGCGCCCTCAAGAGCGGGTTCGCCGACGCGGGCCGCAAGGTGTTCGTGATGTGCCATGTCTCGCACGTGTATCCGACCGGCGCCTCGCTGTACTTCACCCTGCTGGCGCCGCTCGCCGCCGACGCGCAGGAGGTGTGGTCCGGCATCAAGCACCGCATCGGCGACGCGATCATGGCGGCGGGCGGCACGATCAGCCACCACCACGCAGTGGGCCGCGATCATGCGCCCTGGCTCGAGGAGGAGATCGGCGAGACCGGCGTGCGGATACTCGCCGCCGTCAAACGAGAACTCGACCCCGAGGGGATCATGAACCCCGGAGCGGTGCTCGGTGCGGCGACTCCCGTCCCTGCGCGCGCACCGGGGGCCTGAACGTGCCGGTGATCGCCCTGATCGCGAATCCGCGCTCCGGCAAGGGGCGCGGCGCCGCTGCCGCGGACGCGGCCATCTCGGCACTGCGCGACGCAGGGGCCGAGGTGCGCGTGCGCATCGGGTCTTCGGCGGCCGACACGCGGCGCCTCACCGCGACCGCCCTCGCGGAGCGTCCTGATGCGATCGTGGTGGTCGGCGGCGACGGCACGGTATCGGAGATCCTGCCCGACCTCACGGGCGCAGCGGTACCGCTGGTGCTCGTGCCGGCGGGCACCGGAAACGACTTCGCGCGCGCCCTGGGGCTGCCGCGGCGCGATCCCGCGAGTGCCGCGCTCCTGGCCCTGCACGGAGAGCGTCGTCGTATCGACGTCGGCGAGATCGTCGCCGGCGGGCGGACCACGCCGTTCCTCACGGTCGCCGCACTCGGCTTCGATGCGAAGGTCAGCGACCGCACCAATCTGCTGCGGTGGCCGCGCGGGGCTGCGCGGTACTACCTCGCGATCCTCGTCGAAGTCGTGCGTCTGCGTCCCACCCGGTTCCGGCTGGCCTGCGACGGTGAGAGTCCGCGGGAGGCGCCAGGCACGCTCGTCGCCGTGGGCAACACGGTCAGCTACGGGGGTGGCATGCCCATCTGCCCCGACGCGCGCCCTGACGACGGTCTGCTGGACGTCGTCCATGTCGCCCCGCTGGGACGTGCCAGGCTGCTGCGCCTGTTCCCGCTCCTGCTGCGCGGGCGTCATCTGGGGCGATCGGAGGTGGCTCATCGGCGCGTGGCCGAGATCACGGTCTCGGCACCGGACCTCGTGGTCTACGCCGACGGCGAGCGGGTCGCCGAGAGGGAATGCCGGATCCGGGTGCGGCCGGCATCGCTGACCGTGATGGTCCCGAACGGAGGAACGGCATGAGCGGCTTCGACGAGGACGTCGTCGTGATCGGATCCGGATTCGGCGGCGCGGTCGCCGCGCTCCGGCTCGCGGAGAAGGGCTACCGGGTCCGCGTGTACGAGGCGGGGCGCCGCTTCGAGGACGAGGACTTCGCCCAGACGAACTGGAACGTGCGCCGGTATCTGTGGGCCCCGGCGCTGGGCTGCTTCGGCGTGCAGCGGATCCACCGGCTGCCGCATGTGATGATCCTCGCGGGGGCGGGTGTCGGAGGCGGCTCCTTGAACTACGCGAACACGCTCTATCAGCCGGGCGCCGCCTTCTTCGACGATCCGCAGTGGGCCGGTATCGCGCCGTGGCAGGAGGAGCTCGCGCCGCACTATGCGTCCGCCAGGCGCATGCTCGGCGTCGTGGAGCACTATCCGCACACCGGTCCGGTGGAACGGATCATGGCCGGTGCGGCCGAGGACCTGGGGGTGGCGAAGACGTTCCGCCGCGCACCGGTCGGGGTGTACTTCGGCGCGCCGGGGGAGACCGTGCCGGATCCGTTCTTCGGAGGCGAGGGGCCCGCGCGCACCGGCTGCACGCTGTGCGGGAACTGCATGGTCGGCTGCCGGGTCGGTGCGAAGAACACCCTCATGAAGAACTATCTCGCCCTCGCAGAGCGCCGTGGCGTGGTGATCGAGGCCCTCCGCACCGTCGTCGAGGTGCGCGAACTCGCGGGAGGCGGGTTCTCGGTCACCACCCGTCGCAGCGGCGCCTGGGGCCGGGGCCTCCGGCGCACCGTGACCGCGGAGCAGGTCGTGCTCGCCGCGGGCACCTGGGGGAGCCAGCAGCTCCTGCACCGGATGAAGGCCTCCGGGGCGCTGCCGCGGATCCCGGATGCGCTCGGCCGGCTCACCCGCACCAACTCCGAGGCGCTGGACGGCGCGGTCTCGACCGCGGTGCCGGACGGGGCCGGCTTCGCGCAGGGCGTGGCCATCACGACCTCGTTCCACGTCGACGAGCGCACCCACGTGGAGAACGTGCGCTACGGGCCGGGATCCAACCTCATGGGTGCCCTCGCGACGGTGCTCGTGCCCGGGGACGTGCCGCTCGGACGACGGCTGGGCGCGCTGCTCGGCGCCGTCGTGCGCCATCCGATCCGCCAGTTCCGCCTCGGCACGCTGCGGCGCTGGAGCGAGCGGGGCATCATCGCGCTCGTGATGCAGACCGCGGACAACTCGCTGACACTCTCCCTGCGGCGCCGGTTCGGGCGCGACGTGCTGACGAGCGCCCAGGGGCACGGCGCGCCGAACCCGAGCCATCTGCCCGAGGCGCATCGGGCGGCGGAGGCGATCGCGGCCCGCATGACGCAGGAGACGGGCGTCCCGGCATCCGCGCGCGGATCCTGGCCCGAAGTCTTCGGGATCCCGCTCACCGCGCACTTCCTCGGCGGCGCGGTGCTCTCCGACGCGCCGGAGCATGGCGTCGTCGACCCCTTCCACCGCGTGTGGGGCCATCCCGGGCTCTCGGTCGTGGACGGTTCCGCCGTCCCGGCGAATCCCGGTGTCAATCCCTCGCTCACGATCACGGCCCTCGCCGAACGCGCGATGTCGTACTGGCCGCGACAGGGCGAGGCGGATCCGAGGCCCGTTCAGGAGTCCCGCGGTCGCTGAGCGATCACGGCCGGAGGCGGAGCGAGACGAAACGCGACAGCGCACGGGAATGATGAAGCCCCTGTTCCGGACCCTTCGACGAGCTCAGGGACCGGAACAGGGGCTTCACCGTGGGGTCAGCGGTTCGCGATCCCGCGGATCGCCGGCGTGTGGAACGTCGCGCCGAACACGCGCTGGGAGGCGCCCTCGCGGTCGAGGTACGGCGAGGCGCCGCCGTCGATGAACGGCCAGCCCGCGCCGAGGATGAGGCACAGGTCGATGTCCTCGACCTCGGGCACCACGCCCTCGTCGAGCATGAGCCTGATCTCCTGCGCGAGGCCGTCCTGCACGCGGCGGAGGATCTCCGCGGCGGGCGTCGGGGCGGAACCCGCGGCCTGCTTCACGATCTTGTCCGCGGCCTTGGTGAATCCGGTGACCCGACCGCCCTTGTCCTTCTCGACGACCTCGGGCAGATCCGCCAGCGCGTGGAAGTTCTCGTTCGCGTAGAAGCGATCCGGGAACGCGTGCACCATGGTGTCCTGCACGTGCGCGGCGACCTTCCAACCGACCAGGTCGATGAGCTGGAACGGACCCATCGGCAGGCCGAGCGGAGCGAACGCCTTCTCCACCTCGGCGACCGGCGTGCCCTCGTAGACGGCGCGGGCCGCCTCGCCCATGACCTTGGCGAGGAGGCGGTTCACGACGAACCCGGGGGCGTCCGCCGTGAGCACGGCGTTCTTGCCGAGGCCCTTCGCGACCACGAACGCGGTCGACAGGGCCGCCTCGGTGGTCGTCGCCGTCTTCACGATCTCGATGAGCGGCATGACCGCGACCGGGTTGAAGAAGTGGAAGCCGACCAGGCGCTCGGGGTGCGCGAGCTTCGAGCCGATCTCCTCGACGGAGAGGGAGGAGGTGTTGGTCGCGAGGATCGCGTCCTCGGCGACGATCTGCTCGATCTCGCCGAACACGGCCTGCTTGACGCCGACCTCCTCGAAGACGGCCTCGATCACGAAGTCGCAGTCCGCATACAGGGACTTGTCGGTCGTGCCGGTGACCAGACCGCGCAGCTTGTTTGCGCTGTCCGCGTCGAGCCGGCCCTTCGCCTCGAGCTTGCCGATCTCCTCGTGGATGTAGGCGACGCCCTTGTCGACGCGCGCCTGGTCGAGGTCGGTGATGAGCACGGGCACCTGCAGCTTCCGCACGAAGAGCAGCGCGAACTGGCTCGCCATGAGGCCGGCCCCGATGATGCCGACCTTGGTGACCTTCTTGGCGAGGGCCTTGTCCGGGGCACCGACCGGGCGCTTGGCGCGCTTCTGCACGAGGTCGAAGGCGTACATCGACGCGGCGAACTGGTCGCCGGTGACGAGGTCGGCGAGCGCCTCGTCCTCGCGGGCGAAGCCCTCTTCACGGGTGCCGCTCTTCGCCTTGTCGAGCAGGTCGAGGGCGACGTACGGCGAGCGCGGGACGGTGCCGATCTTCGACTCGAGCATGCCGCGGGCCATCTTGATGGCGATCGGCCACTTGGTGAGGCGCTCGATCTTGCCCGGCTCGTTCTTGCGCTCGACCTTCTTGCCGCCGAGCACCGCGTCGGCCCAGCGCAGCGAGTCCTCCAGGAAGTTCGCGGCCGGGAAGATCGCGTCCATCATGCCGAGCTCGAACGCCTGCTGCGGCTTGAGCATGCGGTTCTGCTTGAGCGGGTTCGAGATGACGACCTCGAGCGCGTTCTCGATGCCGATGAGGTTCGGCAGCAGGTAGGCGCCACCCCAGCCCGGGATGATCCCGAGGAACACCTCGGGCAGCGCGAGGGCCGCCGCCGAGGCGTCGACCGTGCGGTAGGTCGAGTTCAGCGCGATCTCGACGCCGCCGCCGAGGGCGAGTCCGTTGACGAACGCGAACGACGGCACGCCCAGGGCGCTGAGGGATCCCAGCACCTTGTGACCGAGCTGTGCGATGAGACGCGCGTTGTCGCGGGATCCGACGCGGCTGATGTCGGAGAGATCGGCGCCGGCCGCGAGGATGTACTGCTTGCCCGTGATGCCCACCGCGTGGATCTCACCGGCTGCGGCGCGCGCCTTGAGGCCGGCGAGCGTCTCGCCGAGCTCCGTGAGCGTCGCGGGGCCGAGCGTGTTGGGACGGGTGTGGTCCCGGCCGTTGTCGAGCGTGACGAGGGCCAGCACCTTGCCGGAGGGCAGGCGCACGTCGCGCACGGGGGAGTGCGTGACGACCTCGCCCTCGGTGAGGGCCATGATGGGCGAGAAGTCGATTGCGTCGTAGTTCGTCATTCCTGCACTCACTTCCGCTTCTTGCCGTCGAAGTAGGGGTTCTCCCAGATGACCGAGCCGCCCTGACCGAGGCCCACGCACATCGCGGTGAGCCCGTAGCGGACATCGGGACGCTCGGCGAACTGCGCCGCGAGCTGGATCATCAGGCGCACGCCGCTCGCCGCCAGCGGGTGGCCGACGGCGATCGCGCCGCCCCACGCGTTGACGCGGGGGTCGTCGTCCGCGATGCCGAAGTGGTCGAGCAGGGAGATGACCTGAATCGCGAACGCCTCGTTGAGCTCGAAGAGGCCGATGTCGGAGATGTCGAGACCGGCCTTCTTGAGAGCCTTCTCCGTGGACGGGATCGGGCCGATGCCCATGATCTCCGGCTGCACGCCGGCGAACGCGAACGACACCATGCGCATCTTGGGGGCGAGGCCCAGCTCCTTGACCGCGCCGCCGCCGGCGAGCAGCGACATCGTCGCACCGTCGGTGAGCGGCGAGGACGTGCCGGCCGTGACGCGGCCGTGCGGGCGGAACGGGGTCTTCAGCGCCGCCAGATCCTCCATCGTGGTCTGCGGGCGACGGCCCTCGTCCTCGGTGGCGAGGCCCCAGGCGCCGTCGGCGCCCTTGATCGCGACGGGGACGAGGTCGGGCTGGATCTTGCCCGCGTCGTAGGCGGCCTGCACCTTGTGCTGGCTCAGCATGCCGAAGCGGTCGGAGCGCTCCTTGGTGAGGTGCGGGAAGCGGTCGAAGATGCGCTCCGCGGTGACGCCCATGTTCAGGGCGCCGGGGTCGACCATCTTCTCCGCGACGAAGCGCGGGTTGGGGTCGGCGTTGCCGCCGATGGGGTGGTGGCCCATGTGCTCGACGCCGCCGGCGAGGGCGAGGTCGTACATGCCGACGCCGATCGACGCGCCCATCGTGGTGACGCTCGTCATGGCGCCGGCGCACATGCGCTCGACCGCCAGGCCGGGCACGGTCTGCGGGAGACCGGCGAGGATCGCGACCGAGCGGCCGAGGGTGAGACCCTGGTCGCCCGTCTGCGACGTCGCCGCGATGGCGACGTCGTCGATCCGGTCCAGCGGGACGTTCGCGTTCCGCTCCATCAGGCCGATCGTGGCCTTCACGGCCAGGTCGTCCGCGCGGGTGTTCCAGTACATGCCCTTCTCGCCGGCGCGCCCGAAGGGGGTGCGCACTCCATCGACGAAGAAGACGTCCGAGATCTCGGCCACTCTGCCTCCAATGTCCGGTCCGCAGCGCGGACAGGGCCTCCAAAATCCGGACCGCTGCGCGGAACGGATGGTCGCCGGCCCGCAACTGCGCGCCGGACTTACAGTTTCGCACGTTCCGAGGAACGCAGTCCCCGAATTCGTGAGACCGAGTGTCAGCTCGGTCGGTACGCCTCGGGGTGTTCCCTCAGCCTAGGAGCGGTGGGGGATCCGTGGAGGAATCGGTTGGGCTGAACCTACGAAGCGGTTCCGGGCGCCTCGTCCGCCGTTTGCGCGGCTTCCACAAAAGCATCCGCGATCCGCTGTGCGGTTTCCTCAATCTGCCAGCTCCGCGCATCGCGCGCGGCGAGCGCGGATCCGATCGTCGCGGCGTTGATCTCGGCCGGCGGCTCCCAGGCGATCCGGCGCAAGGTGTCGGGGGTGAGCAGGTTCTCGGTGGGCATCCCGAGCTCTTCGGCATGCGCTTCGACGACCGCCTTGGCGGCCTTGAGGCGCGCGTCCGCCTCGGGGTTGCGATCGGCCCAGGCACGAGGCGGCGGGGGCGCGTCGCTGGGCACGCGCTCGCGCGGCGGGTCGGTGCGCTCGCGGCCCCGCTCGATCGCGGCCCACCAGCGGTCCAGCTGGCTGCGGCTCGCGCGCCCGGTGAAGGCCGAGACGGCGGCGAGCGCGCCCTTGTTCTGCGGATTGGCCTGCACGGCGGCGATGAGGGCGCGATCCGGCACGAGACGACCGGGGGAGACATCCGACTCGCGGGCGAACTCCTCGCGGGCCTCCCACAGCTCTCGGGCGACCGCCAGGTTCTTCGCACCACGCACCTGGTGCAGACCGCTCAGGCGACGCCACGGCTCCTCGCGCGGAGGCTTGGGCAGGCGGACGCGTGTCGCTTCGAACTCCTCAGCGGCGAACGCCGTCTTGTGGGCGGTCTCGAGCTCGGCGGCGATGAAGTCGCGCACATCGACCAGATGCAGGACGTCGAGCTCGGCGTACTCGAGCCAGGCGTTCGGAAGCGGACGGGTCGACCAGTCCGCGGCGGAGTGCTCCTTGGCCAGGACGATGCCGAGGGCGCGCTCGACGACCGCGGCGAGGCCCACGCGCTCATAGCCGAGCAGACGCGCCGCGAGCTCGGTGTCGAAGACGTGCGCGGGGTCGAGACCCAGCTCGTGCAGCGACGGCAGGTCCTGGCTCGCGGCGTGGAACACCCACTCCTCGGCGCCGATCGCCTCCTGCAACGGGAGGAAGGAGCTGATCGAGATCGGATCGAACAGGAACGCGCCGGCATCGCGACGGAAGGCCTGGACGAGATAGGCGCGCTGCGAGTAGCGGAAGCTGGAGGCGCGCTCCACGTCGACGGCGACGGGGCCGTGCCCGACGGCGAGCGTCTCGGCCGCTGCGGCGAAGTCCTTGTCGTTGTCGATGACGACGTAGTCAGTCACGGATCGTTCTCCTGGCGCCGAACACGGCGATGTCCTCTGAGCCCGGCGGCAGTCCCGCCAGCATTCCGACCAGTTCCGCCCATGCCTCGGCATGCGGGGCGAGGGGGCCGGTCGGCGACCACGACGCGCGGAGTTCGATCTGCGCGCCGTCCCCTTCCGCCGCGAGGCCCCCGAATCCCTTGGACAGGGTCTTGGTCGAGGTGCCGGATGCGGAGTGATGCGTCGCGCCGCGCGAGCCGAGCGCGTCGATCAGCCAAGACCACGCTACATCCGCCAGCAGCGGATCGGTGCCGATCTCGGGTTCGAGCGGAGCCTGCGCGAAGGCGACGATCCGCCAGGGTCCGCCCCAGGCGTCCGGCTCGGTGGGATCGTGCAGGAGAACGAATCGTCCCGTGCCGTACAGCGAGTCGCCGTTCGCGTCGGGGCGCACGTCGGCCGCGAGGGCCAGAGCATCGGGGGCGAGGCCGGTCGGCGCGGGAATCTCGCGCACGACGATGTCGTCACGGAATCGCAGCGCCCGCAGCTGCTCGGCGGCGTGCGCGAAGACGCCGTCGGGTCCGGGATGAGCGCTCACGCGGACAGACTAGAGTCAGGAGGCGATGAAGAGTCTCAGGCACGCCGCGACGATCGGCGCGATCGCGCTGGCAGGCGCCGCGGCTCTCGGCGCGGCGATCGGCGGAGCCCTCGTCCTGCGCATCGCGCGCGAGGTCGTCACTCCGGCGCCCCGCAAGAACGACACCGACGTTCTGGCCGTCGACACGGGGGCGCAGACGATCGAGCTCTCGCGCACCGCGGACACCGAGCTCCCCGGGCGCTACGGTCTGTACGTCGACGGCACCCCCGGGTACGTGAAGCTCGGCGCGGTGCTGCATGCGGATGCGCAGCGCGTGCGTCGCAAGCTCCTCACCCAGATCGAACCCGGTGCGGAGATCGCCCGCAGAGCGGCCTTCAGCGGCTACTACTACCTGGCGCCGGGGGAGCTGCACCTGCCCTATGAGTCGGTGCTGATCGGGACGCCGGCCGGCCCTTGCCCGGCATGGCTGTTCCCGGCGGAGTCGACCACCTGGGTGATCCAGGTGCACGGCCGAGGCGCGACCCGTTCCGAGTGCCTGCGTGCGGTGCCCGTGCTGCACGCTGCGGGGTTGCCCGTACTCGTCGCCTCGTATCGCAACGACGGGGAGGGGCCGCGCACGCGCCCGGGATCCTATGGACTGGGCGCGACGGAATGGCGCGACATCGACACCGCGATCGCCTACGCGCTGCGTCACGGCGCGGAGCGGATCCTGCTCATGGGCTGGTCGATGGGCGGCGCGATCGCGCTGCAGACGCTGGTGACCTCGGATCACGGCGGTGCGGTCGTCGGCATGATCCTGGACTCTCCGGTCGTGGACTGGCGCACGGTGCTCCGCTACCAGGCGAAGGCGATGAAGCTGCCGGATCCGCTCCCGCAGCTCGCGATGGACGCCCTGGAGCAGCCCTGGTCGGCACGCCTCAGCGGCGCGGACCAGGCGATCCCGTTCGACGCGCTGGACATGGTCGCCCGCGCGGCTGAGCTGGATGTGCCGATCCTGCTGCTGCACAGCGACGACGACGGCTTCGTGCCCTCCGACGCCTCCCATGCGCTGGCCGCGGCGCGTCCGGATCTGGTGACCATGCCGCCGTTCACCGGCGCGCGCCACACGAAGCTCTGGAACTACGACCAGAACCGCTGGACGGACGCGATCACCGACTGGCTCGGAGAGAACGGGTTCGCGGACTGACAGCGAGACTCCACCTGGGCGACGAGACTTCGCTCCGGCGGTGCTGTCTCGTCGCGGAGATGGAGTCTCGCGGTCAGGCGCCCGGGTCAGCCTGCGGTGAGGCGGGCGCGCACCTGGCGCTTGGCGCGCATGAGCATGCCGGTCATGCCGGAGATGCGCAGCGGTGAGACGACCCTGGTCAGTCCGATCGACTGGGGGAAGTCGTCGGGGATCGCCAGCACGGCCTCCGGGCTGAGACCCGCGATGCCCTGCGCCAGGATGCTCGCGAAGCCGCGAGTGGTGGGCGCCTCGGCGGGCGCGGTGGCGTGCATCGTCACCGCACCGTCGGCCAGCTCGAGGTAGATGTAGACGGGCGACTGGCACTCGGCCACGCGCTCGGTCATCTCGGGGTGCGCGGCGACCTCGTCCGAGACCGCGGGGAGCTCGTTCGAGAACTCGAGGAGGAGCTGCAGCCGGTCGGTCTCGGGGAGCTCGAGGAACTCGTCCCTGATCTCGGCGAGGGAGTCGGGGAGGACGAAGGCGGGGGTGTCGGACATCCCCGCCATTCTCCCACGTCAGAGCGTCCCGGGCTCCTCGCCCGTGACGATCGGGACGCGCACGGCGCTGCCCCACTCGGTCCAGGATCCGTCGTAGTTGCGCACGTTCTCGAAGCCGAGCAGGTGCTTCAGCACGAACCAGGTGTGGGCGGAGCGCTCGCCGATGCGGCAGTACGCCACGACGTCGTCGCCGGCTCTGAGGCCCGCGCCGTCGAGGTAGATCGTCTCCAGTTCGGTGCGGGGCCTGAACCCGCCGTCCTCGGCGACCGCCTTGGCCCAGGGCACGTTCTGGGCCGTGGGGATGTGCCCGGCGCGCAGCGCGCCCTCCTCGGGGTAGGCGGGCGCCGAGGTGCGCGAGCCGTTGTACTCCTCGGGCGAGCGCACGTCGATGAGCGGGTTGCCGAGATGCGCGAGCACGTCGTCCTTGTACGCGCGGAGCACCGAGTCGTCCCGCTCGACGACCGGGTACGCGGTCGCGGCGCGCTCGGGAAGCGCCGTCGTGATCTCGCGGCCCTCGGAGATCCAGCGGTCGCGCCCGCCGTCGAGCAGGCGCACGTCCTCGTGTCCGAAGAGCGAGAACACCCAGAGCGCGTATGCGGCCCACCAGTTGTTCTTGTCGCCGTAGATGACGACCGTGTCGTCGCGGGAGATGCCCTTGCGGCCGAGGAGCGCAGAGAAGCCCGCGCCGTCCACGTAGTCGCGCACGACCGGTTCGTTGAGCTCGGTGTGCCAGTCGACCTTCACGGCGCCGGGGATGTGCCCCGTCTCGTAGAGCAGCACGTCCTCGTCGGACTCCACCACCACCAGGCCGGGTTCGCCCAGGTGCGCGGCGAGCCAGTCGGTGCTGACGAGCCGTCCGGGCTCGGCGTACTCGGCGAACGATGCGGACGTGGTGTCGAACTCGACGGTCACAGGGGGCTCCCTCGGAAGTGGTGATGCAGGGCGACGATGTCCGTGAACGGCCCTTCGCGCGCGGTGACGCGCGGTGAAACCGGTGACGGCGACGGCGTAGGGTTGATCCGTCTCTTCGACACTAGAACCCCGTGCGCCCCTGCGCACCCGCAGGGTAAGACTTCGACACAGGATCCGCATGACCGATCAGGCCGCCACCTCCGGCGTCGTCCACCTCATCGACCGCCAGCCGCAGATGACCGGCACCGAACTGCTGACGGGGCTCGTGCCGCCGCCGCAGTTCGACGGGGCGACGTTCGACAGCTACCGCTCCGACGCGGCCTACCCCTCCCAGGAGGAGGCCAAGCAGCACCTCATGGCATTCGCCACCGGTGCCCAGGAGGTCAAGCGCGGCGGTCTGTTCCGGCGGGCGCCGAAGGTTCCGCAGGCGAAGCCCGGCGTCTACCTCGACGGCGGCTTCGGTGTCGGCAAGACCCACCTCCTGGCGTCGATCTATCACGCGATGCCCGCCCGGCGGAAGTACTTCGGATCCTTCATCGAGTACACCGCGCTCGTCGGCGCGCTCGGCTACCGCAACACCGTCGACCTGCTCCGCGGATCCGATCTGCTCTGCATCGACGAGTTCGAGCTCGACGATCCGGGCGACACCATGGTCATGACGCGGCTGCTCGGCGAGCTCGTCGGCGGCGGCACGAAGCTCGCGGCGACGTCCAACACCCCGCCGAACGCCCTCGGCGAGGGCCGGTTCGCCGCGCAGGACTTCCTCCGGGAGATCCACGCGATGTCCGACAGCTTCGAGACGATCCGCATCGACGGCGTGGACTTCCGTCAGCGGGCGCTCGACGGGCACGCCCTCGCGCTCTCCGGCGAGGACTACGCCGCCCAGGTCGCTGCGCTGAGCGCGCGGCATCGCGTCTCGGACGACGCCTTCGACGACATCGTGAAGCACCTCGCGCAGGTGCACCCCTCGCGCTACATCCGCCTCATCGCGGGCGTGGAGGCGCTGGGGATCCGCGATGTGCGCCAGCTCACCGACCAGTCGGAGGCGCTGCGGTTCGTCGCCTTCGTCGACCGCGCGTACGACGCGCAGATCCCGGTGCTCGCGACGGGCCGTCCCCTCGACGAGGTCTTCAGCGAGGAGATGCTCGGCGGCGGCTACCGCAAGAAGTACTTGCGCGCGATCTCCCGTCTGAACGCCCTCTCGCACGCAGAGCGCCCGGCGGCGGCCTGACCGCCGCCTGCGAAACACGCTGTTCACACAGCGGCGGATCCTGTAACACCGCCGCAACATCCGCCTCGTTCCCGCGAAACACGGCGCCGCCACACTGAAACGCACGACGCGATCAGGTGGAGGCGCACAGCATGGAAGCAACAGGGAACATCTCCTGGGGAGTGACGGCGACGGCGCTGGTGCTGCTCATGACGCCGGGGGTGGCGTTCTTCTACGGCGGTCTCGTCAAGGCCAAGAGCGTCGTCAGCATGATGATGATGAGCTTCGGCGCCATCGGGCTCGTGGCCGTGCTGTGGATCCTCTTCGGCTCGTCGATGGCGAGCGTGTCCTCGCCCACCCAGTTCGCGGGCGACCCGTTCGCCGACTTCGGTCTCGCATCGCTCGCGAGCGGCAAGGGATCCAACGTGGCGCTGCTCACGGTCGGCTACGGGGCGACGTTTGCGATCATCACGGTCGCCCTCATCTCCGGCGCCATCGCGGACCGGGCGAAGTTCGGTCCGTGGCTGATCTTCGTGGGGGTCTTCGCGACCGTCGGCTACTTCCCGATCGCCGCCTGGGTCTGGGGTGGCGGGTGGATCATGCACCTGGGCGCCATGCTGTTCGGCGCGGACAGCGGTATCGAGTTCATCGACTACGCGGGTGGCACGGCCGTCCACATCAACGCGGGTGCCGCCGCCTTCGCCCTGGCGCTCGTGCTCGGCAAGCGGATCGGATTCCAGAAGGGGATCCAGAAGCCGCACAACGTGCCGCTCACGCTCCTGGGCGCCGCGCTGCTGTGGTTCGGCTGGTTCGGCTTCAACGCCGGCGCGCAGTGGACGACGAAGGGGATGGACGGCGTCGGCCTCATCACGATCAACACCTTCGGCGCGGCGGCCGCGGGCATCCTCGGCTGGATCCTCGTGGAGCGGATCCGCGGAGGCAAGGCCACCTCGATCGGCGCGGCCAGCGGCGCGGTCGCCGGCCTCGTCGCGATCACCCCCGCGTGCGCCAACCTGACGCCCGGCTGGGCGCTGCTGCTGGGCGCCCTGACCGGCGCGGTGTGCGCCCTGGCGGTCGAGCTGAAGTTCCGTCTCGGCTTCGACGACTCTCTCGACGTGGTCGGCCTGCACCTGGTCGGCGGCTTCATCGGCACGATCTACCTCGGGTTCTTCGCCACCGGACAGGGCCTGTTCACGGGCGGCGACATCCGGCTGCTCGTGGTGCAGGTGCTGGCGTCGGGTGGCGTGCTGATCTACTCCTTCGTCGTGGCGCTGGTGATCGGCCTGGCCATCGAGAAGACCATCGGATTCCGTGTCACCAGCGAGGACGAGATCGCCGGCGTCGACCTCGTGGTGCACGGCGAGGAGGGCTACGCGCTCACCTCCTGAGACCCGCGGGGATGCGGGACAGGCGCGGATAGGGTGTCGTTGTGACCACCAATGGCAACGGCATCCTGTCCGCGCTCCTCTCCGCCGTCACGGCGATCGCGAAGGCCTTCACGAGCTCGTCCTCCCGTGCCGGGGCGCCGCAGGGGAGCAAAGGCGGCGCGGGAGCGCGGCCGTCTGCCGGGACGGCGACGCTCGAGCCGACGCCGGGCCACGGCGGAGCCACCGAGACGATCGAGCTGGATCCCCGCTCGGTCCGCGCGCTGCGGGTCTCGTACGCGCCGCACCGAGATGGCGCACCCGATGCGGGCGAGATCGTCTGGACCTGGGTGCCCTACGCGGAGAGGGACGGACGGGGCAAGGACCGGCCCGTGCTCGTGATCGGGACGCAGTCGGCGGACCGGGTGTACGCGGTCAAGCTCACCAGCAAGTCGCACGACGGCGACCGCGACTTCCTCTCGCTCGGATCCGGCCCCTGGGACGGCCAGGGCCGAGAGAGCTGGGTCGACGTCGACCAGCTCTACAGCGTGCACGTCTCGGGCGTGCGGCGCGAGGCGGCCGCCCTGGACCGCGACCGCTTCGAGCGCGTGGCGAGCGTGCTGGAGCGCCGGTTCGGGTGGACCGCGGCGGCGTGATCACGGCCTGAGAACGGCTTGGACACTTGCCGCCGCCCCCTCGACCCACGAGCGCACGGCTAGTTGCCGAGTGCACGGCCTGTTGGCGTGCAGAACCCGTGCACTCGCCAGGATCCCGTGCATCCGAGCTCGGGATTGCGGATCGACACCGCGATTCAGCGCCGACCCGGAGTTCCGCCCCGCAGTACGAGCACGGTCGTCACGGCGAGGACGACGATCCCGACCGACTCCACGACGACCGTCTGGGGCACGAGGGTGAACGTCCACACCTCGGTGATCCCGAACAGTCCGACCGTGAGCGCGAGCAGGAGCGCCCCGAGCGTCGCGATCAGGAACAGCAGCGACAGCACGGTCGCCGACTGCAGGAGCCTGCCGCGGAGCGCGGCCATCCCGATCGCGAGCACCAGCGCTGCGACGGCGTTGAGCACGAACAGCACGCCGAGGACCCCGCCGACGCCGTCGAACACGAGGAAGAGGTGGATCCCGCCGGTCGCGAGGAGGAGAAGCGTGCTGAGGATCCGCATGACCCGCAGCGCCGGGGTGGTGGTCGACGTCATCGTGCTACCTGCTTCCGTCTCGAGCCGAGGCCTTCTGGGGTGACACGAGGTGCGCGTCGCTGCGGTTCATCCGCGCCGTCCAGAGGACGTCGCGCCCGAACGACTCGAGCAGCAGCAGAAGCGCGCCCGCCGCGGCGATGACGGCGAGGACCGGGGGCAGCACCTGCGCGGCGATCACGGCGAGCACGATGCCGCAGATCGCGGCGACGACCTTGCGCCAGTACCGGTACGGCAAGGCGCGCCCCAGGAACGGCAGCACCCGCGCGGCGGCGACGAACGCGTAGCGCATGAGACCGATCGCGAGCACCCAGCCGCCCACGAATCTCACGTCGTACACGCTCAGCACGAGCAGCAGGAACGCGTCGACCTCCATGTCGAAGCGGGCGCCGAGCTCGCTCACCGTGCCGGTGCGGCGGGCGACGAAGCCGTCCACGCCGTCGAGGGCGAGCGCGACGGCGACGATCGCCACGAGGAGCACGGAGGAGATGCCGGCCGTGAACGAGGTCACGACGAGACCCGTGGCGACTCCGACGAGCATCGACCGGGTGGAGGTGACCGCGTTGGCGGCGCCGAAGCGCGTGCTGCCGCGGCGCCGGAGCCCGCGCGAGACCAACGCGGAGGACACGATCAGATAGCCGAGCGCCGCCGCCCATCCCGCGGGGGACAGCGGCGTCGAGGCGCCGACCGCCAGCAGCACCAGGACTCCTGCGGCCACCCAGAACCAGGGCGTGAGCTGAACCTTTCGCATCCGGCCTCCGTGTTACTTTCATGGTAGTCATGGGTGACACGACGCAGCGGGCGGTCGAGGTTCACGCGGATCGCTCGAAGTCGGCGACCGCGTGGTGGACCACGGGCCATGGTCTCGGCGAGTTCCGGACGGAACCGGTGCGGATTCCCGGTCCGGGAGAGGCCGTCGTGCGCACCCTCTGGACGGGGATCAGCCGCGGCACGGAGTCGCTCGTCGTCCGCGGCATGGTCCCGCGATCCGAGCACGAGCGGATGAGGGCGCCCTTCCAGGACGGCGACTTCCCGTTCCCGGTGAAGTACGGCTATCTCAACGTCGGCGTGGTCGAGGAGGGCCCCGCAGCCCTGCGCGGACGGACGATGTTCGCCCTTCTCCCGCACCAGTCGCGCAGCGTCGCGCCGGTGGAGGCGCTCGTGCCCGTCCCGTCCGGAGTGCCGGCGCGGCGGGCGGTGCTCGCCGGTTCGGTCGAGACCGCGGTGAACGTGCTCTGGGACGCGGCGCCCGCGATCGGCGACCGCGTGCTCATCGTCGGAGCCGGGACGATCGGCTGCGCGCTGGCGCGGCTGGCGTGCGGAATCCCCGGGGCCGAGGTCACCGTGGCCGACGTCGACCAGGGGAAGCAGCGGGTCGTGGAGGCGCTCGGGGCGCGGTTCGCGCCCGCCACGGATCCGCCCGGCGAGGCGGACGTGGTGATCGAGGCCAGCGGATCCGGCGCCGGACTGCAGCGCGCACTGCGGAGCGCTCCCGAGGACGGCGAGATCGTGGTGGCGAGCTGGTACGGCGCCGGCCCTGTGCCGCTCGAGCTCGGCGCGGACTTCCACTCGCGCCGGTTGCGCCTCAGGTCGAGTCAGGTCGGTGCCGTCGCCGCGAGCCATCGAGCGCGGTGGATGACACGGGACCGGCTGAG
Organism: Microbacterium sp. NPDC089698; assembly: GCF_044749045.1. Classification (NCBI taxonomy): domain Bacteria; kingdom Bacillati; phylum Actinomycetota; class Actinomycetes; order Micrococcales; family Microbacteriaceae; genus Microbacterium; species Microbacterium sp. NPDC089698. The sequence continues at coordinate 279,140 of NZ_JBIVHE010000001.1, forward strand.
CCTCGCGCTCCGGCTTCTGGAGGACCCGGCGTTCGACCTGCTGCTCGGCGCGACCGCCTCCTGGCGCCGCCTGCCCGAGGTGACCGCGGGTCTCGCCGAGGGCACCGCAGGGGAACTCTGCCAGACGATCGATTGGAGCACGCGATGATCTTCGCCGTGACCGTCCGCGACCACCTGATGATCGCCCACAGCCTCCGCGGAGAGGTCTTCGGCCCCGCCCAGCGCCTGCACGGCGCGACCTATGTCGTCGACGCCTCGTTCCGCGCCTCGGAGCTCGATCCCCACGGCATCGTCGTGGACATCGGACGGGCGTCGGAGGCGCTGCGTGAGATCGTCGGCGCCCTGTCCTACCGCAACCTCGATGACGAGCCCGACCTCGAGGGCCTCAACACCACGACCGAACGGCTGTGCCAGCTCATCGGCGACCGGCTCGTCGAGCGGGTGCGCGACGGCGGCCTCGGCGATGCGCGGCTGACGGGCATCGCCGTCACCCTGCACGAGTCGCACATCGCCTGGGCGTCCTACGAGGTGATGATGTGACCGGCCGTCCGCTCACCTTCCTCGTCCCGGAGGGGATCGACGACCCCTCCAGGGTGAGCGGCGGGAACGTGTACGACCGCCGTGTGCGCGACGGGCTCGGCTCCCGCGGATGGCGGGTCACGACCGTCGAGGCGAGGGACGCCGGGCGTGCGGCGGCGGTACTGCGCGAGGCGCCGGGCGGAACGACCGTCCTCGTGGACGGCCTCGTCGCGCTCTGGGCGCCGGAGGCGATCGCCGAGGTCGCGGCGCGGGCGCGGACGGTGATCCTCGCGCACATGGTCGCAGCGGCGTTCCCGGATGCAACGGCGCCGACCGTGGACGCCGAGCGTCGGGCGCTGACCGCCGCGGACCACGTCGTCGTGACGAGCCGATGGACCGTGGACGAGCTCCGCCGTCGCGGGCTGGCGGAGCCCGGGCGCGTGACGGTCGCGTCGCCCGGGGTCGATGTGCCGGCGGCGGAGCCGTCGTCGGAGACGAGGGAGGAGCCGCCGCGGCTCGATCTCCTCTGCGTCGGCGTCGTGGCGCCGCACAAGGGACAGGATGTGCTGCTCGCCGCACTCGACCGGCTGCGGGGACGCGGCTGGACATGCCGGATCGTCGGCTCGTCCCGGCCGTTCGGCGCCTTCGCCTCCTCGGTGTCGCGCGACGCGCAGCGGTTCTCCGGCCGCGTGCTGCTCACCGGCGTCCTCGACGGTCCCGAGCTCGCGAAGGAGTATCGTCGCAGTGCGCTGCTCGTGGCGCCGTCGCGCGTGGAGAGTTCCGGCATGGCGATCGCCGAGGCGCGCGGCCACGGTGTCCCGGTGCTGGCCGCGGAGGTGGGCGGCATTCCCGACACGGTGGCAGGAGGAGGGGCCGTCCTCGTGCCGCCCGACGATCCCGTCGCCCTGGCCGCCGCCCTCGACGCCTGGATGATGGATCCGGCCCTGCGCCGGCGGCTGCGTGCCGAGGCCCGCGCGGCGCGCGCCGGCCTTCCGACCTGGGCCGGCACGGTGGCCGCCGTGGCCGGCGCACTGGAGGCGTCATGAGCTCCCTCTCGACGGCCACGCCGTCGTGGCTCGCGCTGCGGGCCTCCGCAGACGACGCCGCGCGCTCGACGGAGCTCGCCGTCCGGCTCGTGCGTCTGCTGCCGCCCGGCCCGGTCGTGCTGCACGAGCTCGGCACCGGCACCGGCGGCATGACGCGATGGCTCGCGCCACGGCTGCCCGGCCCGCAGGAGTGGGTGCTGCGCGACGGGGATCCCGCGATCCTCGACCACCTCGACGTCCAGGAGGTCGTCGATGACGCGGGGCGGCCGATCCGTGCCACCGTGGTGGTCGAGGCCCTGGAGACGCTGGACATCCGGGCTTTCGACGGCGCATCCGCCGTGACGACCTCCGCGCTGCTCGACGTGGTCACCCGCGAGGAGGCGGTGCGCATCGTGCGCGCGTGCGCCGAGGGCGGAGCGCCTGCGCTGTTCAGCCTGTCGGTGACGGGGGCGGTGGTCCTCGATCCCGCCGATGCGCTCGACGCGGCGATCGGGGAGGCCTTCAACGCACATCAACGGCGGGACGCCGCAGGGCGGAGGCTCCTGGGCCCCGACGCGGTCCCGGTCCTCTCGCAACTGTTCTCCGACGCAGGGTGGCGCGTGCGGAAGGCCCCGGCGCCGTGGCATCTCGGCCCGGCGGACGCGCTTCTGATCGCCGCGTGGCTGGACGGCTGGGTCGGTGCAGCCGTCGAGCAGCGTCCTGAGCTCGCGGAAGACGCCCGGGCATACCTCGCGCGCAGAGCCGACCAGCTCGCCCGGCGGATGCTGCGCGTGACGGTCTCGCACCAGGATGTGCTCGCATGGCCGCGGTGAGCCCTGCCCCCGACGGCATCGCCGCATACCCAGCGGTCGCCGCGGAGCCGCGACGCGTCCGCCCGGGGATCCGTCTCGCCCTGCGCGTCGGAGGCGGGATCGCGATCCTCCTGATCACCGCGCTGGCGGTCGGCTTCGGCCCCTTCGTACGAGGGCTCTCGGCCGTCTCGCCGTGGTCCGTGCTGGCGGCGCTCGCGCTGGCGGTGGTCGCGACATCGGCTGCCGCCTGGCGCTGGAGGGTGATCGCGCACGGGTACGGACTGGATCTGAGCCGGCGCGCGGCGTTCGCGGCCTACTACCGTTCGCAGTTCCTCAACGCGGTGCTGCCGGCCGGCGTTCTCGGCGACGTGCATCGCGCCTGGGCGCACGGCCGCGATCAGGCCCGCGTGGGCGTCGCGGCGCGCGCGGTGGTCGTGGAGCGGATCCTGGGGCAGCTCGTCCAGATCGCGCTGACGCTCGCGGTGCTGCTGCCGCTGGGCTTCGGGTCCTCGCTCGTGCCGCTCGCGTGGTGTGCGGGGGCGATCGCGGTCGTGGCCGCCGTGGCGGCGGCCGCCGCGCTCCTGCCAGGGCGGCGACCGATGCTGCGGCGGGAATGGATCCTGCTGCGCCCGGTGCTGACCCGTCCCGCGGCGCTGTCGGCGATCGTCCTGGCTTCGGTCGTGGTGGTGGCCTCGCACGTCGCGCTGTTCGTCGTGGCATCCATCGCGGTCGGCCTGCCGTTCGACGGCGGGATCGCTGCGGTCGGACTCGTCGTGCTCGGGGCGTCCGCGATCCCCCTCAACGTCGGGGGCTGGGGGCCGCGCGAAGCGGCCGCCGGAGCCGCCTTCGCACTCGTCGGCCTCGGCGCATCCGCGGGCGTCGCCGCCTCGACGGCGTTCGGCGTGCTGGCGCTCGTCGGCGTCGCACCCGGGGCTGTCGTGCTGCTCCTCGAACGGAGGAGCAGATCATGAGCGAGCGCCCCTACGTGACCCTCAGCTGTGCGATGTCGATCGACGGATACCTCGACGGCTCGGCCCCGCGTCGCCTGGCGATGTCCAACGAGGCCGACTTCGATCGTGTCGACGAGGTGCGCTCCCGCCATGACGCGATCATGGTGGGAGCGTCGACGGTGCGCCGGGACGACCCCAGGCTGCTCGTACGCGATGCCGCGCGGCGTGCGCGTCGGCTGTCCTCGGGGTGCGCCGTGTCGCCGTTGAAGGTGACGGTGACGGCATCGGGCGAGCTCTCGCCGGATGCCGCGTTCTTCACCGCGGGCGACGTGCCGCGTCTCGTGTACACCCCGTCCGAGGGAGAGCGCGGACTGCGCGCACGGCTCGGCGACCGGGCGACGGTGGTCGGACTCGGCCCGCGGGTCACGATGGCCGCCCTGCTCGACGACCTCGGCGAGCGTCGCGCGGTCCGCCGGCTCATGGTCGAGGGAGGCGGGACCGTGCTGACGCAGTTCCTGCAGGCCGACCTCGCCGACGAGCTGCAGCTCGTGATCGCGCCGTTCTTCGTCGGAGAGCAAGGAGCGCCTCGGGCCGCTGCTCCCGGGCGATACCCGTGGACGGCCTCCCGTCGCGCACGCCTGGCCGAGACCCGGCAGATCGGCGATGTGGTGCTGTTGCGCTATGCGCTGTCGGACCGCTGCGACGTCCAGCCGGATCCCGGCGTCCCCAGCGGCGGGGAGGACGTGACGGACACGTCAGAGTGGCCATGAGCACGTCCCTCGGAAGCCGGATCGCACCGGGATCGCGCCTCGCCCCGTCCTCCCGGCGGGGGAGCGGCTTCGCGGCGATCGCCGCCGCGACCTTCGTGCTCGTCGTCCTCCCGCTCGCCCCCGGGCTGCTGGCACCGACCACGTCAGGGGCCGGGGTTCCCGGTCTCATCGGCATCCCCGTCGAGTCCCTCCTGATCGTGCTGCTGCTCGTGATCGTGCCGTGGCGGGTGGCGCGCGGCGTCCTCGCCGGGCTCTTCGGCGTGTTCGTCGCGGCGGCCCTCGTCCTCGCCGGTATCGACCGCGGCTTCCGGGCGACCGTCGGCACCCCGTTCGCCGTCGTGGACTGGCCGCAGCTCGGTTCCGCGTACGGGGTCGTCGTCGATGCGGTGGGCGTCTTCCTCGCCGAGCTGATCCTCCTCGGCCTCCTGTGCGCGTTCGTCGCGAGTGCGGCACTGCCGGCCTGGGCGGCGCTGCGCGTCGCAGACGTGGTGCGCAGCCGGGCTGCGGGGCGAGGCGTGATCGCAGGGCTCGCGGTCGTGTGGCTCGTCGCGGGGGTCCTGGCGCCGCTGCCGGCCGACGCCCCGCTCGCCGCCGCCGCATCGGTCGGCGCCGTCGAGACGGCCGTGTCGCGCACCGAGAGCGTGCTCGCGGAACAGGCCGCGGTCGCGCGCGCGATCGCGGAGGATCCGTTCGCAGGCACGCCATCCGCTCGCCTTCTCGCGGGGCTCCGCGGCAAGGACGTCGTCATCGCGTTCGTCGAGAGCTACGGCCGGGTCGCGCTCGAGGGGCAGGGGATCGCCGAAGGCGTGACGGAGACGCTCCGTGCCGGGGGCGCCTCCCTCGCCGCCGAAGGATACGCCGCGCGCAGCGCCTGGCTCACGTCGCCGACCTACGGCGGACTCAGCTGGCTCGCGCACGGGACGCTGCAGACCGGTGTGTGGACGCCCACGCAGTCGGCATACGACCAGCTCGTCGCGAGCGACCGCCTCTCGCTGAGCAGGGCCTTCGGCGAGGCCGGGTGGCGGACGGTGTCGGATGTCCCCTCGGACTCCGAGTCCTGGAGCGTCGGCACCTCCTTCTATCACTACGACTCCCTGCTCGACGCCCGGGATGTCGGCTATCGCGGCCCCGGCTTCGGATACGCCAGGATCCCGGACCAGTACACGCTCAAGCACTTCGCCGACACCGAGCTCACAGGACCGCATGACCCCGTCATGGCGGAGATCGACCTGGTCTCCTCGCACACCCCGTGGGCGCCGCTGCCGCAGCTCGTGCCCTGGGAGCAGATCGGCGACGGCTCGGTCTACGACCCGCAGCCCGGGCAGAGCGAGTCCGCCGGCACCGTCTGGCAGAGCGCCAAGACGGTGCAGCGCTTCTACGGTCGGTCGGTGCAGTACTCGCTCGGCTCCCTCTTCTCGTTCCTGGAGAACGTCGACGATCCGAACCTCGTCGTGATCGTCCTCGGCGACCATCAGCCCGCCGCGATCGTGAGCGGCGACGGAGCCTCCCACGATGTGCCGATCAGCGTCATCGCGCGCGATCCGGCGGTGTTCACCGCGATCGACGACTGGGGGTGGTCGCCGGGCCTGCGCCCGGGCGGCGCGTCCCCGGTGTGGCGCATGGACGCCTTCCGGGATCGCCTGTTCAGCGCGTTCCGTGCGAAGCCCTGAACCGGGCGGGGGAGCGGACACGTAGGCTGAGGGCGTGGCGAAGAGCATCCTCATCACGTCCATCGAAGGCCACTCCGGCAAGTCGTTGATCGCGCTGGGCGTCATCGACGCGCTGAGCAGGGCCACCGCCCGGGTGGGCGTGTTCCGTCCCGTCACTCGCTCGAGCGACGGCACGGACGACGTGCTGGAGATGCTTCTCAGCCGCACCGAGGTCGGACTCGAAGCGGCCGAGTGCATCGGCGTCGGCTACGACGAGCTCCACGCCGACCCCGATGCGGCGCTCGGGAGGATCCTGCAGCGCTATCGGGCCGTCGAGGCGCAGTGCGACGCCGTCGTGATCCTCGGCAGCGACTACACGGATGTGGCGGCCCCCGCGGAACTCGGGGTCAATGCGCGGATCGCGGCGAACCTCGGGGCGCCCGTCCTGCTCGTGCTCGGCGGCCGCGACACCGCCGGTCACGGCGAGCGCCTCGGCGCCACCGGCGCGCGCACACCCGCACAGCTGGGTCAGCTCGCCCGGCTCGGCATGGCCGAGCTGGCGCAGGAGCGGGCCGTGCTGTCCGCGATCGTCGTCAACCGCGCCGATGCCGCGCAGCGGGAGCAGATCACCACGGCGGTCTCGGCGGTGGTGGGAGAGCGGCCGCTGGCCGCTGACGACGCCGCTGACGTGCCGGTCTGGGTGATCCCGGAGGACCGTTCGCTCGTGGCCCCTTCGGTGCGCGGCGTGCGGACAGCGCTGGAGGGACGGATGGTCCGCGGCGACGAGGAGCTCCTGGACCGCGAGGTGCTCGACGTCGTGATCGCGGGGATGTCGATGGTGAACGTCCTGCCGCGGCTGATCGAATCCTCCGTGGTCGTGGTGCCGGCGGATCGTGAAGAGGTGCTGCTCGCCACGCTGCTGGCGCAGGCCGCGGGAACCTTCCCGTCGATCGCCGCGATCGTGCTGAACGGGCCGTTCGCGCTGCCGGAGCCGATCGAGCGGCTCCTCGACGGGCTGGGCCCGCGGGTGCCCATCATCGCGACCGACCACGGCACCTACGACACGACCGTGCGCATCATGAACGCCCCCGGCCGCCTCTCCGTGGACGCGCCGCACAGGGTGGGCCGCGCTCTCGCGCTCTTCGAGCAGAACGTGGATGTTCCGGACCTCATCGTGCGGCTGGGCGTCGCGCGATCCGACGTCGTGACGCCCCTGATGTTCCAGTACGAGCTGTTCGACCGGGCACGCACCGAGCGCCGGACGATCGTGCTCCCCGAGGGCGGGGACGACCGCGTCCTGCGCGCCGCGGCTGCGGTCCTCGCCGGCGGGATCGCGGATCTCGTGATCCTCGGCGAAGAAGCCGCCGTGCGGGCTCGAGCCCGGGAGCTCGGGGTCGACCTGGACGCGGCGCGCATCGTGTCGCCCACGGATCCCGTCCTCGTGCCGCGCTTCGCGGAGGAGTATGCGCGACTGCGCGCGCACAAGGGCGTCACGATCGCGCAGGCGGCCGATACGGTGACCGACGTCTCCTACTTCGGCACGCTCATGGTGCACCTCGGTCTCGCCGACGGCATGGTGTCCGGCGCCGCGCACACGACCGCGCATACGATCCGTCCCGCATTCGAGATCATCAAGACCCGGCCCGGGGTCTCGGTGGTCTCCTCGGTCTTCCTGATGGCCCTCGCCGACCGGGTCCTCGTGTACGGCGACTGCGCGGTGATCCCGGATCCGACCAGCGCGCAGCTCGCCGACATCGCGATCTCCTCCGCCGCGACGGCGACCGCGTTCGGCATCGATCCGCGCGTGGCGATGCTCTCGTATTCGACCGGGGACTCCGGATCCGGCGCCGAGGTGGAGAAGGTGCGCGCGGCGACCGAGCTGGTGCGCGAGCGCGCGCCGGAGCTTCCGGTGGAGGGGCCGATCCAGTACGACGCCGCCGCCGATGCCGCGGTCGCCCGGGCGAAGCTTCCCGGCTCCTCGGTGGCAGGGCGAGCGACCGTGTTCGTGTTCCCGGACCTGAACACCGGCAACAACACGTACAAGGCCGTGCAGCGCTCCGCCGGCGCGGTGGCCATGGGGCCGGTGCTGCAGGGGCTCAACAAGCCGATCAACGACCTGTCCCGGGGTGCTCTTGTCGAGGACATCGTCAACACGATCGCGATCACCGCGATCCAGGCGCAGCAGGGGAGCGCATCATGAGCATCGTCCTGGTCATCAACAGCGGATCGTCCTCGTTCAAGTACCAGCTCATCGATGTCGACGGCGGGGTCTCGCTCGCCTCGGGACTCGTCGAGCGCATCGGACAGCCCGAAGGCCGCGCGGTGCACGTCGATGCCCAGGGCCACGAGACCGAGCGGACCCTGCCGATCCCCGACCACACGGCCGGCTTCCAGGTGATGCTGGACGCGTTCGAGGCGCACGGGCCTTCGCTCGCACAGTTCCCGCCCGCCGCGCTCGGCCACAGGGTGGTGCACGGCGGCGCGCGCTTCTTCGAGCCGACGCTGATCACGCCACTGGTCGAGATCAACATCGATGAGCTGTCGGCACTCGCGCCGCTGCACAACCCCGGAGCGCTGCAGGGCATCCGCGCCGCGAAGGCCGCCTTCCCGGACGTGCCTCACGTCGCCGTGTTCGACACGGCGTTCCACCAGACCCTCGCTCCCGCGGCGTACACCTATGCGATCGACCGGGAGCTGGCAGAGGCGCATCGGATCCGCCGGTACGGATTCCACGGAACCTCGCACAAGTACGTCTCCGAGGCGGCCGCGGCCTTCGTCGGCGGCGAGCGGGAGGACCTGCGGCAGATCGTCTTCCACCTCGGCAACGGCGCCTCGGTGACCGCCGTGCGCGGCGGGCGCTCGGTGGAGACGTCGATGGGGATGACGCCTCTCGAGGGTCTCGTGATGGGCACGCGCTCCGGCGACATCGACCCGGCCGTGCTGTTCGCCCTGGCCCGCCGGGCGGACCTGACGATCCACGATCTCGACGAGCTGCTGAACACCCGCAGCGGACTCAAGGGGCTCGCGGGCGTCTCGGACATGCGCGATGTCCTCGCGCGGGCCGCCGCGGGGGACGAGGCCGCAGCCCTCGCCTTCGACGTCTACATCCACCGCCTGCGCGCGTACGCCGGCGCCTACCTCGCCCAGCTCGGCGGCGTCGACGTGATCTCGTTCACGGCCGGCGTGGGGGAGAACAACGCGCTCGTGCGGCGGGAGGCGATGGCGACGCTCGGATTCGCGGGCGTCGAGCTCGATGCGGTGCGGAACGAAGCGCCGGGCTCGGGGATCCGCGTCATCTCGGCGGACGCGTCCCGGGTGACGGTGCTGGTGGTGCCGACGAACGAGGAACTCGAGATCGCTCGGCAGACGGTGCAGATCCTGCCCTGATCCGTCGTACGACGCGCCTCAGGCGAACAGCGCGTCGAGTTCGCCCAGGCTCACGCGAGGTCCAGGGGTCGCGCCCTTCCGGCCCGGCTCCGGGGTCCGGGCGTCGACCACGGCCATGCACGCGAGTGCCTCGGGCGTCAGGAACCGGCTGGGCTTCGCCTGCACATGCCGGGCGGTGAATGCGGTCGGATGCGTCGGGAGCGTCGCCGGGGCATAGACGCTCAGTGCGTCGCGCGCACGGGTGAGCCCCACGTAGAACAGGCGTCGCTCCTCCTCCAGGCCGGCGTGCGAGGTGAGGGCCATATCGGACGGCATCGCGCCGTCCGTGGCGCGGAGGAGGTGCACGTGCGACCACTCGAGGCCTTTGGCCGAGTGGATCGTGGACAGCGTCACCCAGTCCTCGTCGAGATGCGGCTGCGCGGCCCAGTCGCCCGCCCGCGTCACCGGATCGATCGCCTGGTCGCCGACGAAGGTGCGGAGGTCGCTCTGACGTCCCGCCGCCTCGGCGATCTCCTGGACGTCGGAGGCCCTGCGCTGCCAGTCGGGGTAGTGCTGCTCGAGCAGACCAGAGACGGCGTCGTGGCAGGCCTCGACGAGCTCGGACACGGGAGACTCGGCATCCACGACACCGAGCAGCGAGAGTGTGGTGGCGAGCCCGACGCGGGCGGTCGGCGGAGCGGCGGCGATCGCCTCGGATCCTCCCGCGATGCCCTGATCCGCCAGGATGCCCGCGAGGCGCCGCGCGCTGACCTTGCCGAGGCCGCGGTGCCGTGTGAGCAGCCGGTACCAGGCGATCTCGTCGGCCGGGTTGAGCACGACGCGGAACGCGGCGAGGAGGTCTCGCACATGCGCGGTCTCGAGATATCCGATGCCGCCGAACTTGACGAACGGGATGTCGCGGACCTTGAGCTCCACCTCGAGCATCGCGCTGTGCGAACCCGTGCGCATCAGCACCGCCTGCTCGCGCAGCGGCACGCCGTCGGCGTGCACGGCGAGGATCCGGTCGGCGACCGCGCGGGCCTCCTCATCGGCGTTCTCGCACCGCACGAGCTCGGGGCGGGGTGCGGCTCCCGCGCGGTCCGCGACGAGCCTGATCGGGAAGTCCTCGGGGCGGGCGGCGTTGGCGAGGTCGAGGATCGGCTGCGTGGAGCGGAAGTTCCGCTCCAGGCGGATGAGCGCGGCGTCCGGGTGATCGTCCAGGACCTCCTGCAGCTGTCCCGCGCCGGCGCCGCGGAAGCCGTAGATCGCCTGCGCGTCGTCGCCCACGACGGTCAGCCCGCGCCCATCGGGAGCCAGGCCGCGCACGATGTCGGCCTGCACGCGGTTCACGTCCTGGTACTCGTCGACGAGCAGCCAGTCCCAGCGCGCGCGCAGCCTCGCCCCCACATGGGGATCGCGCACGAGCGCGCGCCACGCGACCAGCAGATCGTCCAGGTCGAGCAGTCCACGCGCCCGTTTGCGTTGCGCATAGGCGCGGAGGAGGCCCATGATCTCGTCCGCATGCCCGAGTGCCCACGGGAACTGCTCGGAGATCACCTCGCGGCCGGGCTTCTCCAGGCTCACGGCGCGAGAGGCGATGTCGGCCATCGCCCGGCTCGTGGGCATCCGCCGGTCGGTGCCGTCCAGTCCGTGCTCGCTGCGCAGGAGATCGAGAAGGTCGATGACATCATCAGGCGCCAGCACAGTGACGTCGGCCAGCCCGAGATGCTGCGCGTACTCGGCGACGACGCGGTGCGCCACGGCGTGGAACGTCCCGCCCGCGATGCGCTGAGCGAGCGCCGTGTCGCCGACCATCGCCGCCGCCCGCGCGGTCATCGCCGCGGCCGCGCGCCGGGTGAACGTGAGGAGCAGGATCCGCTCCGGCGGCACGCCGGTGTCGATCAGCCGGGCCACCCTGCTGGTGAGCACGCGCGTCTTCCCCGTTCCGGCGCCGGTGGCGACGACGAGCGGACCCTCGCCGTGCTCGACGGCGCGCCGCTGCATCTCGTCCAGCTCTTCGATCACGTCTGCGCTGCTCACGGAGGCGACGGTATCCGGCGCCTCGGACATCGACGCAGGCGGGGAGCGGATCCCTCATGCGCCACGCCCGGCCGACGAGCGCTGTCCGTGGTCGGCCCGCCGATCGGGTATGCTCTTTACCTGTGCCTCAGGCACGGAAAAACCCCTAGGGGCGATTGGCGCAGTTGGTAGCGCGCTTCCTTCACACGGAAGAGGTCGTCGGTTCGAGTCCGGCATCGCCCACCACGGAGAGCCCCTGGTCGAGATCAGGGGCTCTCGTCATTCCCGGTGCCCCGCGTGCATCGCTCCTGTAACCTGTGAGTTGCAGGAGGGCTCTCGCCGGGACTCTCCGGAGCGCTACAGGAGGCACATCCATGGGGAGCACCGACCGCACGGGGCCCGCCGTCGTCGACGAGACGGCATTCGCCGTGAGGCGGAGCATCACGATCGCCGCGCCCGTGGCGAAGGTCTGGCGCGCGATCACCGAGCCGGAGCACCTCTCGCTCTGGTTCGGGCGCACCGTGCTCGACGGTGACGGCGCCGGCACCATGACCTTCGAGGGACACGGTGCGGTCCCGATCCGGATCGAGTCGATCGATGCGCCGCGCTCGGTGACGTATCGCTGGAGCAATGACAACGCCCTCGGACGGATGCCGGTCGAGCTCGATGAGGCCCGCTCGACGGTGTTCACCTTCACGCTCGAGGCAGAGGGGGAGGGGACGCGGCTCACGGTCGTCGAGTCGGGCTTCGAGCGGACGTCGGATCCGCTCGTGAACCTCGAGCGCCACAGGGAAGGCTGGAACCTCGAGCTCGACAAGCTCATCGATCTGTTCGGGGGCCGCGGATGACCGTGTCGCTCGTCTCGGTCTTCGCGGCGCTGGGGGACGAGACGCGATGGAGCATCCTCGCCGCTCTCGGGGACGGGGATGCATCGGCATCGGCTCTCGCCGAGCGGTTCCCCGTGTCGCGCCAGGCCATCGCGAAGCATCTGACGGTGCTCGCGGATGTCGGCCTCGTGGAGCCCGTCCGCGTGGGGCGGGAGGTACGCTACCGCGTCGTCGGCGCGGAGCTCGACGCGACCGCGCGGCGGCTCGATGAGATCGGTCGTCGATGGGAGAGCCGGCTTGCGTCGATCAAGGAGATCGCCGAGAAGCTGTAGCCGATCCTCTCCTTTCTGCAATGCAATGGTTGCAGTAACTGTTCCGAATGTGCAATCCTGAAGTTGCACAACAATACGGAACGGGAGGCGGCATCATGCTGCTCGAGAACAAGGTCGCGGTGATCCACGGCGGTGGCGGATCGATCGGCGCCGCAGCGGCGCGGGTCTTCGCGCGAGAGGGTGCGAGGCTGTTCCTGGCCGGTCGATCGCTGCCCCGGCTCGAGGCCGCGGCATCCGCCGCCAGGGCTGCGGGCGGGGAGGTCTCGATCGCTGTCGTCGACGCCATGGACCAGGCCGCCGTCGACCGTCACGTGGACGATGTCGTCGCGGACGCGGGGCGCATCGACGTGGCGCTCAACGCGGTCGGCTTCGATCATGTGCAAGGGCTGTCGATCGGCGAGACGTCGCTCGACGACTACCTGCACCCGGTCGTGGGTTACCTGCAGACGAACTTCGTCACGGCGAAAGCCGTGTCGCGGCACATGATCGCCCAGCGCGGCGGCGTCATCCTGACGGTCTCGACGCCGGGGGCCCGTCTGACGGGACGGGGGCTGATCGGCAATGCGGCGCAGTCCGCGGGGCTCGAGGGCTTCTCCCGCGCCCTCGCCGGCGAACTGGGGCCCGACGGGGTGCGGGTCGTGTGCGTGCGTCCGCACGCGATCGCCGACGCGATGGAGACGTCCTACACGCGGGAGATGTTCGGTCGCATCGCGGCGGCCGGCGGCATTGCGATGGGGGATTGGATCGACGGTCTCGCCGGCACGACGCTGCTCGGGCGTCTCCCGGTGCTCGACGAGGTGGCGGAGTACCTCGCCTTCGCCGCATCCGACCGCGCCGCCTCGATGACGGGCGCGATCGCGAACCTGTCCGCGGGTGCTCTCGTCGACTAGTCCAGCGATGGGGTCAAGGGGGCTCCGGAGGGGGCGCGCGACGCTCGCGATCCCTCCGGAATCCCGCTGGACACGCCCGAGAACGGGCCCCGGTTTGGCGAAGCCCCGAACCTCGGCTAATGTATTTCAAGTGCCCGGGACACCGGGGAAAACACAAAACGCGGATGTAGCGCAGTTGGTAGCGCACAACCTTGCCAAGGTTGGGGTCGCGAGTTCGAGTCTCGTCATCCGCTCCAGTGCAGGAGCCCCTTCGGGGCTTCGGCATGTGGGTTCGAATCCACATGGTGGTGTGGCCGAGAGGCTAGGCACCGGCCTGCAAAGCCGTTTACACGGGTTCGAATCCCGTCGCCACCTCGCTTCTCATAAACTGAATAGCCTGAACAGGCGCGATTGGCGCAGCGGTAGCGCGCTTCCCTGACACGGAAGAGGTCACTGGTTCGATCCCAGTATCGCGCACAACAGAAACCCCCGGTTCTCCCGGGGGTTTTGTCGTACCCGGCGGGTGCCGCCGATGCTCGGCGCGCGAGGGTGTCTAGCCTGGGCGCATGCGGAAGTCCGTTCTTCTCGTGCCCGCAGCGGCGGGAGCGTTCGCGGCGCTCGCCTTCCTGCTCTGGGGCGAACTCGTCTCTGAGCGCGCGAGTGCGCGCGGGCTCGAGACGGGCCGCGACGGCGCCCGGCGCGCCGTTCTCGTGCTGGGATACGGCAACCGCGGACCACGGGCCAACGCCGTGAACCGCTTCCGGGTGCGCGCAGGGCTGCGCACGGTGCGCGGCGTCGACGATGTGCTGATCTTCTCCGGCGGTGCGGTGCGAGGGGCGGAGCCGGAAGCGGAGATCCTCGCCCGCTACGCCGCCGCTCAGGGATATCCCGGACGGATCCTCCTCGAGACCCGAAGCCGCTCGACGGAGGAGAACATCCGCAACTCGATCGCTCTGCTCGAGGAGGCGGAGGAGATCGCCATCGTCTCGAATGCGCTGCACGCGGAACGCGCCAGGGGACTGCTGCGCGCGCGACGCCCGGATCTCGCCCGCCGGCTCATCCGCGCGGAGGACTACCGGTTCGGCGAGATCCCGGTCATCAAGGCTGTCTCCGCCGCGCTCGCACTCGTCGAACGTCGCAGGAGCCGGCAGGGCCCCGGCTCGCGCTAGGTTGGACGCTGCGCATCCCAGGGGTCGGATGTCCGAGGGTTTGGGGGAAGCATGACGAACGCGGTCGAGCGGTACCGGCACGGGCTGAGCCCGATGCGCGGGCGCGCACAGCATGAGCAGCACCGGGCGGCGACCCCGCTCGAAGCGCTCTACGACCTGGTCTTCGCTGCGGCGTTCGGCGTCGCCGGAGTTCAGCTGGCTGAGGGCGTCGATGCCGGGCACGGGGGCGCGGCGATCGGAGCCTTCGCCTTCGCGGTCGCCGCGATCATCTGGGCATGGATCAACTTCTCCTGGTTCGCGTCGGCGTTCGACACGGACGACTGGCTGTTCCGGGTATTCACGATGGTGCAGATGGCGGGCGTCATCGTGCTCGCGATCGGCCTGCCGGCCATGTTCGACTCGCTCGAGGGGCACGGCGCCTTCGACAACAGGGTCATGGTGTCCGGATACATCGTGATGCGCGTCGGGCTCCTCGCCCAATGGCTGCGCGCCTCTCGCGACCCCGCGTATCGCCGGCACGCGCTCACCTACGTCCTGTTCGTGGCGGTCGCCCAGGTCGGCTGGATCATCGTGGCCTGGGCTCCGCTGCCGCTCGGCGCCGCCTTCGCGGCTGCCGCCGCGTGCTGGCTGATCGAACTGGGCGGGCCGATCGTCGCCGAGCGCAAGGGCCAGGGCGCACAGCGCGGGACGCCGTGGCATGCGCACCACATCGCCGAGCGCTATTCGCTCCTGACGATCATCGCGCTGGGCGAGACCGTGATCGGCACGCTCGCCGCGGCGCAGGAGGTGTCTCACGATCAGGGCTGGAGCGGAGACGCCGTCGTCGTGATCGGCGCCGGCGTCGCGATGACCTTCGCCCTGTGGTGGTCCTACACGATGATGCCGTCGGGGCCGATCCTCGCGGTGCACCGGAACCGCTCGTTCGTGTGGGGCTACGGGCACGCGTTCATCTTCGCGAGCGTCGCCGCCGTCGGCGCCGGACTGCACACGATCGGGTTCGCCTACCGGCATGAGAATCCGCTCGCGACGCCCGTCGTGATCCTCATGATCGCGGTCCCGGTGATCGTCTTCATGGTCTCGATCTCGCTGCTGCACTCCTACCTCGTGCATTCGCTCATGAAGGGGCTGCCGCTGCACGCCCTGGCGATGATCCTGCCGCTTCTGGGGATCGTGCTGGCCTTCGCAGGCCTCCCGTTGTGGGCCTGCCTGCTCGTCGTGCTCGCGGGTCCCGTCTTCGTCGTGGTCGCGTACGAGGCCGGGGGATGGCGGCTCGCGCAGCGGCACCTCGACGAGGCGCTGAACCGCGCCGTGGACGGCGCGCCGGAGCGGGCGGCGTAGGATTCTCCTATGGACTTCGCCCGGCTGACGCACGCGACCGCGGTCGCGGTCGCCGGCACGCGAACTCTCAGGGCCTGAGCGGGCAGGGCGCCATCGCGCCCGAAGCTGAGCCGAGACCATCGCCAAACTGGAGAACTTCCTTTGTCTGAGAACCCTGCGTCCGCCCCTGAAATGCCGTCCTACCCGTGCGACGGCTTCGCGCTCTACGGCGCGAACGGCCCCTTCAGCGATCGCTCTGTGGTCGCCATGCTCGTCAACGGGCAGCAGAAGGACCTCGCCGCCCTCGTGCACGAGGACGACGACGTGCAGCCCATCACGATCGACAGCCCCGAGGGCCTCGCGATCCTGCGCCACTCCACGGCGCACGTGCTGGCGCAGGCCGTGCAGCGCATCAAGCCGCAGGCCAACCTCGGCATCGGCCCGCCGATCACCGACGGCTTCTACTACGACTTCGGCGTGGACACCCCGTTCACCCCGGAGGACGTCAAGGCGATCTCCAAGGAGATGCAGCGCATCCAGCGCGAGGGTCAGCGCTTCGTACGCCGCGTCGTGAGCGACGACGAGGCGCGCGCCGAGCTCGCCGACGAGCCGTTCAAGCTCGAGCTCATCGGCCTCAAGGGCCCCGGCGCCGACAAGACCGAGGGCGCCTCGGTCGAGGTCGGCGAGGGCGAGCTGACCATCTACGACAATGTCGCCAAGGACGGCGAGGTCGTCTGGAAGGACCTCTGCCGCGGCCCGCACCTGCCCAGCACCCGCATGATCGGCAACGGCTGGGACCTCACCCGCATCGCCGCCGCCTACTGGCGCGGATCCGAGAAGAACCCGCAGCTGCAGCGCATCTACGGCACGGCCTGGCCGACGAAGGACGAGCTGCGCGCCTACCAGCAGCGCCTCGAGGAGGCCGCCAAGCGCGACCACCGCCGCCTCGGCAAGGAGCTCGACCTCTTCTCCTTCCCGGACGAGATCGGATCCGGCCTGTCGGTCTGGCATCCGCGCGGCGGCATCATCCGCGGCGAGATGGAGCAGCATGCACGTCGTCGGCACATCGCCGCCGGGTACAACTACGTGTACACGCCGCACATCTCCAAGGAGGACCTGTTCCTCACGTCCAACCACCTCGTCACCTACCGCGACGGCATGTTCCCGCCGATCCGGATCGACGAGGACCGCGACGACGAGGGCAACGTCACCAAGCAGGGCGTCGACTACTACCTGAAGCCGATGAACTGCCCGATGCACATCCTCATCTACAAGGAGCGCGCGCGCAGCTACCGCGACCTGCCGCTGCGGCTGGCGGAGAACGGCACCGTCTACCGCTATGAGCTGTCCGGCGCGCTGCACGGGCTCACCCGCGTGCGCGGCTTCACCCAGGACGATTCGCACCTGTTCGTGACGCCGGATCAGCTGGAGACCGAGGTCACCAAGGTCCTCGAGTTCATCCTCTCGATGCTGCGCGACTTCGGGCTCAGCGACTTCGAGCTCGAGCTCTCGATGCGGGACGACGAGAAGGACAAGTGGATCGGCTCCGACGAGTTCTGGGACTACTCGACGAACGCGCTCCGCAACGTCGCACTGGCGTCCGGACTCAAGCTCACCGAGGTTCCGGGCGAGGCCGCGTTCTACGGCCCGAAGATCGACCTGAAGACCACCGACGCGATCGGGCGCGTGTGGCAGCTCTCCACGGTGCAGGTCGACCCGAACCTCCCGGAGCGGTTCGGACTCGAGTTCACCGACAAGGACGGGCAGAAGAAGCGCCCGATCATGATCCACCGCGCGCTGTTCGGCTCGATCGAGCGGTTCTTCGCGATCCTGCTCGAGCACTACGCGGGCGACTTCCCGCTGTGGCTCTCTCCGGTGCAGGTCATGGGCATCCCGGTGGCGGACGAGTTCGCGGACTACCTCGATGACGCCGTCGCGGCCCTCCGTGAGGCAGGGGTCCGCGCGGAGGTCGACCACTCCGACGAGCGCATGCAGAAGAAGATCCGCAACCACACCACGGGCAAGGTCCCGCTCATCCTCATCGCGGGGGAGCAGGACCGCGCGGCCGGCACGGTGTCGTTCCGCTTCCGCGACGGGACTCAGGAGAACGGCGTGCCGCTCGCCGAGGCCGTCGACCGCGTGCGCCGGGCGATCGAGAGCCACGCGCTGATCCAGACGGCGGGCGACCTGGCATGAGCCTCGACGGGGGCGCCGCCCAGGACGCGCAGTTGGAAGACGCCGCGCACCTGGCCGGCGTCCCCGACGAGTTCCAGCGCCTCTGGGTGCCGCACCGGATGACGTACATCCAGGCGGGGCCGGAGCCGCTGCGCGAGGAGTGCCCGTTCTGCGAGGCGCCGAAGCATCCCGACGAGGAGCGACTGATCGTCGCTCGGGGGCGCACGGCGTACGTGCTCCTGAACCTCTTCCCGTACAACTCCGGCCACCTGCTGGTATGCCCGTACCGCCATATCGCGACCTACGACGAGGCGACCGCGGAAGAGGTCGCCGAGATCGGCGCGCTCACGCAGACGGCGATGCGCGTGCTCACGGCGACCTCGCGCTGCGACGGCTTCAACATCGGCATGAATCAGGGCGCCGTCGCCGGAGCCGGCGTGGATGCGCATCTGCATCAGCACGTGGTGCCGCGCTGGAACAGCGACGCGAACTTCTTCCCGATCATCGCGAAGACGAAGGCCCTGCCGCAGCTGCTCGGCGACGTGCGGAACACCGTCGCGGCCGCCTGGCCCGCCTGAGCCTCTCCCCGGGGCCGTTGAGCGAGCTCCGGCTGCGCCGATGCTCGCTCGACGACCGCGGGGAAGGAACGGCGGTCAGCGCACCTGCCGGGCCTCGAACTGCCGCGGAGGGTTGGCGTATGCCTCCTGCGCCGGGATGAGCTGCAGTTCGCGCTCTCCCGACTCGAGGGTGAGCTTCAGCAGCTCGAACACGCTCGACACGGTCAGCTCCAGGGCCGTCTTGGCGTCGCCCGTGCGCACGTAGTGCGCAGTGAAGAGAGCGGCGGTGACGTCGCCGGATCCGTTCGCCTTCATCGGCAGGTGCGGGGTGGCGACGAGCCAGGCGCCCTTGTCGTCCACGGCCAGCATCTCGATCGTGCCCTCTTCGCGATCGGGACGTTCGACGCTGGTCACCAGCACGGTGTTCGGGCCCATCGCGCGCGCGACGTCGACGGAGGCCAGCGTCGACTCGAGCGTGTCGGGCTCGGTGTCCGTGAGGAAGCCCAGCTCGAACTGGTTCGGGGTGATGATGTCGGCCACGGGCACGACCTTGTCCCGCAGCAGCACCGGGATCGCCGGGGCGACGAAGCACCCGGACTTGGCGTTGCCCATGACCGGGTCGCAGGCGTACACCGCGTTCGGGTTGGCCGCCTTGACCTTCGCCACGGCATCGACGATCACATCGCCGATGCCCTCGCCGCCCTGGTAGCCGCTCAGGACCGCATCGACCTCGCCGAGCACACCGCGCTCCTCGATGCCGGTGACGACCTCGCGCACGTCATCGGGGGCGATCAGCGGGCCGCGCCAGGCGCCGTAGCCCGTGTGGTTCGAGAAGTTCACCGTGTAGACGGGGAGCACCTCGACGCCGATGCGCTGCAGCGGGAACACCGCGGCGGAGTTGCCGACATGGCCGTACGCGACGGCGGACTGGATGGAGAGCACCTTCAGCATCCTTCGATCCTCTCACCTGAGAGGGGGCGCCCCCGCCGCTGTCTGCACGGTGCCGGTTTGCATTGCAGACAGCGTATGATCTGTCCTATGACAGAACTTGCACCCGAATCGACCACCGGAACCGGTCGCGTCAAGCGCGGCCTCGCCGAGATGCTCAAGGGCGGCGTCATCATGGACGTCGTCACCCCGGAGCAGGCGAAGATCGCCGAGGATGCCGGCGCGGTCGCCGTCATGGCGCTCGAGCGAGTCCCCGCCGATATCCGCGCCCAGGGCGGCGTGTCGCGCATGAGCGACCCCGACATGATCGACGGCATCATCTCGGCCGTGTCGATCCCGGTCATGGCCAAGGCGCGCATCGGCCACTTCGTCGAGGCGCAGGTGCTGCAGGAGCTCGGCGTCGACTACATCGACGAGTCCGAAGTGCTCTCGCCCGCCGACTACGTCAACCACATCGACAAGTGGGGCTTCACCGTGCCCTTCGTCTGCGGTGCGACCAACCTGGGCGAGGCGCTGCGCCGCATCACCGAGGGCGCCGCGATGATCCGCTCCAAGGGCGAGGCCGGCACGGGCGACGTCTCCGAGGCGATGAAGCACATCCGTACGATCCGCGGCGAGATCGCGCGCCTCACGACACTGTCGAAGGATGAGCTGTACGTGGCGGCCAAGGAGCTGCAGGCGCCGTACGAGCTGGTCGCCGAGGTCGCCGAGAAGGGTGCGCTGCCGGTCGTCATGTTCGTGGCCGGGGGAGTGGCGACCCCTGCCGACGCCGCGATGATGATGCAGCTCGGCGCCGACGGCGTGTTCGTCGGATCCGGCATCTTCAAGTCGGGTGACCCGGCTGCGCGCGCCGCCGCGATCGTCAAGGCGACCGCCGCCTACGACGATCCCGCCGTGATCGCGCAGGTCTCCCGCGGGCTCGGCGAGGCCATGGTCGGCATCAACGTGTCCGACCTGCCTGCACCGCACCGCCTCGCGGAGCGCGGCTGGTGACAGCCCCCGTGCGGATCGGCGTGCTCGCGCTGCAGGGCGATGTGCGCGAGCACGCCGCGATCCTCACCTCGCTCGGGGCGGAGGCGGTTCCCGTCCGCCGCCCCGAGCAGTTGGACGGGCTCGACGGACTGGTCATCCCCGGCGGCGAGTCGAGCGTGATCGACAAGCTGTCCCGGATCTTCGGCGTACGCGAGCCGTTGCGGACCCTCATCGCCGACGGCCTGCCCGTGTACGGCACGTGCGCGGGCCTGATCCTGCTCGCGGACGAGATCGAGGGCGCGATCGACGGCCAGCTGACCTTCGGCGGCCTCGACGTCACCGTCGCCCGCAACGCGTTCGGCGGGCAGGTGGAGTCCTTCGAGACGGAGCTCGTGGTCACAGGGATCGATGAGCCGGTGGAGGCGACGTTCATCCGGGCGCCGCTCATCACCCGCGTCGGGCCCCGTGCGACGGCGATCGCGGCACTGCCGGACGGCGGTGTCGTGGCGGTGCAGCAGGGCAACCTGCTCGGCACGAGCTTCCACCCGGAGATGAACGGCGAGACGCGCCTGCACGCCCGGTTCCTGGAGCTGGTGGCGGCGCGGCGGTCGGCCCTGGCGGCGTAGTCTCGCTGTTCTGCGCCCCGTTCGTCGGTGCCGCGGGCGCGGATCTTCTAGAATGGACGATGCCCTGGCGGGATGGACCGCGGGGCTGATACGAGCGGGAGACATATGTCCGGGCATTCCAAGTGGGCCACGACCAAGCACAAGAAGGCCGTCATCGACTCGCGCCGTGCGAAGTCGTGGGCCAAGCTCATCAAGAACATCGAGGTCGCCGCGAAGCTCGGCGGCGCTGATCTCGCGGGCAACCCGACGCTCTTCGATGCGGTGCTCAAGGCCAAGAAGACCTCCGTCCCGAAGGACAACATCGACCGCGCCATCAAGCGCGGCGCGGGCATCGGCGGCGAGTCGGTCGAGTACTCCTCGATCATGTACGAGGGCTACGGCGCGCACGGTGTGGCGCTCATGATCGAGTGTCTGACCGACAACAAGAACCGCGCGGCGGCCGAAGTGCGCACCGCGCTCAGCCGCAACGGCGGCACGCTCGCCGACCCCGGCAGCGTCGCCTACAACTTCACCCGCAAGGGCGTCATCGTCGTCGAGGGTGAGAACACCACCGAGGACGACGTCATGATGGCGGCCCTCGAGGCGGGCGCGGAGGAGATCGAGCCGCACGCGCAGGGCTTCGAGATCATCACCGACGCCTCCGACCTGGTCGCGGTGCGCACCGCGCTGCAGGAGGCAGGCATCGAGTACGAGTCGGCCGACGTCGAGTTCGTCCCGAACCTCAAGGTCGAGATCGACGCCGAGGCGGCGCGCAAGATCTTCCGGCTCATCGACGCGCTCGAGGACAGCGACGACGTGCAGAACGTCTACGCGAACTTCGACCTCACCGCCGAGGTGCAGGCCGAGCTCGAGAACGAGGAGTAAGCCGAGAGACCCTTCGATGGCCGCGCCAGAGATCGTCCCGTACGATCCGGCGTGGCCATCGGTCGCTTCGGGCTGGATCCGGCGGATCCGTGAGGCGTTCGTGCAGGCCGGTATCCCCGTCGCGGGATTCCAGCACATCGGATCCACCGCGGTGCCGGGCCTCGCCGCCAAGTCGTACCTGGATCTGCAGCTCCTCGTACCGGCGATCCCCGATGAAGCCGCGGTCGGCACGGCGCTCGGGCCGCTCCAGATCGAGAGGGCCCGCGGATCCCGGCCCGATTCGCCAGGGGTCGACGTCGACACTCCTCGGCCCGGATCCGACCCGCGTCACCATGAGAAGCTGCTCTACTTCCGAGAGCTGGATCAGGCGGGCCCTGTGCAGGGGATCATCCTGCATATCCGCCGCGCCGACTCGCCGTTCGCCGACTTCGTCGTCGCCTTCCGCGACTGGCTGCGCGCGGATCCCGCAGCGCGTGCGGAGTACGAGCGGCTGAAGCGGTCCCTCGCGGAGGAGAACGCGGACGCCGACGACTACGACGACTACACGAGGGCGAAGACCGCCTTCATGGACCGCGCCCAGACGGCGATGGGCTGGCCGCGCGCCTCGGCGCCGAGCGGCGGAACCGCGCCTAGCCTGGAGGCATGACGGGAGTACGGCGGGTTCTGGGCATCGACCCCGGTCTCACGCGCTGCGGCGTCGGCGTGGTCGACGTCGATCCGATGCGCCGCGGCACGCTCGTTCATGTGGGCGTGATCCGCACGCCGGTGGACGCGCCGATCGGGGAGCGGCTCGCGGCGGTCGCCGCAGGAATCCGTGCGGTGATCGCGGAGCACGAACCGGATGCCGTGGCCGTGGAGCGCGTGTTCGCCCAACAGAACACGCACACCGTCATGGGGACCGCGCAGGCCAGCGGCGTCGCGCTGCTCATCGCCGCCGAGCATGGCCTCCCCGCCGCGACGCATACGCCGAGCGAGGTCAAGGCGGCGGTGACGGGCTACGGCTCGGCGGACAAGAAGCAGGTGCAGGCGATGATCGCGCGCATCCTGCGACTCGATGCGCCACCGCAGCCCGCCGATGCGGCCGATGCCCTCGCGATCGCGCTCTGCCACGCATGGCGCGGTTCCGGCGCGGCAGGCGGAGCGGGTGAAGGCGGCGCGCAGACGCCGGCGCAGAAGGCATGGGCTGACGCCGAGCGTGTCGCTCGAACATACCTACGAGCACGTGCGTAGACTGCTTTCATGATCTCCTCCCTGCGTGGCACCGTGCTGTCCGCGACCATGGATTCCGTCATCATCGAGGTCGGAGGAGTCGGCTTCTCCGTCGCCGTGCCCGGCGACGTCGCGCACACCGCCCGGGTCGGACACGAGCTGCGCCTGCACACGTCGCTGATCGTGCGCGAGGACGCCCTGTCGCTCTACGGCTTCGCGGATGCCTCCGAGCTCGAGGTCTTCGGGCACCTGATCTCGGTCACGGGCGTGGGGCCGAAGTCCGCCCTGGGCGTGCTCTCGCACCTCTCCGTCGACCAGATCGCCACCGCGGTCGCCGCGGACGACGACGCTCCGTTCCGTCGCGTGTCCGGGATCGGACCGAAGACCGCCAAGCTCATCGTCGTCCAGCTCACGGGAAAGCTGCAGCCTCCGGCAGCCGCGCCCGTGGCGGTCTCGATCCCCGACGAGATCAGCACGCAGCTCATCGCCGCCCTCATCGGCCTCGGGTGGTCCGAGCGCGTCGCCGCCGAGGCCGCGGAGCGGAGCACCACCGAGGCGAGCGAGACCGAGCGCGGATCCGTCTCGCTCCTGCTGCGCCGCACGCTCGCGACCCTCGGGCCCGCCCAGGGCGGAGCCGCGCGTGGTTGAGTTCCACGATTCCGGCGAGGCCGTCGACGAGGCCGAGCTCGCGATCGAGGGCGCACTGCGACCGGCGAGCCTGGACGAGTTCGTCGGACAGCACAAGGTCCGCGGGCAGATGAAGCTCCTGCTCGAGGCCGCGCGGATCCAGGACCGTCCCGCCGACCACATCCTGCTGTCCGGTCCTCCCGGACTCGGCAAGACGACGCTGGCGATGATCGTGGCGCACGAGAGCGGGCGGCCGCTGCGCATGTCCAGCGGTCCCGCGATCCAGCACGCCGGCGACCTCGCGGCGCTGCTGTCGAGCCTCACGCCGGGGGAGGTGCTGTTCATCGACGAGATCCACCGGATGGCGCGCTCCGCAGAGGAGATGCTGTACCTCGCGATGGAGGACTTCCGCATCGACATCATGGTCGGGAAGGGTGCAGGGGCGACGAGCATCCCGCTCGAACTCGCCCCGTTCACTCTCGTCGGCGCGACCACCCGCTCCGGACTGCTGCCGAATCCGCTGCGCGACCGCTTCGGCTTCACCGCGCATCTGGAGTACTACGAGGCGGATGAGCTCGAGCGCGTCGTCGAGCGCTCCGCCGTCGTGCTGGGCGTCGGCGTCCCGGCTGTGGCGCGCGCGGAGATCGGCCGGCGCTCTCGCGGCACCCCTCGCATCGCCAACCGCCTGCTGCGGCGCGTGCGCGACTACGCGCTCGTGCACGGCGGGGGATCCTCGGCCTCCGTCGAGGACGTGCGAGCGGCCCTGGAGCTCTACGACGTCGACCGGATCGGCCTGGACCGACTGGACCGCGCGGTGCTGGACGCGATCGTCCGACGCTTCCGCGGCGGCCCCGTGGGCCTCAGCACCCTCGCCGTCTCGGTGGGCGAGGAGGCGGACACGATCGAGAGCGTCGTGGAGCCCTACCTCGTGCGGATCGGCTTCCTCGGCCGCACGCCCCGCGGGCGCATCGCGATGCCCGAGGCATACGCGCATCTCGGCGTCGCGCACCCCGAGGGGGCCGCGTTGTTCGATGACCTATAATCGCTGGAGACTTTCACTGTCCCCACCCTTCTGCGCACCCACCATCGGCGCGCGCCCCGAAAGGCACCTCTTCGCATGAATCTCGCGACCTTCTTCTCGCAGTACGGTCTGTTCTTCGTCCTGGCCATCCTGCTCGTCTTCATGGTGTTCTCCACCCGCCGTCGCAACAAGCGCATGAAGGAGGAGCAGGAGAAGAAGGCCACGCAGACCATCCCCGGCGCCAAGGTGCTGCTGCAGGGCGGCATCTACGGCACGATCGTCGAGTTCGACGCCGAGAACCTGGACCGTCCCGCCCGCGTCGAGATCGCGCCCGGCGTGGTCATCGAGGTGCACTCGCAGGCGATCCTGCGCATCGTCGACGAGGAGCAGAACGCGCCGGCCGTCGAGGACACGCACACGCCGCTCGACGAGCAGACCCCGCTGGACGAGCAGACGCCGCTCGACGAGCGCGCCAAGGACATCCGCATCGAGTCGGCCGAGGAGACCCGCGCCCGCCTGGAGCGCGAGGCCGACGACAAGAACTGACGCGGTCCGCGCTCGGCGCAGGACCTCCCTCCGGACAGACCGTCCCCCTCAGAAAGCGAAGAACCTTCGTGGCATCGTCTTCTCCCGTCAAGCACGCCTGGCGGGTCCTGCTCGGCCTGCTCATCGCCATCGGCGTGCTGTTCGGCCTGAACGCGCTCGGCGTGTACGGCTTCGGCAAGAGCTCCTGGACCCCTCAGCTGGCCCTGGACCTGCAGGGCGGCACGCAGATCATCCTCAGCGCGCAGACCGCTGACGGCAAGGATCCGAACGCCGACCAGCTCACCCAGGCGGCGCAGATCATCCGTCAGCGCGTGGACGCGTCGGGCGTCGGGGAGTCCGACATCACGACCGAGGGCGGTCGCAACATCGTCGTCCAGATCGCCGGCAAGGCGGACGAGGCCACGCGCAACCGGATCCAGGCGAGCGCCAAGATGGAGCTGCGCGCGGTGCTCGCGGCCACGGCGCCTTCGACGTCCTTCGTGGGCGACGACGGCAAGTCGACGCCCTATCCGACGCCGGCGCCGGACCTCGCGTCCACGCCGTCGCCGTCGCCGACCGACGGCAGCGACATGTCCTGGGTCACGCCGAAGCTGCAGGCCGAGTTCCTCTCCTACGACTGCAAGACCAAGCGCGACGCGGCGAAGCAGCCGACGGATCAGCCGCTCATCGCCTGCGACAGCAGCGATCAGGCCAAGTACCTGCTCGGCCCGGTCGAGCTGGACGGCACGTCGATCAAGGACGCCACCGCGGGCCTGAACCAGCAGAACGGGCAGTGGGAGGTCAACCTGACCTTCGACGGCAAGGGCACCGACGCGTTCGGCAAGGTCAGCCAGCGCCTCTACGCGTTCACGCAGCAGGGCCAGACGCCGCGCAACCAGTTCGCCTTCGTGCTGGACGGATCCGTCATCTCCGCGCCGACCATGAACGGCGTCATCCTCGACGGACGTCCCTCCATCAGCGGCTCGTTCACGCAGGAGACGGCCAAGAGCCTCGCGGACCAGCTCAAGTTCGGCGCGCTGCCGCTGAGCTTCACCGTGCAGAGCTCCGACACCATCTCCGCCACCCTCGGATCCCAGCAGCTGCAGATCGGCCTCATCGCCGGTCTCATCGGCCTCGGGCTCGTCGCGATCTACTCGCTGCTCAGTTACCGCGCGCTCGGTTTCGTGATCATCGCGTCGATCGGCGTGATGGCGGTCATCACCTACGTCCTGATCTGCATCCTGGGCTGGCGGATGGGCTTCCGCCTGTCCCTCGCAGGCGTCGCCGGTCTGATCGTGTCGATCGGATTCACGGCCGACTCGTTCATCGTCTACTTCGAACGAATAAGGGACGAGCTGCGCGACGGCAAATCCATCACCGGCGCGGTGGAGGACGGCTGGAGCCGTGCCAAGCGCACGATCTACATCTCCAAGTCGATCAACATCCTCGCCGCGGTGGTGCTGTACATCCTCGCCGATGCGACGGTGAAGGGCTTCGCGTTCACGCTGGGTCTGACCACGCTCATCGACGTGCTGATCTTCGTCGTGTTCACGCACCCGGTGATGCAGATCCTGGCCCGCACCCGCTTCTTCGGCAACGGCCACCCGCTGTCCGGCATGGACCCCGAGGCGCTCGGCGCGGTGTACCGCGGACGCACGGAGTACCGCGCGGTGGTGACCGCTTCCCAGGGCAAGGCGGCCCGTGCCGGCCGCTCCCGCGGTGAGGCCGAGCGACGCCAGACCATCGCCGAACGAAAGCGCGCGGAGTCCCTCGCCTCCGCGGACCAGGGCGCGAGCCGGAACGGAGAGAACGACTGATGCGCTCCATGAACGAGTTCGGCAACGACCTCTACTCCGGCAAGACCTCGTTCCCGTTCGTCGGGAAGCGGCGCGTCTGGTTCATCATCGCGATTCTGCTCGTGGTCGGATCCGCCCTCGTGCCCCTGTTCCGCCCGGTGCAGTTCTCGATCGAGTTCACCGGCGGCTCGCAGTTCACGGTCGAGGCGCCCTCGAACCGCAACCAGGACATCGCTACGACCGCGGTGCGCTCGGTGCTGCCCAACGTCACCACCAAGGTGACCACGGTCAACAACCGCGACATCCGCGTGCAGACGGCCCAGCTGAAGGACGAGCAGCAGAGTCACGACGTGGCCGCCGCTCTCGCCAAGGCCTACGGCGTCGCCGACGACAAGGTGAACACGTCGTTCATCGGCCCCAGCTGGGGCGAAGGCGTGACCCGGCAGTCGCTGTGGGGTCTCGCGATCTTCCTCGCGCTGACCTTCCTGATCCTCGCCATCTACTTCCGCACCTGGAAGATGTCGGCGGCCTCGATCCTCGGCCTCCTCGACGTGCTCGTGATCACGGTGGGCGTGTATGCGCTGGCGGGCTTCGAGATCTCCCCGGCGGCCGTCATCGGCTTCCTGACGATCCTCGCCTACTCGCTCTACGACACCACGGTCGTGTTCGACAAGATCCGTGAGAACACGAGCGAGGAGGGCACCAAGTCCTCGCGTACCTTCGGCGAAGCCGTGAACCTCGCGGTCAACCAGACCCTGATCCGGTCGATCAACACCGCGGTCATCGCGGCGCTGCCGGTCGGTGCGATCCTGTTCATCGGCGCCTTCTGGCTCGGCGCGCAGACGCTGACCGACATCTCGCTCTCGATCTTCGTGGGCATCATCGTCGCCGCGTACTCCACGCTGTTCGTCGCCGCACCGCTGTACTCGCTGTTCCGCGAGAACGAGTCGGGGATCCGCGAGCACGACAAGCGCGTTCTCGCCGCGCGGGAGCGCGCCACGGTCAGCGCGGTGGAGGTCTGACCCGCCGATGCGTCCTGCCGTTCCGGGCGCTTGTAGGATGATCTGCCTGGAGGTCGGATGAGCGAGGTCGGGACGACGCCGGGGGCGCCGGCGCAGGGTTCGAGTCTGCGCAGGCTCGTGCCCCGGATCTTCTCGCGCGCGCCTCGGATCAACGATCTCGACAACCTCATCCGCACGGTTCGGCAGAACCATCCGCGCGGCGACCTCGCGATCATCGAGCGCGCCTATGCCGTCGCGGCGGAGAAGCACGAGGGCCAGAAGCGGCAGAGCGGCGAGCCCTACATCACGCACCCGCTCGCGGTCGCGCAGATCCTCGCCGACCTCGGGCTCGGGCCTCGGGCGATCGCCGCCGCGCTCCTGCACGACACGGTCGAGGACACCGGCTACGCGCTCACCGACCTCACCGCGACATTCGGCGACGAGGTCGCCATGCTCGTGGACGGCGTCACGAAGCTCGACAAGGTCAAGTACGGCGACAGCGCCCAGGCCGAGACCGTCCGCAAGATGATCGTCGCGATGTCCAAGGACATCCGCGTGCTGATCATCAAGCTCGCGGACCGCCTGCACAACGCCCGCACCTGGGGCTTCGTCCCGCCGGAGAAGGCGGCGAAGAAGGCCACCGAGACGCTCGAGATCTACGCGCCGCTCGCGCACCGCCTCGGAATCCAGGCGATCAAGTCGGAGCTCGAGGACCTGTCCTTCGCGGTGCTGCACCCGAAGATCTACGCGGAGATCGACAGCCTCATCAAGCAGCGCACGCCGCAGCGGGAGAAGTACATCCGCGAGGTCGTCGACGCGGTCGAGAGCGACCTGCGCGACCTCCGCGTGCGCGGCAAGGTGGCCGGTCGGCCGAAGCAGCTGTACTCCGTCTATCAGAAGATGGTCGTGCGCGGACGTGAGTTCGACGACATCTACGACCTGATCGGGATCCGCGTGCTGGTCGGCACGGTCCGCGACTGCTACGCGGTGCTCGGCGCCATCCACGCGCGCTGGACGCCGCTGCCCGGCCGCTTCAAGGACTACATCGCCACCCCGAAGTTCAACCTCTACCAGTCGCTGCACACCACGGTGATCGGCCCCGGCGGTCGCACCGTGGAGATCCAGATCCGCACCCACGAGATGCACCAGCAGGCCGAGTTCGGCGTCGCGGCGCACTGGATGTACAAGGAGCGGATGAACGGAGGCGGCAAGGGCTCCACGGCCGATGCCGACATGACCTGGCTCGCGCACATCTCCGACTGGCAGGCGGAGACCGCCGACCCCAGCGAGTTCCTGGACTCGCTGCGCTTCGAGATCGGCGCGAAGGAGGTCTACGTCTTCACGCCGAAGGGGCGCGTGATCGGGCTTCCCTCCGGGGCGACCCCGGTCGACTTCGCATACGCCGTGCACACCGAGATCGGGCATCGCACGATGGGCGCCAAGGTCAACGGCCGCCTCGTGCCGCTGGAGACCGCGCTGAACAGCGGCGACGTGGTCGAGGTGTTCACCTCGAAGAACCCCGACGCCGGTCCCAGCCAGGACTGGCTGACCTTCGTCAAGAGCACCCGCGCGCGCAACAA
This sequence comes from Microbacterium sp. NPDC089698, assembly GCF_044749045.1. Lineage (NCBI taxonomy): Bacteria > Bacillati > Actinomycetota > Actinomycetes > Micrococcales > Microbacteriaceae > Microbacterium > Microbacterium sp. NPDC089698. Next base: position 308,665 of record NZ_JBIVHE010000001.1, read on the forward strand.
GATCCGCGGCTGGTTCACGAAGGAGCGCCGCGAAGAGGCGATCGAGCAGGGCAAGGAAGCCATCGCGCGCGCCATGCGCCGGCAGAACCTGCCGCTGCAGCGCCTGATGAACCAGGACTCCTTCGCCGAGGTCGCGCAGCAGCTGCGCTACGAGGACGTCTCGGCGCTGTACGCCGCGGTCGGTGAAGGGCACGTGTCCACCCAGTCTGTGCTGGAGAAGGTCACCGCGCTCATCTCCACGACCGAGGACACCTCGACCGGTGCGATCGACCTCCCCGCCCACGGGCGAAGCCGCGCTCCGCGCGAGGGCGACTCCGGAGTCCTGGTGCGCGGCGCCGCGGACATCCTCGTGAAGCTCGCGAAGTGCTGCACGCCAGTGCCGGGCGATGAGATCGTCGGGTTCGTGACGCGGGGGAGCGGCGTGTCCGTGCACCGCTCCGACTGCGTGAACGTCAAGGCCCTGTCGGTCGAGAAGGATCGGATGGTCGACGTCGAGTGGGCGCCCACCACGCGCAGCATCTTCCTCGTGCAGATCCAGGTCGAGGCGCTGGACCGTGCGGGCCTGCTGTCGGACGTCACCCGGGTGCTCAGCGAGCACCACGTGAACATCCTGTCCGCGACGGTGCAGACCACCAACGATCGTCTGGCACTGAGCCGCTTCGTCTTCGAGATGGGCGACACGGTGCACCTGGACCGCGTGCTGAACGCCGTACGCCGGATCGACGCCGTCTACGACGTCTACCGCGTCACCTCGTCCTGAGCGGAGATCCCCCTCAGGACGAGGCGGGTTCGGCACCATGGGCGGCGAGGAACCGGGCGATGCGGTGATGCCCTGGTCCATGCCGCATGTCGGCCAGGCGGACCGCCGTGCGCCCGAGGAGCGCCGGATCCGCCTGGACCAGCAGCCGCGCCCAGTCGTGCCGCTCCGGCAGCGTCACGGGCCAGCGCAGCAGGTCGATGAGGGTGCGCTCCGGGGTCGTCACGGCGATTCCGCCGAGGCGCTGCACGTCCGCCGGATCGAGGATCGGGTCGTGCACGATGATGCGGCGCGTGACGGGAGCGCGCAACCGGCGTCCTGAGGCGCTCTGCACTTCGTGCGGTTCCGGGGCGGCGTCGCCGGCGCCGTGGATCCACGCCGCACTCATGCCGGCGAACGCGGCATCGCGCATCCCGCTGATCAGCGAGGTCAGCGAAGAGGCGCGCAGCACCGCCGTCTCCACGAGATCGGCAGGGGCGAAGGCCTCGCCCAGGCCGACGACATCGCCGTCCAGACGGGCCGCGGTGAGCTCGGCCAAGGAGAGCCGGACTCCGGGGACATGCAGGAAGGCGCCGCGCATGAACTCAGTGTGGGCCAGACGCCGCAGGGCGGGGATCCGAAGACCCCCGCCCTGTGGACAACTCCGACGATCGTCGGGCTGCGACGCGTGCTCAGCCGTCGAGCGCGTTCAGCCAGGCGCGTCGGGCCTCAAGGGCCTCGGTCGCGTCCTTGAAGGCCTTGGCGTTCCCGGACTTCTCTGCCGCGTCGCGCTCGGCCTCGAGCTTGGCGATGGCCTGCTGGAGCTGCTCGCTCATCGCGCCGGCGCGGGCCTTCGTCTCGGGGTTGTTGCGCTTCCAGTCGACGTCCTCGCGAGACTTGAGCTCCTGCTCGATGACGCGCAGACGGTCGTCCAGCGCGCGCTCCTTCTCACGCGGGAAGATCCGTCCGACCTCATCCCACTGACGCTGGATGCGGGTCAGGAGCGCACGGGCCTTGGTGAGGTTCGCCTCGTCGGCGACGGCCTTCGCCTGATCGAGCAGCGCGGTGCGCTCCTCGATGCGGGGCGCGGACTCCGCCTCGGTGGCCGCCGCCTGCTCGGCGCGCGCCGAGTAGAGCGCGTCGCCCGCAGCCTTGAACCGGGCCCACAGCGCGTCATCGGCCTTGCGTCCGGCACGGCCTGCGGCCTTCCACTCGTCGAGCAGGCCGCGGTAGGCGGGGATGCCGTCGACGCCCTTGGGCGCGAGCGCCTCCGCGCGCTCGACCAGACGCGACTTGCGGTCGCGGGCGGCCTTGTGCGTCTCGTCGAGCTCCGCGTAGAACGCGCGGCGCTGGCGATCGACCGTGGCGCGCGCATCGCGGAACCGCTTCCAGAGCTGGTTCGCCGCGCCCTTCGGCAGCCGGGGGCCGTTCTGCTGGTGGCTCTGCCACGCATCGAACAGCGCGCCCATCTCCTCGGTGACCTTCTTCCACTGCACGGAGGAGAGGTCCTGTGCGGCGATCGCCTCGGAGCGCTCCACCAGCGCGGTGCGCTCGGCGATGGCGGCGTCGACGGCCGCCTTGGCCTCGACCGCCTCCGCGGCGGAGGCGTCGGCGAGGGATCCGGTCAGCGCGTCGAGGCGCGCCCGCAGGTTCGCGAGATCGCCGACCGCAGCGGCGTCGGTGACCTCCACGACGAGGTGCTGGGCCTGCTTGGCGAGATCCGCGGCGCCGGATCCGCCGGCCTGCACGCGCTGCTCGAGCGTGTTCACCTTGAAGGCGATGTCCTCGAACTTGCGGACGAAGTAGGCGAGCGCCTCGGCCGGGGTGCCGTCAGGGTACTGCCCGACCTCGCGCCACTCCTCGCCCTCGCGCACCGACACGGTTCCGTCCTCGGTGACGCGTCCCCACTCGGCGGCGTCGCTCGTGCTCACCGGGGCGGCGGCGACGGGCGCAGCGGGCACGGCGGGGCGGATCGCCGATGCCGGCGGACGCGGCATGGCCGGCGGCCGGGGCATCGCCGACGGACGCGGCGCGGGCGCGGGGACCGACGGCTCTGCCGCAGCCTCCTCAGCAGGGGCGTCCGCGGCCTCGGCGGGCACGACGGCCTCCTCGGCGGGGGCCTCGGACTGCTCGGCAGGAGCGGCAGTCTCGGCCGTGGCGGACTCCGCATCCTCCGCGACGACCTCGGGTGCGTCCGCGACGGGCGTCGGGGCGTTCTCGGTGTCGGGCTGCGAGGCGTCGGTCGGGTTTACGGGGGTGTGCTCTTCGGTGGACACGGTGAACTCCTTGCGCGGCGTGCCGCGGGAGGCGGAAAGGACAGGCCCAGCCTAGTACGCCGGACCGGCGTGCGAGAGGGGCCTGGCTCAGCCGGCCGGGGTCTCCGTCGCCGTGGGCGCGGGCGTGGGAGCGGGGGTCGGCTGGTCCGTCGGGCTGACCGAAGGGGAGGGGGAAGGCGCGGGCGCGGCAACTTCCGCATGCACGACCTGGCTGACGACGGCGCCGATCACGATGACGGCTCCTGCGACCACCGCGATCGTGTTGTCGCGCACCCTGCGCCGGACGCTCCCCGCATGCAGATCCTGGCGTGCGGCGTGCAGGCGAGCGCGCTCCTGCTGGACACGAGCGCGCTGGTCGCGGGCGTTCGTCGGGCGGCGAGCGGCCATGGATCCTCCCTGGATGTCGAGGACCGAGCCTATCGCGACAGCCTCGCCCCGCCGCGCACCGCGAGCACGACAGTGCGCGTGCGCGTCGCACTGTCGGCGCACGCCGTTAGCCTTGACCGCATGACTCCTGCAGCTCCGCTGATGAGCGGCCAGACGCCGCTCGCCGTGCGGATGCGTCCGATCTCGCTCGACGAGGTCGCGGGGCAGCAGCACCTGCTCCGCCCTGGATCGCCGATCATGACCCTCGCGGACCCGGCGGCGAAGACCGCGTCGAGCGTCTCGATGATCCTCTGGGGTCCTCCCGGAACCGGCAAGACCACGCTCGCGCAGGCCATCGCGCGGTCCTCGAGCCGTCGCTTCGTGGAGCTGTCCGCGATCACGGCCGGTGTGAAGGACGTGCGCGAGGTCATGCAGGAGGCGCTGAACCAGCGCGACCTCTACGGCCAGTCGACGATCCTGTTCCTCGACGAGATCCACCGCTTCACCAAGGCGCAGCAGGACGCGCTGCTTCCGGGGGTCGAGAACGGCTGGGTCATCCTGATCGCCGCGACCACCGAGAATCCGTCGTTCTCGGTGATCTCCCCGCTGCTGTCCCGGTCACTGCTGCTCACGCTGAAGCCCCTCACGGATGAGGACATCGGCGTCCTGATCGACAGGGCCGTGGCGGATCCGCGGGGCCTCAACGGCCGCGCGGAGCTGGAGGACACGGCCCGCGCAGCCCTGATCCGGCTCGCCTCGGGCGATGCGCGACGGGCGCTCACCGGTCTCGAGGCCGCCGCAGCCGTCGCCGCCTCGCCGGAGCGCCTGACCGAGGACGAGACGCCGACCATCACCGACGACGACGTCGCGCAGGCCGTGGATCGCGCGCTGCTGCGCTACGACCGCCAGGGCGACGAGCACTACGACGTCATCAGCGCGTTCATCAAGTCGATCAGAGGTTCCGACGTCGACGCGGCCGTGCACTACCTCGCCCGCATGATCGAGGCGGGGGAGGATCCGCGCTTCATCGCACGGCGGCTCGTGATCTCGGCGTCCGAGGACATCGGTCTCGCCGACCCGCAGGCGCTCGTGATCGCCGTCGCGGCGGCCGACGCGGTCGCCTTCATCGGGATGCCGGAGGGGCGGATCCCGCTCGCCGAGGCGACGGTCTACCTCGCGACCACGGCGAAGTCCAACGCCGCGTATCTGGCGATCGACGCGGCGATCGCCGACGTCCGCGCGGGCGGATTCGGGCGGGTGCCCGTGCACCTGCGCGACGCGCACTACCCGGGGGCCAAGCGACTCGGGCACGGCAAGGGCTATCGCTATCCGCACGACAACGATGCCGGGATCGTGCCTCAGCAGTACCTCCCCGACGAGCTGCAGGGGCGCCGCTACTATCAGCCCAAGGCGCTCGGCGGAGAGCGCGAGGTGCAGGCGCGACTGGAGCGCATCAGGAGGATCCTGGGGGAGGGGTAGACGACCGTGGCACGAGCCGTCCCGAGGATCCCGCCCGACCGCGACCTCTCGATCGATTTCGTCCGTGCGATCTGCCTGCCCGTCGTGGTGCTGCTGCATGCGCTGCAGATGGGCATCGCCGGCGATCCGCTGCGCGCCTTCAACGCCCTCGCCGAGTGGAGGCCGCTGACGGCGATCACCTGGGTGGGCATGATCATGCCCACGTTCTTCATCGCCGGGGGCTTCGCGGGGATCACCACCTGGCGGCGCATGCACGGTGCGGGCGGGACGGCCGCGGAGTACATCCGCGCCAGGATGCTGCGCCTCGCGCGCCCTGTGCTGTTCGCGATGCTCGGGGTGCTCGCGGCGATGGGGATCCTCGCGCTCTGCGGAGCGGATCCGGAGTTCCTGCGGACCTTCGCGTTCCGCCTGGCCGAGCCGCTCTGGTTCATCGCGGTGTACGCGATCTGCACCTCCTTCGTCCCGCTGATGGCGGCGCTGCATCGTCGTGCCGCCTGGGCGACGTACTTCACGCTCGCCGGTCTCGCCGTGGCGGTCGACCTGGTGGACCGCTCCCTGCACGTGCCCGTCGGCGCGCTGAACTGGCTGTTCGTCTGGCTGTTCGTGCAGCAGCTCGGCTTCGGGGTGCGGGATCAGTGGTACTCGCGCCGTCCCCGCCGGCTGCTGCTCGTGCTCGCGCTGGTCGCCTACGCCCTCATGGCCGTCGCTGTGCTCGGCATGGGTTACGACCCGGACATGATCGCCAACCTGAACCCGCCGACCGTGCTCCTGCTGCTGCTCGGTCTCGCGCAGGTGTATCTGTTCACGCTGCTCCAGCCCGCGATCCGTGCCGCGATGCGACAGCGCCCAGTGCTGGTCGGGATCGGCGCGCTGGGCGTGTTCGGGATGGTCGTCTACCTCTGGCACACCGTCGCGATGGCGGTGGTGGTGGGCGCGCAGCTCGCGCTCGGGCTGCCCTTCCCTCCCGTCCTCACCACCACCTGGTGGATCACCCGGATCCCCTGGGTGCTGGCCATCGTCGCGGTGCTCGCCGTGCTGTGCCTCATCGTGCCGCGCATCGAACGGCTCTGGCCTGCGGAGCGCGCCCGGCGCATGCCTCTGTGGGCGGCGCTCGCGTGCGCGGTCGCGCTCGTCGCGAGTGTGGGGTGGGTGCTCACCCAGGGGTATCTCACGCCCGGGACGGGAGCGGCCGTGGTGCTTCTCGCCGGGGCGATCGCGTGGCTCACGACCGGCGGTCCCGTGCAGCGCACCCCGGTCGATGCGAAGGCCCGGCGCTCCGACCGGACCGAGACGGGCGCTCAGGCCTGATCTGATAGCATGGATCGGCTCGAAACCGTGTTTTCGGGCATCTCTCCACTCCTGCAACACCCTCTCGTCCGCCCCGGCGTGCGCTCGTGAGGGGCGGAATCGAGACGATACGTCCGCGAGCCGTGACCGACACGGCCGCGTATCGAAAGGAACGCTTCGTGGTTACGAAGTCCCAGGACCGCCGCAAGGTGCGTCTGTCGCGCGCCCTCGGCGTCGCGCTCACCCCGAAGGCCGCCCGCTACCTCGAGAAGCGTCCCTACGCTCCGGGTGAGCACGGCCGCACCAAGCGCAAGGCCGACAGCGACTACGCCGTTCGTCTGCGCGAGAAGCAGCGTCTTCGCGAGCAGTACGGCATCCGCGAGAAGCAGCTGGTCATCCAGTTCAACGAGGCCCGTCGCAAGGACGGCCTGACCGGTGAGAACCTCGTCGAGCAGCTCGAGATGCGTCTGGACGCGCTCGTGGTCCGCGCCGGTTTCGCGCGCACCACCGCGCAGGCGCGTCAGCTCGTCGTGCACCGTCACATCCTCGTCGACGGCCAGCTCGTCGACCGCCCGTCCTTCCGCGTGAAGCCGGGTCAGCTCATCCACGTCAAGCCCAAGAGCGAGGGCCTCGAGCCCTTCCAGGTGGCGGCCGCCGGCGGTCACGCCGAGGTGCTGCCCCCGGTCCCGGGCTACCTCGAGGTCGAGCTCGACAAGCTGGAGGCCCGTCTGGTCCGTCGTCCGAAGCGCGCCGAGGTCCCCGTGACCTGTGACGTGCAGCTGGTCGTCGAGTACTACGCCGCGCGCTGAGTCCAGCGACTCTGCTGTCGGAGTTCAGTGAACTCCGAGAACACGCCGAGGAGGCGTCGGGGGTATCCCCGGCGCCTCCTTCGCGTTTGCGCATACGATGGAGACCGTTGTGACGTGCGACCCGAACCGGAGGTGGTGACATGAAGACCCTGCTGTGGTTCCTCATCGGCGTGATCGGCGGCTTCGTCGCCGCGCACTTCCTGAACAAGGATCCGCGCGGACACGATGTGCTGGCGGCCGTCGACGACCGGATCAACGAGTTCACCGGGATCCTCGCCGACGCGTTCCACGCGCAGGAGGCCCGCCTCACTCAGGACGGCTCCGCGGACTGACGCGGATCCGCCCTCTCCCGATTCCGCGCTCCGGCGCGCCCTGACAGCAAGGACCCCTCGACGAGCATGAAGACCGCGGAGATCGCGCAGCGCTACCTGAGCTACTTCGAGAAGAACGATCACCTGATCGTCCCCTCGGCGTCGCTGGTCAGCGACGACCCCTCGCTGCTGTTCACCGTGGCCGGCATGGTGCCGATGATCCCGTACCTCACGGGCGTGGTCCCCGCTCCTCATCCGCGCATCGCCGACCTGCAGAAGTGCATCCGCACCAACGACATCGAGGAGGTCGGCCGTACGGCACGGCACGGCACCTTCTTCCAGATGCTCGGCAACTGGTCGTTCGGCGACTACTTCAAGGAAGGCGCGATCCGCTACGCCTGGGAGCTGCTGACCGGCTCCGAGAGCGACGGCGGACTCGGCTTCGACGAGAAGGACCTCTGGGTCACGGTCTTCGAGACCGACGACGAGGCCGAGGCCATCTGGCGCGACGTGATCGGGCTGAAGCCGGAGCGCATCCAGCGGCTCGGCCGCGCCGACAACTACTGGAACACGGGGCAGCCCGGCCCCGGCGGCCCCGACAGCGAGATCTTCTTCGACCGCGGGCCGGCATACGGCCAGGACGGGGGACCGGCGGTCGACGACAACCGGTTCCTGGAGATCTGGAACCTCGTGTTCATGCAGGACTTCATCGACAACATCCGCGGCAAGACCGAGTTCGACATCGTGGGCGAGCTCCCGATGAAGAACATCGACACCGGGATGGGCCTCGAGCGCGTCGCCTTCCTCAAGCAGGGCGTCGAGAACATGTACGAGACCGACCAGGTCCGTCCCGTGCTGGATCGGGCGGTCGAGCTGTCCGGGCGCCGCTACGGCGCCGAGCACGCCGACGACGTCCGCTTCCGCGTCGTCGCCGACCACGTCCGGTCCTCGCTCATGCTCCTCTCGGACGGTGTGCGCCCCTCGAACGAGGGCCGCGGCTACATCCTGCGCCGCCTCATGCGCCGCACCGTGCGGTCGATGCGGCTCCTGGGCGTCGATGAGCCCGTGTTCCCCGAGCTGTTCTCCGTGTCCAAGGACGCGATGAAGAGCGCCTATCCGATCCTCGAGCAGGACTGGACCCAGCTCTCCGCCGCCGCGAACGCGGAGGAGGAGACCTTCCGTCGCACCCTGGACGCGGGATCCACGATCCTCGACCTCGCCCTCGCCGACACCAAGAAGGCCGGATCCGAGACCCTCAAGGGCTCCGAGGCGTTCCTGCTGCACGACACCTACGGCTTCCCGATCGATCTCACCCTCGAGATCGCCGAGGAGGCCGGGCTCGACGTCGACCGCGCCGCGTTTGACTCCCTCATGCAGGAGCAGCGCTCCCGCGCCAAGGCCGACGCGCGCAACCGCAAGCGCCAGATCGCCGACGTTTCGGTCTACGGCGAGCTGCGCGCGAAGGGCGAGACCGCGTTCCTCGGCTACGACGAGCTGGAGACCAGCTCCACCGTGCTCGGGATCCTCGTCGACGGCCAGCCCGTCCGCCGCGCCGCCGAGGGCCAGGTGGCCGAGGTCGTCCTCGCCGAGACCACGCTCTACGCCGAGTCGGGCGGCCAGGTCGCGGACAAGGGTGTCATCACCGGTCCCGGCTATGCGCTCGAGGTGCTGGACGTGCAGCGTCCCGTTCCCGGCCTGATCAGCCACACGGTCGAGGTCACCACGGGCGTCGTCTCGATCGACGCCCCGGCGACCACCACCGTGGACGCGGCCAACCGCCGTGCCGCGCGCCAGGCGCACTCCGCCACGCACCTCGTGCACGCGGCCCTGCGCGACACGCTGGGCAAGACCGCGACCCAGGCCGGATCCCTGAACCGCGCCGGCTACCTGCGCTTCGACTTCTCGTGGGGCCAGGCGCTGTCCGGCGACACGAAGACCGAGATCGAGGAGATCGCTAACCGCGCCGTGCAGGACGGCCTCGAGGTCACCACGCGGATCATGTCGCTCGACGACGCGAAGGCCGCGGGGGCCATGGCGCTGTTCGGCGAGAAGTACGGCTCCACGGTGCGCATGGTCGACATCGGCGGGCCCTGGTCGCGCGAACTCTGCGCGGGCACCCACGTGGCGTCGAGCGCCGAGATCGGCCTCATCAACCTCGTCGGCGAGTCCTCCGTCGGTGCGTCCAACCGCCGCGTCGAAGCGCTCGTCGGCGCGGACGCCTTCCGGGAGTTCGCCGCGGAGCGCGCGCTCGTGTCCCAGCTCACCTCCGCCCTCAAGACGCCGCGCGACCAGCTCACCGAGCGCGTGACCGACCTCGCCGCGCAGCTCAAGGCCGCCGAGAAGCGGATCGCGCAGTTCGAGGCCGCGGAGCGCGCAGGACGCGTCCCCGCGATCGCGCAGACCGCGACCTCCCTCGGCGCAGTGCAGTTCGTCGCGCACGATCTCGGTGAGGTCGGCGGGGCGGACGAAGTGCGCGAGATCGCGACAGGCGTGCGCGACACGTTCGGTTCCGCGGCCGCGGTCGCGGCGATCTCGGGTGTGGCGAACGGGCGGCCGATGGTGGTCATCGCGACCAACGACTCCGCCCGTGCGCAGGGCGCGAAGGCGGGCGCGCTGGCCAAGATCGCCGCCGGCGTGCTCGGCGGCGGCGGAGGCGGCAGGGACGACGTCGCGCAGGGCGGCGGATCCGATGCGGCGGCGCTGCCTGCGGCGTTCTCCGCCATCGAGCAGGAGCTGCGCCGCGCGTGACCGGGTTCCGACGGGGCGTTCGGCTCGGCATCGATGTGGGCCGCGCCAGGATCGGCGTGGCCCGGTGCGATCCGGACGGCCTGCTCGCCGTGCCGGTCGAGACCGTGCCGCGCGGTGACACGGACGTCGCGCGGATCGCCGAGCTCGCGGCCGAGTACGAACCTCTCGAGCTCGTCGTGGGCCTGCCGATCAACCTCCGCGGTGAGGACACCGCATCGACTGTCGACGCCCGCGAGTTCGCCGAGGCGCTCGGCCGTGCGTGCGGGATCGCCGTGCGCCTGATCGACGAGCGGCTGAGCACCGTCACCGCGCACCAGGCGCTGCGCGCTTCCGGGCGCACGCAGCGCAACTCCCGCGGTGTCGTGGATCAGGCTGCCGCCGTGGTGCTGCTGCAGCACGCGATCGACACGGAGAAGAACACCGGCAACCCGGCCGGTACGCCTTTGATTCTCGATGAGGAGAACAGCTGACATGTCCGACCGATCGCCGTCGGCCGCCACGCCGGAGAACGACCCCGTCTCGCACGACCTGTTCGGTGCGCTGCCGGATCCGCAGGTGCAGTCTCCTCGCCCCGCCGAGCAGACCGCCGTTCCCGGGTCGCGTCGCGCCGTCCGCGAGGCCGCGTCCTCTTCGAGCGCACCCTCACCGTCGGCGGAAGAAGGCGCCCCCGCGGAGCATCACGACCCGTTCCACTCGACGCTCGAGGCGCTGTTCCATCACGAGACCGAGCCGCCGAAGACACCGAAGCGGAAGAAGCGCCGCGGCTGCCTGATCGCACTGCTCGTCGTGTTCGTGCTCATCGCGGGCGCCGCGGGCGGCGGACTGTGGGTCTGGAACACCTACGGCACCAAGATCAGCGAGGTCATGGGCTGGGGGCCGTCCAAGGACTTCGAGGCGGGACAGGCCACGGGCAATGCGCTCGTGACGATCAAGAAGGGCGACGGCGGGCAGCAGATCTCGCAGGCGATGTACGACGCCGGCGTGACGAAGACCTCTGGCGTCTTCTACGACATGCTGGTCAAGGACAACGTCGTCACGACGTTCTACCCCGGCGTGTACAAGCTGCAGCTGAAGATGACCGCCGCGGCCGCACTCAAGGCGCTCCAGGACCCGAAGAACAAGATGCAGAACTCCGCGGTGCTCCCGGAGGGCCTCTCGGTCACCGAGACGATCTCGCGCATCGCGCAGAGCGTGGACGTGCCGCTCGCGGATCTCCAGGCCGCGGTGAAGAACCCGGCGGACTACGGCGTGAACGCCCCCTCGCTCGAGGGATGGCTGTTCCCCGCGCTCTACGAGTTCCCGCCGGGGGCCACGGCGAAGGACGTCGTCTCGACGCTCGTGCAGCGCACGCGGGACTCGCTGAGCGCCGCCGGCGTGCCGGCCGCGGACGAGCAGCGCGTCCTCACGATCGCGTCGATCATCCAGCGCGAGGCGAGGGCCGAAGCCGACTTCTACAAGGTGTCCCGGGTGATCCAGAACCGTCTGGATCAGGGCATGAAGCTGCAGATGGACTCGACGGCGCAGTACGGCTACGGCGAGCTGCACAGCGGGTCGGCCAGCACCTCGGACGCGGCGCAGAACGATGACAACCCGTGGAACACGTACGTGATCGACGGGCTCCCGAAGACGCCGATCTCGAATCCGGGGGACAAGGCCATCGACGCCGCCATGCACCCGGCTGCCGGCCCCTGGCTCTATTTCGTGACGGTCAACCTCGACACGGGCGAGACGGTGTTCTCGACCACGTACGCCGAGCACGAGGCCGCCGTGAAGCAGTGGCAGGACTGGTGCAAGGCCAACCCGAGCTCGGGCTGCTGACGTGTCCGCCGCGGGGCCTGCCGCATCGCGCCTGGCCGTCTGGGGGGATCCGATCGATCACAGCCGTTCGCCCGATCTGCACGGCGCCGCCTATCGCCGGCTCGGGCTGGACTGGGAGTACGGCCGCCTCCGGGTGGACGAAGCCGGGTTCGACGCGGCGCTCGACGCGCTGGACGACGACTGGCGCGGGCTCTCGCTCACGATGCCGCTGAAGGAGCGCGCCCACGCGCGCGCCGACCTCCTCGATGAGGATGCACGGCTCACGGGGGCGGTGAACACGCTGCTGCTGGGCGAGGGGATCCGCGGATTCAACACCGATGTGGGCGGCCTCACATCCGCGCTCCTGGCGGGCGGCCTGGGCTCGGCGCGTTCCGCGCGCGTGCTCGGCGGCGGAGCGACCGCCCGCTCGGCCCTCGTGTCGCTGCGGCGTCTGGGCGTCGATGCAGTCGAGCTCAGGACCCGTCGTGCCGAGCAGGCGGCGGAGCTGGCCGGATTCGCCGAGCGGATCGGAGTGCGGGCGACCACCGCGGAGCTCGCATCCGAGGCGACGCCCTCGCCCGTCGATCTGACGGTCTCGACCCTGCCCGGCACCGCGACGCTGCCGGACGCCGTGATGACGGCGCTGGCGAGCACGGGCGGTGCGCTGTTCTCCGCCGCATACGCCCCCTGGCCCGCACCTCTCGTCGCGGCGTGGACCGATGCCCCGGTCGTGAGCGGACTCGAGATGCTCCTGCACCAGGCGGTGCGGCAGATCCGGATCTTCCTGCACGGGGACGCGGAGCAGGAGCTTCCCGACGAGGCCGGCGTGCTCGACGTCATGCGGGCGGCCCTGCGCTGAGGAATCGTCCCCTGCGCGAAGTCATGCGGGCGGACGCGTCCTGAACGCATGGGAGACTAGTCAGATGCTCCGCGTGCTCACGGCCGGCGAATCGCACGGCCCCGAACTCATTGCCGTCATGGAGGGCCTGCCTGCGGGCGTCCCGCTGTCCCGCGAGGCGATCCAGTCCGATCTGCAGCGCCGCAAGCTCGGCTATGGGCGCGGATCGAGGATGAAGTTCGAGCAGGACGAGCTCTCGATCTCCGGCGGCGTGCGTCACGGCTTCTCGCTCGGCAGCCCGATCGCGATGCGCATCGGCAACACCGAGTGGCCCAAGTGGGTCGAGGTGATGAGCGCCGACCCCGTGGAGCTGACGGACAAGTCGCGCGGGCGCAGCGCGGCCCTGACGCGCCCTCGTCCCGGCCACGCCGACCTCGTCGGCATGCAGAAGTACGGGTTCGACGAGGCCCGCCCGATCCTGGAGCGCGCGAGCGCCCGGGAGACCGCCGCCCGTGTCGCCCTCGGTGCCGTGGCCCGCGCCTTCCTCGGCGAGCTCGGCGTCCGCCTGGTCAGCCACACCCTGTCGATCGGGCCGGTGCAGGTGCCGGAGGGATCCGCCCTGCCGACGCCGGACGACGTCGAGACGCTGGACGCGGATCCGCTGCGCTGCTTCGACCCCGCGACATCGGCGCGCATGGTCGATGAGGTGGACGCCGCCCGCAAGGATGGCGACACTCTCGGCGGCATCGTCGAGGTGCTCGCCTACGGCCTGCCGCCGGGGCTTGGCTCGCACGTGCACTGGGACCGCCGGCTGGACGCGCGGCTCGCGTACGCGCTCATGGGCATCCAGGCGATCAAGGGCGTCGAGGTGGGCGATGGTTTCGAGACCACCCGCCGGCGCGGATCCGCCGCGCACGACGAGCTCTTCGCGACGGACGACGGCATCAGCCGCGGCTCCGACCGCGCGGGCGGCACCGAGGGCGGCATGTCCACCGGCACCGTCCTTCGCGTGCGCGCCGGCATGAAGCCCATCGCGACCATTCCGCATGCGCTGCGCACAGTCGACGTCGCATCCGGCGAGCAGGCCACCGCGCACCACCAGCGCTCCGACGTGTGCGCGGTGCCCGCCGCGGGCGTCGTGGCGGAGGCGATGGTGGCGATCGAGCTCGCGAACTCGGTGCTGGAGAAGTTCGGCGGAGACAACGTCGCGGAGACCCGGCGCAACCTCGAGGCGTACCTCGCCGCGATCCCGGAGGAGCTGCGCACGACGCCCGCCTCCGAGGCGGCGCTGATCCTGCACGATGAGCTCGGCTGAGGCGCACGCGCCGGGGCCGCTGGTCCTCGTCGGCCCCATGGGGTCCGGCAAGACCAGCATCGGCCGCAGGGTCGCGAAAGCCACCGGACTCCGCTTCGTCGACACGGACAAGGCGATCGTGCTCGAGCACGGGCCGATCCCCGCGATCTTCGCCGAGCACGGCGAGGCGCGGTTCCGGGCGTGGGAGCGCGAGGCGGTCGCCGCGGCGGTCGCGGGCGGCGGGGTGATCTCGCTGGGCGGAGGAGCGGTGCTCGCCCCGGAGACGAGGGCACTGCTGCAGAGCGTGCCGGTCGTTCTGCTGACGGTCTCGCCGGAGGCGGTGGCGGTGCGCATCGCCGGCGAGGGACGTCCCCTGCTGCACGGCGAGGAGGATCCGGTCCAGCGCTGGACCAGGATCTACGCCGAGCGGCGGGCGCTGTACGAAGAAGTGGCGGACGTGCACTTCGACACCTCGCGGGTGCCGATGTCGCGTGTCGCCGAACAGGTCGTGGAATGGATGAGAGGACGAGCATGAGCGCGGAGCAGAACGACGGGGTCACGACGATCGCGGTGACGGGCAGCACGCCCTACGACATCGCGGTGGGGCGGAACATCCTCGATCGCGTCTCCGCCGCACTCGCGCCCAGCGTGCGCAAGGTGCTCGTCGTGCACCCGCCGACGCTCGCCGATCGTGCGGCGCAGCTCCGGGACCGCATGGTCGCCGACACCGCGAACGGTCCGCGCGAGGTGCTGCTGGCCGAGATCCCGGATGCGGAGCAGGGCAAGCGCATCGAGGTCGCGCAGTTCCTCTGGCAGATCATGGGTCAGGCGGACTTCACGCGCACCGATGCGGTCGTCGGCTACGGCGGCGGCGCGGTCACCGACCTCGCGGGCTTCGTCGCGGCCACGTGGCTGCGCGGCGTGCAGATCGTCCAGGTGCCGACGACCGTGCTCGGCCTGGTCGACGCCGCCGTGGGCGGCAAGACCGGCATCAACACGAACGAGGGCAAGAACCTCGTGGGCGCCTTCTGGGCCCCGCGCGCGGTGATCGGCGATCTCGACGAGCTGTCCAGCCTGACGCCGAACGAGGCGACCGCCGGCTTCGCCGAGGTCGTCAAGGCCGGGTTCATCTGGGCCCCCGAGATCCTCGACATCATCGAGGCGGATCCGGCCCGCGCCGTGGATCCGCTCACCCCGGAGTTCCGCCGTGCGGTCGAACTCGCGATCGGGATGAAGGCGAGCGTCGTCTCCGAGGACTTCCGCGAGGCCGGGCAGCGCGAGATCCTCAATTACGGCCACACGCTCGGCCACGCGATCGAGCACGCCGAGCGCTACCGCTGGCGTCACGGCGCTGCGATCTCCGTGGGCATGCTGTTCGCGGCCGAGCTCTCCCGCCTCGCGGGGCGTCTCTCGGACGAGGACGCCAACCGGCACCGCGCGATCCTGGAGTCCCTGGGGCTTCCGATCTCGTACCGCGCCGGCGCCTGGCCGACCCTGCTGTCCACCATGCAGCGCGACAAGAAGAGCCGCGGCGGGATGCTGCGCTTCATCGTGCTGGACGGCATCGCCAAGCCGACCGTGCTGCAGGCCCCCGACGAGTCGCTGCTCTTCGCCGCCTATCAGGAGGTCGGCGAGTGAGCATCGAGGTGCGCCGGGTCCTCGCGACGGAGTGGACGGACGTCCGCGACCTGCGTCTGCGGGCCCTGCAGGATCCCGTCGCCGCGCTCGCGTTCCTCGACACCTTCGAGAACGCCTCCGCGCAGCCCGACGCGTTCTGGCAGCACCGCACCGCCAACGCGGCCGAGGGCGGTCCCAACGCGCAGTTCGTCGCGATCGCCGAGGACGGCGAGTGGTTCGGATCCGCGACGGTGCTGCCGTCCGGGCTCGAGGGCCCCGAGTCCACCGCCCTGGTCGTCGGCGTGTACGTGGCCGAGGGACACCGCGGCGCCGGAGCCATCGAGACGCTCTTCGACGAGTGCGCGACGTGGTCCGCCGAACAGGGCGCCCACGGCCTCACCCTCGAGGTGCACGTCGACAACCACCGGGCGCAGGCGGCCTATGAGCGCTGCGGCTTCACGCGCACCGGGCAGATCACCGAGCTCGCCAATGGGCGCGAGTACGTGATGGTGCGCCCGGTCGTCCCCGACGCGCGCTGATACCGTGTGCAGGTGACCACCCCGCGCCGCCTGCTCCTCGTCAACGGACCGAACCTCAACCTGCTCGGTCAGCGTGAGCCGGGGATCTACGGATCCGCGACGCTCGCCGATGTCGAGCGGATCACGGCCGAGGCCGCCGCGGCGTACGGCTACGAGGTCCGCGCGGTGCAGAGCAACCACGAGGGCGTGCTCCTCGACGCGATCCACGATGCGCGCGAGGACTGCGGCGGCATCGTGATCAACGCCGGCGCCTACACGCACACCTCTGTCGCCCTGCGCGATGCGCTCACCGGCGTCGCCCTGCCGTTCGCCGAGATCCACATCTCCGACGTGTACGCCCGGGAGGAGTTCCGGCACCACTCCTACCTCACGGACGTCGCCGCCGTGCACGTCGTGGGGGAGGGCGTGCAGGGGTACGCGACCGCGACGCGCCGCCTGATCCTGCTGCTCGAGGGACAGGAGGACGGCTGATCCGCGGCACCGCTCCGGTCGCTCTCACAGGCCGGGCGCCGGGCATCCCGTAAGATTGAACGTCGGCCGCTCGGCCGCGAATCTCAGGAACGGACTTCTCAGACCCATGGCATCCACCGCAGACATCAAGAACGGCGTCGTCCTCTCGATCGACGGACAGCTCTGGAACGTCATCGAGTTCCAGCACGTCAAGCCCGGCAAGGGCGGCGCGTTCGTCCGGACGAAGCTCAAGAACGTCGTCAGCGGCAAGGTCGTGGACCGCACCTACAACGCGGGCGCCAAGATCGACATCGAGAACGTCGACCGCCGCGATTTCACCTACCTGTACACGGACGGCGACAACTACGTCTTCATGGACCAGGAGGACTACGACCAGATCAACGTGGCCGCCGCGACCGTCGGCGACGCGAAGAACTTCATGCTGGAGAACCAGCAGGTCCAGATCGCGCTCAACAACGGCAACCCGCTCTACATCGAGCTCCCGGCCTCGGTCGTGCTCGAGGTCACCTACACCGAGCCCGGCCTGCAGGGCGACCGCTCGTCGGCCGGCACCAAGCCCGCCACGCTCGAGACCGGGTACGAGATCCAGGTTCCGCTGTTCCTGGAGACCGGCACCAAGGTCAAGGTCGACACGCGCACCGGCGGCTACCTCGGCCGCATCAACGACTGACGCGTGGGCGCCCGGACCAAGGCGCGCAAGCGCGCCCTCGACATCCTCTTCTCCGCCGATGTGCGCGGCGACGACCTCGCGGTGACCCTCGCCGCGGAGGCCAAGCGCGCTGCCGCCGAGCCCGCACGTGAGGCCTCCTGGCTCTATGCGCGCGAGATCGTCGACGGGATCATCGATCACCGCGACGAGATCGACGAGCAGATCACGACGCACAGTCGTGACTGGAAGCTCGACCGGATGCCGGCCGTGGACCGGGCGCTGCTGCGCATCGGCGTGTGGGAGATCCTCCGCAACGACGAGGTCCCGACGGCCGTCGCGATCGACGAGGCCGTGGAGCTCGCGAAGGAGTTCTCGACCGACGAGTCCGGCGCGTTCGTGCACGGCGTGCTCGCGCGCGTCGCGCGCTCGGCCTGATCCGCGCACGCCACGATCTCCAGGAGCTCCCGTTTGGGGCGTATCCGTCCGTTTTGGGGCGCAGGATCCCGGTCTTTCCCGGGATCCTGCGCCCCAAAACGTAGAAGTGCGCCCCGAAACCGGGCCGGGTGTCCGTGGCCTGCCTGAGGATGGATCATCATGACCTCCGCTGACGCCGACGACTGGCGCGTGCTGCTGCCGTCCACCCGGGCGAGCGGTGCTCCGCTGGCCCTCGGCGTCGAGCTGCGCCGGCGCGACCGCGCCGACGCGAGGCACTGGGCGTCGCGGCCGCTGCGCACCGCGACCGCGCGGGATCTGGTCAAGGATCCGGGCGAGCTGTTCCTCGCCGTCCGCCCGCTGCGGCGCAACGACGCAGGATCCGCCTGGGTGCAGTCCGATGCCGACTGGGACGCGGTCCGTCGCCCCGGCACACGCTACGACGCGGCGCACTCGCGCTGGTTCGCCGACCTGCTGAGCATCTCCCGCGACTCGCTGCTGTCCGGCACGGCGGGGGACTGGCTGCTGCTGGACCCGGTCGCGTCCCCGCTGCTGTGGCCGCACCTGCAGTCGGCGTCGGCGGCAGGGATCGCCCTGGTCGCGACGGAACGCAGCACCCGGCTGCAGTGGTCGGACGAGCTGCGGATCGTGGTGGACATCGCCGCGGACGGCGACGGCGGGCTCCGCCTCTCCGCCTCCGCAGACGCCGTCGGCGAGTCCTTCCCCGCCACGGCGACCCGGGCGGTGGGGGCCGGCGGCGTCTACGCGCACCGCGTCGTCGGCAAGAGGATCGACCTCGTGCTCGGGCAGGTGCCGCTGACGGACGGCGTCCGGGCGCTCCTGGCGGCACCGGGCGGGCTGACGGTGGCGCCGGTCGACAGGAAGGCCTTCTTCCGGGACGGATATCCGACGATCCTGCGCGGGGCCGCCATCCGTGCGGGGCGCGGCGTCACGCTGCCCCCCGCGCCGAGACCCGTGCCCCTCCTCGTCGTCGACTTCCGCCCCGACGACGTCGTGGCGTACCGGCTGCACTGGGACTACCCGGGATACGCGCGCTTCCCGCTCGACGAGCGCGCCGCCGAGTCCGGGATCCGCGACGCTGCGGCGGAAGGACTGCTGCGCCCGTCCGTGCTCGCCTCATGGACCGAGGCCACAGGACTGCCGTTCCTCCTCGCCGGCGCACTGCGCGACGCGGACGCGGCCGAGTTCGTCTCGCACCTGGTGCCCGCCCTCGAAGCGCGCGGCATCGCCATAGAGACGACCGGAGCGCCGCGCACCTACGCGGAGCTCACCGGCGATCCGGCGATCACCGTCAGCACGGTCGAGAGCACCGATCCGGACTGGCTCGAACTCGGCTTCCTGGTGCGGATCGACGGGAAGACGATCCCGTTCGAGCCGCTGTTCCGTGCGCTCGCCCTCCGCCAGGGCAAGCTCAAGCTCGTCGACAACACCTGGTTCTCGCTGCGCCACCCCGCCTTCGACCGGCTCAAGGAGCTTCTGGACGAGGCCGCCGAGCTCGCGGAGTGGGAGACCGGACCGAGGATCGCGCGCACGCACCTGACGCTCTGGGAGGACTTCGAGGATCTCGCCGACGAGACCCTTCCGGCGCGGACCTGGCGTGCTGCGATCGAGGCGCTGCGCGCCGACCCCGGCGAGGATCCGGTGCCGCTCCCCGCCGCGATCACCGCCGATCTCCGCCCGTACCAGCGCGAGGGGTTCACACGGCTCGCACGACTGTGGCAGCACAGCCTCGGCGGAATACTCGCCGATGACATGGGGCTCGGAAAGACCCTGCAGCTGCTCACCCTCATCGCTCACGCGCGGGAGGCCTCGGCGGAGGACGCCGCGCCCTGGCTGGTGGTCGCTCCCACCTCGGTGCTCCCGGTCTGGGAGCGCGAGGCCGAGCGGTTCGCGCCGGGTCTCCGCGTCGTCGTCGCCGGGCGGACCCGAGACGCCCACGGCGTCGACCTCGCCTCGCACGTGGGCGATGCGGATCTCGTGATCACCTCGTACACCGTGCTGCGTCTGGATGCGGAGGAGTTCGCGCGCCGGCCGTGGTCGGGCGTCGTCCTCGACGAGGCCCAGAACGTGAAGAACCCCGCGACCAAGCAGCATCAGGCGGTCGCCGCTCTCGACGCCCGGGCGGTCTACGCCGCGACCGGCACGCCGCTGGAGAACGGCCTGGGGGAGCTGTGGGCCCTGCTCAGCCTCACGTCGCCCGGCCTCTTCGCCTCGGCGCGGCGATTCCGCGAGGACTTCATCCAGCCGATCGAGCAGGGCAAGGTGCCGGAGAACGCCGAGGGCGCGCCCTTCCGTCGCTCCCGCATCGAGCTGCTGCGACGGCGGATCCGCCCGTTCCTGATCCGTCGCACCAAGGAGCTCGTCGCCCGCGACCTTCCGGAGCGGCAGGAGCAGGTGCTGCGCGTCGAGCTCGCTCCCGCGCACCAGCACCGCTATGACACCGTGTTGCAGCGCGAGCGGCAGAAGATCCTCGGGCTGCTGCCGGATCTCGACCGGCAGCGTTTCATCGTCTTCCGCTCGCTCACCATGCTGCGCATGCTGAGCCTGGCACCGGGGCTGATCGAACCCGATGACGCGGGCATCGCGTCCCGCAAGCTCGAGGAGCTCGTGGAACGGCTGATCGAGCTGCGGTCCGAGGGACACAGAGCGCTCGTCTTCAGCCAGTTCACCTCGTTCCTGGGCCTCGCGGCCGAACGGCTCCGGCGCGCAGGCCTTCGCGTGTCGTACCTGGACGGGTCGACGCGGGATCGGGACAGGGTCGTGCAGGAGTTCCGCGAGGGGGACCAGGACGCGTTCCTCCTCAGCCTCAAGGCCGGAGGCACGGGCCTCACGCTCACCGAGGCGGACTACGTCTTCCTGCTGGATCCCTGGTGGAACCCTGCGGCCGAGGCGCAGGCGGCGGACCGCGCGCACCGGATCGGGCAGCAGAACCGTGTCTTCGTCTACCGGATGATCTCCGAGGGCACGATCGAGGAGAAGGTGCTCGCGCTGCAGCAGCGCAAGGCGCGCCTGTTCTCCGCGGTGCTCGACGATGAGGACCTCTTCGCGCAGTCTCTGACCGCCGACGACATCCGCGAGCTGCTCGGCTGAGCCCAGGGGCGCGGTGCTCGCGCGACCACCCGATCCGGTTATGCACGGGCCGTCTCCAGGCCCGATGAGGGTGCTCCCGGTAGGATCGACAGGTCCACACAGGAGGAGAAACATGCGGATCACGGGACTCGGGCACGCCGGGATGTTCATCGAGACGGTCGGCGGGAACATCATCTGCGACCCCGTGCTCGGGCCGTCCTTCTACGGATCCTGGTTCCCGTTCCCGGACAACCGCGGCCTCGACTGGGAGCGCCTCGGACGGGAGGCCGACTTCCTCTACGTGTCGCACAGGCACCGCGACCACTTCGACCCCCGGCTGCTCGAGCGCTACATCCGCAAGGACATCGAGGTGCTTCTGCCCGAGTACCCGACCGACGACCTGGAGAAGGACCTCCGCGCCTTCGGCTACGACAACATCACCTACGCGCCCGCCGGGGAGATCATCGAACGCGGTGAGCTGAAGATCATGATCACGCCGCTCCGCGCCCCCAGCGATGGACCGATCGGCGACTCCTCGCTCAGCGTCGACGACGGCTCCGGATCGGTGCTCAACCAGAACGACTCGCACCCGCTCGACCTGGAGCGCCTGCTCACGTTCGGCAAGCCCGACGCCTACTTCACGCAGGTGTCCGGCGCGATCTGGTGGCCCATGGTCTACGACCTGCCGCTGGACGCCAAGCAGAACTTCGCCCGTCTCAAGCGCGAGGCGCAGAACAAGCGCGCGATGTACTACATCGAGAAGGTCGATGCCCCGCACGTCTTCCCGATGGCGGGCCCGCCGATGTTCCTCCGCGACGAGCTGTTCGACTTCAACGGCATCGGACGCAACGGCGAGTCGATCTTCACGGATCAGAAGCAGTTCCTCGCGCACATGAACGAGCTCGCCCCGCAGTACGACGGGCACCTGTTCGTGCCGGGCACCGTGGTGACCCTCGAGGACCGCGAGATCGTCGCGGTCGAGCAGACCCTCTACTCGGAGGACGAGCTGCGCCACGTCTTCGACGAGAAGTGGGACTACCTCGAGGAGCAGCGTGCCAGCCGCCAGCAGGAGATCCGAGACGAGGAGGCCCGTCGTGCTCCGGTCCTTCCGCCCGAGGAGATGCTCGCGGCGATCAAGGAGTGGTGGGAGCCACTGCTCAAGAAGTCCCGCACGATCCGACTCGGCGTCGGCGGCAACGTCCGCTTCCGCATCGGCGAGCTGGACATGGTGGTCGACTTCCCGAAGGCCAAGGTGCGCGAGTACGCGGGGGAGGAGTGCATCTACTGGTACACGATCCCCGCCGACCTCGTCTCGACCAACATCGCCGATCACGAGATCGACTGGTCGAACTCGATCTTCCTGTCCATGCAGTTCTCCGTCGGGCGCAGCGGCAAGTTTAACGAGTTCCTCACGACCTTCCTCAAGTGCCTGTCCGTCGACAGGATCGAGTACGTCGAGAACTGGTATCAGGAGCAGACCGACCAGACCGAGGACGCCGAGGTCGGCGACTGGATCGTGCAGCGCCGCTGCCCGCACCTGCGCGCCGATCTGACCCGCACGGGATCCGTCGACGAGGAGGGCGTGCTCACCTGCAGCATGCACGACTGGAAGTGGGACCTGAAGACGGGCCGGTGCCTGTCCACGAGCGGTCACCCGATCCGGGCCAAGCAGATCGATCCCGTCACCGACGACGCGCTGCGCCTCGGGGTCTGACCCCCTTCCGGCAACGCGATTCCGGAGCCGTCCTCCCCTCGGGAGGGCGGCTCCTTCCGCGTCCGGCGCAGCTGTCCACTCGGGGACCTCTTCTGTCCACTCGGGGACCATTCGGCGCGGCGAGCCGTCCCTAGCATGGGGATCCGGCAGGCGACGAGGCCCGCCCGGACGGAGAGAAACCCGATGGTCACCGCCTTCAGTTCCGCGACCGAGATCGCCCGCGAGATTAGGGCCGGCGCGGTCAGTCCGGTCGAGATCGCCGAGCTCTACCTGGACCGGATCGACCGCCTGAACCCTGCGATCAACGCGATCGTCTGGATCGATCCTGAGGCCACCCTCGCCGAAGCCAGGCAGGCCGAGCGTGCGGTCCGCGCGGGCGAGTCCCTGGGGCCGCTGCACGGCATCCCGGTCCCGATCAAGGACCTCACGGCCGCCGCGGGTCAGCCCTGCTTCTTCGGCTCCCTCGGCACGGATACCGCGATCCGGACGGAGGACGACCTCATCGTCGGGGCGCTCCGCCGCGCGGGCTGCGTGCTGCTCGGCCGCAGCCATGCACCCGAGGCGGGCACCATGAGCGTGACTGAGACGTCGCGCTTCGGCGTCGCGCGGAACCCCTGGGACCTCAGCCGGTCCCCGGCCGGATCCAGTGGCGGGGCAGGGGCGGCGCTGGCCGCCGGCCTGGCCCCCTTCACGCACGCTTCGGACGGCGGCGGCTCGATCAGGATGCCGGCGTCGAGCAACGGTCTCGTCGGACTCAAGCCCTCGCGCGGGCGAGTGCCCTCTGCCGTCGCGGGATGGGAGCACGCGGCGACCGAGGGCGCGGAGGCCCGCACCGTGGCCGACGCCGCCGTGATCCTCGACGCGATCAGCGAGCCGGATCCGTTCGTCATGTACAACGCGCCGCGCCCGGAACGGCCCTACGCCGCCGAGGCCGGGCGGCCGCAGGAGCCGCTCCGGATCGGGCTGCTCCTGGAAGCCCCCACCGGTCTGCCCGTCGATGAGGAGTGCGCCACAGCCGCGACGCTCACCGCGGCGCTCCTGGAGGCGATGGGACACATCGTGGCACCTGTGGCGCCCAGGTTCTACAGCGAGCGCGCGGTGCTCGGATACGTCACCCACATCATGGACGCGTCCGTCGCCGCGATGCCCTACCTCCGGCCGGAGCTCGCGGAGCCGTACCTGCGCCACCGGATGGGCCGCGCGAGGCGCGCCAGCGCGGTCGACTACGTGCAGAGCGCGATGCTGATCCAGGCCGAGACCTACGGCGTCGTCTCGCAGTTCGGGCGGGACTTCGACGTGCTGCTCACCCCGACCATGGCGACCGTCCCCGTGCCTGCCGGCGAACTCGTGACCGAGGCGAACGAGCATCCCGAGGAGTCGCGCCTGCGTGAGGGGCGCATGGTGAGCTTCACGAGCTGGGTGAACCTCGCGGGCCTGCCCGCCATCTCGCTGCCGATGCACGTCGCGGCGGACGGGCTGCCGATCGGTGCCCAGCTGGTGGCGGGGCCGTGGTGCGAGGACGTCCTGCTGCGGCTCGCCGCGGCGCTCGAGGAGGCGGTGCCGTGGGCGCACCGCCGCCCGGCGGGGTTCGAGGACTGAGCCGATGATCGAACTCGTCCTCTCGCTGTTCAGCCAGCTGGGCCTGGTCGCGCTGCTCGCGCTGTCGCTGTCCCTCGTGTTCGGCGTGAGCCGGATCGTGAACCTCGCGGTCGGCGACCTCGCGACGATCGGCGCCTTCACGATGGTCGCGACCGCAGGGCTGCCGTTCTGGGCGGGGATCCTCATCGGCCTCGCCGTCTCGGTTCCCCTTCTCGTTCTGATCGAGCGCGGCCTGCTGAGCCGCCTCTCGGGATCCCCGCTGGCTTCGCTGCTGGTCACCTGGGGCGTCGGGATGGTGCTCCGCCAGGTGTGCGAGCTGGTCTGGGGCGCGACGGCGCGCGCCGTCCCGCCGCCGTTCGACGGGATCGTGACCGTGTTCGGCGTCCCGTATCCGTCGTTCCGGCTGGTCGCCGGTCTCGTGGGAGCCGTCACGGTCGCGGTGGTCCTCGTGATCGCGTATCGAACGCGGGCGGGCCTCCGCCTGCGCGCCGTGGCGGACAACCCTACGATGGCGGCGCTGCTGGGCACGCCACCGGCGCGCACCAGGACCCTCACCTTCGTCGTGGCGGGGCTCCTCGCCGTTCTCGCGGGAGGGCTCTACAGCCCGCTCCTCGGCGTCCACCCGTCGATGGGGTTCACGATCCTCATCCCCGCGTTCGTGGTCCTTCTGCTGGCCAGGCCCGGTTCCTTCTCGGGAACCGCCATCGCCGCGCTGTTCGTCGTCGCGCTGCAGGTCGTGCTGCGCCGCTTCTTCGCCGACACCGCCGCGGACGCCCTCTTCTACGTCGTCGTGCTCGTCGCCGTCGCCGTTCGTTCCACCCCGACAACCAGGAGGCTCCTGACATGGTCCACCCGATTCCTTCCCCGCGGCCGCGCCGTCTGATGCGCCGCAACCGCCTCGCCCTCGGAGCGTTCCTCGCGGCGGGCGCACTGCTCCTGACCGGCTGCGGGAGCAGCATCGGCGGCGGTCCTGCGCAGAGCGCCGCGGCCGGCCCCCTCAAGGTCGGCGTGATCGTCCCCGCCACCGGCAACATCTCCTCGGCCGGGCTCGCTCTCAAGGCCGGCTTCGAGATCGGCGTCGAGAAGATCAACGCCGAGGGCGGGGTGAACGGCAAGCCGATCGAGTACACGGTCGAGGACGACGCCTCGGATCCCGCGACATCGATCCAGCTGGCGAAGAAGTACGTGCAGGCCGGCGACGTCTCGCTGCTGTTCGGCACGATCACGGGCGACACCGCGGCGGCGGTCGCGTCCGTCGCCGACTCCGCCAGGATTCCGTTCGCCACCTCGATCCTCGGCGACCCCGCGGTCTGCTCGCGCTACGCCTGGGGCTTCGGGGAGTCGACCCGTCAGCTGCTCACCCCGATCGTCCCCGACCTGCTCGCGAAGTACGGCACACGCGTCGCGATCGTCGGCTCCGACTACAACTTCCCGCGGGACTATGCGGCGAGCGCGGAGAAGATCGTGACGGCGGCGGGCGGGACCGTGGTCGCGCAGGAGTTCAGCCCCCTCGGCACGACCGACTTCGAGTCGACCATCGGACGCCTCAAGGCGGCGGCGCCGGATCTCGTGCTGTCGATGGTCGTCGGCGCGGATGCCATCGTGTTCACCAAGCAGGCGCAGGCCTTCGGGCTGCTGACGCCCACGCTGGGCTACGAGGGCGCGCCGCTCGATGCCGACTACTACCCGGCGGTCGCCGAACAGGTGACGGGCCGCGAGCACGCGGTGCGCTGGAGCGACGGCTTCGCCGATGAGGAGAGCAAGGCCTTCGTCGCGGCCTACCGCAAGAAGACCGGTTCGCCGGCACCGATTCCGGAGGTCGCCGCGAACGCCTACTTCGCGATCCGGTTCATCGCGGCGGCTGCGAACGACGCCAAGGCCACGGCTCCCGCGAGCCTCAACACCGCGATCGCCTCGTTCCGCTTCGATTCCGCGCTCGGCAGGGGAACGCACTTCGCAGGGCCCGCCAACATCCTGCAGGCCACGATGTCGACCGTGACGATCGGCGCGGACGGCGCCTATCCGGTCACGAAGGACCACGGCATGGTCGCCGACACCGAGACGACCTGCAAGTGACCCCGTCCGCCCATCGGGGGATCCGCGGTCTCGTCCGCCGCCCCGGCACGATCCTCGCGGTCGTGGTCGCCGTGCTCGCCCTGCTGCCGTTCGGGCTCGCACCCTACGCGCTGAGCGTGGTCGCCCTCGGTCTCGTCTACGGGCTCTTCGCCTATGGTCTGGACCTGTCCTGGGGGCGAGTCGGACTCATCAGCGTGGGCCAGGCCGCCTTCTTCGGCCTGGGCGCCTACGCGCTCACGATCGGCGTCTCGCTCGGCGTCCCCGGGGTGCTGGCCGCGGCGCTCGGCGTCGTGATCTCCGCCGGAGTCGCCGGGCTGATCGCGCAGATCGCGCTGACGGTGAAGGGTGAGACCGCGGTGCCGCTCTTCATCCTCTTCACGCTCGGCATCAGCCAGCTCCTGCAGCGCGTCGCGACATCCCTGCCGGACGTCACGGGCGGATCCAACGGCATGCTCGCGCCGCGCCTCGACCTCGTCCCGACCTACTACCTCGTGCTCGGGGTCGCCGTGCTCGTGGCGGCGCTCACGTTCCGTCTCTTCATCGCGGGCCGGCGCGGCGCGTTCCAGCTCGCCGTGCTCGTGAACCCGGCCAGGGCGGAGCATCTCGGCATCGGCGTGCGCGGCACGCAGACCGCGGCCTTCATGGTCTCGGCCGCGGTCTCGGCGGTGGCGGGGGCGCTCTTCGCCCCCGTGGCAGGCCTCGTCACTCCCGCCACGCTGGGCCTGGCGCTCTCGACGAGCGTGCTCACCTGGCTCGCCGTGGGCGGCAAGGGCTCGCTGATCGGGCCGTTCCTCGGCGCCGTCCTCCTCACCGTCGCCGCGCAGACCCTCGGGAGCACCTGGCAGAGCTGGTACGTGTTCGGGCTGGCCGCGCTCTTCATCCTCGTGGTCCTGTTCGCACCCGGAGGCGTGGCAGGCGGCGTGCGTCGTCTGCTCCTCGGCCGGTCGGAGGTGCTGCGCGTCCCGACCGCGCGTCCGGTGAGACGTGCCGGCGCGCCGTCGCGCACGGACGCGCCGCTGCTGCAGGTCGAGGCGGTGGATCAGCGCTTCGGGAGGTCGGACGTGCTGCAGGACGTCTCGCTCACCGTGCGGAGCGGGCAGTGCGTGGCGCTGATCGGGCCCAACGGCGCGGGCAAGTCCACCGTCCTCTCCGTCATCGCCGGCCTGCTCCGCCCTTCGTCGGGCCGCATCCTGCTCCGCGGCGAGGACGTCACGCTGCTGGGCGTCGACCGACGCGCCAGGCTCGGCATCGGCCGGCTGTTCCAGGTGCCGAGCGTGTTCACCGCGCTCTCCGTCGAGGACAACCTCAGGCTCGCCGCGCTCTGCGGGGGATCGGGCGATGATGCTTCGGCCGACGCCCGGCTCGCCGGCGAGTTGTCGATGGCCGAGCGGCGGCACCTCGAACTCGACATGGTGCTGCGGGGTCCCTCCGATCTCGTGCTGCTCGACGAGCCGGCCGCGGGGCTCTCCCACGCCGACGCGCGGGCGCTCGCACAGCGCCTGCGCCGGGTCGTCGAGGACACCGGATGCGGCATGGTCGTCGTCGAGCACGACATGGAGATCGTCCGGGAGATCGCGGACCTCGTCGTGGTGCTGTCGAACGGCGCGGTCATCGCGTCGGGGACCATGGACGAGATCGTCGCGCACGACGCCGTGCGCCAGGCCTACCTGGGGAGCTGAGATGGTGCTGCACGCGCGTGGGATCGTCGGGGGATACGACGGCGTTCCGATCGTCGAGGGCGTCGACCTCGCGGTCGATGCGGGGGAGATCGTCGGTCTGCTGGGCAGGAACGGGATGGGGAAGTCGACCCTGCTCGGAGCGCTCTTCGGGACGGTGGACCGTCTCGGCGGCGTGGTCGAGGTGGGAGGAAGGACCCTCGCGGCGCGGAGCCCCGATCGGTCGGCTGCGGCGGGTGTCGCCTTCCTCCCCGAGGATCGGGGCGTGTTCCCGTCACTGACCGTCGCCGAGAACCTCCGGCTCGCCCGACGCGGGCATCGGCCGGCGATCGATCCGCTCGAGGTCTATCCGATGCTCGGCGAGCGGGCGGCGCAGCCGGCCGGGACGCTGTCCGGCGGCCAGCAGCAGCAGCTCGGCATCGCCCGCGCGATCCTCGCCGGCTCCGCGCTCGTGTGCATCGACGAGCTCACCCACGGACTGCAGCCCTCGATGGTGACGCGCACGTTCGCGGCGCTCCGCACGGTGGCCGACTCCGGTGTCGGTGTGCTGTTCGTGGACCAGAACCCCGATCTCGTGACGGCGTCCTGCGACCGGGTGCTCGTGATGGAGGCGGGGAGGATCGTGCTGGACCGGACCGTCGAGGACGGGGTGCTCGAGGAGCTGCGACGCCTCCTCGTGCTCAGCTGACCGCGTCCTCGGCGCGCAGCTCGCGCGGGCTCCGTCCGAACCTCTGTCGGACGACCTTGCTGAGACGGGAGGGGTCGCGGAAGCCCCACCGGCGTCCCACGGCGGCCAGCGACTCCGCGCCGCTCGCGGTCTGCAGCTCCCGGCGCACGCCCTCGACCCGCCGCGCCAGCACGTGCTCGCCGACCGTGGTGCCGGTGCGGCGGAAGACGCGGTGCAGATAGCTGACCGAGATGTGGGTGGCTTCGGCGATCCGCGCGGGGCTGAGGTCGGGGTCTGCGAGATGCCCCTCGATCCACTCCACGACCCGGTCGTAGACCGTCTCCTCCGCCGAGCGGAGTACGGGGCGCTCGCCGCGTGCCTCCCTGACGCAGTCGCGGAGGAGCGACAGTGCGACATCGGCGAGTTCGAGCCGCAGCGGTGCGGGCAGCGCTCCCCAGCGCTCCGGGACGCCGGCCAGGAGTCCCGTCAGGATGCAGGCCGCGGTCGTGTCGGAGAGCGCTGCGGATCCCGCCACGGCCGAGAGGTCCTGTTCGCTCGCGCCCAGGGCGTCGACGTCGACGGCCAGCACCAGATACCGGTAGGGGCCGACGAGGTCGAGGAAGAACGGCGCCGATCGGGAGTAGAGGACCATGCTGCCGGGGCGCAGGGCCGTCTCGGAGCGGTTCTGCACGAAGGTCCCCGAACCCTCGAGGAGGATGCCGAGGAAGTGCGCGTCGAGCGCGGTCGAGAAGGCCAGCGGACGGACGCTGACCGAGTCCTCGTCCCTGATGTCGCAGCCGAGCAGGCGCCCGAGCGCCCAGGAGGAGGACCGTGCGCGATACGGATCCTGATGCGGGCGGACGACCACGGCGTCGCCGGGGACGTGATCGCGCCGCGCATCGTCGAGGTAGCCGCTCACGACCGCTCCGCCCGAGGTCGAGGTGATCTGCATGGCTCCGCCTTTCTCTTCGTCGAGAGGGAGCACGGGTCGCCGATCACTGTATCTCAGGATCCCTGACATTCGATCGACGCGACTCTCGCCACCTTCGACCGGCGTCTCGCCGATGCGGCCAGGGAGCGCGGCGTCGTCGTGGGCGCATGACCGGACCGGGTAGACTGGGGCGATACCTCGGAAGCAACCTTTAACACCGTCCCGTGAGGCGGAGAAGGGAGCCGGCAGATGAGCGCACGTATCGTGCTGCAGGAAGCCGACATCAGGCGCGCCTTGACGCGCATCGCCCATGAGATCCTCGAATCCAACCGGGGCGCGGAGGATCTGATCCTCCTGGGCATCCCGACCCGGGGGGTCCCGCTCGCCGAGCGCCTCGCGATGCTCATCACCGAGATCGCCCAGATCGCCGTCCCGGTCGGATCGCTCGACGTCACGCTCTTCCGCGATGACCTCGCCAAGCACCCGACGCGGTCGCCGCACCGTACGCACATCCCCGCGGGCGGCATCGACGGCAAGACCGTCGTGCTCGTCGACGACGTGCTCTTCTCCGGGCGCAGCATCCGCGCCGCACTCGACGCGCTGCAGTCGATCGGCCGCCCGGCCGTGGTCCGCCTGGCGATCCTCGTCGACCGCGGACACCGCGAGCTGCCGATCCGCCCCGACTTCGTGGGCAAGAACATCCCCTCGTCCCGCGCCGAGCGTGTCAACGTGCGTCTGCGCGAGGACGACGGCGAGGAGTACGTCTCGATCGAGGGAGGCGACGAATGAGGCATCTGCTCGACACCAGGACGCTCGCCCGCGAAGACGCGATGCGCATCCTCGACATCGCCGAGGACATGGCGGACACCCAGTCCCGCGAGGTCAAGAAGCTGCCGACCCTGCGCGGCAAGACCGTGGTGAACCTCTTCTTCGAGGACTCCACCCGCACGCGCATCTCGTTCGAGGCCGCCGCCAAGCGCCTCTCCGCCGACGTGATCAACTTCGCCGCGAAGGGATCCAGCGTCTCCAAGGGCGAGAGCCTCAAGGACACCGCGCAGACGCTCGAGGCGATCGGCGCCGACGCCGTCGTCGTGCGGCATCCCGCATCGGGCGCACCGCGCACGCTCGCCACGAGCGGCTGGATCTCGGCCGGCGTCGTGAACGCGGGCGACGGCACGCACGAGCACCCCACCCAGGGCCTGCTCGACGCGTACACGATCCGCAAGCGCCGTTTCGGCGCGGACAGCCGCGGCCGCGACCTCCGCGGAGTGCGCGTCGTGATCGTCGGAGACGTGCTGCACTCCCGGGTCGCGCGGTCCAACGTGTGGCTGCTGTCGACGCTCGGCGCCGAGGTCACCCTGGTCACCCCGCCGACGCTGATCCCGCAGGACGTCACGGGCTGGCCCGCGCGGGTGCTGTACGACCTCGACGCGGCGCTGGCCGAGGAGCCGGATGCGGTCATGATGCTGCGGATCCAGCTCGAGCGCATGCACGCGGCGTTCTTCCCCTCCGAGCGCGAGTACACCCGCCGCTGGGGTCTCGACGCGGCGCGGCTGCGGCGTCTGCCCGACGATACGATCGTGATGCACCCCGGTCCGATGAACCGCGGACTGGAGATCTCCTCCGACGCCGCCGATTCCGCCCGCTCCACCGTGCTGGAGCAGGTCACGAACGGCGTGTCCGTGCGGATGGCGGCGCTGTACCTGCTGCTGGCGGGGGAGCGGCCAGAGCCGGACAGAACAGCGACGAGTGCAGCGACCGAGGAGTTCGAGATGAATCGAGGAGACCGATGACCGAGAGCCTGCTCTTCCGAGGCGCGAAGATCCTCGGCGCCGATTCCGCGGACATCCTGGTGCAGGACGGGCGTATCGCGGAGGTCGGCTCCGGCCTCTCCGCCGCCGGCGCCCGCACGATCGACGCCGACGGCCTGGTCGCGCTGCCCGGCCTGGTCGACCTGCACACGCACCTGCGCGAGCCCGGCTACGAGGCCAGCGAGACCATCCTGTCCGGAACCCGCGCCGCGGCGGCCGGTGGTTTCACCGCCGTGTTCGCGATGCCCAACACCTCGCCGGTCGCCGACTCGGCGGGCGTGGTCGAGCAGGAGCTCGCGCTCGGCGAGGCGGCCGGCTACGCCACCGTGCAGCCGATCGGCGCGGTCACCGTCGGCCAGAAGGGCGAGCGGCTGGCCGAACTGGGCGCGATGGCCTCGTCGCGCGCCAACGTCCGCGTCTTCAGCGACGACGGCTTCTGCGTCTGGGATCCGCTCATCATGCGCCGCGCGCTCGAGTACGTGAAGGCCTTCGACGGCGTGATCGCGCAGCACGCGCAGGATCCGCGGCTCACCGAGGGCGCGCAGCTCAACGAGGGCGCCGTCTCGGCCGAACTCGGCCTCGCGGGCTGGCCGGCCGTGGCCGAGGAGTCGATCATCGCGCGCGACATCCTGCTCGCCGAGCACGTCGGATCCCGGCTGCACGTGTGCCACCTCTCCACCGCCGGCTCCGTGGAGCTCATCCGCTGGGCGAAGAAGCGCGGTGTGGCGGTGACCGCCGAGGTCACCCCTCATCACCTGCTGCTGACCGACGAGCTGGCCCGCGGCTACGACGCGCGATTCAAGGTCAACCCGCCGCTGCGCACCCAGGAGGACGTGCTCGCCGTGCGCGAGGGCCTCGCCGACGGCACGATCGACATCGTCGCGACCGACCACGCCCCGCATCCCAGCGAGGCGAAGGCCTGCGAATGGCAGGCCGCGGCGAACGGCATGGTCGGGCTCGAGTCCGCGCTGCGGGTCGTGCACCAGGCCATGGTGCAGACCGGCCTCCTGGACTGGACCGATGTCGCCCGCGTCATGAGCTCCGCCCCCGCGCGGATCGGATCCCTCGCCGGGCACGGCACGCCGATCGCGGCGGGGCAGCCGGCCGAGTTCACGCTCTACGACGCGGCTGCGGCCGGCGTCTTCGCCGAGTCGGACCTGCACGGCCAGAGCTCGAACTCGCCGTACCTCGGCCGGGATCTGCCCGGGAAGGTGCTCTGGACCGTGCACAACGGGTACGCGACGCTCGAGGACGGCGTGCTCGCCGACCGGGGAGCGCGCTCGTGAACCAGCAGATCGCCGGATCGGTCGTCCTCGCAGTCGCCATCGTGCTGATCCTCGCCGGCGTTCTCGCCTGGCGTGCGCGGCTGCGCCGGGACTCCGGCCTCACCGCGCCGCTCGGCGTGCCGGAGCATGCAGAGGTGCAGGCGCGCTACGAGACGCTCTACGTCGCGACGACCAAGCACGACCACTCGCTCGAGCGCCTCGCGGTCCGTCCCCTCGTCTACCGCGCGCGCGGCGAGCTCACCATCACCGACAGGGGAGCGGCGCTGAGCCTCGACGGCTCGCCGACCGTCTTCCTCGCCTCGGCCCGGCTGGTCGTCGCCGACCGGGCCACCGTCACGATCGACCGGGTCGTCGAGCCCGGCGGCCTCATCCGCCTCGCCTGGCGGACGGACGACGGCACGGTCGTCGACAGCTATCTCCGCATCACGGGCGACATCGGCAACACCGATGCGTCCGGTGCGGCGCTCACCGACCTCCAGCGACTCATCAGCTCGCAGCGCCCCGACGCTGCCTCCGAGACAGGAGAATCCGCATGACCCTTCCCCACGATTCCGCCGTGCTCGTCCTCGAGGACGGCACGCGCCACGTCGGGCGCGCCTACGGCGCCCGCGGCACCACGCTCGGCGAGGTCGTCTTCGCGACCGGCATGTCCGGTTACCAGGAGACCCTCACCGACCCGTCCTACGCCGGGCAGATCGTGCTGCAGACCGCACCCCACATCGGCAACACCGGGATGAACGACGAGGACCCCGAGTCCCGCCGCATCTGGGTCGCCGGCTACATCGTGCGCGACCCTTCGCGCGTGGTGTCGAACTGGCGCGCCAATGCGTCCCTCGACGACACCCTCGTGCGCGACGGCATCGTCGGCATCAGCGGCATCGACACGCGCGCGGTGACCCGCCACATCCGCTCCGCCGGCTCCATGCGCGGCGGCATCTTCTCCGGCGCGGACGCCGCGCTCGACGCCGACGAGCAGCTGCGCCGCGTGACCGAGGCGCCCGAGATGGCCGGCCAGAACCTCTCGGCCGCGGTCTCCGTCGACTCCGCGCAGCTCACGCCGGCGACGGGGGAGCGGATCGGCAACCTCGCGGTTCTCGATCTCGGCGTCAAGCAGTCCACGCTCGACAACCTCGCCGCGCGCGGGTTCGACGTGCACGTGCTGCCGCAGGCGTCCACGTTCGCCGACATCGCCGCGATCGATCCGGTCGCCGTGTTCTACTCGAACGGCCCCGGCGACCCCTCCGCGTCCGACGCGCAGGTCGCGGTGCTCCGCGAGGTGCTCGACGCAGGCCTGCCGTACTTCGGGATCTGCTTCGGCAACCAGCTGTTCGGCCGCGCGCTCGGCCTCGGCACCTACAAGCTCACGTTCGGCCACCGCGGCATCAACCAGCCGGTGCTCGACAAGGCCACGGGCCGGGTCGAGATCACCGCGCACAACCACGGCTTCGCGGTCGAGGCGCCCATCGAGGGCTCGTTCGACAGCCCGCACGGCTACGGCAAGGTCGAGGTCAGCCACGTCGGCCTCAACGACCAGGTGGTCGAGGGGCTCCGCGCCCTCGACATCCCGGCGTTCTCGGTGCAGTACCACCCCGAGGCCGCCGCCGGCCCGCACGACGCCAACTACCTCTTCGACAGATTCCGTGACACCGTCGTCGCACACCTCTCCCAGAAGGACAGCAAGTAATGCCCAAGCGCGACGACATCCACTCCGTCCTCGTCATCGGATCCGGCCCGATCGTCATCGGTCAGGCCTGCGAGTTCGACTACTCCGGCACCCAGGCCTGCCGCGTGCTGCGCGAGGACGGCGTCCGCGTCATCCTCGTGAACTCCAACCCGGCCACGATCATGACCGACCCGGACTTCGCGGACGCGACCTACATCGAGCCGATCACCCCCGAGGTCATCGAGACCATCATCGCCAAGGAGAAGCCGGACGCGATCCTGCCGACCCTGGGCGGCCAGACCGCGCTCAACGCCGCCATGGCGCTGCACGAGCGCGGAATCCTGGAGAAGTACGGGGTCGAGCTCATCGGCGCCAAGGTCGACGCGATCCAGAAGGGCGAGGACCGCCAGATCTTCAAGCAGCTCGTGCTCGATGCGGGCGCCGACGTCGCCGCGTCCGTGATCTGCCACACGATGGACGAACTGCTCGAAGGCGCGGAGAAGCTCGGCTACCCGCTCGTCGTGCGTCCCTCGTTCACGATGGGTGGACTCGGATCCGGTTTCGCCTACGACGAGGAGGATCTGCGCCGCATCGGCGGCGCCGGCCTGCACGACTCGCCGACCACCGAGGTGCTCCTGGAGGAGTCGATCCTCGGCTGGAAGGAGTACGAGCTCGAGCTCATGCGCGACACCGCAGACAACACGGTCGTCGTCTGCTCGATCGAGAACGTGGATCCGGTCGGCGTGCACACCGGCGACTCGATCACGGTGGCCCCGGCGCTGACGCTCACCGATCGCGAGTACCAGAACCTGCGCGACATCGGCATCGACATCATCCGCGCCGTCGGCGTGGACACCGGCGGCTGCAACATCCAGTTCGCCGTGAATCCGGAGAACGGCCGCGTCATCGTCATCGAGATGAACCCGCGCGTGTCCCGTTCCTCGGCGCTCGCGTCGAAGGCGACCGGCTTCCCGATCGCGAAGCTCGCGGCGAAGCTCGCCCTCGGCTACCGCCTGGACGAGATCCCGAACGACATCACGGGGGTGACCCCGGCGAGCTTCGAGCCCACGCTCGACTACGTCGTGGTCAAGGCGCCGCGGTTCGCGTTCGAGAAGTTCCCGGCCGCCGACGCCACGCTCACGACGACCATGAAGTCGGTCGGCGAGGCGATGGCGATCGGGCGCAACTACACGACCGCGCTGCAGAAGGCGCTCCGCTCGCTCGAGAAGCGCGGATCCTCGTTCCACTGGGGTCCCGAGGACCGCAGCGTCGAAGAGCTCCTCGAGATCTCGAAGACGCCGACCGACGGCCGGATCGTCGTGCTGCAGCAGGCGCTGCGCAAGGGCGCCACGATCGAGCAGGCCTTCGAGGCCACCTCGATCGACCCCTGGTTCATCGACCAGATGGTGCTCATCAACGAGGTCGCCGAGCAGATCCGCACCGCGCCCGAGCTCGATGCCGACACGATCCGGCTCGGCAAGGACCACGGCTTCTCCGACGCGCAGTTCGCCGAGCTCCGTGGCCTCACCGAGGCCGAGGTGCGGGGCGTCCGGCACGGGCTGGGCATCCGCCCGGTCTACAAGACCGTCGACACCTGCGCGGGGGAGTTCCCCGCGCTCACGCCGTACCACTACTCGAGCTACGACAGCGAGACCGAGGTCACGCCGTCCGAGCGCACCAAGGTCGTCATCATCGGCTCCGGGCCGAACCGCATCGGCCAGGGCGTCGAGTTCGACTACTCGTGCGTGCACGCGTCCTTCGCGCTCTCCGACGCCGGCTTCGAGACCGTGATGGTCAACTGCAACCCGGAGACCGTGTCCACGGACTACGACACCTCCGACCGGCTGTACTTCGAGCCGCTGACGCTCGAGGACGTGCTCGAGGTGCTGCACGCCGAGGCGCAGAGCGGAAAGATCCTCGGCGTCGTCTGCCAGCTCGGCGGACAGACCCCGCTGGGTCTCGCGAAGGGCATCGAGGCGGCCGGCTACACCGTGCTCGGCACGAGCCCCGAGGCGATCGACCTCGCCGAGGAGCGCGAGCTGTTCTCCCGGCTGCTCGACGACGCCGGCCTCGTCGCCCCGCGCAACGGGACGGCGATCGACGCGGACGGCGCGGTGGCGGTGGCCGAGGAGATCGGCTACCCGGTCCTGGTGCGCCCGAGCTTCGTGCTCGGCGGCCGCGGCATGGAGATCGTCTACGACACCCCCGCGCTGCGCGACTACTTCGTGCGCACGGCGGGCGAGGTCATCATCGAGGAGGGCAAGCCCCTGCTCGTGGACCGCTTCCTCGACGACGCGATCGAGATCGACGTGGACGCGCTGTACGACGGGGTCGAGCTCTACATCGGCGGCGTCATGGAGCACCTCGAAGAGGCCGGGATCCACTCCGGCGACTCGAGCTGCACCCTGCCGCCCGTCTCGCTCGGACGGACCGACATCGACCGCGTGCGCGAGGCGACCCTCGCGATCGCCGAGGGCGTGGGCGTGCGCGGTCTGCTGAACGTGCAGTTCGCGATCAGCGCCGGCGTGCTCTACGTGATCGAGGCGAACCCGCGCGCGAGCCGCACCGTTCCCTTCGTGTCGAAGGCGCTGGGGATCCCGCTCGCGAAGGCGGCGAGCCGCATCCTCTCCGGATCCACGATCGCTGCACTCAAGGCCGAGGGTCTCCTTCCGGAGAACGACGGATCGCGCGTGCCGCTGGGCTCGCCGGTCTCGGTCAAGGAGGCCGTGCTGCCCTTCAAGCGGTTCCGCACCGCCGACGGCCGGATCGTCGACTCCGTGCTCGGCCCCGAGATGCGCTCGACCGGTGAGGTCATGGGCATCGACCGCGACTTCCCGACCGCGTTCGCGAAGAGTCAGGCCGCGGCCTACGGCGGAACGCCGACCTCCGGCACCGTGTTCATCTCGGTCGCCGACGCCGACAAGCGCGCCGTCATCCTGCCGGCGCACCGGCTGCACCAGCTCGGCTTCACGATCGTGGCGACGACCGGCACCGCGGAGATCCTCTCCCGCAACGGCATCCCGGTGACCGTCGTGGAGAAGTACAGCGAGACCCAGGCCAACGGCGAGACGAACATCGTCGACCTGATCGACCAGGGCGCGATCGACATCATCGTGAACACGCCGTCCGGCGGCGCGGCGCGCGCCGACGGCTACGAGATCCGCGCGGCGGCGGTCGCCGCGGACAAGGCGCTGTTCACCACGATCGCGACGCTCGGCGCCGCGGTGAGCGGAATGGACGCGGCGGACAAGGGCTTCGAGGTGCGCAGCCTCCAGGAGTACGCCCAGGACCGGCTGGCACGCGCGTGACGTCCTTCGGAGCACGGCTGCGCCGGGCGCTCGACGCGCGCGGCCCGCTGTGCGTGGGCATCGACCCGCACGAGGCGCTGCTGGACGCCTGGGGCCTGCCCCAGACGGCCGAGGGCGTCCGCTCCTTCGGGCTCACCACGGTCGAGGCCGCCGCGGGGCGCGTGGGTGTGGTCAAGCCGCAGGTGTCGTTCTTCGAGCGTTTCGGGTCCCGCGGGTTCGCGGCGCTCGAGGACGTGATGTCGGCGGCACGCGCGGCGGGGCTCCTCGTCGTCGCCGACGCGAAGCGCGGCGACATCGGCACCACCATGGCCGGCTACGCGCAGGCGTGGCTCGAGCCGGGTGCGCCGCTCGAGGCCGATGCGCTCACGATCAGCCCCTATCTCGGCGGCGGATCGCTCGCCGAGGCGATCACGCGTTCTCTTCCCGCGGGGAAGGGCGTCTTCGTGCTCGCCGCAACGAGCAACCCGGAGGGCGCTCCCGTACAGCAGGCGCTCGTCCCCCCGTCGCTCGCCACGGCGCCGGGGGAGACCGTGGCGCTGCGCATCACCCGGGACGTGACCGCCTACGACGCTCCGGAGGGCGGGCTCGGATCCGTCGGCCTGGTGATCGGCGCGACCATCGATCGGAGCGGGTTCGCCCTGGACGACGACACGCTGCGCACGGTGCCGCTGCTCGCACCCGGATTCGGCGCGCAGGGGGCGACACCCGCGGATCTGCGTGCGAGATTCGGTACGCTGGCAGGTAACGTCCTGGCTTCCGAAAGCCGGAGCATCCTGTCCGCTGGTCCGGACCGGATCGCAGCGACGATCGAAGAGCGCGCCGCGCGCTACCAGGAGGTCATGGGTGGTTGAACCGGCAGGGCGCGCAGTCCCCGAGGTCGATCGCGTCGCCGCCGCTCGCCGAGCGGTCGAGCGCCGCCGCGCGCGGGCGTCGCTGAAGCGCGATCTGACCATGCGGGTGATCGCCCCGCAGGAGGTGCTGGCCGCGGCCGCGGCCGATCCGCTGTCGACGGCGGGAACGCTGCGCGTGCCGGACTTCCTCACCGCCCTCCCGGCGATCGGCGCCGGCAAGCGCGATCGCATCCTCGCCGAGCTGCAGATCTCGCCGGTCAAGAGGCTCGGAGGCCTCGGATCCCGCCAGCAGCTGGCGCTGCGCCAGTGGGTCGACTCCCGGTTCCCGCAGCCCGCCCCCCGCGAGGGCCGCAGCCGCCTGCTCGTGCTGGCGGGGCCGACCGCGGTCGGCAAGGGCACGGTCGCCGCGCACATCCGCGAGAACCACCCCGAGATCCACCTGTCCGTCTCCGCGACCACGCGCGCACCGCGTCCGGGGGAGCAGGACGGCGTGCACTACTTCTTCGTCGACGACGCCGAGTTCGACCGCATGATCGCGGCGGGCGAGCTGCTCGAGCACGCGACCGTGCACAACCGATTCCGCTACGGCACCCCGCGGGGTCCCATCGATGCGGCCCTGGCCGAGGGCAAGACCGTGCTGCTGGAGATCGACCTGCAGGGCGCCAGGCAGGTGCGGGCCGCGGATCCCTCCGCGAACCTCGTGTTCCTGCTGCCTCCGTCCTGGGACGAGCTCGTGCAGCGGCTGGTCGGCCGGGGCACCGAGGACGCGGAGGAGCGGGCCAGGCGCCTGCGCACCGCCAAGGTCGAACTGGCCTCTCAGTCCGAGTTCGATCACAGGGTCGTGAACGAGGACGTCGCCACCGCCGCTCGAGAGGTCGTAGAATTGTCCTCGGCGTCTGCGCGCTGACCGCTCTCACCGGTCCTGGGCCGGTCCGAGGGCCGGGGCGCACGCCCGAATTCTTCGCGACACGCGTCGCCGAACATCCCACCAACAGGAGGTCCACCATGGCCGGACACAACAACGGCATCATCGACCCGCCCATCGACAACCTGCTCGACCGCGTCGAGTCCAAGTACGAGCTCGTCATCTACGCGTCCAAGCGCGCGCGTCAGATCAACGACTACTACTCCGACCTGCACGAGGGCAACCTGTTCGACAACGTGGGTCCGCTGGTCGACTCCTCGGTCGAGGACAAGCCGCTGACCATCGCGCTGCACGAGATCAACGAGGACAAGCTCCGCATCCGCCACGCGGAGTGAGCTGACCCTCCGGAGCCGCCGTCATCCCGTCCGTGGATGTCGGCGGCTCCGTTCATACTGGGCTCGGGCGCACGGACCCGCTGCCTAGGGCGCATCCCGCCCCACACGACCTTCCTCCACACCAAGGAGCACACCGATGAGCGCGTTGCGTCTGTTCACCTCCGAGTCCGTCACCGAGGGACACCCCGACAAGATCTGCGACCAGATCTCCGACTCGATCCTGGACGGCCTGCTCACGGTGGACACCGGGGCGCGCGTCGCGGTGGAGACGCTCGTGACGACCGGCCTCGTGCACGTCGCGGGGGAGATCCGCACCTCCGGCTACGTCGACATCCCGACGATCGTCCGCGACGTCGTCAACGGGATCGGCTACACCTCGAGCGACACCGGGTTCGACGGCTCCTCCTGCGGCGTGAGCGTGTCGGTGGGGGAGCAGTCGGCCGACATCGCGAGCGGCGTGGACCAGGCGCGCGAGCACCGCGAGGGAGGCTCCTCGGATCCCCGGGATCTGCTGGGCGCCGGCGATCAGGGCATCATGTTCGGCTTCGCCACGACCGAGACGCCGCAGCTCATGCCGATGGCGGCGTGGACGGCGCACCGCCTCGCGGAGCGCCTGACCGAGGTGCGCCGCGACGGCACGCTGCCGTTCCTGCGCCCCGACGGCAAGACCCAGGTGACCCTGGGCTACGACGGCTTCACCCCGAAGACGGTCGACGCCGTGGTGCTGTCCACCCAGCACAACCCGGAGATCTCGCAGGGGGAGCTCAAGGCGCTCGTCCGCGAGCATGTGATCGATCCGGTGCTCGCCACGACGGGGCTCGACCTCGACGGCGTCACGCACTACATCAACCCGGCAGGGCCCTTCGTCACCGGCGGTCCGAAGGGTGACGCCGGCCTGACCGGGCGCAAGATCATCATCGACACCTACGGCGGGGCGGCACGGCACGGCGGCGGCGCCTTCAGCGGGAAGGACCCGTCCAAGGTCGACCGCTCCGGCGCCTACGCGATGCGCTGGGTCGCCAAGAACGCGGTCGCCGCGGGACTCGCCGACCGGCTCGAGGTGCAGGTCGCCTACGCGATCGGCGTCGCCCAGCCCGTGGGACTGTACGTGGAGACGTTCGGCACCGGCAAGGTCGACGACGAGACGATCACCCGCGCGATCCGCTCGGTCTTCGACCTGCGCCCGCAGGCGATCATCGAGGAGCTCGATCTGCTGCGCCCGATCTACGCCGCCACGGCGGCCTACGGGCACTTCGGCCGCGAGCTGCCGACGTTCACCTGGGAGCAGACGACGCGCGCCGACGACCTGCGCCGCGCCGCCGGCCTCTGATCCACCCCGCTCACCCGCAAGCTCCGCTCGTGCCACGGCCGATCGCCCGCGTGCTGCTGGACTCTCCGGTCCCGCAGCTGGACCGGCTGTTCGACTACGCCATCCCGGCGGAGCTGATCGACGATGCGATGCCGGGGGTGCGCGTGCGGGTTCCGCTGCGCTCGGCCGGACGGCTCATCGACGCGTACGTGGTCGACCTCGACACCGAGGACGACGACGCGAGGACCCTCGCCGAGATCGACACCGTGGTGTCGCGCGCGCAGGTGCTGCCGGAGCGGCTCTGCACGCTCGCCCGGCGCGTGGCGGATCGCGCCGCGGGCAGCGCCTCGGACGTGCTGCGGTTGATCGTTCCCAAGCGTCAGGTCCGCGTGGAGAAGGCCTGGCTCGCGACGGGCGGAGGCCGGTCGGACGCGTCCGCCGGCGAGAATGCGCCCTCGGGTGCGGACGACGCGACGCCGCCGACCGAGGATGCGGCGCAGGCGCCGGCAGACGATGCGCCGACATCGATCGCCCCCGTGCTCCCCGCCGTCACCGAGACCATCGCCCAGTATGAGGGTCTCGCGGAGGCGCTCGCGGATTCCGCCCGGGCCGCGGTGGAGGCGATTCCGCGGCTGGCTCCGGACGGACTGCCGGAGTGGACCCGGCTGCTGGCCGCCTCGGCCGCGCGCACGCTCGCCGGCGGCGCTTCGGCGATCCTGGTCGTGCCGGACTACCGAGACCTGGATCTGCTCCTCGCCGCGCTCGAGGTGTTCGCGCCGGACGCCCCCATCGCACGCCTGGACTCCCGCCAGACCAACCCGGACCGGTATCGCGCCTACCTCCGCACCCTCGAGGATGCACCCTGCATCGTCGTCGGCAACCGCTCGGCCGCATACGCGCCCGTCCAGGCAGGGCTGGTGGCGATCTGGGATGACGGAGACAGTCTGCTCGCCGAGCCGCTCGCCCCCGGCGTGCATGCGCGCGATGTCGCCCTGCTGCGGCAGGAGCAGGAGGGCTCGGCGCTGCTGTTCGCCGGTCACACGCGCACGACGGATGTCGAGCGCCTGGTCGAGACCGGCTGGATCCACGCGATCACGGCCGCGCGCCGGCTGCTGCCGCGCGTCGTGCTGGACACCACGGAGGATCTGGACCGCCGCGGTCAGCGCCTGCCGTCCCGGGCCTTCCTGACGGCGCGCGAGGCCGCCGCGACCGGTCCCGTGCTGCTGCAGGTCGCCAGACCCGGCTTCTCGCCGACCTTGGTCTGCGCATCGTGTCGCGCCCCCGCGCGCTGCACCTCCTGCGGGGGACCGCTCGGCGCCGCGCACCGCGGCGCGACGCCCGTGTGCGCCTGGTGCGGCCGCGGCGCGCGGCTGTGGGCGTGCGGCTCCTGCGGAGGCGAGACCGTGCGCCTGGCCGCCTCCGGCAGCGAGCGGACGGCGGAGGAGCTGGGCCGTGCGTTCCCCGGCATCAGGGTGATCGTCGCGGACGGCAACCATCCGGTCGAGCGCGTCGATGCCAAGCCCGCGCTCGTCGTCGCCACACGGGGCGCCGAACCGCTGGCCGAGGGCGGATATCGCGCGATCGTGCTGCTGGACGGATCCCGCATGCTGCAGGCGCCCGAGCTGCGGATCGGCGAGTCCTGCCTGCGCTGGTGGTCGAACGCTGCAGCACTCGCCGCCCCCGGTGCGCCGATCCATCTCGTCGGCGTCGACGGCGCCGTCGCGCGCGCCCTCGCCACCTGGTCCCAGGCGTCATATGCCCGCGCGGAGCTCGCGGAGCGCGCGCCGCTGCGCATGCCGCCGTCCGTGCGCGTCGCACAGCTCGAGGGCACGGGCGCGGGCGTCCGCCGCGCCCTGGACGACATCGCCGCACTGCAGCTGCCTCCGGACGCCGTGCTCGGGCCCGTTCCGATCGAGGGCGACGAGGACGGCCGGGAACGCGCGCTCGTGCGCTTCCCCTACGCGGAGGGCGCGCGCGTCGCCGGCACGCTCCGCGCCGCCGTGGTCGCCGAGGCGATGGGGCGCCGTCGGGCGCGGGGAAAGACTCCGCGGACTACGCTCTCGGTGAGGCTCGACGTCACAGAACCCGACCTCTGAACCATCCCGAACACCCTGTTCGTCTCGAACATCCCGCAGCACCTTCGAAGGACCCCCATGCGCCTCGTCTTCGCCGGAACCCCGGCGGCCGCCGTGCCCACCCTCCGTCGCCTCGCCGGCGAGCACGAGATCGTCGCCGTCGTGACACGTCCCGACGCCCCGCTCGGCCGCAAGCGGATCCTCACGCCGTCACCGGTCGCCCAGGAGGCGGAGGCTCTCGGCATCCCGGTGATCAAGGCCGCGCGCCTGGACGACGAGGCGACCGGACGGATCAGCGCACTGCGCCCGGAGCTCGGCGTCATCGTCGCCTACGGCGGGCTCGTGCGCGAGCCGTTGCTGAGTGCTCCCGCGCACGGCTGGATCAACCTGCACTTCTCGCTGCTGCCCGCCTGGCGCGGAGCCGCCCCGGTTCAGCGTGCGCTCATCGCGGGCGACGTCGAGCTGGGCGCCACCGTGTTCCAGCTCGTCCCCGCACTCGACGCGGGAGACGTGCACGCGATGCGCGTCTATCCGGTCGCAGACGACGCCACCGCCGATGACGCGCTCGCGTCTCTCGCGG
Source organism: Microbacterium sp. NPDC089698 (assembly GCF_044749045.1). Classification (NCBI taxonomy): domain Bacteria; kingdom Bacillati; phylum Actinomycetota; class Actinomycetes; order Micrococcales; family Microbacteriaceae; genus Microbacterium; species Microbacterium sp. NPDC089698. The sequence goes on from NZ_JBIVHE010000001.1 coordinate 352,210, forward strand.
TCGACGGCGCGCAGCTGATGGCCGAGGCGGTCGCCGCGATCGCGGACGGCTCCGCCCGCCCGGTGCCGCAGCAGGGCGACGCCACCCACGCCGCGAAGCTCGGCCTCGACGACGGCCGGCTGGACTGGACGGAATCCGCGGACGCCGTGTTCGCCCGCTACCGCGGAGTCACGAGCGAGCCGGGCGCGCACACCGCGCTCGACGGCGTGCCGCTCAAGGTGCGCGAGCTCGCGCGGGCGCAGGATGCGGATCCACTCCCGCCGGGTGCGCTGCGCGGGATCAAGGGCGGCGTGCTCGTGGGCACCGGCACCGTGCCGCTGCTCCTCGTGCGCGTGCAGCCGGCAGGCAAGGCCGTCATGGCGGCCGCCGACTGGTTCCGCGGTCTGCGCGTCGCCGACGGCGCGTCCGTACGACTCGACGTCGCGGCGCCGGCGAACGAGGGGAACGAGGGGAACGAGGCACGATGAGCGCACTGGGACGGCAGAACCGCGACGACCGTCGCGGTCCGCAGCGGCGCACGGACGGACAGGGCGGACCGCGTGAGGGGGGCACCGGCGGGACGACTCATCGCGGCCCGTCACGGGATTCACGCACCCGCGAGGTGCAGCCCGCGCGCCGTGTCGCCTTCGACGTGATCCGGGCCGTCAGCACCTCCGACGCCTACGCGAACCTGCTGCTGCCCGGCGCGATCAGGGAGGCGGGGCTCTCCGGTGCGGATGCCGCCCTCGCCACCGAACTCGCCTACGGCACGCTGCGCCGCCTCGGCACCTACGACGCGATCATCGCGCAGGCGGCCGGGCGGGACATCGCGGAGATCGACCCGCCGGTGCTCGATGCGCTCCGCCTCGGCGCGCACCAGATCCTCGCGACCCGTGTGGCGACGCACGCCGCCGTCAACGAGTCGGTCAACCTCGTCGCCCGCGAGGCGGGTCGCGGGGCCTCCGGGTTCGCGAACGCGGTGCTCCGCAGGATCGCCGCGCGCACGCAGGAGGAGTGGCTCGAGGCGGTCACCGCGGCGGCGCGCTCGGATGACGAGCGCCTCGGACTCCGTTTCGCGCACCCGGTGTGGATCATCCGCGCCCTGCGTCGCGCCCTCGCGGCAGAGGGCAGGGAGGAGGAGCTGGAGGAGCTCCTCGCCGCCGACAACGCCGCGCCCGAAGTGACGCTCGTCGCCCTGCCGGGGCTGGCGGAACCGCAGGAACCCCGGCGGCCCTACGCGCCGACGGCGTTCGGATCCGAGGGGGGAGACCCCGGGGCCGTCGTCGCCGCGAGCAAGGGGCGCGTGCGCGTGCAGGACGAGGGCTCGCAGCTCGTCGCCCTCGCGCTCGTCGGTGCGCAGCCGGTCGTGGAGGGGGAGCGCTGGCTCGATCTCTGCGCGGGTCCCGGCGGCAAGACGGCCCTGCTCGCCGCGGAGGCCCTGCGCAGCGGCGCGGTGCTCGACGCGAACGAGGTCGTGCCCGCCCGCGCCGGCCTCGTCCGAAAGGCCGTCGCCTCCGTGCCGCTGCACGTCGAGGTCGCGGAGGAGGACGGCCGCCTGCTCGCCGTCGACCGGCCCGCGGCCTACGACCGGATCCTGCTCGATGCGCCGTGCACCGGGCTCGGCGCGCTCCGGCGCCGGCCGGAGGCGCGGTGGCGGAAGACCGCGGCCGACGTCCCCGAGCTCGCCGCCCTCCAGGAGGAGCTGCTGACGGCAGCGCTCGGCGCGCTCAAGCCCGGTGGGGTCCTCGCGTACGTCACCTGCTCGCCGCACCTCGCCGAGACCGCGGCGGTCGTGCAGACCGTCCTGCGCGACCGGGACGACGTGGACGAGCTCGACGCCCGCGAGGTCGTCCGCGACGTCTCGCAGCATCCGATCGACCTGCCGGAGCCGGCCGGCGGATCCGGACACGTCCAGCTCTGGCCGCACCGGCACGGCACCGACGCGATGTTCCTGTCGCTGCTCCGGAAGCGGCCGTAGCGGCAGGCGCTATTCGGCGATCGCGGCCGTGGCCCGACGCGAGCGCACCAGGCTCGCCGTGACGGCCACGACCGCGACCATCGCCACGACGAACGCGAGCGCGACCCAGCCGGAACCGACGCCGACGCCGCCTTCCGCGACGGGCTTGCCGAGCCAGTCCGCGACCGACGCTCCGAGAGGTCTGGTCAGCACGTACGCGACCCAGAACGCGAGGATCCCGTTCCAGCGCAGGAACCGGTAGCCGATCGCCGGCACCAGGATCAGCACCGCGAAGAGCAGGATCGACGGCACGTACCCGAGGTGCAGTCCCACGGCGGCGAGGTCGCCGGCGGCGGTGCCGAGGGCGAAGGTGGCGACGACCGCGGCCCAGTAGAAGAGCTCCCGTCGCGTGGTGCGCACCTCGTGGACCGAGAGCGTGCGCTCGGTGCGCCACCACAGCAGGAACACGCCGGCCAGGACGGCCGCGTAGGCCACGGTCGTGACCGCGTAGGGGAGGCCCAGCACGACGTGCACCACGTCGGCCGCCATGGTCCCGAACACACCGACCATCGCGACCGTGAACCAGTACACGCCCGGCACGTACCGGCGCCGGGTGAGCTGCCAGCCCAGGGCGAGGGCGAACAGGACGAAGCCGAGCAGCACCGCGACCACCGGCGGCATGACCCTGATCGAGAAGTCGGAGGCGGCCTCGCCGAAAGCGGTCGACGCCGCCTTCGCGATCCAGAACCCGATCGTCGGGTCGGGCACCCGCACCGGTCCCTCCCGCCGTTCGGCGCTCGTCATGCTGCTCATCGGTCTCCTCGTGTGCCCGGCGATGCCGATCCGCGCGATGGGGGCGCCGATCCGCGACGACGTTATCCGCGCCCTCTAGGCGCCGGCTGACACCCGCTGCGGCGCGCGCCGGATCGTGCCGGGCCGGGGCACCGGGATAATGGGCGCATGCCCGCCTCCCGTGCCGAACTGCCCGCAGCCCCCCGGATCAACCCCTCGATCCTCGCCGCCGACTTCGTGAACATGCAGGCGGATCTCGCCCGCATCGCGACGGCCGACTTCGCGCACGTCGACGTGATGGACAACCACTTCGTCCCCAACCTCACGTTCGGGCCGCAGATGGTCGAGCGCATCCAGGCGACGAGCCCGATCCCGCTCGACGTGCACCTCATGATCACGGATCCGGACCGCTGGGCGCCCGGATACGCGGAGCTGGGCGCGGCGAGCGTCACCTTCCACCTCGAGGCGGCGGCGGATCCCGTCGCCCTCGCACGCAGGCTGCGCAGCATCGGCGCCAGGGCCGGCGTCGCGATCAAGCCCGGCACGGCGGCCGAGCCGCTGTTCGACATCCTCGGCGAGTTCGACCAGATCCTCGTGATGACCGTCGAGCCGGGCTTCGGCGGCCAGGGGTTCATGCCCGAGACGATGCCGAAGCTGCGCGCCCTGGCGGATGAGGCGAAGCGGCGCGGATCCGACGTGTGGCTGCAGGTCGACGGCGGCATCTCCGATGCGACGATCGCCCAGGCCGCCGCCGCAGGAGCCGACACGTTCGTCGCCGGATCCGCCGTCTACGGCTCTCATGACGTCGAAGCCGCCGTCACGCGGCTCCGAGGGCTCGCGCGAGCCGGTAGCCTGGGAGGGTGAAGACCTTCGACGAACTGTTCGCCGAGCTGAGCCGCAAGGCGGCCGAGCGCCCGGAGGGATCCGGGACGGTGCGCGAGCTCGACGCGGGCGTGCACACGATCGGCAAGAAGATCGTGGAGGAGGCGGCCGAGGTGTGGATGGCCGCCGAGTACGAGAGCGACGAGGCCGCGGCCGAGGAGATCTCCCAGCTGCTGTACCACCTGCAGGTGCTGATGCTGGCCAAGGGACTGACCCTGGAGAACGTCTACCGACATCTGTGAAGCGCCCCGACCAGGATCGCTTCGAACGAAAGACCTTTCCATGCTGCGCATTGCCGTCCCGAACAAGGGATCGCTGTCCGAGACCGCCGCCGAGATGCTCGCCGAAGCCGGATACGCCGGCCGCCGCGACACCAAGACCCTGCACGTGATCGACGCCGACAACGACGTCGAGTTCTTCTTCCTCCGTCCCCGTGACATCGCCACCTACGTCGCCTCCGGCGCCCTGGACGTCGGGATCACGGGCCGTGACCTGCTGCGCGATGTGCGGCGCCCGGACGCTCGTGAGATCGAGCAGCTCGGCTTCGCACGCTCGACGTTCCGCTTCGCCGCGCCTCCGGGCCGGTTCAAGACCCTCGAGGACCTCAACGGGGTGCGGGTCGCCTCGGCCTACCCCGGTCTCGTCGACGACTACCTGCGCGAGCACGGGGTCGAGGCGGAGCTGGTTCCTCTCGACGGCGCCGTGGAGTCCGCGGTGCGCCTGGGCGTCGCCGACGCGATCGCCGACGTCGTCGAGACCGGGACGACCCTCCGTCAGGCCGGTCTGGAGATCTTCGGACCGGTGATCATCGAGTCCGAGGCCGTACTGATCAGCCGTCCGGGCGATGCCGAGGGCACCGAGAAGCTGCTGCGGCGCCTTCGCGGGGTGATGGTCGCCCACCGCTTCGTGCTCCTGGACTACGACCTGCCCGCCGATCTGGTCGAGCAGGCGGCCGCGATCGCTCCCGGGCGCGAGTCGCCCACCGTGTCCCCGCTGCGGGATCCGGCCTGGGTCGCCGTGCGGGTGATGATCCCGCGCCGTGGCATGAACCAGGTCATGGATCAGCTCTATGCGCTGGGTGCACGGGCGATCCTCGTGACCGCGATCCACGCCGCGAGGCTCTGATGTCGCTCACCGCACGTGTCATCCCCTGTCTCGACGTGGCCGCCGGCCGGGTCGTCAAGGGCGTGAACTTCGAGAACCTGCGCGACATGGGGGATCCGGTCGAGCTCGCGTGGCACTACGCCGCTCAGGGCGCCGACGAGATCACCTTCCTGGATGTGACGGCGACCGTGGACGAGCGCGCGACGACCTATGACGTGGTGCGCCGCACCGCGGAGGAGGTGTTCGTGCCGCTCACGGTCGGCGGCGGGGTGCGCTCGGTCGACGACGTCGCCCGACTGCAGGGCGTCGGCGCCGACAAGGTCGGCGTCAACTCCGCGGCGATCGCGCGGCCCGAACTCATCGGCGAGATCGCCGACCGCTTCGGGGCGCAGGTGCTCGTGCTCTCGCTCGACATCAAGCGCAGTGCGCGCACGGCCTCCGGATTCGCGGTGACCACCCATGGCGGCCGCACCGAGACCGACCTGGACGCGCTGGACTGGGCCCGCGAGGCGATCGAGCGCGGCGCGGGCGAGCTGCTCGTCAACTCGATCGACGCCGACGGCACCAAGGACGGATTCGACCTGGAGCTGGTGCGCCTCATGCGCGAGGTCTCCAGCGTGCCGGTGATCGCCTCGGGCGGCGCGGGGAAGGCGGAGGACTTCGCTCCGGCCATCGCCGCAGGGGCGGACGCCGTGCTCGCCGCGAGCGTCTTCCACTCCGGCCAGCTCACGGTCGGCGACGTCAAGGCGGCCTTGAGCGCCGCGGGAGTGACAGTGCGATGACAGACGACCGCATCGAGGCCGAGCTGCGCCTCGTCACCTGGAACGACCAGGGGCTGGTCCCCGTCGTCGTGCAGCAGTGGGACACCCTCGAGGTGCTCATGATGGCCTGGGCCGACGAGGAGGCGCTGCGCCGCACGCTCACGACCGGCCGCGCCACCTACTGGTCCCGCTCCCGCCGGCAGTACTGGCGCAAGGGCGACACGTCCGGCCACGTGCAGCACGTGCGCGGCGCCCGACTCGACTGCGACGGCGACACCGTGCTCCTGCTCGTGGACCAGGTGGGCGTGGCCTGCCACACCGGCACCCGGACCTGCTTCGACGGCAGGGATCTGGATCCGGTCGTGGACGCCGTGCAGGACCGCGCGGCGGACGACGCCGGGCAGGCGACCGAGTGATGCTCACGCGGCGCGCGAAGTCCACCAGCCTCCTGCTGATCCTGCTCGCCGGCGGCATCGGCATCCTCTCCTCAACGCAGACCTGGCTCACGGTCGGGCGCGCCGACGGGGGAGAGCCGCTGGAGGTCGCCGGCAACGCGGCGCTGCCCGTGCTCGCCCCGCTGAGCCTCACGGCGCTCGCACTCTGCGCGGCCATCGCACTGGTCGCTCCCGTGATGCGGCGCGTGTTCGCGGCGATCGCGGTCGTCGTCGGCGCCCTCATGCTCGTGCTGACGGCGCGCATCCTGCTGCAGCATCCCCTCGACGCCGTGAGCCCGGCCCTGACCAAGGCCACGGGGCTCGCCGGAGACACCGCGCTGTCCGCGATCATCGACGGCATCGCGGTCACCGCCTGGCCGTGGGCGGCGCTCGTGGGGTGGATCCTGCTCGTCCTCGGCGGCGGACTCGCGCTGCTCACCGCCGGCCGGTGGCGCAGCGGAGGGCGGCGGTACCGCACCGCGCCCGTGCCGCACGACGGGCCGGTCGATGCGGTGGAGAGCTGGGACGACCTCAGCCGCGGCACGGATCCCACGCGCTGACAGCAGGCCAGGCAGCGCCTCGTGCCGCTCGGCGTCCTCGCCGCGCGGCACGATCCCGATAGACTTGAACCCACACCCGACGCTCGGAGGAGAACATGAGCAACCCCATCGCAGACCCCGGCCACGGACACTCGCCTGCGGCTTGGACCGCCGTGGTGATCATGCTGCTCGGCTTCGCCGTCGGCACGACCGCGTTCTTCCTGGAGATCCCTGTGGTGGTGTGGGTGGGCGTCGCGCTGATCGTCATCGGCGCGATCGCGGGCTGGGTGCTCTCCAAGGCCGGTTACGGCGCGAAGGGCCCGAAGTACCAGCCGAAGGCGCACTAATGGTGCTCGCCGACCTCACGGCCGGCGCAGTCGAGGACGCGGCCCGTCGCGAGCGGGAGCGTCCGCTCGCGATCGTGGAGCGCGCCGCCCTCGATCGCGCACCCGCACTCGATGTGCGCGCCGCACTCGCGCCCGCGGACCGGGTGAAGATCATCGCCGAGGTGAAGCGGGCGAGCCCGTCGCGCGGAGCCCTCGCCGAGATCCCGGATCCGGCCCTGCAGGCGTCCCTGTACCAGCAGGGCGGCGCCTCCGCGATCAGCGTGCTCACGGAGGAGCGCCGCTTCGGCGGCAGCCTCGCCGACCTCGAGGCCGTGACCGCGGCCGTGCAGATCCCGGTCCTGCGCAAGGATTTCATCGCCACGCCGTATCAGGTGTTCGAGGCTCGTGCGGCGGGCGCCTCCCTCGCGCTGCTCATCGTGGCAGGCCTGGACCGCGCGAACCTGGAGCGGCTGTATGCCCTCATCCTCGAACTGGGCATGACCCCGCTCGTCGAGACGCACTCCGCGGAGGAGCTCGAGGTCGCCATCGACCTGGGCGCGCACCTCATCGGTGTGAACGCCCGCGACCTGAGGACGCTCGAGCTGGACCGCGACCTGTTCGGCCGACTGGTCGAGCGCATTCCGTCGACCTCCGTGAAGATCGCCGAGTCCGCGGTGCTCACGCCTGCCGACGTCGCGCACTACCGCGGCGCCGGCGCCGACGCCGTGCTCATCGGCGAGGCTCTGGTCACCGGCGACCCCGTCGCCACCCTGCATTCCTTCCTGGAGGCAGGATCAAGCGATGCACTGAGCGATCGGAGGGAGACGAAGTGAGTCTGCGCGATCAGCCGGGGCCGTTCTTCGGCGATTTCGGCGGACGTTTCATGCCCGAATCGCTCATCGCCGCGATCGATGAGCTCACCGACGCGTACCACGAGGCGATCGCCGACCCGGCGTTCCAGTCCGAGCTCGCGACGCTGCTGCACTCCTACGCCGGCCGTCCTTCGCCGATCACCGAGGTGCCGCGCTTCGCCGAGCACGCCGGCGGTGCGAGGGTCTTCCTCAAGCGCGAGGACCTCAACCACACCGGCTCGCACAAGATCAACAACGTGCTCGGACAGGCGCTGCTCACCCAGCGGCTGGGCAAGACGCGGGTGATCGCCGAGACCGGTGCCGGCCAGCACGGCGTCGCCACGGCGACCGCGGCGGCGCTGTTCGGCCTGGAGTGCACGATCTACATGGGCGAGGTCGACACCGAGCGCCAAGCGCTCAACGTCGCGCGCATGCGCCTGCTCGGCGCGGAGGTCGTGCCCGTGACCACGGGGTCGCGCACCCTCAAGGACGCGATCAACGACGCGTACCGCGACTGGGTCGCCTCCGTCGAGACCACCAACTACATCTTCGGCACCGCGGCGGGACCGCATCCGTTCCCGGCGATGGTGCGCGACTTCCAGAAGATCATCAGCGAGGAGGCGCGCCAGCAGCTCCTCGACGAGGCCGGGCGCCTGCCGGACGCGGTGCTCGCGTGCGTCGGCGGGGGATCCAACGCGATCGGCATGTTCGACGCCTTCCTCGACGACGAGGCCGTGCGCCTGTACGGCGTGGAGGCGGCCGGCGACGGCGTCGACACGCCCAAGCACGCGGCGTCGATCGAGCGCGGTCGTCCCGGCGTGCTGCACGGCGCCCGCACCTACGTGTTGCAGGACGAGGACGGGCAGACGATCGAGTCGCACTCGATCTCGGCCGGACTCGACTACCCGGGAGTGGGTCCCGAGCATTCCTGGCTCGCGGCGATCGGCCGCGCCGAGTACATCCCGGCGACCGACGACGAGGCCATGCAGGCCCTGCGCCTGCTCAGCCGTACCGAGGGCATCATCCCCGCGATCGAGTCGGCGCACGCCCTGGCCGGAGCCATCCGGATCGGCAAGGAGCTCGGCCCCGACGCGATCCTCGCGGTGTGCCTCTCCGGGCGCGGGGACAAGGACATGGACACCGCGGCCCGGTACTTCGGACTGTACGACGAGGGCGCCGCGGAGAACGGAGCCGGCGCATGAGCCGCGTCGAAGAGGCCATCCAGCGCGCGCACGACGCGGGACGCGGCGCCTTCATCGGCTACCTGCCGGTCGGCTACCCGGATCTGCAGACCAGCATCGATGCGGCGATCGCGCTCGCGCGCAACGGCGTCGACATCATCGAGCTGGGCCCGCCTTACAGCGATCCCGTCATGGACGGCGCGATCATCCAGGAGGCGACGCAGGCCGCGCTCGCGAACGGATTCCGGATGCGCGATCTGTTCACCGCTGTCAAGGCCATCACGGACGCCGTGGATGCCCCGGTCGTCGTCATGACGTACTGGAACCCCGTGCTGCAGTACGGCGTGGACCGCTACGCCGACGACCTGCTCGCCGCGGGCGGGGCGGGGCTCATCACCCCGGACATCACGCCCGAGGCGGCACCCGAGTGGATCGCCGCGAGCGAGCGCACCGGGCTGGACCGCGTCTTCCTCGCCGCTCCGACCTCGACCGACGCGCGGCTCGACCTCGTCGCCTCGAGTTCGACCGGTTTCGTCTACACGGTCTCGACCATGGGCATCACCGGTGAGCGCGCGGAGCTGGACAAGGCCGCGCGCACGCTCGTCGGGCGGCTCCGCGAGCACGGCGCAGGGCGCGCCTGCGTCGGCATCGGCATCTCCACGGCCGACCAGATCGCGGGCGTGCTGGAGTACGCCGATGGCGCGATCGTGGGCACGGCCCTCGTGCGCGCGCTCAGGGACGGGGGAGTGGAACGGCTCGCCGAGGTCACCCGGGAACTCGCCACGGGCACCGTGCGCGCACGGTGACGGCGCCCTGACGACGTAGACTCGTGATCATGCCCTTCGCGCTCCAGAACGCCCTCATCGGCGTGCACGCCAGCATCCCGAGCCCGCCGGTCAGCTACTTCACGCTGAACATCTTCGGGTGGACGCTGCAGATCCACTTCTACGCGCTGTGCATCATCGCCGGCATCATCGCGGCCACGCTGCTCACCAACCACCGCCTCACCAAGCGCGGCGCGGAGCGCTGGGTCGTCGTGGACATCTGCATCATCGCCGTGCCCCTGGCGATCATCGGAGCGCGGATCTTCCACGTGCTGACGCACCCCGGGTTCTACTTCGGACCCGGCAAGAACACCTGGAACCCCTTCGAGCCCGGCTCGGTCTGGGCGATCTGGGAGGGCGGCATCGCGATCTTCGGCGCCCTCATCGGCGGTGCGATCGGCGCCTGGCTCGGCTGCAGGTGGACCGGGGTGCGCTTCTCCGCGTTCGCGGACGCCCTCGCGCCCGGCCTCATCCTCGCGCAGGCCTTCGGCCGCTTCGGCAACTGGTTCAACCACGAGCTCTTCGGCCTCCCCACCGACCTCCCCTGGGGTCTCGAGATCGAGTCGACCAACCCCGCCTTCCCTGCCGGACTGGCCCCCGGGACGCTTTTCCATCCCACCTTCCTGTACGAAGTGATCTGGAACACGCTGGGCTGCCTGTTCCTGCTCTGGCTCGGCCACAAGCTGCGCCTGCAGTGGGGCAAGCTGTTCGCCGTCTACCTGATCTGGTACGGCGCGGGACGCATGGTCTGGGAGTCGATCCGCATCGATCCCAGCGAGATCTACTTCGGCCTGCGCACGAACGTCTGGGCGGCGCTGTTCGGCGTCGTGCTCGGCATCGTGATCCTCTTCGTCCAGGCCCGCCGCCACCCCGGATACGAGCCCTCGCCGTACCAGCCGGGTCGGGAGCCGAGCAGCGCTGGGGTAGAATCGCAAAACCCCGATGATTTCGTCGATCTGAGCGAGCCTCAGCCCGACGAGAATCGCGCGGAGGCGGACGCCACGAGCGCCGTCTCCCGCCCCTGAGAACGGCACCGACAGGAGCCTCGCTGCGGTGGACGCACGTCCACCGGGAATCACGCACTGAACGAGCGGGCCGATGATGTCCCCGGGTTCATCAGAAATCTGAGGACGGTGACTGGTGTACTTCCAGCCTCCCTACGGCGCCTCGGGCGCCTACCCCCCGAAGCAGGGGATGTACAACCCCGCGTTCGAGAAGGACGCCTGCGGCCTGGCCATGGTCGCGACGCTCCGCGGGGAGCCAGGCCACGACATCATCGCGCTCGCCCTGGAGGCGCTGCGCAACCTGGAGCACCGCGGCGCCATCGGGTCCGACGCGGGAACCGGCGACGGAGCCGGGATCCTGACCCAGATGCCGGACGCGTTCCTGCGGGCCGTCACCTCCTTCGAGCTTCCCCCGGTCGGCGAGTACGCCGCGGGGCTGGCCTTCCTCCCGCTCGACTCGCGCACGCGCCGCGAGCAGAAGGCCGGGATCGAGAAGATCGCCCGTGCGGAGGGTCTCACCGTCCTCGGCTGGCGCGAGGTCCCGACCGCGAACCAGCATCTCGGCAAGCTGGCAGACGAGGCCCGTCCGGCGTTCGAGCAGCTGTTCGTCTCGCGCCCCGCATCGAGCGGCGCCGACGCCCTCTCCGGCATCGCGCTGGACCGCGTCGCCTACCGCCTGCGCAAGCGCGCCGGCCACGAGCTCGGCGCCTACTTCGTCTCGCTCTCGGCGCGCACGCTCGGCTACAAGGGCATGGTCACGACGCTGCAGCTGGAGCCGTTCTACCCCGACCTCCAGGACGAGCGCTTCGCCTCCGAACTCGCGGTCGTGCACTCCCGGTACTCCACCAACACGTTCCCGTCGTGGCCGCTCGCGCAGCCGCTGCGCATGCTCGCCCACAACGGCGAGATCAACACGGTCGGCGGCAACCGCAACTGGATGCGGGCGCGCCAGTCGCAGCTCGAGTCCGAGCTGCTCGGGGACATCCGCCCGCTGCTGCCGATCTGCACCGACGGCGCGAGCGACTCCGCCTCGTTCGACGAGGTGCTCGAGCTGCTCACGCTGACCGGCCGCAGCCTGCCGCACGCCGTCATGATGATGGTGCCCGCCGCCTGGGAGCGGCAGACGGATCTGGATCCTGATCTGCGCTCCTTCTACGAGTACCACGCGAACCAGATGGAGCCGTGGGACGGCCCCGCCGCCCTCATCTTCACCGACGGCACCGTCGTGGGCGCCACGCTCGACCGCAACGGCCTGCGCCCTGGCCGGTGGACCGAGACGACCGACGGCCTCGTCGTGATCGGCAGCGAGACCGGCGTCCTCGAGTTCGAGCCCGAGCGCATCAAGCGCCGCGGGCGCCTGCAGCCCGGGACGATGTTCGTCGTCGACACCGCGCAACGCCGCATCGTCGAGGACGAGGAGGTCAAGCGCGACCTCGCGACCCTGCACCCGTGGCAGGAGTGGCTCGACGAGGGGCGCGTGCGCCTCGCCGACCTCCCGGAGCGCGAGCACATCGTGCACCCGGTCGCCTCGATCACGCGTCGACAGCGCACCTTCGGCTACACCGAGGAGGAGGTGCGGATCCTGCTCACCCCGATGGGGCAGACGGGGGCCGAGCCCCTGGGCGCCATGGGCAGCGATGCGCCGATCGCCGTGCTCTCGGAGCGCCCGCGACTGCTCTTCGACTACTTCGTGCAGCAGTTCGCGCAGGTCACCAACCCGCCGCTCGACGCGATCCGCGAAGAGGTCGTCACGAACCTCTCGCTGGGCCTCGGCCCCGAGCGCAACCTGCTCGCCTGGGGGCCCGATCACGCCCGCACGATCGTGCTGGACTTCCCCGTCATCGACAACGACGAGCTCGCCAAGCTCCGTCACATCGACCGGGCGCGTCCCGAGCGCTCCAGCGCGACCATCAAGGGCCTGTACCACTTCGACAAGGGCCCGCACGCGCTCGCGCAGCGCCTCGACGAGATGTGCGCCGAGGTCGACGCGGCGATCGAGGGCGGCGCGGAGCTGATCATCCTCAGCGACCGCGACTCCAACAAGGACCTCGTGCCGATCCCTTCGCTGCTGATGCTCTCGGCGGTGCACCACCACCTCATCCGCCGTGAGGATCGGATGAAGGTGGGACTCATCGTCGAGGCGGGTGACGTCCGCGAGGTGCACCACGTCGCGACGCTCATCGGCTACGGCGCGTCCGCCGTGAACCCCTACCTCGCGATGGAGACGGTCGAGCACCTCGTGCGCACCGGATACATCACCGGGATCACCCCGGAGAAGGCGGTCCGCAACCTCATCTACGCGCTCGGCAAGGGCGTGCTGAAGATCATGTCGAAGATGGGCATCTCGACGGTCGGCTCCTATGCCGGCGCGCAGGTGTTCGAGGCCGTCGGCCTCAGCCAGGAGCTCGTCGACGCGTACTTCACCGGCACCGAGACCAAGCTCGGCGGCATCGGCATCGAGGACGTCTTCGCCGAGAACCAGGCGCGTCACGACTTCGCCTACCCGGAGGACGCGGCCGCGCGTGCGCACGAGCGCCTCTGGACGGGCGGCGAGTACCAGTGGCGCCGCGACGGCTCTCCGCACCTTTTCAACCCGCGGACCGTGTTCCGTCTGCAGCACTCGACGCGCACCCGCCGGTACGACGTCTTCCGCGAGTACACACAGCTCGTGGACGACCAGGCCAAGGAGCTGAAGACCCTGCGCGGGCTGTTCGAGCTGCGCACGGGGGAGCGGCCCCCGGTCCCGATCGACGAGGTCGAGCCGGTGTCCTCGATCGTGAAGCGGTTCTCGACCGGTGCGATGAGCTACGGCTCGATCTCGCAGGAGGCGCACGAGACGCTCGCCATCGCGATGAACCGCCTCGGCGCGAAGTCGAACACGGGCGAGGGCGGTGAGGATCCGGAGCGCCTCGTCGACCCCGAACGCCGCAGCGCGATCAAGCAGGTCGCGTCCGGCAGGTTCGGCGTGACCAGCCAGTACCTCACCGAGGCCGACGACATCCAGATCAAGCTCGCCCAGGGCGCCAAGCCCGGCGAGGGCGGTCAGCTGCCGCCGCAGAAGGTGTACCCGTGGATCGCGCGCACGCGCCACGCGACGCCCGGCGTCGGGCTCATCTCGCCGCCGCCGCACCACGACATCTATTCGATCGAGGATCTCAAGCAGCTGATCTTCGATCTGAAACGCGCCAACCCGAACGCCCGGATCCACACCAAGCTGGTCAGCCAGTCCGGGATCGGCGCGGTCGCGGCGGGCGTCGCCAAGGCGCTCAGCGACGTCGTGCTCGTCTCCGGACACGACGGCGGCACGGGCGCGAGCCCGCTGAACTCGCTCAAGCACGCGGGCACCCCGTGGGAGCTGGGCCTCGCCGAGACGCAGCAGACCCTCATGCTCAACGGCATGCGCGACCGCGTCGTGGTGCAGGTCGACGGTCAGCTGAAGACCGGCCGCGACGTCATCATCGGCGCGCTCCTGGGCGCGGAGGAGTTCGGCTTCGCGACGGCGCCGCTCGTCGTGAGCGGCTGCATCATGATGCGCGTGTGCCACCTGGACACCTGCCCGGTCGGCGTCGCGACGCAGAACCCGGTGCTGCGGGAGCGCTTCACCGGCAAGCCCGAGTTCGTCGTGAACTTCATGGAGTTCATCGCGGAGGAGGTGCGCGAGCACCTCGCCGCGCTCGGCTTCCGCAGCCTCGAGGAGATCGTGGGACGCGCGGACCTGCTCCGCACGGATGCCGCGATCAGGCACTGGAAGGCGGACGGCCTCGACCTCGCCCCGGTGCTCGAGGGGCCCGCGTTCCCCGCCGATGAGCCGCGCCGCAGCGCGCGCACGCAGGATCACGAACTGGAGAAGCACTTCGACGCCCCGCTGCTCGCGGCCGCGCGCGAGGCGATCGCACAGGGTGCGCCCGTCTCCTTCGACCTGCCGATCCGCAACACCGAGCGCGCCGTCGGCACCATGCTCGGCCACGAGGTCACGGTGCAGCACGGCGGTGAGGGGCTGCCCGCGGGCACGATCGGCATCTCTCTGCACGGCACCGCCGGTCAGTCCCTCGGGGCGTTCCTCCCACGGGGCATCTCCATCTCCCTGGAGGGCGACGCCAACGACTACGTCGGCAAGGGCCTCTCGGGCGGGGAGATCGCGATCCGACCGCACCACGGCGCGACGTTCGAACCGCACCGCAATGTGATCGCGGGCAACGTGATCGGCTACGGCGCGACGAGCGGCACGATCCACATCTCGGGCGTCGTCGGCGAGCGCTTCCTGGTCCGCAACTCCGGGGCGACCGCGGTCGCCGAAGGCGTGGGCGACCACGCGCTGGAGTACATGACCGGCGGCGTCGCGGTGATCCTGGGGAGCACGGGCCGCAACCTCGGCGCCGGCATGTCCGGCGGGATCGCCTACGTGCACGACCTGCAGGTCGAGCGCGTGAACCCGCTGTCGCTGGGCTCGGGCGAGCTGGAGCTCCTCCCGCTCGACGAGGTGGATGCGCAGGAGCTCCGCGAGCTGCTCGCCCAGCACGTGGAGCGCACCGGATCCCCGCTCGCCGCGTCGATCCTGGCGGACGACGATTTCGCCGCCGCCTTCACGAAGATCCTGCCGCGGGACTACGCCGCCGTGCTGCGCACCCGCGCAGAGGCAGAGGCCGAGGGGATCGATCCCGACGGCTCCATCGTCTGGACCCGCATCCTGGAGGTGACCGGTGGCTGATCCCAAGGGCTTCCTGACCGTCACGGAGCGCGAGCTCCCCGCACGCCGGCCCGTCCCGGTCCGCATCATGGACTGGAAGGAGGTGTACGAGCCGGGTGATTCGGCCGTGCTCCGCCGCCAGGCCGGCCGGTGCATGGACTGCGGCGTGCCGTTCTGCCACCAGGGCTGCCCCCTGGGCAACCTGATCCCCGAGTGGAACGACCTCACCTGGCGCGGCGAGGGCCGCGCCGCGATCGACCGCCTGCACGCGACGAACAACTTCCCGGAGTTCACCGGGCGGCTGTGCCCCGCGCCCTGCGAGAGCGCGTGCGTGCTGGGCATCAACCAGCCGGCCGTCACGATCAAGCAGATCGAGGTCTCGATCATCGACGAGGCGTTCGCGTCGGGCTGGGTCGAGGCGCAGCCGCCGGCCCGCCTCACCGGCAAGACGGTCGCCGTGGTCGGATCCGGCCCGGCCGGCCTCGCCGCCGCCCAGCAGCTCACCCGTGCCGGGCACACCGTGGCCGTCTTCGAGCGGGACGACCGCATCGGCGGTCTGCTGCGGTACGGCATCCCCGACTTCAAGATGGAGAAGTCGCACCTCGATGCGCGCCTGCGGCAGATGTCCGAGGAGGGCACCCGCTTCCGCGCGGGTGTGAACATCGGCACCGACATCAGCTGGGCCGATCTGCGCACCCGGTACGACGCCGTGGTGATCGCGACCGGGGCGACCCTGCCGCGCGAGCTCGCGATCCCCGGACGCGACCTCGACGGCGTGCACTTCGCGATGGAGTACCTGGTCGAGTCGAACAAGGCGGTCGCCGGGGATCCGGTCTC
This sequence comes from Microbacterium sp. NPDC089698, assembly GCF_044749045.1. Classification (NCBI taxonomy): domain Bacteria; kingdom Bacillati; phylum Actinomycetota; class Actinomycetes; order Micrococcales; family Microbacteriaceae; genus Microbacterium; species Microbacterium sp. NPDC089698. Next base: position 368,368 of record NZ_JBIVHE010000001.1, read on the forward strand.
GAACCAGATCACCGCCGAGGGCAAGCACGTGATCGTGATCGGCGGCGGCGACACCGGCGCCGACTGCATCGGCACCGCGCACCGTCAGGGCGCGCTCAGCGTGACGAACCTCGCGATCGGCCGTCAGCCGTCGTCCGGCCGGCCGGAGCACCAGCCCTGGCCGATGATGCCGACCGTGTTCGAGGTCTCCTCGGCGCACGAGGAGGGCGGCGAGCGGCAGTACCTCGCCTCCACCGTCGAGTTCCTCGGCAACGAGGCGGGCGAGGTGCGCGCACTGCGCGTCGCCGAGACCGAGTTCGTGGACGGGCGCCGGGTTCCGAAGAGCGGCACGGAGCGCGAGATCCCGGCGGACCTCGTGCTCATCGCGATGGGCTTCACCGGTCCCGAGTACGAGGCGTACGGCGAGGACGGCCCGCAGCGCACCGAGCGCGGCGCCTTCCGCCGCGATGAGGACTATGCGTCGACCATCCCGGGCGTGTTCGTCGCCGGCGATGCGGGACGCGGCCAGTCCCTGATCGTGTGGGCCATCGCCGAGGGCCGCGCCGCGGCCGCCGCCGTCGACCGGCACCTCATGGGACAGACCGTGCTGCCCGCGCCGGTCCGCCCGTCGGATGTCGCGATCGGGGTCCAGCCCGCGTAGGCTGGGCCCGGCAGCGTGGCCCTTTATTCCATCCCCCTGACACTTATCGGAGAACGCATTGAGACGTGCCAAGATCGTGGCCACACTCGGCCCCGCAACCTCGACGTATGAGACGGTGCGGGCCCTCATCGATGCGGGCGTCGACGTCGCCCGACTGAACCTCAGCCACGGGGACTACTCCGTGCACGAGAACAACTACGCCAACGTCCGCCGCGCCGCGGAGGACTCCGGCCGAGCGGTCGCCGTCCTCGTCGACCTGCAGGGCCCGAAGATCCGTCTCGGCAAGTTCGAGGCAGGTCCCTACGAGCTCGCCGTCGGCGACATCTTCAAGATCACGACCGAGGACATCCTCGGCAACAAGGAGATCTGCGGGACGACCTTCAAGGGCCTCCCGCAGGACGTCAAGCCGGGCGACTTCCTGCTCATCGACGACGGCAAGGTCCGCGTCGAGGTCGTGGAGACGGACGGCACGGTCGTGACCACCCGCGTGATCGTGGCCGGTGCGGTGTCCAACAACAAGGGCATCAACCTGCCCGGCGTCGCCGTCAGCGTCCCGGCGCTGAGCGAGAAGGACGAGGACGACCTGCGCTGGGGTCTGCGCACCGGCGCCGACCTCATCGCCCTGTCGTTCGTCCGCGACGCGGCCGACGTCACCCGCGTGCACGAGATCATGGCTGAGGAGGGCGTGCGCGTCCCGGTCATCGCGAAGATCGAGAAGCCGCAGGCCGTCGACAACCTCGAGGGCATCGTCGACGCGTTCGACGGCATCATGGTCGCCCGTGGGGACCTCGGTGTCGAGCTGCCCCTCGAGGCGGTCCCGATCGTGCAGAAGCAGGCCGTCGAGCTCGCCCGCCGCATGGCGAAGCCCGTCATCGTCGCGACGCAGATGCTCGAGTCGATGATCTCCAGCCCGGTGCCGACGCGCGCCGAGACCTCGGACGTCGCCAACGCCGTCCTCGACGGCGCCGACGCGGTCATGCTGTCCGGCGAGACCAGCGTGGGGGAGTACCCCGTCATCGTCGTGGAGACCATGGCGCGGATCATCGAGTCCACCGAGGACCACGGCCTGGAGCGCATCCACCCGCTCACGACCAAGCCGCGCACCCAGGGCGGAGCGATCACGCTCGCGGCCCTGGAGGTCGCCGAGTTCGTCGAGGCGAAGTTCCTCTGCGTGTTCACCCAGTCGGGCGACTCGGCGCGGCGCCTGTCGCGCCTGCGCTCGCGCATCCCGATGCTCGCGTACACGCCCGACCCGGCCATCCGCCGCCGTCTGGCCGTGACCTGGGGCGTCCGCACGAGCCTGGTGAACTTCGTGCCGCACACGGACATGATGTTCCACCAGGTCGACGAGCACCTGCTCGGTTCCGGCCTCGCGGAGGTGGGCGACAAGGTCGTGGTCATCTCCGGATCCCCTCCCGGGATCGTCGGATCCACGAACGACCTGCGCATCCACCGGGTCGGCGACACCGTTCACGGTGCCGCTCCGGCCTACCAGGCCAAGTAGGACGCGCGTACGAGGGCCGGTTCCCGCGGGGACCGGCCCTCGTCGCATCCCCGGGTGCGCTACAGTCGATCCGGGCCGGCGTGGCGGAATGGCAGACGCGGAGCACTCAAAATGCTTTGTCCGAGAGGACGTGTGGGTTCGAGTCCCACCGCCGGCACCGAGAGCGTCTCGGAGCGGCCGTCAGGTCGCTCCGAGACGGCACCGGCACCCCGTGGTTCACAAGATCCGAAACTCCTGTCCAGTAGGATGGATCCGTGACTGAAGAGCAGCAGCCTGAGCAGCCCGCCTCGTCCGCTCCGCGACGCGTCGTCGTCGCCGAGGACGAGTCGCTGATCCGCCTCGACATCGTCGAGATCCTCCGCGACAACGGTTTCGACGTGGTCGGCGAGGCCGGAGACGGGGAGACCGCGGTGCAGCTGGCCACCGAGCTGCGCCCCGACCTCGTCATCATGGACGTGAAGATGCCCCAGCTGGACGGCATCAGCGCTGCGGAGAAGCTGCACAAGGGCAACATCGCGCCCGTCGTGCTGCTCACCGCCTTCAGCCAGAAGGAGCTCGTCGAGCGTGCCAGCGAGGCCGGCGCGCTGGCCTACGTCGTGAAGCCGTTCACGCCGAACGACCTCCTGCCGGCGATCGAGATCGCCCTCGCCCGCCACGAGCAAATCATCACGCTCGAGGCCGAGGTCGCCGACATGGTCGAGCGCTTCGAGACCCGCAAGCTCGTCGATCGCGCCAAGGGCCTGCTGAACGAGAAGATGGGGCTCTCCGAGCCCGAGGCGTTCCGCTGGATCCAGAAGGCGTCGATGGATCGCCGCCTCACGATGCAGGACGTCGCGAAGGCGATCATCGAGCAGCTGGCTCCGAAGAAATAGCGGCATGGATCTCGGCGACGGGATCCTGCTCCGTCCGCTCCTGGCCGGCGACGGCGAGGAGCTCGCAGCGGCGTACAGCCGGAACCGCGTGCATCTCGAGCCGTGGGAGCCGCTGCGCTCCGACGACTTCTTCACCGCGGCACGTCAGCACCGGCTGGTCGCCGAGACCCTGCGCTCCGTCGCAGACGGTCGTGGCGCCGCCTATGTCCTCGAGGACGGCGACCACCGCATCGTCGGGCGGGTGAACCTCAGCGACATCGTCCGCGGGGCGTTCTGGAGCGCCCACCTCGGCTACTGGATCGACGGAGGGTTCGCGGGACGCGGACTCATGCGCCGCGCTGTGGACGCGGTCTGCGCGCTCGCACGCGACGATCTGGGACTCCATCGGGTCCAGGCCGCGACCCTCGTGCACAACGAGGCCTCGCAGCGTGTGCTGCGGGCGACCGGCTTCACGGAGATCGGGCTCGCGCCGCGCTATCTGCGCATCGCCGGGGAGTGGCAGGACCACGTGCTGTTCCAGCGCATCTTCGAGGACGTCCCGGACCGCGCCGTCTGAACGATCAGGTGGCGGGCAGATCCTTGATCATGTTCGTGATGCGGATCGTCGAGCAGCGCCGTCCCTGCTCGTCGCTCACGGCGATCTCGTGCACGGTGACGCTGCGCCCGAGGTGGATCGGCGTGCACACCCCGGTCACCACGCCGCTGGTGGCCGAGCGGGTGTGCGTGGCGTTGATGTCGACGCCGACCGCGAGCCGGCCTGGTCCCGCGTGCAGGTTGGCCGCCATCGAGCCCAGGGACTCGCCGAGCACCACGTACGCGCCGCCGTGCATCAGACCGACCGGCTGGGTGTTCCCCTCGACGGGCATCGTCGCGACGCAGCGGTCCACCGAGAACTCGACCCAGCTCAGGCCCATCTTCTCGGCGAGAGCGCCCATGCCGCGCTCGGTCGCCCACTCCAGTCCGGGGCTCGTCCGCGCGGTGCCCGCGTCGACCTGCTCGCTCACGCGGGTCCTCCTCGATTCGATGTCCGCCGGGGTCGTTAGGCTGGAATCGTGACGGACTCCGCAAAGCCTACCCTCATGGTCGTCGACGGCCATTCGCTCGCATACCGGGCGTTCTTCGCCCTTCCGGTGGAGAACTTCACCACCAAGGACAACCAGCACACGAACGCCATCTACGGCTTCCTGTCGATGCTGGTGAACCTCATCAAGGCGGAGCGGCCGACCCATATGGCGATCGCCTTCGACACCTCGCGGCACTCGTTCCGCACCGACGAGTATCCGGAGTACAAGGCCACGCGCTCCGAGACGCCTTCGGAGTTCCGCGGGCAGATCCCGCTCCTGCAGGACTGCCTCGCGGCGATGTCGATCCCGGTGCTCACAAAGGAGGGCATCGAGGCCGACGACATCCTCGCGACGCTCGCCGCCCAGGGCTCGGAGCAGGGCTACGACGTCCTCGTCGTCTCGGGCGACCGCGACACGATCCAGCTCGTGAACGACCGGGTCACGCTGCTCTATCCGAACGTGCAGGGGGTGTCCCAGCTCAAGCGGTACGACCCGATCGCGGTGCAGGAGCGGTACGGCGTGCGTCCCGAGCAGTACCCCGACATCGCGGCGCTCGTCGGCGAGACCAGCGACAATCTGCCCGGCGTGCCGAAGGTGGGGGAGAAGACGGCGGTCAAGTGGCTGACGCAGTTCGGCACGCTCGACGAACTGCTCGAGCGGGCCGGAGAGATCAAGGGCGTCGTGGGCGGGAACCTGCGCGACCATATCGAGGACGTGCGACGCAATCGCAAGCTCAACCGCCTTCTACAGGACGTGGAGCTCCCGGTCGGACCCGCCGACCTCGAGACCCGTCCGATCGACGCGCAGGCCGTGCGCGACATCTTCGCGCGCCTCGAGTTCCGCACGCTGCTGCCGCGCGTCTTCGAGGCCGTCGGGGAGGACGCCCCCGAAGAGGAGGCCGCAGCCACCGTCGCCGTCCCGGCCGCGGTCGAGCTCGCCGCCGAGGGCATCGCGACCTGGCTCGAGAAGGCCACCGGCGATATCGCCGTCGAGGTGACCACTGCCGGCGGTCTGCCGCAGCGCGTGGGTCTCGCGCACGGCGACGACCTGGTCGAGTTCTCCTGGTCGCCGCAGGTGCAGTCCGCCCTCGCGGACTGGCTCGCCTCCGATGCGCCGAAGATCTTCCACGACGCCAAGCCGCAGGTGAAGGGGCTGCACACCGCCGGGGTCCGGCTCGGGGGTCTCGCCTACGACACCAACCTCGCCGGCTGGCTGCTCCGTCCGAGCTACCCCGACAAGACGCTCGCGGATCTCGTGGACCGCTACCTCGGCGAGAAGCTCCCGGAGGCGGATCCGAGCCAGCTCGTGCCCGAGACCGAGGGCGCCTCGCCCGCGCAGCTCGCCTGGTTCGCGGCGCGGGTCGCGACGGCGCTCCGCGCCGATGTGCCGGAGAGCGTCGACCGCGTGCTGCGCGAGATCGAGTTGCCGACCCTCATCACGCTGGCCGACATGGAGCTCGCCGGCGTCGCCGTCTCGCACGAGATCCTCTCCGGCTTCTCGCAGGAGCTCGGGGAGCGAGCGAGCCGCATCGCCGAGGAATCGTTCGCGATCATCGAGCGGGAGGTGAACCTCGGATCGCCCAAGCAGCTGCAGGAGGTGCTCTTCGAGCAGCTCGAGCTGCCGAAGACGCGCAAGACCAAGACCGGATACTCGACCGACGCGGCCGTGCTCGCCGACCTGCAGGAGAGCAACCCGCACCCGTTCCTCGATCTGCTGCTGCAGCACCGCGAGGCCACGAAGCTCCGGCAGATCATCGAGTCCCTCGACACCGCGATCCGCGCCGACCACCGCATCCACACCACCTACGTGCAGACCGGCAGCCAGACGGGCCGGCTGAGCAGCACCGATCCGAACCTGCAGAACATCCCGGTGCGCACCGAGGAGTCCCGGCGGATCCGCAGCGCGTTCCAGGTCGGCGAGGGCTACGAGACGCTGCTCACCGCGGACTACTCGCAGATCGAGATGCGCATCATGGCGCACCTGTCGGGCGACGAAGGGCTCATCGAGGCGTTCAACTCCGGGGAGGATCTGCACCGTTTCGTCGGCGCGCGCGTCTTCGGGGTCGAGCCGGAAGAGGTCAGCCCCGCGATGCGCACCAAGGTCAAGGCGATGTCCTACGGCCTGGTCTACGGACTCAGTGCCTTCGGCCTGTCCAAGCAGCTGCGCATCGAGCAGTCCGAGGCGAAGCAGCTCATGATGGAGTACTTCGCCCGATTCGGCGCCGTGCGCGATTACCTGCGCGCCTCCGTGCTCGCGGCGAAGCAAGTCGGCTACACGGAGACGATCTTCGGGCGCCGTCGGCCGTTCCCCGACCTCGTCAGCCCCAACCGCGTGCTGCGTGAGAACGCCGAGCGCGCGGCGCTCAACGCCCCCATTCAGGGCAGCGCCGCCGACATCATGAAGATCGCCCTGTTCCGCATTCACGCCGACCTCGTCGAACAGGGACTGTCCTCGCGCGTGCTGCTGCAGATCCACGACGAACTCGTGGTCGAGGTCGCTCCGGGGGAGTGGGACGCGACGGAGCGGATCGTGCGCGACCGGATGGGGGGCGCCGCCGAGCTGTCCGTCCCGCTCGACGTGCAGGTCGGCCGCGGCGCCGACTGGAACGAGGCCGCGCACTGACCGATCACCGGTGACGGGCCCCGCTCCGCGACGCATCCCTCGAGGACGCGTCGTTCCATGGAGCGGGACCCGTTCCGTGGATAGGCTCAGGGGATGACCGCAGAGCAGCCCACGACGCGCACGCCCTCCACCATCGATCGGATCGCGGAGGGCTGGGTCGACACCCTTGCCGAGCTCTCGCCGATCCTCGGCACCTACATCGGACGCAACGAGGTCAACGGCCGCCTCGACGACTTCAGCCCCGCCGGCCATGAGCACGCGATCGCGGAGACCCGCCGCGTCCTCGCAGAGCTCGACGCGCAGGAGCCCGTCGACGAGATCGACCGCATCACCAAGACGGATCTCTCCGCCGAGCTCCGGCTCTCCATCGAGCAGCATGACGCCCAGTGGCACCTGCGCGATCTGAACGTCATCGAGTCCGCCGCGCAGAACGTGCGCCAGGCCTTCGACCTCATGCCCACGGCGACGGCCGACGACTGGAGCGTCATCGCCGAACGCCTCGGCGCGATCCCCGCCGCGCTGGACGGCTATGTCGAGACGCTCCGCGAGGGCATCGCCCAGGGCGTCGTGCCCGCGCGACGTCAGGTCGTCGAGGTCGCCACGCAGATCGCCCGCTACACCGCGGACGACGGCTTCTTCGCCGCATTCGTCGCCGATGCGGCGACCGACGAGGGGCAGCTCCCCGCGAGCCTCGCCCGCGAACTCGCCGACCGTTCTGCAGCCGCCCGCGTCGCGTACGACGGGCTGCGCTCCTTCCTCAGCGCGGAGCTCGCCCCGGTCGCCGGGGAGCAGGACGCGGTCGGCCGCGAGCTGTACGCCCTGTCCTCGCGCCGCTTCCTGGGTGCGACGATCGACATCGACGAGACGTACGAGTGGGGCCGTGAAGAGCTCGCCCGCATGGTGGCCGAGCAGACCGCGATCGCGAACGAGATCCTGCCCGGGTCCACCGTCGAGGAGGCCGTCGCCCACCTGGAGGCGGACCCCGCGCGCAAGCTCGTGGGCACCGAGGCGCTGCAGCGCTGGATGCAGGAGACCAGCGACCGGGCGATCGCCGAGCTCGGCGCCTCGCACTTCGATATCCCGGAGCAGATCCGCGAACTCGAGTGCATGATCGCGCCGACCCAGGAGGGCGGGATCTACTACACGGGCCCGACGGACGACTTCTCCCGGCCCGGTCGCATGTGGTGGTCCGTGCCGGAGGGCGTCACCGAGTTCGACACCTGGCGCGAGCTGACCACCGTCTACCACGAGGGCGTTCCGGGGCATCACCTGCAGATCGCGCAGGCCACCTACAACCGCGCGGAGCTGAACACCTGGCGGCGCGTCCTCGCGGGCACCTCCGGTCACGCCGAGGGGTGGGCCCTCTATGCGGAGCGCCTGATGGAGCAGCTCGGCTACCTCGACGATCCGGCCGACCGGCTCGGCATGCTGGACGGGCAGCGCATGCGCGCCCTGCGCGTCGTGCTCGACATCGGCGTGCACCTCGGCAAGCCGCGCCTCGACGGCGAGGGCGTGTGGGACCACGACTACGCCCTCGACATGATGCGCCGCAACGTGAACATGTCCGATGAGTTCCGCCAGTTCGAGGTCAACCGCTACCTCGGCTGGCCCGGACAGGCGCCGTCGTACAAGGTCGGCCAGCGCATCTGGGAGCAGGTCCGCGACGCCGTCAAGGAGCGCGAGGGCGACGCCTTCGACATCAAGGCGTTCCACAAGCGCGCGCTCGACATGGGCGGTGTCGGACTCGACACGCTGCGTTCGGTCTTCCAGGTCGGCTGAGATCCGCATCCCCGCGCGGGAATGCACCCTGCCCCTGGAAGGTTCATTCGCTTGAATACGAAAGGGGCAGGGATGGATCTGCAGTTCGGACTGGGCACGTTCGGCGATGTGAGCCGCGGGGCCGATGGGGAGATGCTGAGCGGCGCGCAGACGATCCGCAACATCGTCGCGCAGGCCGTGCGCGCCGAGAAGGTCGGCGTCGACTACTTCGGCGTGGGGGAGCACCACAGGCGGGAATTCGCCGTGTCGAGCCCCGAGATGGTGCTCGCCGCGATCGCGTCCCGCACGGAGCGGATCCACCTCGGCACCGCAGTGACGGTGCTGTCGTCCGACGACCCGGTGCGCGTGTATGAGCGCTTCGCGACGCTCGACGCGCTCTCCCACGGGCGCGCCGAGGTCGTGCTCGGCCGGGGGTCCTTCACAGAGTCGTTCCCGCTCTTCGGCTACGACCTGCGCGACTACGACCGCCTCTTCGAGGAGAAGCTCGAACTGTTCGTCGAACTCCTCAAGGAGGAGCCGGTCACCTGGCAGGGGACCGTGCGGGCACCGCTCGAGAACGCGGATGTCTTCCCGAAGACCGAGAACGGCCTGCGCACCTGGGTCGGCGTCGGCGGCTCGCCGGAGTCCGTGGTCCGCGTCGCACGCCACGGCCTGGGGCTCACTCTCGCGATCATCGGCGGCGCGGCAGCACGCTTCAGGCCGTTCGTCGACCTGTATCACCGCTCCACTGCGGCCTTCGGCACCACCGTGCACCCGATCTCGGTGCATTCGCCCGGACACATCGCCGACACCGATGCCGAGGCGTGGGAAGCGGCCTATGAGGGCATGGAGGCGATGAACAACACCATCGGCCGGGAGCGCGGATGGCCCGCGTACAGCCGTGCGCGATTCCAGAACGACGTGGGTCCCGAAGGCGCGATGTACAGCGGCTCTCCGGATCGCGTCGCGCGGAAGATCGTCGACACGGTGCGGACCCTCGGCATCGGCCGGTTCGAGCTCAAGTACGCGTCCGGCCCTCTTCCCCACGAGGCGATGATGCGCAGCATCGAGCTCTACGGCACCGAGGTGATCCCGCGCGTGCGGGCGATGCTCGCCGACGACTGAAAGCACGCCACGACGGCGTCGTAGGCTTGAGGGATGAGCATGGTCCGTTTCGTCGCCATCGGAGACTCGTTCAGCGAAGGCGTCGGCGATGAGCTGCCCGACGGCACCGTCCGAGGGTGGGCGAACCTCGCGGCGATGGGCTGGGCCGAGGCGATCGGCGAACCGATCGAGTACGCGAATCTCGCGATCCGCGGCCGGCTCGCCTGGCCGGTCGTCGAGGAGCAGCTCGAGCCGGCCCTCGCGCTGAAGCCGACGCATCTGTCGTTCAACGCCGGCGGCAACGACATGCTGCGCCCGAAGGCGGACATCGAGCACATCGCCGACGCCTTCACACGCGTGCTGCGCCGGTGCGACGAGGCCGGCACGACGCTCATCGTGCTCTCCGGGGCGAACCCGTCTGCCCAGCTGCCGCTGACCTCGCTCATCCAGCGTCGCGGCGACGAGTTGTCCGCCGCGGTGCTCCGCAGGATCCAGGACAGGTCCGACGTGCTGCAGGCGCTGAACTGGCCCGATCATGAGCTCAGCCGCCCCGAGTACTGGGCGGAGGACCGCCTGCACATGAATGCGAACGGCCACCATCGCGTCGCCGCACGGGTTCTCGACGCCGTCGGCGCCGGAGCTCCGGGGGAGTGGTGGCATGCCCGTGAGGTGCCGGAGGAGGAGCCGCTCAGTACGGCCGCGTACTACCGACGGCATGTCGGGCCCTGGATCAAGCGCCGGGTGACGCGTCGGTCCTCCGGCGACGGCCGGCGGCCGAAGTACGCCGAGTGGACCGAGATCCGCCCGTCCTCCGCGGGCTGAGCAGGCCCTGCGGCGGGCCGCTCAGCCCGCGAGGACTCTTCAGTGGGGGACGCGGGCGAGGAACTCCGCGGTCGCGGGATGCTGCGGCGCGTCGAAGATCTGCGCGGGCGGCCCCTGCTCGACGAGCACGCCGTCCTTGAGGAACACGACCCGGTCGGCGACCTCGCGCGCGAAGGACATCTCGTGCGTGGCCATGAGGATCGTCGTCCCGCGCCCCTTGAGCTCACGGACCAGATCCAGCACCTCGCCGACGAGCTGAGGGTCGAGCGCACTCGTGATCTCGTCCAGGAGCAGCAGCTCGGGGTCGGTGAGGATCGCGCGCACGATAGCGACGCGCTGCTGCTGGCCGCCCGAGAGGCGATCGGGGTAGGCATCCGCCTTGTCGCCCAGACCGAGGGCCGTCAGCAGCTCACGGCCGCGCCGCGCGGCCTCGGCCCTGGGCAAGCGGTGCACGCGGCGCGCGGCGAGGGTGACGTTGTCGAGCACGGTGAGGTGAGGGAACAGGTTGAAGTGCTGGAACACGACCCCGATCCGCGCGCGGATCGCATCCGCATCGATCCGGGGATCCGTGATGTCCGTCCCCGAGAGCAGGATCTGCCCGTCATCGACGCGTTCGATCAGGTTCATCGTGCGCAGCAGCGTGGACTTTCCGGATCCGGACGCGCCGATCAGCACGACGACCTCGTGCGCGTCGACCGCGAGGTCGATGCCTCGCAGCACGTCGTGGTCGCCGAAGCGCTTGCGGACGCCGAGCGCCTCGATCACGGGTGCGGTCATACGATCCCTCCGGCCTGCTCGCGCTTGTTGAGACGCGCGGTGACGACGTCGGTGAGCCGGATCATCGGCCAGCTCAGGATCACGAAGAAGAGCCCGGCGACGATGTACGGCGTGAAGTTGAACGTCTCGGCGACCTGCAGCTGCGCCGCGCGGACCGCATCGATCGCGCCGAGGACCGAGATGAGACCCACGTCCTTCTGCATCGAGACGAAGTCGTTCATGAGCGCCGGGACCACTTTGCGCACACCCTGCGGGATCACCACGATCCGCAGGGTCTGCCCGTGCGTGAGACCGAGCGACCGTGCCGCGACCCGCTGCGACGGGTGCACGGCCTCCATTCCCGCACGGAGCACCTCGGCGACGTATGCCGAATAGCTGATGACGAGGGCGATCGTGCCCCAGAACATCGCGGGCATGCGCGGGAAGATCATGAGCGCCGGGATCCCGAAACCCACCAGGTAGAGCACGATCAGCAGTGGCACGCCGCGGAAGAAGTCCGTGTACGCCGCGGCGAGCAGCCGCAGCGGGAAGAACACGGGACCGCGCAGCGAGCGCAGCACCGCGAGCAGGGTGCCGAGCAGCGCCACGCACACGGCGGAGATCACGAGCACGAGGATGTTCAGGAGCAGGCCCTGGAAGATCGGGCCCACGCTCGCGAGCGCGACCTTCGGGTCGAAGAACGTCTCGCGGACGACCTTCCAGCCCGGGGTGTTGGCGATCACGATGACGAGCACCACCGCGACCGCCACGCTGCTCAGCAGCGCGAGCAGGACGGATCGCACGGTCGCCCGCCGTCGCAGAGCGCGACGGGACAGCTCGAGCGTGCTCGGCTGCCACGCCGCCTCGGCCAGGGGAGCGGTCACTTCAGGACGGGGACGTTCACGGCCTCGCTGAGCCACTTCTTCTGCAGCTCGGCGATGGTGCCGTTCTTCTGCAGCGTGTCGACGGCCTTCGTCACCGCCGGCGTGAGCGAGGAGTTCTTCGGGAGCACGAACGCGAACTGGTCGCCGCCCTTGTCGTCGGCGAACTGCCCGACCACAGAGGCGTTCTCGAGCTGCGCCGCGGTCACGTAGAACGCACCGGGCAGGTCGGTGATCATCGCGTCGATCTGGCCGCCCTTGAGCGCCTGCACGACGTCGTCGACCGAGTTGAACACGCTGAGGTCGCCGGTGCCGAGCTGCGCCTTCGCCACGGTGTAGCTCGTCGTGCCGGTCGCGACGCCGACCTTGGCCTTCTTGAGATCGGCGACGCTCGTGGCCGAGGCAGCAGGGGTGCCCTTCGCCGCGACGACCGCCTGCGTGGTGGTGTAGTACGACGACGAGAAGTCCACGGCCTTCTTGCGGTCCTCGGAGATCGAGAACTGCTGGATGTTGAGGTCCCAGTCCTTGGGCCCCGGGGCGATCGCGGCATCGAAGCCGGTGCGCGTCCACACGATCTGCTTGTCCGAGAAGCCCAGCTCCGCGGCGACGGCGTGGGCGACGGCGCCCTCGAAGCCCTTGCCGTTGGACGGGTCGTTGTCCACGAACCAGGGCTCGTAGTCGGGGTCGCCGGTGGCGATCGTCAGCTTCCCCGCCGTGACGGTCTGCAGAGCCGCGCCGGTGGCATCGGCGCCCGCGGACGGGGCGGACGCGGCGGAGCCGCTGCAGGCGGCGAGGGACAGCGCGGCGGCGGCGATCGTCGAGACGAGCGCGACGCGGCGCAGAGCGGGTGCGAGGGACACGGAGACTCCTGAGATGCGGGTGCGGGGGCGGACGGGTGTGACTGCAGGCGCAGGTGCCCCGTTCATACCGTAGAGGAATCGGCGAGTCGCCAGTCGGCGAAGTCGAAACCCGGCGAAACGAAACAGGAGACCAGGACCTCTCGGTCATCCATCGGACGAGCGGCCTGCCACATCCCGGCGGGAACGAGCACCTGTGCGGCCTCGTCGGGGCCGAGCACGATGGTCTCGGCGTCTCCCGGCGCGGCAGCGGATCCGCCGAGACTGAGTTCGAGACGACCGGGACCGTGCCACAGCCAGAGCTCGTCGCTGGTGACGACGTGCCAGGCGCTGGATTCCTCCGGGGTGAGGAGGTAGTGGATGCAGGTGGCTGCGGGGCGCGTGCCACCCGCGGTCTCGATCGGGATCGGACTCGTCCAGGTGCGACGGAACCAGCCGCCTTCGGGGTGCGGCTCGAGACCGAGGCGGATCGCGGTCGTGGGGGTGGGCGCAGTCATAGGGGATCTCCGATGCGGGCGGTCAGGGGGTCTCGAAGGCGGTCGTCGCGTGGCGGACCTCGCCGGCGATCACGGTCGCGGCGGAGCGCCCTGCCCCGGCCTCCACGAGCTCGGCGACCGCGTCGGCACCGGGCGCGACGTCGAAGAACGCGAGATCCGCGAGGGCGCCGACGGCGAGGTAGCCGGTGCGGTCCGGGCCGACGTCGATCCCCATGGCGTGCGCGCCGCCGAGGGTCGCGGCGTTCAGGAGCCGTGCGTGCAGGTCTCGATCGGTGTACCCCTGGGATCGGGCGATGCGGGCGAGCTCTGCGACGTCGGCGAGCAGGTCGAGCGAAGGGCTGGACGAGAGCGAGTCCGTACCCGCGGCGATCGGGTTGCCCTCGCGCAGATAGGCCGCGATCGGCGGTTCCTCCAGTCCGATCACCGCATTCGAGCGGGGACACAGCGCCACGCTCGTGTGGCGCTCGCGCAGGATGGCTCGGTCGCGGGCACTCATGTAGACGCCGTGTGCGATGTGGCAGTCGGGCCCGAGCACGCCGAGCTGGTCCACGAACTCGGTCGCGCTGGTGCCGAAGCCCGCGTCGCGCAGCTCCTGGAAGCTCGCGAGCCCGGCCGTGTGCCAGGCGTGGGCCTTGTCGTGCGCGAACTCGCTCTCGAACGCGGCCTCGCCGAGGTGGATGTGGATCCGGCTGCCGCGCTCCCGGACGATGTCGGGGATCTCCAGAAGGGGCTCGATGTCGAGCGAGTACGGGGCGTGCGGCGACAGCCCGGTGCCCGGAGGCGTGGGCAGTGCATCGAGCGACTCCTCGACCTGACGCCGCCCGGTGCGGGCCCAGTCCGCGTTGGTCCAGCTCATCACCTCCCAGTAGGTGATGCCGTGCAAGCGCGCGTCGTGCAGGGCGGATACCGCAGACCTGTCGGTGACGACGTCGGCGGCGGCGGTCGTTCCGGTGCGGATCAGGGTCGCGGCGCCGTCCGCCGCGTCGGCGGCCCAGTCCCGTCCGCGCTCGTACACCGGATCGAACGCCGTGACCCAGTCGTCGAAGCCCTGGTAGCGGCCCTGTCCGACCTCGGCCATGCCGGTGTACTGCAGGTGGGTGTGGGCATTGACGAGCCCGGGGATCAGCACGCCCGGCCAGTGCACCTCCGTGGGGCTGATGCCGCGGTCGGCGAGGGAGCGCTGCACCCAGGCGCGCTCGCCCACATGCAGGATCCTGCCGTTCTGCACGGCCACGGCCCCGTCGGCGATCGGCGGCGCGGTGATGGGGAACACTTGCCCCGCGGAGTACAGGGTCACGCCGTTCATGCCGCGCCGTCCCGGTAGCGGGGCGAGCGCCAATCGTCCTGCGCGCGGAGCTGCGCATCGCTGCGGACGTCGAGCGACTCGCCGCGTGCGGCCAGCGCAGCGCGCGCGACCGCCTCATCGGACTCCGACGGGAAGGGGTGCACTCCCGCAGGCAGCACGGTGCCGAGCAACTGCGACACCGCGGACAACTGCACCGCGAAGGAGAGATCCATGATCTCGATCGGGTTGCCCTCGGCCGCCGCGAGGTTGACGCAACCGCCCCGCGCGATGAGGAGCGCGCCGTCACCGGCGCGTTCGAGATGGGGGTGCGCGGTGCCGGCGAGCTCGACAGGGAGCAGCCCCGCGACGTCCACGTCGACTTCGCCGGGCACGCCGCCTGCAACAGCGACGATCCGGGCTGCTCGCAGGGTATCGGGGTCGATCGTGTGCGGGGCGCCCGTGGCGGAGACGACCAGGGCGCCCGGCGCCAGCGCGTGCAGGCGTCCGGTCTCGTAGCCGTCGTGCGCCGCACGGAGCGCCCGCACCGGATCGGTCTCCGTGATGCTGACCGCCGCGCCGAGGGCGCGCAGGTGCGCCGCGACGCCTTCGCCGACGGGACCGTATCCGATGACGACCGCCGGCTGGTCGCGCACGCCGATGCCCACCGTGTCGAGCACGTCCGCGATGGCGAACACGCAGGACTGACCCGTGCCGTAGCGGTTGTCGAAGGCGGTCTTCATCGGGGCGTCGTTCACCGCGATCACCGGGATGCGCAGCAGGCCTTCCTCGGCCATCAGGCGCAGTGGCGTGAGCCCGCTCGTGGTCTCCTCGGCGGCGCCTCTGAGGCCGGTGACGAGTTCCTCCTCATGAGCGAGCCGGATGAGGTGCGACCCGTCGTCGAGCAGGAGGTCATGGCCGCGGCGCAGGAAGGCGATCGCGGCTTCGCGTTCGGCCGAACCCGTCAGCGCGGGGTCTCCGTCGACCGGGATCCCTCGTGCACGCAACGCGGCGGCGACGTCCGGGTCGATCTCATCCGGATGCGCGTACACCGCGACCTCCGCGCCCGCGTCGCGCAACAGGAGGGCCAGCTGCGCCGTCTTCGGCTCGAGCACCATCGCGATGCCGATCCGGGTGCCGCGGACTGTCCCCGCGAATCGGAGGGTCTCGGCGATTCCCCGGGACACCGGCATGTGGGCCCCGGCGAAGTCGATGCGCTCGTCGGCGCTCCCGCGCCGCGGGAGCGCTGCGCCGTCGAGCCGGATCTCCGTCGCGGACCCCGGCGCGAACACGACCGCTCCGCGTCCGATCCGGGCTCCCACTCGGATGAGCAGCGCTCGCAGCTCGTCGGCGACGTCGCTTTCGCCGACCACCTCGACGGTGCGGCCCGCGATCAGCAGGTTGGTCTCGCGGGCGAACCGGCGCACGAGGCGTTCGGCGGTCAGGAGGGCGTCGGGCACCTGTTCAGCGTAGAGGTTCCGCCGGCCCGCTCCCCGCCGTGCGACGTCGCACCGTCACCGGGCGAGGGCCGGCGGCGACAGTCGATAGGTGAGCTCCGCGAAGGGCCCCGCGTGTCGCACCCCGGTCAGTTCGAGGCGGGAGTGGTCGAGGTCGCGAGGCAGCAGCGGCTTACCCGAGCGAAGGGTGGCAGGGGCGAACGTCACGACGATCTCGTCGAGCAGGCCTTCGTCGGCGAACTGACCGGCGAGGTCTCCGCCCCCGACGATCCACACGTCGCGGCTGCCGGCGGCGGCGACGATCTCGTCCCAGTGATCGCGGACGGCGCCGTGCACGAAGTGGATGTCGGCGCCCGGAACCCGGGGGAGTTCCCGCGACGTGAACACGAAGGTCGGACGGTCGCCGTAGAACTGCTGCCAGCGCTCCGGATGGTCGAGCAGCCCCTCTTCCCGCAGAAGCCACTCATAGGTCGAGGAACCCTCGACGAGGACGCCGACCGTCTCCGTGAATGCGGCGATGTCGGCCGTCGCGGCATCCTGCGGAACCGAGAGCAACCAGGAGAGCGAGTCCGCATCGTCTGCGAGGAAGCCGTTGAGGGTCGAGGCGGTGTAGAAGATGGCGCGCGTCATGCCGGCGACGCTATCCGAGGCCTCCGACATCGGCAGCGGCCTCTCGGCGCCGCAGATGCAGCTGCCACTCCCGCGCGGTGAGGATCACGATGAAGACGTCGAAGAGCGTGAGCGCGAGCATCCACCAGCTGAAGTGGACGATCAGCTCGCAGCACTGCAGCGCGATGAAGACCCCCAGGGCCGCGAGCATCCACGGATATGCCCAGAGCTGCTGTCTCAGGAGCGCCCAGACCAGCACGACCTTGATGATCCCGTGCAGCAGCAGATACGCGGCGGCGAAGATCGTCGTCCTGGTGCCCCAGGAATCGCCGAGGTGGATCGCCCAGTGGAAGACGGGGGAGTGCTCGTGGCCCACGAGCACGAAGGAGACGACATCCCCGAGTGCTTCGCGCAGTGCCGCGGGGGAGATGAACAGCAACGCGAGCCCGCCGATCAGCTCGGCCGCACCGTCCAACCCCTTGAGCACGATGCTCACGGCGAACACCCGGTCCAGGGTGCGGTGGGAGGAGGCGGTCGTCATGGACCCGATCGTACGTTCGCCGGCTCTTAGACTGCCCTGAGATGAGTGACATCGAGATGCGCGCCCTGCCCGCCGGTTCCGTCGCCCTCCACGACGCGCGCACCAGGCGCCGGTGGAGCGTCGACCTCGATCCGTTCGAGATCGGGGTGTTCGCCGTGACCGAGGAGCAGGCTTCCGAACTGCTCGGAATCGCGGCCGAGCATCCGGATCGCCCTGCCATCGACGTCTCCTGGCAGCGGGCGATCCGCTTCTGCAACGCCGCCTCGGAATGGGAGGGACTGGATCCGGTATATCGGTTTGACGGGACCGAGGTGCGCTGGGACGTCTCTGCGGACGGGTACCGGCTCCCGACCGAAGCGGAGTGGGAGTACGCGTGCCGTGCGGGTTCGACCGCGCCGCACTACGGCCCGCTGCAGGAGGTCGCGTGGACGGCCGCCGACGGCCTCCGCCACCCGCAGCGCGTGGGGGAGCGGATGCCCAACCTGAACGGGCTCTTCGACACGCTCGGCAACGTCTGGGAGTGGTGCTGGGATCTGCTGGATCCCGCGCGCTACGGAGAGTATCGCGTGTTCCGCGGAGGCGGCTTCGCAGATGACGCGTGGAGCGTCCGCGCCTCGGTGCGACGAGGGGGAGACCCGCGCACGACTCAGGACGATCTCGGTTTCCGCGTCGCACGCGGCGGTTTCGATCGCGTCGATGCGGCTCAGGGGTGGTCCCTCGCCGCCGATGAGGAGCGTGCACTGCTCGCCGGGCCTCTGCCGTCCGGGTGGACGCCCCGCCGCTGACCGGACCACACGTCACTTCTCCCGTGCCCGCGCGAGCACACCGCGGATCGCCGACGCGACGAGGGCAGGCTGTTCCACCTGGATTCCGTGCCCGCTGTGCGTCGCGCTGACGTGCGTGGCATTCCACGCGCGCGCGAGATCATCCTGCGCCGCGAGCCATGCGGGCCAGGTCGACGCGTCCGGCGTCACGCCGAGATCCCACGGCCGGTCCGAGGAGAGCACCGCCGCCGGCAGCTCGGGTGCGGCCGCGGCTGCGGCGAACTCCTGGAGCGTCGGATCGTAGGCGGGTCTTTCGGCGGCACTGTCGCCGGGCGCCGCGGCGATGACAGCCATCCACCCCCGCCACTGATCAGGGCTGAGAGTCTGTGCGAGCCAGGTCGATGCGGAGTCCACGAGGACCAGTCCGGCGACCTGCCGAGGGTAGGTGCGCGCATACAGCTGGGCGATCATGCCGCCCCAGGACGCGCCGACCAGGACCACGGGTCCGCGCTCGCCCGACGCGTCGAGCAGCGCTCGCAGGTCCCGCGCGCCGTCCAGAGCGGTCGTCGGCTGCGGCACAGGGGGCGTAGGGGAGGGTGCGCCATCCTCCCTCGTCGTTCCGGGCCGGTCGTAGGCGCAGACGCGCGAGTCCGCGGAGAGCGCCGGCAGGACCGCCTCGGCGGGCGCCGCGGTCGAGGACGGCGACGAGAGCGGGGGGAGGGTCGTCCATTCATCGGCGGCCCCTCCGGTGCCGGAGATCAGTACGACGATCGGGGATCCGGACCCGCGGCACGTGAGGTACATGTCGCGCGAGGAGCTCACCGACACCATGCCCGCGCGGTCCTTCCTCGCCGACGGGGTCGCCGTGCTCCCGGTCGGGCTCGGGCTCGGGGGAGTGCAACTCGTCAGCAGCGCGACCAGGAGCGCTCCGGCGAGGAGCGCGATCCCGGCTCTGCTTCGCACCGCATGCCTCCTGAGGCGTGGACGATCCTGGCGGCAGGCTAGTCCGCGGTTCGGCCGCGGGGAAGTCAGGGCAGCGCGCGCACCAGGACGAGCGAGCCTTCGAACGTCGTCTGGTCGCGGAGCGCGCCGTGCCGACGGTCCCACTCGCCCGAGTCGAGGGCACGCTGCAGCCGCCCGGCGTACTCCATGGCCCGCGGCGGATCCACGAAGCTCCAGGCCGAACAGGCAGCCCGCGCTCCGGCGTCGAGCAGCGCCTCGGGCCTGCCGTAGTACGCCTCGTTGAAGCCGTCGCTGCAATCGAAGGGGATCGGCACCGACTCGACCGTGATGGTGCCGCCGAGTTCGGAGGCGAGCCGAGCGATCGACGGATACCGGCGGCGTTCTGTGTCGATCACGTCCGGGGCGTAGTCGGCCAGCCAGAACCGATCCAGCAGATCCGGATCGCACGTCAGGATCACGACGGGCCCGCGCGTGACGCGACGGACCTCCGAGAGCCCACCGGCGAGGTCGCTCCACTGGTGCACGGAGAACGTCGTCATGGCGGCATCGAAGGTCGCGTCGGCGAAGGGAAGCGATTCGGCCACCGCGTCGATCGCCGAGGCCAGGTGCGGAGGGCGCTGCGCGCGCATGCTCGCCGACGGCTCGACGGCGGTCACATCCCGATCGACCGGCTCGTAGCTCCCGGCGCCGGCGCCCACGTTGAGGACCGTGCGCGCACCGCTGAGCGCATTCCGCACGATGGCCGCGATTCTCGGGTCGGGCCTGCGGAAGGCGCTGTACGTCGCACCGATGACGCCGTAGTCCGCGTCTCCCGCGCTGCCGTCCTGAGTCCTCGGCCGCTCCTTCATGCCTTCGATCCTGACACGCCGCCCACGCCGCCCGCGCGCGTCACGATGGGATGATGAGGTCATGTCCGAGGACCCGCGCGCGACGACGCTCACCACGGAGCGCCTCATCCTCCGGGCGCAGCAGGAGCGGGACGCGGAGGTGTTCCACCAGCTCTGGACCGAACGAGATGAGCGGGTTCCTCCGCACCGCAGGATCGACGCCGAGGGGCATCCGACGGTCGCCGACATCGCCGACAGCATTCGCGGAGGGGACTCGCACGCTCGGCCCGGGTTGCTCACGGTCGTTCTGCGCGAGAGCGATGCGGTGATCGGATACTGCGGGGTGGTGTTCGACGACGACGACCGGCCCGAATTGGCCTTCGAGCTGCTGAGCGCGGTGCACAATCGCGGATATGCCACGGAGGCCGGCCGAGCCGTCATCGCATGGGCGCGGGATGCCGGCTACCCCCGCCTGTGGGCCAGCGTCTGGGACTGGAACCTCGCCTCACGGCGTGCGCTGGAGAAGCTCGGCTTCGCCGAGACGGGCACGATCGTGAAGGAGAGCGCACACGGCCGGTCCCTCCTCACCGTGCGGGAGCCGGGGGACTGAGCGTGGCGACGATCGACGACGTGAGGGCTCTCGGATCCACGCTCGAGCGCTCATACGAGGTCTATGTCCGCGGGAGGATCAAGTTCCGCGTGGGACAGCTCGTCTACGTCGCCTTCTCCTCCGACGAACTCACCATGGAGTTCGGCTTCCCGAAAGAGCTTCGCGCAGGGCTCGTCGGAGGACAGCCCGAGAAGTTCCAGCTGCCCTCGCCCTCGGACATGCGCTTCCACTGGGTGCGCTCGGATCTCTCTGCATTGGATCCGGGGGAGGCGCGGGAGTTCGTCGTGGACGCATGGCGCATGGTCGTGCCGCAGAAGCTGTCGCGCGCCTATGACCTGGCTCATCCTGGCGGGCCTGCCTAGAGCGGTCGGCGGATTCGCAGCGGAGTCGGTCGGCAGACCTAGTATGGGGACGGTGACTCAGGAACCGGCGACCGCGCAGCAGGGCTCCCCGGACGCCGAACTCGTCGCCCGGCTTCTTCGGGAACAGGCTCCGCGTCTCTCCGGTCGAGCGGTCCGCCCCAGTAGCGCGTCAGGAAGCAGCAACTGGGTCTTCCGCCTCGGCGACACCCTGGCCGTCCGTCTGCCTCGTTCGGACGGTTACGCCGAGGACCTTCTCAAAGAGGTGCTCTGGCTCCCGGCCCTCGGTCCCGCCGTCTCCGTTCCGGTTCCCCGCATCGAGTTCGTGGGTGAGGCCTCGGAGGCGTTCCCCCGCCCGTGGACCGTGGTCTCGTGGCTGCCGGGGGAGACCCCCAGCGATCTCGACAACGATGAGCAGGCCGAGCTGGCGGTATCGCTCGGGCAGTTCCTGCGGAGTCTGCACGACGTCGATGCCTCCGCGGAGCCGGTCGGCGCCGAGCGCTGGGGATACCGGGCGGGCGAGCCTGTGACGGACACGATCGATGAATGGGCCGACGAAGCGGCGACGCGCCTCTCCGACCTCTTCGATCCCGAAGCGGTCCGTCTGGCCTGGAGGATCGTGCGCGACGTTCCGGCGCCGACCGCGCCTCCGTGCTGGATCCATACCGACCTGTCCGCCGAGAACCTGCTCGTCCGCTCCGATGGGAACCTGGCGGGGGTGATCGACTGGGGCGGTCTCGGGGTGGGCGATCGCTCTGTCGACCTGTTGTACGCCTGGGGCATGTTCGACGCCCCCGCGCGCGATCTGCTCCGCGCCGCTGCCGACGCCGACGACGCGAGCTGGGCGCGGGCGCGCGCGTGGGCCTTCGTCGGCCCCGGGCTGCTCACGATCGCGGACTACCGGCAGACGATGCCGGAACGGACAGCCAGACTCATCTCGATGGTCACCACCATCGCCGGGGAAGTCGGTATCCGGCTTCGCTGAGCGAGCGTTGGACGCACTCCTCCGCACCGCGTTTCGCGCGACGAGCAGCCATGGCGCTTCAGACGGCGAGTCCGTATCCTTCAGGCATGAGCGAGCCCTCGATCCCCAAGCCCACCCGTGGCTACGCGTTCGCCGTGTGGGCCACGGCGGTCGTGATCGGTGTGATCCTCGGGGCCGCCACGGGACTGGTGATCCAGAGCACCTGGATCGGCGTCGGGGTCGGGGCAGTGGTCGTCGCGCTGGTGGGCATCTCGTCGGTGCTCGCGGTTCGGCGCGGAGGTCGTGGCACCGTCGAAGGAGCGCCACCCTGGACAGGAGACGCTTCCGCTCGTCACCACAGCGGTGCGTCCTGAGTCCACACGCTCCGAGGGCGCTCGGCCGCGGGGCGTGCGCCCCAGGCGTCGAATGGAGCCGTGACACATGCCATGATCCGCATATACAACCAATTGGTTGAGTATTGTGGCACGATCGCACCATGACCGAGAATCCCGTGCCCGCCGTTGCACCAGACGCGCTGATGCTCGAGCTCGTGCTCGTCCCCGTCAGCGACGTCGACCGAGCCAAGTCCTTCTACACGGAACAGGTCGGCTTCACCGCCGATGTCGATGTCAGCCCCTCCGCGGGGGTCCGCATCGTGCAGCTCACGCCGCCGGGATCGTACTGCTCGATCACGCTCAGCGCAGGCATGCCCGGGACGGCGATGGCGCCCGGAACGCTCCGCGGTCTGCATCTGGTCGTCTCCGACATCGCCGCCGCTCGCGCGAAGCTGGTCGAACGCGGCGTGGACGTCGGACCGGTCGAGGACCTCGGCGGCGTCCTCTACGCGGGATTCGCGGATCCGGATGGCAACACCTGGACCCTGCAGCACATGCCCTGGCGATGATGATCGCGCGGTGGGGGCAATACCCTGGCTTCGTGGCAGAACGACAGAAGATCCTCGCATCCGTCGAAACCGACTTCCCGCGCTGGTATCAGGACGTGCTCGAGAAGGCCGAGCTCGCCGACAACGGACCAGTTCGCGGCACGATGGTCATCCGGCCGTACGCGTACGCGATGTGGGAGCGGATGCAGTCGGAGGTCGACGCCCGCATCAAGGCGACGGGTGCGGAGAACGTGTATCTGCCGCTGTTCATCCCGCAGTCGTACCTCGAGCGTGAGGCGGAGCACGTCGAGGGCTTCAGCCCCGAGCTCGCGGTGGTCACTCACGCAGGAGGCAAGGAACTCGCCGAACCGGTGGTCGTGCGCCCCACGTCGGAAACCGTGTTCGGCGAGCTGATGTCGAAATGGATCCAGTCGCACCGCGATCTGCCGATGCTGCTGAATCAGTGGGCGAATGTCGTGCGCTGGGAGATGCGTCCCCGCCTGTTCCTGCGCACCAGCGAGTTCCTCTGGCAGGAGGGGCACACCGCCCACGCCACGCGGGAGGATGCGGCCGCGTATGCCACGCGCATCCACCTGGAGGTGTACCGGGACTTCCTGGAGAACGTGCTCGCGATCCCTGTGCTGCCCGGGTTCAAGAGTCCGTCCGAGCGTTTTGCGGGCGCCATCAACACGATGACGTGCGAAGCGATGATGGGCGACGGGAAGGCGCTGCAGATGGCCACGAGCCACGAGCTCGGCCAGAACTTCGCCACCGCCTTCGACATCACCTACACCGACTCCGACGGCAAGGTGCAGACGACGTGGACCACGTCATGGGGATCCTCGACGCGCATGATGGGCGGTCTGATCATGTCGCACGGCGATGATTCCGGGCTGCGCATTCCTCCGCGCATCGCGCCGCATCAGGTGGTCGTCATCGCCGTGAAGGACGACGACCGTACGGTGGAGGCCGCGAGGCGGATCGTCACCGACCTCGCCGCGGCCGGGGTGCGCGCCAAGCTGGACGCGCGCGTCACCCCCGGGTTCGGTCGCCGGGCCACCGAGTGGGAGCTCAAAGGGGTTCCGCTCCGCCTCGAGGTCGGTCCGCGCGACCTGGACGCCGCTCAGGTCACCTGCGCGCGTCGCGACACGGCGGGCAAGTCCACGCTTGCCTTGTCGGATCTCGTTTCCACGATCCCGCCGATGCTCGACCGGATGCAGGATGAGATGCTCGCGAACGCCCGCAGGCGTGTCGCCGAGCGCACGACGCGCGTGTCGACGATTGGCGAAGCGCGCGAAGCCGCCCAGACGGGTTTCGCGGTGATCGACTGGGCCGCACTCGGCGAGGCCGGCGAGAAGGAGCTCAACAAGGACGCGGTCACGGTGCGCTGCCTGCAGACGCGCGACGGGCAGCTGCCCGACCCGCTGAAGCCTCAGCAGGATCTTGTCGCGGTGGTCGCACGTGCGTATTGACTGACGCGGCTTCGGCTCGCGGCTGACCGCAGCCTCGTCCCGGGGGAGGGGCGGGCAGCGGACACAGGGATCGGCGACGTCGCTCCGCGGATTCTCTCCGCGAAGCGACGTCGCCCGCACCGGTTCAGGGCTTGCAGAAGCCGGACACGGTGAAGGTGAACGGTCCGAGCCAGATGTTCTGGTTCGGACGATCGCTGGGCGCACGACCCGAGTTGTTCACGACGTAGGTGAGGTCGAACGAACTCGTGGCGGGCACCGTCACCGCGACGTTCCCGGCACTGCTGGTCGGGGCGACTTCCACATTCGGTGCGGCGGTCGACAGCCGCCACCGATCGGCGTCCGTGCCCGAGCCCTGCACCCAGGCGGAGTCGTAGGTGCCGGTGCCGGCGGAGACGAAGACACGCTCCGCTCCGCCCTTGCCGTCGAGCGCCATGAATCCGTCGATGTCCTTGATCTTGTAGGTCAGGTTCGTGACGCTCATCGACACGCCGCCCAGGGCGAAGTCGAACGTCACCTTCTCGCCGCCACCCGTGTTGTCGAGAGCCAGTGTGTCGAGCGAGAGATGAACGCTCGGCTGCGCCTCACCGCCGTTCATGCCGCTGTCGAGCACGAGGTTGTTCGCCTGGTTGATGGCCATATTGGTCCACAGGGCGTGCACGGCCGTGAGCGTCAAGGTGAAATCCTTGCCATCGCCGAAGAGGTTCGGCCAGATGAACTGCGACGCCGTCGCGCTCGCGCGTGAGTAGGCGGCAGTGGCCGTGCTGATGGTCTTGGTGCAGGCCGTCGTCGAGGCGGATGCCATCGGCACCGCGGCTGCTGCCACCAGGACGGGTACCGACCAGGCGGCGCTCTTGACGACGGTGCGACGCGACAGGCCGTCCGACAGGATCCGCTCGGCTGTGGGCTGTTCCATTCGGTGCTTCCTTCTCTCCCCGATTCGGCGGTGACCAGGGGATGTCACCGCACTCAGAGAGAAGGAGTGCGCGGCGTACGAGAAGTGACGCGAGTTCGAGGGATTTCTCAGCGCAGTCGGACGAGACGGTACCGGCCATCCGGCAGTCGACCACCGAAGTGGAACCCGAGCCGCTCCGCCAGACGCAGTGAGGGGTGGTTGTCCTCATGGATCACCGCTGCGATCCAGTTCGCCCCCAGCTCGCGGAAGGCGACATCGATCAGCGCTGCCGCGGCCTCCGTCGCGTAGCCCTCTCCTGTGCAGGAAGGAAGCAGGAGCCAGCCGATCTCGGCGCCGAAAGTGAGCGGATCAGTCCCGCGCAGATGCAGCGAGACATCGCCGATCACCGAGTCTTCGCGCGTCACGGCGAGAGCGAGGAAGTCGCCGTCATAGCAGAGCCGGGTGTGGCGGGTGCGGTGCTGCAGATGACGCGCGGAGGCACGACGGTTCCGCGCCGGCCACGGCAGGAACTCACGGATCGCGGGAGACGACTGGATCCGGAACCAGTCTGCGGCGTCGGCCATCGTGTAGGGGCGCAGCAACAGGCGGGGCGTCAGCAGGGTGCGGGCGATGAGGGGACTGTGCACACGGGGTCCGCGGAGGTAGTCCGGGCGACGCAGAGGAACCGCATCCCGCACCGCGCGCATCCATGTGCCTTCGCTGCCCGCATGATGCAGCACGCGGCGCTCGTGTGTCGGATCCCGATGGACGATGCCTGCCATGGACCCGAAGCTAGGCACGCCCGCCCTGGACGACTGAGGCAGCGCCCCTGTGCCTTCTGTGAAACACCTCGGGCTCCGATAAACGCCCGGCCCAGTGGATCCGTGCGCCCGGCGGAGGAGCGACCCGAGGGACTGCACTCGATCGGTGCCGCGCCGGCACGCGCAGGGGACTGGTGGCTTAGGGGCTCGGGCCCGGGCTCGGCGCGTTTCGGGCGTGATCCAGAACGGAACGGATCGAGTCGACCACGAGTCGAGGCTGCTCCAGCTGGATGTAATGCGTGCTCTTGGTATCTGAGATGTGCGTGGCGCCGGGGTACAGCTGTGCGAGCTTGTCTTGTGCCGACGTCTGCGCCGACCAGAGCGCATCCGCGAATGCCTGATCGACGCCGGGAGGCCATGTGCCCGATGCCAGCACGTCCGGCGTCAGCTGCGGGCGGTCCGCGGTGAGCACGACTGTCGGGATCGGCTCCGGCAACTGCCGCATGGCCCGCAACTCCTGGAAGTTCGCCGCCCAGTCGACCCGCTCCGTGGATGCGGGGGCTCCCTTCGGGGTGTTGAGCGCCTCGTAGACGGACAGCTGCTCAGCGGTGAGCCCGTCCGGGAGGTACGGGGAGAGGGCGTCCACGAGAACGAGCCCGGCGACATCCTGAGGATGCCGACTGGCATAGAGCATGGCGATGTCGCCCCCGTACGAATGGCCGACGAGGACGTAGGGCGCACGCAACCCGCTCGCCTTCAGCAGTGCGGCAAGGTCCGCTGCTCCGTCTTCGCCCGTGGTGGGTTGATCCACGGGAGTGGAACGGCTCCGCTCGACGCCGTCAGACCCCTCGCTCGAGGTGCCGGGACGGTCGTAGGCGCAGACCCGGGTCAACCCCGCGGCCAGCGAGAACACCGCAGCGGGATCCGGAGAGGGGGTCGACAGGTTCTGCCAGATGTCCGCACGATCTCCGAAGCCGGACAGCAGCACCACCGTGGGGCTTCCGCTCCCGCGGCAGTCCATGAAGATCACGCGGTTGTGCCCGATGGCGACCGACCCGGCGAACGTCCCGTGCAGGGGAGAGGAGGCCGCGGTCGGCACCGACGTCGGCGCACCGGCGCAGCCTGCGAGCAGGGCGACGACGACGATCGCCGGCGAAACGCCGTGAAGGCGGGTTCGACGAGCCGTGCGCGTCATAGGAAAGACCTACACCACAGCGGACATGGTGGCTACTGCACCGACGAACAGGCGCGACAGATCGCCCGCGACGACGCGTGGCGTCAGCGGGCCTCTTCCCGGGTTGCAGGAGTCCGCCGGAGCTGGTCGGCCGTGGCCTGCACTGTGCTCGCGGTTATGAGTTCGCGCGGCGTCGTGCCCAGCGCGTCGGCCAGGCGTGCGACATCGTTCAGGGTGAAGCCCCCGTGGATGCAGGTGCGGAAGTCCGTCGCTTTCATTCCGACGTCGAACAGGATCCTTGACACGGACTTGCCGCTGCGGTCGCGGAAACGCTCCAGGGCGCGAGGGTGAAGCGCCACGCGGACCTCTCTGGTCGTGCCTTTCTGCTGTGCCTCGGCGTGGGTCATGGCCGGTTGACGATGATGACGATGATGGCGATGGCGATCACGACGACGAGGCCGGCCCACCCGAGCATGATTCCGCGGCCCGCCCGCTCTCGACCGCGTTCCCGATGCACCTCGATCTGGCGCCGCGCCGTGTACCCGGTGATGAGCGCGACGACGGATCCGAGCACGGGGGCCAGGCACACGATCCCGAGGAGCCCGCTGATCACCGAGATGGTGGCCAGGGTGTTCATCCGGGCGGAGGCGAACGGCGGATCCGTGAGGGGCACAGATCTCGCGGTCCGAGGACGGATCTCCATCGTCACACCGTGATCGTGCGCGCGGGCAGCGGGGCGGGAGGGGCAAGCGGATTCATGGGCTCACAGTGCTCGGGGGGCTGTTCGTCGCGGCAGAGGACGTCCCTGCGCCGCGACGCCGATGCGCCTCAGGGGGTCTGTGCCGCGCATCGAGGTGTCACCAAGAGAGACGCCATTGCCTGGGCTTCATTACGCGACGGTCTCCCGGCCGGGGCCCGAGTCTCGCGGAACTTGAACCGGCTCATCCGCAGCGCAGCTCTTCACCCTCCGCCGCGAGCATCTCGGCGGCTGGGGATCCTTCTGCGCGCAGTCGACTTGCGACCTGTCTGATTCGACGCACAACGGCTGGATCAGCGCGCGGATCCTTTCTGTCTCGCGAGTGATTCGCTCGAAGTGCTGTTGTCGGTGGGTCGTCGGTCGTCGCGAGCGAGCGTTCCGGATGATTGCGGTTCGAGCAAGACGCGCAACTGTTGGCGAGCGCGTTGGTAGCGTCCTCGGGCAGTGGAGGCGGGGATGCCGAGCAGGTCCAATGGGGAGGGGGCCAGTCGGGCCTCTGGCCGGCGTCGGGGCCGTCCGTAGCCTTGCGGCCAGCAACAAACTAGCTGTTGGTTCTGCTGATGATGTTCTGCGCCATCACACTGATGAAAGCGCCGGACTCGCCCTTCGTCCAGCGTTTTGCGACGGCGTTTGCGGGATATACGAGAAAGTCGGTGTCCTGGTCGCGAACTGCGAGTTCGGTTCCGTGCAGGTCGGTTGCGATTACCCACCGCATCGGCCCCTTGCGGACGAGGTGTTCGCCGAACGCAGTCCCGATGATGTTGATCGAGATGTTGGGATCGCTTCGGGATTCTGGAGGAGACTCTGTCCAGCTCTGCAACAGCATCTCGTAGAAGGAGGCGACTTGATCGGCGTCGTCGACGTCGACGTTCATCTCTGCTGCGAACAGGAGGTGTCCGGCCATCCAGTCACGCTCTGCCTGGTTGGGCTCCTCGAACTTGGGCCCGTAGCTCTTGCTACTCCGCTTTGAAAACAGCGCCATGACCAAAGCCTCGCATGAAGTGCGGCGATGATGAGGAAATCAGCTGAAGGCCTGCCCGCAAGCTGCTGACGCTTCCACCCGGTCAAGACCTCGCTCAGAAAGGCATCCGGATCCGCCTGCACGTCGGGCACCGGCAGCCAGCTCAGCCGCCCAAGCACCTCACCACCAAGCCCGTCCATCGAGTGCAAATCTTGCAGAGAAGATGCAGAACCTGCAAGAGACGCGAAGAGAATCCCAGTTCAGAGCACATCTCAGCGCCTGCACAAGCGATGCACCCCGAGCGCCACTAACCACACTCAGACGGACCGGAATAGTCCTGATCCGCGTCCTATTCGAGAACTCGGTAACCCGGCTATCAGGGGAGAGTACATCTGCAAGTTCCGCAGATGTGCCCGTTACGACCTGACATAATGTTGATTATCAGCGATATCACACCAGGCCCGCTGGCGCCCTCGAAACCGTGCCGATCACGCTCTGCCGCCTCGCGATCACACCGCCACACTGATCCTGCGCCTCGTGGACGCCGCATCAACGCCCACGAGGCGTCCGACGCGGCTCAGCTGTTCGAGTTTCCGACACGACCGCGCCGGCGCGAGCATCCGCTGGACCGCGCTCCGGTTCGCACGACCGAGCAATGGGATCGCGTCCTCGCTCGAAGGTAGCTCTTCCCTGTGGCGCCCCGCAGGTTGACCAACGCGAGAAGCTGACATAACGGATGCTCTCTCGTTATCGCCTGCTGCCATTCACCGGGCCGATGCCCGCTGCCTCGCCGCCTCGTAGAGCATGAGCGTGGCGGCGTTCGAGGCGTTCAGAGAACTCGCCGAACCGCTCATCGGCACGCGAATCATCACGTCGGCGGCATCGCGCCAACCGCGGGCCAGCCCGGTGGTCTCGTTGCCGATCAGGACGAGCGACGGCTGAGTGAAGTCGTAGTCCCAGACATCGACGTCGCCATGCTCGTCCGTCGCGACCAGCGTGAGCGGCGTCCCCCGGGCGCGCAACTCGTGCACCCAGTCGAATACCGGACCACCTGAGGCCGTCCTGATGACGGGCGTCGCGAACAGCGAGCCCGTTGAGGCGCGGACGGACTTCGGATCATAGGGATCCGCCGCGTGTCCGGAGACGATCAGGCCGTGCCCACCCAGAGCGTCCATCGACCGCAGGATCGATCCGATGTTGCCCGGCTGGGTCGGACGGTCGAAGACCATCCCCAGGAAGTCGTGCGGCACCGGAATCCGCGAAAGCTCGTCCTCTGGCATTGCCACCACGGCGATGATCTCGGTGGCCCCCTCGTCCTTGTCCGCGAGTTCAGCGAGGAGCGCAGGACTCATCGCGATCGTCTCCGGCGCCTGCTGCACCACCTCGCGCGCCCAGGGCGACAGGGATCGCTCCGCGTCATGGATCACTGTGAGGATCGTCCAGCCGTGCTCGATCGCCTGCGAGATAGGGCGCACTCCCTGCACGACGAAGCGGTGTTCGCGCAGCCGATGGTTGCGATTGCGGGTCAGCGCCTCGAGCAGTTGGAACCGCGAATTGCGCGTCGAGATCCGAAGGTCTGCCATCGTCTTCCCCTCACGCACCCACGTAGGCGGCGAGGTGCTCCCCCGTGACCGTGGACTTCGCCGCGACCAGGTCGGCCGGCGTGCCCTGGTAGACGATGCGCCCGCCGTCGTGGCCCGCACCGGGCCCGACGTCGATGATCCAATCGGCGTGCGCCATGACCGCCTGATGATGCTCGATCACGATCACCGATCTGCCGGCGTCGACGAGCCGGTCCAGCAGGCCCAGCAGGTTCTGCACGTCGGCGAGGTGCAGCCCCGTGGTCGGCTCGTCCAGCACATACGTCGCGGCGCCGTCTGCCATCTGCGTGGCGAGCTTGATGCGCTGACGCTCCCCGCCGGACAGCGTGGACAACGGCTGCCCGAGCGACAGATAGCCGAGCCCGACATCTTCGAGCCGGCTCAGGATCGCGACCGCGGCGGGGATCTTCGCCTCTCCCCCGCGGAAGAACTCGTGCGCCTGGGCTACCGGCATGTCGAGCACCTCGGTGATGTCCTTGCCCGCGAGCTTGTATTCGAGCACCGCAGCCTGAAAGCGCTTTCCACCGCAATCCTCGCAGGGGCTCTCGACAGTGTCCATGAAGCCGAGCTCCGTCACGATGACGCCGGCGCCCTTGCACGTCGGGCAGGCGCCCTCGGAGTTGGCGCTGAACAGCGCGGGCTTCACACCATTCGCCTTCGCGAATGCCTTGCGGATCGGTTCCAGCAGTCCGGTGTACGTGGCCGGGTTGCTCCGCCGAGAACCCTTGATCGCGGTCTGGTCGATGGAGACGACGCCCTCGCCCTTGGCGACGGAGCCATGGATCAGGGAACTCTTGCCGGATCCCGCGACCCCGGTGACGACGGTCAGGACGCCGAGAGGCACGTCGACGTCGACGTCCTGCAGGTTGTTGGTCGTCGCCCCGCGCACCTCGATCGCGCCGGTGCGCTCGCGCACCTCGGTCTTGAGGGCCGCCCGATCGTCCAGGTGACGCCCCGTGAGGGTTCCGCTGGCGCGCAAGCCCTCGACCGTGCCCTCGTAGCAGATCTCCCCTCCTGCGCTGCCTGCTCCTGGCCCCAGATCGACGACGTGGTCGGCGATCGCGATGGTCTCCGGCTTGTGCTCGACGACCAGCACCGTGTTGCCCTTGTCGCGCAGCTGCTCGAGCAGACCGTTCATGCGCTGGATGTCGTGCGGATGCAACCCGATCGTGGGCTCGTCGAACACGTACGTGACGTCGGTGAGCGAGGACCCCAGGTGCCGGAGCATCTTGATCCGCTGCGCCTCTCCCCCGCTCAGCGTGCCACTGGGGCGCTCGAGCGACAGATAGCCGAGCCCCAGCGTGACGAAGGCCTCGAGGTTGGCGCGCAGTGCGTCGAGCAAGGGCCCCGCGCCGGGAAGATCCAGGTCGCGCACCCACGCGGCGAGGTCCGTGACCTGCATGCGGCAGGCGTCCGCGATGCTCACGCCCTCGATCTTCGAGGAGCGCGCCCCTTCGGTCAGCCTGGTGCCATCGCACTCGGGGCAGATCGCGAACGTCGCGACGCGCTCGACGAAGGCGCGGATGTGCGGCTGCAGGGCCTCGATGTCCTTGGACAGCATGGACTTGGTGATCTTCGGGATCAGTCCCTCGTAGGTGATGTTGATCCCGTTGATCTTGACCTTGGTGACCTCTCCGTAGAGGAACAGCTGACGCTGCTTCTCCGTGAACGCCGAGACCGGCTTATCGGCCGGGTAGAAGCCCGACTCGGCGAACTGACGCACCATCCAGCCGTCGGCGGTGTAACCGGGCACCATGATCGCACCATCGTTCAGGGACTTCGCCTCATCGACGATCTGGGAAAGATCCAGATCCGACACCGCTCCCCTGCCCTCGCACCGCGGGCACATGCCACCGAGATAGATGGCGTCCTTGACGATCTTCTTCTCACCGCCAGGCCCCGTCATCACACCGCTGGCCTTCTGCGTGGGGATGTTGAAGGAGAATGCGGTCGGCCCGCCGATGTACGGCGTGCCGAGCTTCGAGAACAGGATCCGCAGCATCGCGTTGGCATCGGTCACGGTTCCGACGGTCGAGCGCGGGTTCGATCCCAGGCGCTCCTGATCGACCAGGATCGCCGTGGTCAGTCCCTCGAGCACGTCGACGTCGGGGCGCGGAACGGACGGCATGAAGCCCTGCACGAAGGCGCTGTAGGTCTCATCGATCATGCGGCGCGATTCGGCCGCGATCGTGTCGAACACGAGCGAGCTCTTGCCGGATCCGGAGACCCCGGTGAACACCGTCAGTCGGCGCTTCGGCAGCTCGATCGAGACGTCTTTGAGGTTGTTCTCCCGGGCGCCCTGCACCCGGATCGCATCGTGGGTGTCGGCGATGTGCGACTCGGTCATCGGCGTGCGGCTCCGTATCGTGCGGTAGAGGGGGCGGGACAAAGAATAGCGGTGCCCGCCGACGCAGCGCCGGGCACCGCAGAGCGGTCAGGCGACCTGCTGCAGACGGATCATGTTGCCCGCCGGGTCGCGGAACGCGCAGTCGCGGATCCCGTAGGGCTGGTCGATCGGCTCCTGCACGACGTCTGCCCCGCGCGCCTCGATCTCGGCGAACGCGGCGTCCACGTTCTCCGTGGCGAGGACGACGCCGCCGAAGCTGCCCTTCGCCATGAGCTCGAGGATCGTGCGCCGCTCCTCGTCGTTGATGCCGGGATCCACCGCGGGGGGCGTGAGCACGATGGAGGTGTCGGGCTGGTTCGCCGGCCCGACCGTGAGCCAGCGCATCTGCTGGTAGCCGACGTCCTTGCGGAGCTCCCAGCCGAGCACATCGCGATAGAAGCGGAGCGACTCCTCCGCGTCGGTGTGCGGAAGGAAGCTGGCGTTGATCATGATGTCCATGCCGCTCACGCTACGCCCGAGGATCCTGCGGTGCTTCTCGATTCCTGATCGGTCTCGTCGCCTGCTTCTCGATCCACGACGGGATGCCGGGGCCCAGCCCGGGATCGGCGCGGTACCGGCTCGGCGAGACGCCCACGAGCTCCGAGAAACGGGTGCTGAACGTGCCCAGCGACTGGAAGCCCACCGCGAAGCACGCCTCCGTCACCGAGACGTCGCCCCGGCGCAGCAGCGCCATCGCACGTTCGATCCGGCGCGTCATCAGATAGGAGTACGGGGGCTCGCCGTACACGAGCTTGAACTGCCTGCTGAGATGCCCCGCGGACATGTGCACGCCTGCCGCCAGCCGCTCGACGTCGAGCGGCTGCGCGTACTCGCGGTCGATTCGATCCCGTACCGTCCTCAGGGCCGCGAGGTCGCGCAGGCGATCGTCGTCGGCGGCCGAGGTCATCCCCCGATCCTCGCACGGCCGAGAGGGACACGGCTGCTCCCCCTTGCGGGCGCGGTCACAGCCGCCGCTGTACAGTGAGGGCATCCCCAACTCCCAGGGATTACTCAGAAAGGGCCATCCCCATGTCCGAAGCAGTTGCCGGAGCGAAGAGCCTCGTGAAGTCGCTTCGAGTGTTCCTCGCCGTCTCCGGCGTCATCGCCCTCATCGCGGGCATCGTCATGCTGGTGTGGCCGGTCAAGACCGCGTTCGTCCTCACCGGCATCATCGCCGCCTATCTGATCGTCGCCGGCGTCGTGTACGTCGGACTCGGCATCTTCAGCGCCGGGAAGTCGGGATGGGCCCGCCTGGGTCACATCCTGCTCGGCGTGCTGTACGTCGTCGCCGGCGTGATCGCGTTCACGAACATCCAGACCGCCGCGGTCGCCTTCGCGCTCGTGACGGTGATCTTCATCGGCGTGAGCTGGATCTTCGACGGCGTCGTTTCGCTCACGCTCATGGGCACCGACGGCTCGAAGACCTGGACGCTGCTGTACGCGCTGCTCAGCATCGTCGCGGGCATCGCGGTGATCAGCCTGGGCCTCGCCGCAGTGACGTTCTTCTGGCTGTTCCTGGCGATCTCGCTCGTCGTCCTCGGGATCGCGCAGATCGTCCGCGCGATCACGATCGGCAAGGACGCGAAGGCCGCGGCTGCCGCCGCCGGAATCTGATCCGAGCGCATCCCGCATGCGAGAAGCGGCCCGGAGCCATGAGCTCCGGGCCGCTTCTCGCATGTCTTCGGGGACTACTCCGCGACGAATCCGCTGACGTCGCCGATGAGCCGGGTGTGGTCGGCCGGAACCGGCTCGACGGCGGCCTGGGCGACCTCTGCCGCGAACTCCGCGACGTTGTAGAGGCGTCCCGCCGACTCGCGCCGCTGCGAGATCGCGCCGGGGTTCGCCCGCTCCAGCAGGGTGGCGGTGATGGTGCCCTCGATCATGTCGCCGGACACGACGACGAACTCGACGCCCTGCTCCTCGATCGACGGGATCAGTTCGCGCAGCGCGTCCTCGCCCGCACGCTTGGAGAGCGCGACGGGCTCGTACTCCGGCATCGTCGGCGTGGTGCGGATGAAGTGCGCCTGGTGGCTGGTGACGAACACGATGCGGCCGCCCTCGCGCAGCAGCGGCAGCGCTGTCTGCAGCACGTTGACCTGGGCGTCGCGGTTGAGGCGCAGCGCGTAGTCCTCGCCCATGTTCGACTCCATGCCGCCGGAGGCGTTGAGGACCAGGACGTCCAGGCCGCCGAACTCCGCCTTCACCGCGTCGAACATCTCGGCGACGGACGCGGGGTCCGTCAGGTCGGCGCCGACCACGAGGGCGCGGCGGCCGAGGGCGCGCACCTCGTTCGCGAGCTTCTCCGCGCGAGGGGCCTTGTTGCGGAAGTTGATCACGACGTCGGCGCCGGCTTCGGCGAAGTACCGGATCGTGTCGGCGCCGATCCCGCGGGAGGATCCGGTGACGAGGGCGACCTTGCCGGTCAGTGATTCGGCGGGAAGGATCTGAGACACGGGGACTCCTCGAGAGGGTGCGCACGCGGCGCGCGGGTGGGACCAGATCACCCTACCAATCCGCGTGATTCCGCGGCGCGTGACGCGGTGGCCCGGCGCGAACCGCATGGTAGGTTGGCAAAAAGAGGGGGCGGTATGGATACGATCCTGCAGATGTTCCAGGACTGGGCGTGGATCGGCTGGCTGGTCCTCATGGTCTTGTTCTTCGTCATCGAGATCTTCACTCTCGACATGACGTTCCTCATGCTCGGACTGGGCTCCGCCGTGGGCCTGCTGTCCACGCTCACCGGGTGGCCCGTCTGGGTGCAGGTGATCATCGCCGCCCTAGCAGCCGTGCTGCTGATCTTCTTGCTGCGACCTCCGCTGCTGAGGCGCCTGCACCGCGGCGAGGACCAGACCCGGTCGAACGTCGACGCGCTGCTCGGCCTGCATGGCACCGTGCTGCTCGAAGTCACGACGCTCACCGGGCAAGTCAAGCTCAGCAACGGCGAGACGTGGACCGCCCGTCTCGCCTCGGATGCGCCCGTCATCGCGCCCCTCTCCCCCGGTGCCCCCGTGACGGTGTCGCGCATCGAGGGCGCCACCGCTTACGTCCGTTCCGCCCACGTCTAGGAGAAACAGGAGCAGCCCTTCATGGACAGCGCATCCTTCATCCCCACCGCCATCGGGTGGATCCTGGCGATCGCCGTCATCATCTTCGTGCTGGTGACGATCGCGCGATCGGTCAGGATCATCCCGCAGGCGACCGCCGGTGTCGTCGAGCGGCTCGGCAGGTACCACAAGACCCTGATGCCGGGTCTGAACCTGCTCGTGCCGTTCATCGACCGCCTGCGCCCGCTCATCGACATGCGCGAGCAGGTCGTCTCGTTCCCGCCGCAGCCCGTGATCACCGAGGACAACCTGGTGGTCTCGATCGACACCGTCGTCTACTTCCAGGTGACCGACGCTCGGGCCGCGACCTATGAGATCGCGAACTACCTCGGCGCCGTCGAGCAGCTCACCACGACCACGCTCCGCAACGTGGTCGGCGGTCTGAACCTCGAGGAGGCGCTGACCAGCCGAGACAACATCAACGGCCAGCTGCGCATCGTGCTCGACGAGGCGACCGGCAAGTGGGGCATCCGCGTCGGACGAGTCGAGCTCAAGGCCATCGACCCGCCTGTCTCCATTCAGGACTCGATGGAGAAGCAGATGCGCGCCGAGCGTGACCGTCGTGCCGCGATCCTGACGGCCGAGGGCACCAAGCAGTCGCAGATCCTCGAGGCCGAGGGTCAGCGGCAGGCGGAGATCCTCCGCGCCGAGGGTGAGAAGCAGGCGGCGGTGCTCCGCGCGGAGGGTGAGGCGGAGGCGATCCAGAACGTCTTCAACGCCATCCACCAGGGCCAGCCGGACGACAAGCTGCTCGCCTACCAGTACCTGCAGATGCTGCCGAAGATCAGCGAGAGCGCATCCAGCAAGCTCTGGATCATCCCGAGCGAGTTCACCGAGGCCCTGAAGAACTTCGGTGGCGCGTTCACGCCGGGATCCGGCGGATCCACGCCGTTCACCCCGAAGGCGCCTGCGGCCGCCTCTGCGCCGACCACGCGCGCAGCCGCATCCGCGGCTGCCGTTCCCCCCGCGACCGCTGCCGACGGCGTCGCGTGACGCACCCGTACTTCCAGGGTGCTTCGGCGCCGAGAGTCCTCGCTCACCGCGGTCTGGTGGGCGGGGACTCGTCTGTGTTCGACAACTCCGCCCTCGCGATCGCCGCTGCGGACGCCGCGGGTGCGGAGTACGTGGAGACCGACTGCCGGGCCACCGCCGACGGCGATGCCGTGCTCTTCCACGATGAGACCCTGCAGCGGCTGCTGGGCGATCCGCGGCCGGTCGCCGAGGTCACGACGGCCGAGCTGGCGAGGCTCTTCGCCGCGCACGGCGGGCTCCTCACCCTCGCGGAGGCCCTCGATTCGTTCCCGCTGCTGCGGTTCAACGTGGATGTGAAGGCGCTTGCGGCCGCAGAGGATGTCGGAAGAGCGGTCGCCCCTCACGCGCATCGGGTCCTTCTCACGAGCTTCGACGATCGCAACCGGCACGCGGCGCTGGCGGCCACCGTGAAGGCGGATGCGGATGTGGTTCCCGCCTCCTCCGGAGGCAGGAACGCGATCGCGCTGCTCCGGCTCGCCTCCGCCCTCCGCCTGCGGGGCTGGGCGCGGCGGATCCTGCGCGGGCTCGACGCCGTGCAGATCCCCGAGCGCTTCGGTCCCCTTCGCGTCCTCACCCCCTCTCTCGTCCGCGCGGCGCATGACGCTGGCGTCGAGGTGCACGTGTGGACGATCAACGACCCGGAGCGCATGAGGGCTCTGGTCGCTGCCGGCGCCGACGGCATCGTCACGGACCGTGCGGACCTCGCCATCCGGACGCTGACGCCGCGCTGACATCCGATCCCACGCGGAACAGGACTCGATCTCATTCCCCGCGCCGAGCGGCTTCGGGCTGGGTATCGACTGTGAAAGCGTTCATGGTTTGCCCCCTTCGCATCTTCTGCACAGGCCGGGCCGATATACCTGAGGGCGACGAGAGGACCACACAATGGCAGATCGCAGCCTTAGAGGAATCCGACTCGGCGCCCAGAGCCTTCAGAGCGAAGAGGGCGTCGTCTTCATGGAACGCCAGCAGAGCGCATACACCTGCGACTCCTGCGGCCACGTGACCACCCTGATGTTCGCGGCCGACGCTGAGCCGCCGACCACCTGGGAGTGCCGCGCCTGCGGCGCCGAAGCCCGTCTGCAGGTCGACGGCAAGCCCGTCGAGATCGCGGAGGACGGCGACAAGGCCGGACGCACCCACTGGGACATGCTGCTGGAGCGCCGTACCCGCGCCGAGCTCGAGGAGCTCCTGGAGGAGCGTCTCGCCTTCATCCGCGCGCGCCGCGGAGCCGGTGAGGATCCGACGCGAGAGCGGATCGGCGCCTAAGCTCCCGACCGGCCCCGTCGCACCCGGGCGGCCACGCCCCCGATCACGACCACGAGCAATCCGCCCCACAGCAGGATCTGCTCCAGCCAGGGCCCGATGAGCACCCCCGCGGTCGCCCCGGTGTGCAGCTCGACATCCTCGAGCAGCGCACCGGGGCGATCCTCGTTCAGAGACGCTTGAGTGGATCCGTCCGCGCGGATCACCTGACTCGTGCCGACGGTCGAGATGTTCACGACCGAACGTCCGGTCTCCACGGCGCGCATGCGGGCGATCCCGAGCTGCTGCAGATTCTCCTCGGTGCCCCGGAAGTCCGCGTTGTTGGTCTGGAAGACGAGCACCTGCGCACCCGAATCGATGCCCTGCGCGATGAGGTCGTCGTAGATCACGTCGAAGCAGATCGCGAGTCCCACCGGGGTGCTCCCGACGCGGACGACGGGCGCATCCGTACCCGGGGTGTACTCGCGTCCGATCAGGCCGATGAGGTCCGGGACGATCGCGTTGTAGAAGGCCCTGTCCGGCACGTACTCGCCGAACGGCACCGGGTGGCGCTTGGCGTGCGTCTGCACGTCCTCCCGCGTCAGAGAGCGCTGGTTGCCGGCCGGCCACAGGAACGAGGTGTTGTAGAACAGCTCGCCCTTCTGCGTGGCCGCATTGGCGAGGATCGGCGCGTTCACACGCGCCGAGATCGCATCGAGGGCGTCGGCGAGCACCGGGTACTGGAACGGATCGTCATCAAGGCCGCCCTCGGGCCAGACCAGCAGATCCATCCGCTTGCCGAACAGGGGCTCCGTGGCCGCCGCCTGGGCGTTCAGCACCGACAGCGGCTCGCGCTTGTCGAAGTATCCGGTCGGGCCGTTGCCCTGAACCGCTCCGATGCGCATCGAGCCGTTCGCCGTCGTCGGGAACGCGGGCAGGAATGCGAGCAGCGCGATGAGCGCCACGGGCATGAGGAGCGACGCGGCGCGCGGGCGCCGGCGGGTGCGCACGGCCTCGACGAGGAAGGCGACGAGGAGGACCATCAGGAAGCTCAGCCCGCTGATCCCGATCCAGCTCGTCACGCGCGCGGCCGACGTGTCGGACAGCGTGTATGCAATGCGCGCCCACGGGAAGCCGCCGTAGGGCCAGTTGCCCAGGAACAGCTCCCGTCCTGTCCACAGCGCGGCGACGACGAGTGAGATCACGAGCGCGCGCAGGAACCCCGGGCCCAGGATCCGCGGGATCCACCGGTACGCGAGCGTCACCGGGATCAGTGCGATCGCCGTTAGAGCCCCCTCGAGCAGCCCGAGGGCGAGCCAGGGGATCGGCCCCAGATAGCGGGCCGTCCACGAGACCAGGACGAGGAAGAACACGGCGCCGTAGACGAAACCGACCAGCAGCGCGGACCAGGTGCGGCGCCCGATCAGCGAGAGCAGCAGCAGCGCGACGGCGGGGAAGGCCACGATCCAGAGCGAGAGCGCCGGGAACGCCAGATTCAGCAGCCCACCGGCGGCTGCGGCGGCGATCAGCGCCACCCACAAGGGCAGCACGGGACGGATCGCGGAGGGCGGGGCGTCGGCGTCGACGGGCGCGGTGAGGTGGGTCGTCACGGTCACATCGAGGAGTAGGCGACGATGCCGCGGCGGACGCCGTCGAGCGCGGTGCGGGCGGTGCGAGCCGTCTCCGCGTTCGGGGCGACGATCGAGAGCTGATCCAGCAGATCGATCGTCTGCTTGGCCCAGCGGACGAAGTCTCCCGCCGGCATGTCCGCATCCTCCAGCACCACGTCGAGCGCGCTCCCGCGCGCCCAGGCGCGCATCGCGCCGGCGAGTCCGGCCGACGGCCGGTCGGATCCCGGCAGCCTGTTGTCGTGTTCGAGATCGTCGAGTTCGGCCCAGAGCTCCTGCGTGCGCTCCCAGGCGATCCTGAACCGGCCTCGCGGCAGGTCGCGAGGGTCGATCGATCCGTCATCGCGGCGCGGCTCGTAGACGAGCGCGCAGGCCATCGCCGCCAGCGAGGGCGCGTCCAGGCCGTCCCACAGACCGCGGCGGAGCGACTCCGCCACGAGCAGGTCGCGCTCTCCGTAGATGCGCTGCATGGTGCGCCCGGCGTCGGTGAGCGTCAGCGCATCGCCGCGCCCCTGCACGTAGCCGACCTCCGTGAGCACGTCGAGCACGCGGTCGAAGACACGGGCCACGGTGCCAGTGCGGTTCTCGATCTGGCGACGGGTGCGGTCGGTCTCGCGCTTGAGCTTCCAGTACCGCTCGGCCCAGCGCGCATGCTGCTCCCGATCGGGGCACCGATGGCAGGCGTGGCGCTGCATCGCACGGCGGAGCGACTCGATCTGATGCAGCCGCTTCTCCCGTACGCCTCGCGGCGCCTGCTGGTCGGTGCGGTTCTTCTTCTCCAGATCGCTGAGCTCGCGTCGGATCCCCGAGTACTCCGTGAAGTCGCCGCGGTCGCAGGTCATCGATCCGAGGTATCCCTCGAGCGATGCCTCGGCCTCGCGTACCGTGCGCGCAAGACCCACGACCGCGCGATCCGCCTGGAACTGCGCGAAGGAAGACTCCAGCACTTCGCGGGAGCGATTCCGTCCGAAGCGGTCCAGCAGGTTCACCGCCATGTTGTAGGTGGGCCGGAAGCTGGAGTTCAGCGGATAGGTGCGCCGCGAGGCGAGTGCCGCGACGGCCTGGGGATCCATCCCCTCTGTCCACTGCACGACGGCATGGCCCTCGACGTCGATCCCGCGCCGACCGGCCCGTCCGGTGAGCTGGGTGTACTCCCCCGACGTGATCGCGACGCGTGCTTCGCCGTTGAACTTCTCCATGCGCTCGAGCACCACGGTGCGCGCCGGCATGTTGATCCCGAGCGCGAGGGTCTCGGTCGCGAACACGACCTTCAGCAGGCGCTGCTGGAAGAGCTCCTCGACGATCTCCTTGAACGCTGGCAGGAGTCCGGCGTGATGCGCGGCCACACCGCGCTCCAGGTTGTCGAGCCAGTCCCAGTAGCCGAGCACCGCCAGGTCCTCGTCGCGCAGCGTGCGCACTCGGTCCTCGACGATCGCGCGGATCTCCCGCCGCTCCTCGGCCGTGGTCAGCCGCAGGCCGGAGCGACGCACCTGCTGCACCGCCGAGTCGCACCCCACCCGGCTGAAGATGAAGAAGATCGCCGGCAGCAGGTTCGCGCGATCGAGCAGGTCCACGACCTGCGGCCGGTCGAGCCGCTCGATGCGGCGCACGTTGGCCGATCGCACAGGCCGCTTGCCGCCCCGCTGCGGACGGCGCCCCTGCGCTCCCCCGTGGCGTGCGCTGCGGTACTGCTGCGCTTCGCGGTTGCGCTCGTAGTTGGCGCCGCCGAAGGAGCGGATCCGCAGCAGCTCCTGATTGACCTGCGCGGTGGCGATGCCGGCGCGGTCGTCGAACAGCGGCAGCAGATCGTCGCGCACGAGCACGTGCTGCTCGAGCGGCACCGGACGCGTCTCGGAGACGATGACCTCGGTGCCCCCTCGGACGGTGTCCAGCCAGTCGCCGAACTCCTCGGCGTTGGACACCGTCGCACTGAGCGCGACGAGCCGCACGCTCCGCGGCAGGTGGATGATGACCTCTTCCCACACCGCGCCGCGGAAGCGGTCGGCGAGGTAGTGCACCTCGTCCATGATCACGTAGCGGAGATCGTCCAGCGCTCGCGAATCGGCGTAGATCATGTTGCGCAGCACCTCGGTGGTCATCACCACGATGCGCGCGGAGCCGTTGATGTTGACGTCGCCGGTGAGGAGACCCACCTGGTCGGCGCCGTAGACGTCCACCAGCTCACGGAACTTCTGGTTCGACAGCGCCTTCATCGGCGTCGTGTAGAACGCCTTGTCCGAGGGCGTCGACATCGCCTGATGGATCGCGAACTCGCCGATGATCGTCTTGCCGGCGCCCGTGGGAGCGGCGACGAGCACACTGCTGCCGCGCTCGAGGGCGTGGCAGCCCTCGACCTGGAACGGGTCCAGCTGGAAGCGCTGCATCGCCGCGAACGAGGTCGTGGCGGGGTGGTCCTGAGCGGCACGGGCGGCGGCGTAGCGATCCGCCGGTGAGGTCATACCGTGGACTCCTCGAGGAACTCCTGCTGGCGCTTGTGCTTGCGCCTGTCGAAGAGCAGCGACAGGCACGCCGCGGCGAAGTACAGCACGATGAGGATTCCCGCGAGCATCAGCATGCTCACGACGTCGGCCGCCGGCGTCGCCAGGGCGGCGAAGAGGCAGGCGATGAGGATCGCGATCCGCCACGCCTTCAGGATCGCCCGCCCCGACATGATCCCGGCGAAGTTCAGCGCGACGAGGAACACCGGGATGATGAACGAGACGCCGATGACGATCATCAGCTTGAAGACGAAGTCGTAGTAGTCCTGCGCGTTGTACAGGTTCTGCGCGCCCTCGGGCGTGAAGCCGGCCATGAGCTCGATGATGTGCGGCATGACGAGCACGCCCACATAGCAGCCGGCGAAGAACAGCGGCACCGCGGAGGCGACGAACCCCACCGTGTACCGGATCTCCTTCTTCGTGAGCCCGGGCATGATGAACGCCCAGATCTGCCAGAGCCATACGGGCGCCGAGAGGAAGATGCCGATCGAGAACGCCATGCGCATCCGCAGATCGAACGGCGCTGTCACCGAGGAGAAGGTGAAGCCGACCAGATCCTTGCCGCGCTCCTTCGCCACCTGCCGGATCGGCTCGGTCACGAAGTTGAGGATCGGATCTGTGATGAAGAACGCGATCACCATGCCGATGATGAGCGCGGCCGCGGCGATGACGAGTCGCTTGCGCAACTCGATGAGGTGCCCCGCGAGGGGCATGGTGCTATCGCGACGCGGCTTCCGCCCCTTCGTCGCCGGTGACGCGTCGGTCACGCCCGTCAGCGCTGGGTACCGGCGTCGTGCGGCGGGTTGACAGCGGTGGTGTCGGCGGCGTTCGGCGCAGCGGTCGGCAGCGCGGTGGTCGCGGGCGCCTGCGTCGATGCGGCGGTGGCGGCGTCCGTCGCAGCGGCTGCCGCGTCGTCGTCCTTCATGGCCTTCATCTCACCCTTGAAGACACGCGCCGACTGGCCCATGCTCTTCGCGAGCGCGGGAAGCTTAGCCGCGCCGAACAACAGCAGGATGACGGCGAGGATGATGACCAGATGCCATCCGTTGAGTCCGGCGAACATGATGATCTCCCTTGATGGATCGGGTGTTGCGCCACAGTCTACCGTGACTGCGGGGTGGTTTGTTCGGAGTACAGCGCAAGTGCTGCGATCGCCCATTCGCGAGCGGCGGATCGCGCCGACACGGGCTCCAGGATCTCCACCGCGCCGCCGAAACGAGCGGCCAGCCGCTTCAGGCTGAGCGGATCCCCCACGTGAAGCGTAGCGGTCATGAAGCCGTTCTCCACGTCGGCCTCGGCGCGGCGCAGGTAGTCGCGCAGCAGCGGGGCGAGACGCTCCGGGAAGCGGATCACGGCCTCGTCGCGCTCCTCGTTCCCGGCGAACAGCTCCGGAACGGGCTCGTCCCCGTGGGTGATCGGGATCTCGGTGAGCCGTGGCTCGCTGACGCGATCGAGATGGAACGTGCGCATCGCGCGGCGCAGGTGGCACCAGCCCTGCAGGTACCACTGCCCGTTGGTGATCAGCACGGTCACGGGATCCACGGTGCGGGTCGTCGGCACCGAGTCCGGGGCCCGATAGGTGAAGGACACCGCGACGTGCTCCTGCAGCGCGGTCGCGACCACCGTGCGGACCTCGTCGACCGGGCCCGGCGCGACGATGACGTCGGCAGGCAGCCCTGCCGCTCCGCGGGAGAGCTTCGCGATGAGCCCCTGCACCACGCCCGAATCGGCGACGCCGGGCACCGCCGAGGCCAGCTGCAGGCCGGCGACCAGCGCCGCGGCCTCGCGCGCCGTGAACTTCGGAACGCGTCGCAGCCCCACGTCGTTCGTGATCTCGATGATGCCCTGCTCGTCGAGCAGGTCCCAGTTGATGTCGAACAGCTCCTGCGGCGCCTGCCAATAGCCCTCGTCGCCGG
The DNA here is from genome assembly GCF_044749045.1 of Microbacterium sp. NPDC089698. NCBI lineage: Bacteria > Bacillati > Actinomycetota > Actinomycetes > Micrococcales > Microbacteriaceae > Microbacterium > Microbacterium sp. NPDC089698. The sequence goes on from NZ_JBIVHE010000001.1 coordinate 412,431, forward strand.
GAAGACCGATCACCGTGAGCTTCTCGACCATGGCCCGCATCTGGGTCTCGGTCATGTCGAACTCCGCGGCGGCCTCGGCCAGCGACACCTCGCCGCGCTCGAGCAGGTACGGCACGAGCGTGAGGTAGGCCCGGACGCGGTCCGAGCTCAGCAGAGGTCTGCGCTGCGCCATCATGCCCCGTCCTTCGCGTCGACGTGCGCCGCCGCCGCGGCGCGCAGGCGCACGATGACCGCATCGCGGAGAACGGCGGGCTCCACCACGCGCACCTCGGGCCCGTAGGAGGCCAGCTCGTCCGCGAGGATGTGCAGATCGACATAGGGCACGCGGATGCCCTGCAGCGCAGGTTCTGCACGCCGCCCCAGACGGAGCGCCGCTTCGGTGCCCGGCGTGATCTCGAGGAGTGCGGAGTGCGCGGCGGCGACGGCCTCCAGGCTCGCGAGCGCCCGCTCCCCCGCGCCTTCGCGCAGCTCGGCGGGGAAGACGTCGTTCGTGACCGTCACGTCGCCGACGATGCGCGTCAACAGGAACATCCGGTCGCCCTCGGCATCCACGTCCCGCCCGAAGACGTGCCAGCGCGCTTCATACTCGACCAGGGCGAGCGGCTGCACACGCCGCCGGCGGGGCGCCTGCTCCCCGGGCTTCAGGTAATCGAAGACCACGACGACACTGCGCTCGATGGCCCCCTGCAGCGGCGCGAAAGCGGCGTCGCGGGCCGTGATCCGCGGCGCGAAGCCGATGATCGGCTCGTCCACGTCGATTCCCAGCGCGCGGATCTTGCGCACCCCCGCCTGGGCGTCGGCGGACAGCGATTCCTCGCTCCACACGCTTCCCGCGAGCCGGAGGACCGCGAGCTCGGCCGGCGTGAACTCGATGTCGACCGGCAGGTCGTATTCCGCCTTCGGAATGCGGTAGCGGGCCTCGCGCAGGTCATTCGGGTCGGCGTGGTCCCCCAGCGTCTCGATCGGGATGCCGAGTGCGCGCAGCTCGTCCTTGTCCCGCTCGAACATCTTGTCGAGCGCGTCGGCGCGCCCCTCCGCCCGCTGGCGGTAGCCGGAGACGGAGGCGAGGATCTGCTGCTTGGTCAGGCCGATCTCCGTGGCCATGAGCGCCACGACGAGATTCGTCAGGCGCTCCTCCGCGGGGATCCGTTCCGCCATCTACTGCCCCGTCGCGGAGGAATCGTCGATCCCGAGGATGTCGACGACGATCGCCTGCGTGCCGCTGCCGTCCGAGCCTGTGCTCTGGCCGGCGGCCGCCGGCGGGACGATCAGAAGGACCTGGGATCCGACGGTCTGACCCTCGATGCCGGCCGCGCCGGAGATCACCGTGGACTGCGAGTCCCACGTGCTGTTGACGACCTTGCGGGTGTCCCAGTCCACGCTCGTGAACTGCACGCGCACACCGTCGGTCTTCTTCACCTTCGGACCGTCTCCGTGGATGAGCGTCTGCACCACCTGCTTGGTGGGCTTCTTGGCGTCCGGGATGATGATGCCGGGGCGGCCATCCGGAGCGCGCACCACGGTCGGCAGGCCGAGGGCGTCGTTGTACTCGAGCGAGCCCTCCGCATGCGGCAGGAACACCGTGCGCACGTCCACGACGCCGACCGCGGCCTCCTTCGCGGCGGTCCCCGCCGGGAAGCCGATGAGCAGACGGGATCCGGCCTTGGCGCACTCCAGCGCGTCGCCGAGCACCTTCGCCTGCGCGGCCAGGGTGTTCACGTCCGCGACGGCGGTGGTGCCGTCGAAACCGGTCGCGCCGATCCGCTGCCCCGTCCGTGCGTCGTAGAGGGCGATGTCGGCCACGAAGGGCTGGTTCTTCGCGGTGATCGCGGTGCCGGTGCCGTGGATGAGGTCGTCGACGCTCGCCTTCTGCACCTTCGTCGGCAGCGACAGAGTGACCGACGGCTCCTTGCCGAATTCGCCCTTCACCGTCACGGAGTTCGTGAGGGCGGAGGAGGTCGGCATCTCGGAGCAGGCCTGTCCCGCGAAGGACGGACCAGCGGAGCAGCCGGCCAGCGCGAGGGCGGCGAGGCCGAGGGTGATCAGAGCAGCGGCAGTCTTACGCACGCGCTCCAGTCTATGCGGACGGATCCGCGCTCCCTGTCGCATCCTCGTCCGCGTCGCCCGAAGCGGCGAGTCGTGCGCCGCCCGCCGCGCGCTGCGCCTCGCGCACGCGCTTGCGCAGGTTCTTGTCGGTGATCTCCCGGTCGCCCACGGCGCCGGGGGTCCACAGCTCCACGTCCTCGTCGCCGTAGCTCGGCTTCTTGGCGGCGCGCCGCTTCACGTCCGGCGGGATGGCGCCCGGGGCGAGCCGGCGCGCGGTGATGAGGAAGCCGGTGTGCGCGACCATGCGGTGATCCGGGCGCACCGCGAGACCCTCGACGTGCCAGCCGCGGACCATCGTCTCGGACGACTCCGGCTCGGTGAACAGCCCCGTGGCCCGCACGTACTCGGCGACGCGGGACAGCTGGGTCGCGGTCGCGATGTAGCAGAGCACCACACCGCCCGGCGCGAGGGCCTCGGCCACGGCGTCGATGCACTCCCAGGGGGCGAGCATGTCCAGGACCACGCGATCGACGCTGCCCGTGGGGAACTCCGAGGCGAGCTGTTCCTGGAGATCGCCCACGACGATCTTCCACGACTCGGGCAGCTCGCCGAGGAACGTCTCGACGTTCGCGCTCGCGACCTCGGCGAAGTCGTCCCGTCGTTCGAAGGAGACCAGGCGCCCCGCGGGCCCGATCGCCCGGATCAACGACAGCGACAGCGCGCCGGATCCGACCCCGGCCTCGACGACCGTCGCGCCGGGGAAGATGTCGGCCTGGGTGAGGATCTGGGCGGCGTCCTTCGGGTAGACGATGGCGGCGCCGCGCGGCATCGACATCACGAAGTCGCGCAGCAGCGGGCGCAGCGCCAGATACTCGTTCCCGGAGCTGTTCGCGACGACGGATCCGTCCGGCAGGCCGATCAGGTCACGGTGGCGCAGCACGCCGTGATGCGTGTGCAGCTCGCCGTCCTCGCGCAGCGTGACCGTGTGCATCCGGCCCTTGGGGCCGGTCAGCTGCACGCGATCGCCCTCGCGGAACGGACCGCTGGGTCGCTGCGCGCTCACCGCGCGGCCTCCGCACGCGCGGCGCGGACGCGGGTGAACTCGGCGGCGAGGTCGTCGACCCCTCGTCCCGCGAGCGACTCCCAGAGCGCGTCCGCGTCGAGTCCGTCGAGAGCGACGATGTGCGGCACGCCGATCGCGACGGTGCGGGCGGACACGGCGGCCTGCAGCCCCGTGCGGGAGTCCTCGAGCGCCACGGTGTCGGCGATGTCGACGCCCAGGGCGTCCGCCGCCTGCAGATAGGGGTCGGGGAAGGGCTTGGGACGCTCGACGTCGTCGCCGCCCACGATCACGTCGAACGCGTCGAAGCCGATGAGCGACACGATGTCTTCCGCCATGCGGCGCAGCGACATGGTGACCAGGGCGGTGCGGATGCCCGCCTCGCGCAGCTCGCGCAGCAGCTCCCTCGCGCCCGGCCGGAACGGGACGCCGTCCTGCTGCAGGCGCACGCGCACGCGCTCGGTGAGCTCGTCGACGATCTCCTGGGCGCCCATCTCGACGCCGGCGCCCTGCAGGATGATCGCGCTGTCGATCAGGCCGTTGCCGACCAGCTGGAGTGCCTGCTCGTGCGTCCAGGTGCCGCCGAAGGACTCGATCAGATCGGTCTCGGCGTCCATCCAGTACGGTTCGGTGTCGACAAGGGTTCCGTCCATGTCCCAGAGGACCGCGCGAGGGTGCTGATTCACTCCCCCATCGTACCGGCGGCCCGCGCCCCCGACGGTGGCGGGGACTAGCCTGGACGGAACACACGGCGCAGGTCGCCGCAGGAAGGAACACTGTGCAGGTACTCGGGACCCGGATCATCGTCGCCGCCTTCGACGGCTGGAACGACGCCGGTGAGGCCGCGTCCGCCGCCGCCGAGCAGATCGACGACGGCGGATTCGAGGTCGTGCACGCCGCGGACCCCGAGCTGTACTTCGACTACCAGTGGGCCCGGCCGACGCTCGAGCGCGACGAGGAGGGCAACCGCAGCCTGCGCTGGCCCTCGGCGCGGATGCTGCGGCCGACGGACGCCGCCGACGGCGCAGAGCCGCGTCTGTGGCTGCTGACCGGAACCGAGCCCGCACGCGCCTGGCAGGCGTTCAGCGCCGAATTCATCGACGCCGCGCTGAGCGAGGACATCACCGGTTTCGTCACCCTCGGCGCGATGCTCTCCGATGTGCCGCACACGCGGCCGATCTCGATCTTCGCCTCGAGCGAGAACGCCGAAGTGCGCGAGGCGCTCGGCATCGAGCGCTCCACCTATGAGGGTCCCATCGGCATCCTCTCCGCGCTCGAGCATGCGGCGGAGCAGGCCGGGATCCCGGCGCTCTCGCTCTGGGCCAACGTGCCGCACTACGTGCAGACCGGCGGTTCCTCGCCCAAGGCGACCCTCGCGCTGCTCGACCGGCTGCACGAGGTGACCGGGGTCGACGTCCCGCGCGGGCATCTCGCCACCGAGGCCGCCATGTGGGAGGCGACGATCGACGCGGCCGCCGCGGAGGACGAGGAGATGGCCGCCTACATCGCGCAGCTCGAGACGAAGCGCGACACCTGGGATTCGCCGGACGCCTCCGGTGAGGCGATCGCCCAGGCCTTCGAGCGGTTCTTCCGCCGCAACGGCGAGGGTCCGGGCGAGCACAAGCGCTGAACTGTCCGGTCCCTGAGCGTGTCGAACGGTCCGGGGGGCGGTCCTGAGACTGTCGAAGTGTCCGGGACCGGTCGACGCGTCCTCAGGGCTTGATCACGCCCAGCGCGAGCAGGACGATGAGCACGATGCCGAGCAGGATCCGGTAGATCACGAACGGCAGGAAGCTGCGCTGGGAGATCCAGCGCATGAAGAACGCGATCACGCCGAGGCCGACGACGAAGGCGATGCCCGTGGCGGCGAGGGTCTCGCCCGCCGAGAACACGCTCGGTTCGCCGATGCTCTTGACGGCCTGGTACACACCGGATCCGAAGACCGCGGGGATCGCGAGGAGGAAGGCGTAGCGCGCGGCGGCCTCGCGCTCGTACCCGAGCAGCAGTCCGGCCGTGATGGTGCCGCCGGAGCGGGAGACGCCGGGGATCAGCGCGAGCGACTGGGCGAGGCCGTAGACGATGCCGTGGCCGAGGGTGAGGTCCTTGAGCTTGCGGCGCTGCGCCCCGATCGCGTCCGCGACCCCGAGCAGCACGCCGAACACGATCAGCATGATCGCGACGAGCCACAGCGAGCGGAACACGGTCTCGATCTGGTCCTTGAAGACGAGACCCAGCACCACGATCGGGATGCTGCCGATGATGATCAGCCAGCCCATACGGGCGTCGGGGTCGTTGCGCGGGATCCGGCCGATCAGGGCCGCCCACCAGGCGCCGATGATCCGCACGATGTCGCGCCAGAAGAACACCACGACGGCCGCCTCGGTGCCGATCTGGGTGATGGCGGTGAATGCGGCGCCGGGATCCTCGAGACCCGGCATGAACGCGCCGACGATGCGGAGGTGCGCACTGGAGGAGATGGGCAGGAACTCGGTGAGTCCCTGGACGATCCCCAGGAAGATGGCTTCGAGAAGGTGCATGGATCGCTTTCGCGTCGTGCGCAGGCTCGCGCGGTTCGGTCGGTCGGTGAACGGTCGGGGTGCGGGGAGGCTCTCAGTAGGTCCGCAGGAGGTCGGTGAGCACACGCTGCCCGAACACCAGGGACTCGATCGGCACCCGCTCGTCCACGCCGTGGAACATGCCCGTGAAGTCGAGATCGGCGGGCAGCTTCAACGGCGCGAACCCGTAGCCGGTGATCCCCAGGAAGGCGAGCGCCTTGTTGTCGGTGCCCGCTCCGAGCAGGTAAGGGATGACGGGGACGCCGGGATCGTGGCGGTCGAGCGCCGTGACCATCGCGTCGACGAGAGAGCCCGCGAACGGCGTCTCCATGCCGATGTCCTGCACGACCATCTCGATCTCGATGTCGTCGCCGACGAGTGCGCGCAGCTGAGCGAGCACCTCCTCCTCCTGACCGGGGATCACACGCACGTCGATGAGCGCTTCCGCGCGCTCGGGGATCACGTTGTGCTTGTAGCCGGCCTGCAGCACGGTCGGGTTCGTCGTCGTCCGCAGTGTGGAGCGCAGGAACGCCTCTGCCGGGCCGGCGGTGGCGGCGAGGGCGTCGGGGTCGTCCACCGGGAGTCCGGTCAGGGCGCTCATCCGGTCGAGGAACTCGCGCGTCGTGTCGGTCAGCTGGATCGGCCAGGACGTGCGTCCGATCGCGGCCACGGCTTCGGCGAGCCGCGTGACGGCGTTCTCCGGATGGAACCGGCTGCCGTGGCCGGCCCGCCCCTTCGCGATGAGGCGGATCCACATCAGCGCCTTCTCCCCCACCTGGAGGAGGTAGGCGCTCTGGTCACCGACCGGGATCGAGTAGCCGCCGACCTCGCTGATGGCCTCGGTCGCACCCGCGAACCACTCCGGGCGGTTCTGCACGACGAGCGCCGAGCCCTCGACGCCGCCGTTCTCCTCATCGGCGAAGAAGGCGAGGATGAGGTCCCGCTCGGGCTGCTCCCCCGCACGCAGGATCTCCGCCACCGAGGTGAGGATCATGGCGTTCATATTCTTCATGTCGACCGCGCCGCGGCCCCACAGCATGCCGTCGCGCACGACGCCGGCGAACGGGTCCACCTGCCAGTCGCCCGCCATCGCGGGCACGACGTCGAGATGACCGTGCACGACCAGCGCCGGCTTGTCCCTGTTCCGGCCTGCCACGCGCGCCATGACGTTCGTGCGCCGCGGGATCGGCTCGTAGTACTCCGGCTGAAGACCGAGCGCCTCCAGATAGGCGCCCACGTACTCCGCGGCCTCGCGTTCGCCCTTCGCGTCACCGCCGCCGAAATTCGACGTGTCGAAGCGGATGAGCTCGGCGGCGATCCGCGCGACCTCGGGAAGTTCGGCATCCGGCTGGGGCATGCGTCCAGGCTACCGAACGGCCGAGGCCGGTCCGGAGCCGCGCGGCTCCGGACGAGGTCGCGACGCGCCCGACATGCGCCGCGGTTCGAGGGGCCCCGTGGAACGTGATAGTGTCATTCCTCGGTTGGGAACAGCCGAAAAACACCAGCGCGGGTGGCGGAATAGGTAGACGCGCTAGCTTGAGGTGCTAGTGCCCGAATAGGGCGTGGGGGTTCAAGTCCCCCCTCGCGCACGCTGGTGAGAAGGCCCGGATCGAATGATCCGGGCCTTCTTCGTGTCCCCAAGACGGGCGCACGCGGACGTAGATGCGGCCGCGGGCGGACGCGGAGAGCCGGGATCGACGACCCCGGCTCTCCTTCGGCGCCGGTGGGCGTCAGCCCACGCTGACGTTGAACAGCAGTCCCAGCCCGTAGGTGACGGCCGCCGCGCCGAAGCCGATCGCCAGTTGGCGCAGCCCGCGGCGCAGCGGCGGGCCTCCGGAGAGGACGCCCACGGTCGCACCGGTGCCGAGCAGTGCGATGCCGACGAGCGCCAGAGCCACCAGCACCGCCGGAAGGCCCTGCATGCCGAAGATCCAGGGCAGCACCGGCACGATCGCGCCGGAGGCGAACAGCAGGAAGCTCGAGATCGCCGCGGGCCACGCGTTGCCGATGATCTCGTGCTCATCGCCGTCCTCCACGGACGCGCGCAGCGGCCCGGTCGCGCGCTGCGCCAGACCCGCCTTCGCCGCGCTCACCACACGGCGGGCGCGCTGCAAGGACTCGTCCGTGTCCATGCCCCTGGCCCGGTAGACGAGCGCGAGCTCGTTCTCGTCCAGATCCAGGTCGCCTGCGGTGGCGGCGCCGTGCCCGTTCTCCTCAGTCGCCTCGAGCAGCTCTCGCTGGGAGCGGACGGACACGAACTCCCCCGCGCCCATCGAGAGCGCGCCGGCGAGAAGGCCCGCGAAGCCGCTGAACAGCACCAGGCTGCTGCCGGCGCCCGTCGCCCCGATGCCCAGCACGAGCGCCAGGTTGCTGACGAGCCCGTCATTCGCGCCGAAGACCGCGGCCCGGAACGAGCCGGACAGCTGGCGGCGGCCTCGGGCGGCGAGACCGCGGACGACCTCGAAGTGCACCTTCTCATCGGCGCGCATGGCCGGCGTGGCGTAGACCTCGGCGTCGTACGGCGACCGCGCCTCCGCGCTCTGGGCGAGCGCGAGCACGAAGATCGAGCCGAACCGTCCCGCCATCCACCCCAGGGTCCTGGTCCGCAGGCCCGGCCGCGGGAGCCGTGCGGGCTCGCCGCCGAGCAGCGCGAGCCAGTGCGCCTCGTGACGCCCCTCCGCGGCGGCGAGCTCGAGCAGGATCTCCCGCTCCTCGCCCTCCCGGCGCTGGGCGAGCTGCTGGTAGACGTGCGCCTCGGCGCGCTCCTCGACGAGGTAGCGCGCCCAGCGGCGGCGATCGGCCGCGGTGGGTTCGGCGTGGGCGGTGTCAGGCGTGTTCATGAGGTCCTTCATGGATCGGAGCGACCGCTCAACGCTATCGACGAGAAGCCCCGGATTCCGCGTCAGGACGGGGATTGACAGCATTTCGGGGATCCGAACCGGGCACTGCCGGGCGCGTCACCGTGGGGCCGACGGAACCGGGCCGATCAGGCTCGGACGCGCCGCCGCAGGAGGTCGATCCGCGACTGCAGCTGGGTCACCGTGGCCTGCGCGACCGCCGGACCGCCGCAGAGCCGGCGCAGCTCCGCGTGCACGGCGCCGTGCGGCTCGCCGGTCTGCCGCGCATAGACGCCCACGAGGCTGTTGAGCAGCTGCCGTTGTTCCCGGAGGGTCCGGTGCAGCGGCTCCGGCAGGGTCGTCGTCTGCGCCGGCAACGCGGCCTCGCGGGCCTCCCGCAGCCGGGATTGCCGTGACTGCCGCTGCATGAGCAGCTCATGCACGTGCTCGGGCTCGAGGAGTCCGGGGATCCCGATGAACTCCTCCTCCTCGGGCGTGCCCGGCTCCGCGAGCTGGCCGAACTCCTTGCCGTCGAAGACCACGCGGTCGAAGTGCGCGAGCGAGGAGATCGCCTGATAGCTGAACTCCTGGGTGAGCGCGTCGGATGCCTCGTCCTCGCGGTTCGCGCTCTCCAGCAGCGAGTCCTCGAGTCCGTCCTCGTCCTTGGACTGCCGGTCCAGCGCATGGTCGCGCTGCTTCTCGAGCTCGTTCGCGAGCTTCATCAGCACCGGGACGTTCGGCAGGAACACGCTCGCCGCCTCGCCCCGACGACGGGCGCGCACGAAGCGGCCGATCGCCTGGGCGAAGAACAGGGGCGTCGACGACGACGTGGCGTAGACGCCGACGGCCAGACGCGGCACGTCGACGCCCTCGGACACCATGCGCACCGCGACCATCCAGCGATCGCTGGAGGCGCTGAACTTCTCGATGCGCTCCGATGCCGTCGCGTCGTCGGACAGCACCACGGTCGCCCGCTGGCCCGTGAGCGAGTGCAGGATCTTCGCGTACGCGCGAGCCACGGTCTGATCCGTCGCGAGCACGAGGCCGCCCGCGTCGGGCACGTGCTGGCGGATCTCGGTGAGCCGGCGGTCGGCGGCGGAGAGCACGGCGGGCATCCACTCCCCCTCCGGATCCAGCGCGGTGCGCCAGGCCTGGGAGGTGACGTCCTTCGTATTGTCCTGCCCGAGATGCGCCTCGAGCTCGTCGCCCGCGCTCGTGCGCCAGCGCATCTTGCCCGCGTACATGTGGAACAGCACGGGTCGGACGACGCCGTCCTGCAGCGCTCGCCCGTAACCGTAGGCGTAGTCGGTGCTGGAGATCCGCGCGCCGGACTCGTCCGGGAAGTACTCGACGAACGGGATCGGCGCGGTGTCGCTGCGGAACGGAGTGCCGCTCAGGAGCAGTCGCCGCTTGGCCGGGCCGTAGGCATCGCGGATCGCATCGCCCCAGCTCAGCGCGTCGCCGCCGTGGTGCACCTCGTCCAGGATCACGAGGGTGCGCCCGCCCTCCGTGAGGTGCTTGTGCACCGAGGACTTCGCGGCGACCTGCGCGTAGGTCACGACGACGCCGTGATACTGCCGCGACGGCGCCCAGTGGCTGTTGCGGAACCGCGGATCCAGCCGGATGTGCACGCGCGCCGCGGCGTCGGCCCACTGGGTCTTGAGGTGCTCGGTGGGCGCGACGACGATGACGCGATCGATCTCGTTCGTGTGCAGCAGCTCGACCGCGAGCGTGAGCGCGAACGTCGTCTTGCCGGCGCCCGGCGTCGCGGCGACCAGGAAGTCCCTGCGCTCGGGGATCCGGAAGTACTCCTCCAGCGCCTCGCGCTGCCATGCCCTCAGCCTGTCGGCGGTACCCCAGGGGGCGCGCTGAGGGAAGGACGGGGAGAGCATGGGATTCCACGATAGACGAGGCGGCTGACATTCCCGGGCGCGTCGGATTCCCGGGCGCCGGTCACAGCAATCCCAAGGGATCGGCTCAGCGGATCCACCGCAGACGTTCGTAGAGTGCAGTCCGGCATTCCACTCGGAGCGCCCTGCCCGAAGGAATCTCCGTGACACGACACCGTTCGGCGCGCCCGATCGCTCAGCACAGCTCTGCGCGACGTCCCCGCGCCCTGGCGCGAGCGCTTCGCACGCTCGGCATCGCACTCGCCGTCGTCCTGGTGAGCGGCGTGGCCGTGGTCGGGTACGTGGTCAGCGACCTCACCGCGGCCGTGGCGCACAACAGCGTGCAGCTGGAAGGCGGCCCGACGACCGCACCCGACATCGGCGCCTACAAGAACGGCTTCAACCTGCTCGTCGTGGGCATCGACGCCTGTGAGGCGAAGTACGCCGATCTTTTCCCCGGGCGCTGCGACGGCCCTGACGCCTCGAGCGTGAACAACGACGTGACGGTGCTCATGCATGTCTCGAACACCCCGCGCCGCATCACGGTCGTCAGCTTCCCTCGCGACATGGTCGTTCCCGTGCCCTCGTGCACGGCCAAGGACGGCACGTCGGTCTCCGCCCAGAGCGGCGCGATGATCAACACCACCTACGACGAAGGCGGGCTGTCATGCGTCGCCAAGACCGTGTCGGCACTGTCCGGACAGCAGGTCGACTTCGCGGCCGCGGTGAACTTCGGCACCGTGATCGACATCACGAACGCGATCGGAGGAGTCCAGGTCTGCCTCGCGACGCCGATCGACGATGCCTACACCGGACTCAACCTCAGCGCGGGCGAGCACACGATCCAGGGCCTGCAGGCGCTGCAGTTCCTGCGCACCCGCCACGGTCTCGTGAGCGGGAGCGACCTCGCGCGCATCGGCAACCAGCAGCAGTATCTGGCCAGCCTCGCCCGCCAGCTCACGAGCGGCAAGGTGCTCTCGAACGTGCCCGAGGTGCTCAAGATCGCCACGATCGCGCTGTCGAACCTCGAGGCGAGCACGACGCTCAACAACCCCACGACGATCCTCCAGCTCGCGCTCGCGGTCAAGGACGTGCAGCCTTCGGACATCACCTTCATCCAGTACCCGAACCTCACCGACCCGGACAACCCCAACCGCGTCATCCCGGACGACTCCTCCGCCCAGACCCTCTGGGCCGCGGTCGCGGCCAACCAGCCGGTGCTCATCACGCATCAGAACACGGTGAACGACGGCGTCACGGTCGAGCCGACGACGCCGACGGCGGCGCCGACTCCGGCGCCCAGCACCTCGGCTCCGGCGACCGCGGCGCCGACGCCGGCCCCCTCCGCGGTCCCGCTCTCGGACAACGTGCGCGGCAGCACCGCCGCGCAGCAGACCTGCACGAACGGCGACACCAGCGGCTGATCCTCCCCGTCCGCGGGTAGTCTCGGATGCTGTGCCGCCGAACAGGCGCCCGCGAGGAGGAGAGGATCATGTCCGGTCACGAGCCGCGCACCCCGTACGTCCCCAACGACACCCCGCACCCGTGGCATCGCTACGTGGCCCTCGGCGACTCGTTCACCGAGGGGATCGGCGATCCGGAGCCGAGCGCGCCCGGGGGCCACCGCGGCTGGGCCGATCGCGTCGCTGAGGTGCTCGGTGCCCAGAGCGAGGACTTCGCCTACGCCAACCTCGCGGTGCGCGGCAAGCTCATCGGGCAGATCAGCGACGAGCAGGTCGCCCCGGCGATCGCACTGAACCCCGACCTCATCACGCTGTGCGCGGGCGGCAACGATGTCATCCGCCCCGGCACGGATCCGGACGAGATCGCCGTGCTGCTCGACGACATGGTCACCCGCCTCGCCCGCACCGGTGCCGCGATCGTGCTGATCACCGGCATCGACACGAACTTCACCCCGGTGTTCCGGCCGTTCCGCGGCAAGGTCGCGATCTACAACGAGAACGTGCGCGCGGTCGCCGAGCGGCACGACTGCATCGTCGCCGATCAGTGGGGGCTCAAGACCATCCAGGATCCGCGCTTCTTCGCCGACGACCGGCTGCACATGAACCCGCTCGGCCACCATGAGGTCGCGCGGATGGTGCTGCGCGCCCTGAACGTGCCGAACGACCTGCAGGAGATGGTCGCCGACCCGTTCCCCGAGCGCACCTGGCGCGAAGCCCGCAATGAGGACCTGGTCTGGGCGCGCACGCACCTCGTGCCCTGGGTCCTGCGGCGCCTGCGCCACCAGTCCTCCGGCGACACGATCGAGGCCAAGCGCCCCGAGCCGATGCCCGTGGTCCTGCCGCACGAGGAATGAGGCGGCACCGGAGCGCCCGAGCGCTCCGGAACACTGTCAGGACCCTGCTGCCGGCGGATGCTGCAGCGCCCAGAGCGCGACGGCGGCGGTCGAGGCGACGTTGAGCGAATCCACGCCGCCGGCCATCGGGATGGTCACGACGGCGTCCGCCGCCGCCAGCGCCGGGGCGGTGAGTCCTGGCCCCTCGGATCCGAACGCGAGTGCGACCCGTTCCGGACGCCGCGCTGCGTAGGACTCGAGCGTCTCGGCATCGTCGCGGAGCGCGAGCGCGGCGATCCCGATGCCCTCTGCGCGCAGGATCGGCGCCAGCTCCTCCCAGCCGGCGAAGCGCGTCCACGGCACCTGGAACACGGTTCCGGTGCTGACCTTGACGCTGCGGCGGTACAGCGGATCCGCGCAGCGGGCCGAGACGAGCACCGCGTCGGCGCCGAGAGCCGCTGCCGCGCGAAAGGCGGATCCGACGTTCTGATGCTCTACGAGATCCTCCAGCACGAGGATCGTGCGGGCGTCGCGGACCACCTCCTCGAGTGCGGGGAGTGCGGGCCGGTGCATGGCCGCCAGCGCACCGCGATGCACGGGGAATCCCGCGGCCGCCTCGACCACCGTGTCGGCGCAGACGTACACGTCGACCTCGGCGTCGCCGAACAGCGCGCGAAGGCCGTCCAGCCAGCGTTCCTGGGTCAGCACGGACCGCGGGTGGTGAGCGGCCCCGATCGCCCGTTCGATGACCTTGAGGGACTCGGCGATGTACAGCCCGCCGTCGACATCGCTGCGCAGGCGCAGCGCGGTGTCGGTCAGCCCGCGATAGTCGTCGAGCCGGGGATCTGCGGGGTCGTCGATGCGGATCTCGTGCACGGATCCACTCTCGCAGGTCGTCCCGCCGCGTGCCCGCCCACCCGGCCGCCGTGCAGGATCGCGCCCGTAGACTCGGGCGAGGAGGTCGGATGAACAGCAGCACCGCGTCGTTGCACGCCCAGCTCGAGCCCGTCGCAGAGCTCCTCTCCGATCGCCGCATCGCGGTCCTGACGGGCGCCGGACTCTCCACCGACTCGGGCATCCCCGCCTATCGCGGAGCCGGATCGACGCCGCGGCGCACGCCGATGACCGTGCAGACGTTCCTCGCCACGGAGGACGCGCAGCGCCGCTACTGGCTGGGCAGCCATCTCGGCTGGCGGTCGTTCGGCACCGCCGCGCCGAACGCCGGCCATCGGGCGATCGCCGGGCTCGAGGAGGCCGGCCGGGCGGTCGGCGCGATCACGCAGAACGTCGACGGCCTGCACCTCGCCGCCGGGTCCGCCCGCGTGGTCGAGCTGCACGGCACGATGCGGACCGTGCTGTGCCTGCGCTGCGGGCAGAGCTTCTCCCGCGATGCCGTCGCCGCCCAGATCGAGGAGAGCAACACCTGGCTCCACGTTCCGGACGAAGTGCTGCTCGGCCCGGACGGCGATGTGCGCCCCGAGACCACGGAGGGCTTCGTCCTGCCGGTCTGCACGGTGTGCGCCGGCCCGTTGAAGCCCGATGTCGTCTTCTTCGGCGAGTTCATCCCGGCCGAACGGTTCGCGACCGCCGAGGCCCTGCTGCGCTCCGGAGACGCACTGATCGTCGCGGGATCGTCCTTGGTCGTCAACTCGGGCATCCGGATCATCGAGCGCGCTCGCCGCCGCGGTCTGCCCATCGTCATCGTCAACCTCGAGCCCACGCGCGCCGACGCGTGGGCATCCGCGACGATCGCCGCCTCCACAAGCCTCGTCCTCCCCGCCCTCCTGGAGCTGCTCACGTGACCCTGATCACCCTCATCCGCCACGGTCAGACCGATTGGAACCTGGAGGGCCGCATCCAGGGATCCACCGACATCCCCCTCAACGACACCGGCCGTGCACAAGCGCGCGACGCGGCTGCGCAGCTGTCGGGCGTCGCCTTCGATCACGTCTACGCGAGCCCGCTCGGACGCGCACGGGAGACCGCGGAGATCATCGCCCGCGAGCGAGGACTGCCCGCGCCGCTCATCACGGTCGGGATGCGCGAGCACGAGTTCGGTGAGGCCGAAGGGCTGCTCTGGGATGAGTACCGGATGCGGTTCGGAGCGCGGAGCGACGACGTCCCCGGTGCCGAGACCGTGCGCCAGCTGACGGATCGTGCCCTCGCCTCGCTCGCGCGGATCGATCTCTCGGCACGGCGCCGCTCCGCACCCCGTGTGGAGTCGGTGCTGGTCTGCACGCACGGCGGCGTCATCCGCGCGCTGCTCGAGCATGCCTCCGGCGGCACCCTGCCCGCGCCGGGCGAGCGACTCGGGAACGCCTCGGTGCACCGCTTCGCGATGGACGGCGGGGGCCTCCGCCTGCTCGACGCCTCCCTCGTCTGAGGCCCGCGCGGCCGGGGCGGCGCCCCGACCCGCCTCACGGCCGGGCGTAGGATCGAAGTCGCCGCCGATCCCGAGGAGAGCCGTGAATCCCGCCCCTGCACCGACCTGGCGGATGTGGCTGATCTGGATCGTGGGCGTGTCCGCCTACGTGCTCTCGATCACGAACCGGACGTCCCTTTCGGCGGTCGGCGTGGACGCCGCGCACCTGTTCCAGGCCGACGCATCGACGCTCTCGCTCTTCGCGGTGCTGCAGCTCGCCGTGTACGGACTCATGCAGATCCCCGTGGGCCTTCTGCTGGACCGCTACGGATCCCGGCCGATCATGGTCGCGGGCATGCTGCTCATGGCGGTCGGCCAACTCGTGATGGCCTTCGCACCGAACGTGGGCGTCGCGATCGTCGCGCGCATGATCCTCGGCGCCGGCGACGCGGCGATCTTCCCCGGTGTGCTGCGCCTCGTGGCCATCTGGTTCCCCGCGCAGCGCGGGCCGCTCATGGCGCAGCTGACCGGCATCGTCGGCCAGCTCGGGCAGCTGGTCGCGCTCCTCCCCCTGCCGTTGCTGCTCCACTCGACCTCGTGGTCCGTCACGTTCGGAAGCCTCGCCGGGCTCGGCGTCCTGTTCACCGTGCTCGTCTTCGCCCTGATCCGCAACCGCCCGCCCGAGCTCACCGAGGACGTCTCGGTGAACACCGACACCGGTGCGATCCGCGTGGTCACCTCGCAGGCGGATCTGCGCGTCACCCTGCGCGAGGCGCTCGCCCACCCCGGAACGCGCCTCGGCTTCTGGACGCACTTCACCACGCCGTTCGCGGGCACGGCCTTCATGATGCTCTGGGGCATCCCGTTCCTCACCAACGGCGAGGGCCTCTCGATCGGGGCCGCCTCGCTCGTCACGACGGTCTACGTCCTGTTCGGGATCCTGTTCGGCCCGGTGCTGGGAACGCTCTCCGCACGCCACCCGACGAGCCGCTCGCTCATGCTCGTCCTGCCGACCATCGCCCTGCAGGTGGTCGTCTGGCTGGCCGTGATCCTCTGGCCCGGTCAGGCGCCGCTCTGGCTGCTGATCCTGCTCGCGATCGCCCTCGCCACGGGCGGCCCCGCCTCGATGGTCGCCTTCGACCATGCGCGCACGCACAACCCGCAGCACCGGCTCAGCACGGCGACGGGCGTGGTCAACGGCGGAGGCTTCCTGGCCGCGCTGATCGCGATCTTCCTGATCGGCCTCGCGCTCGACCTGCAGGGCGCCGGAACGCCCGCCACGTACACGCTCGACGCGTTCCGGTGGGCGTTCGTCACCCAGGTGCCGCTGTGGATCATCGGCACGGCCTTCATCGTGCGCGAGCGGCGCCTCACCCGGCGGGTTCTGGGGCTGGAGCGCCGCCCCTGACGCGGCCGATCGCGCCACCCTCCGGCGGCGCGATCAACGCATTCAGCCCAGCAGCATCGCGCGGCCCGGCTCCTGCAGGACGTCTGCGACGGCCTTCAGGAACTGCGCGCCCTCGGCGCCATCCACGATCCGGTGATCGAAAGACAGGCTGAGCGTCATGACGTCGCGCAGCGCGATCTCGCCCTTGTACTCCCAGGGCAGTCGCCGCACGGCTCCGAGCGCGAGGATCCCGGTCTGCCCCGGAGGAAGGATCGGGGTGCCCGCGTCGATGCCGAACACACCGATGTTGGTGAGCGAGAACGTGCCGCCGATGAGGTCCGCCGGCGGGGTCTTGCCGCTGCGCGCCGTGCGCGTGAGGTCGGCGACGGCGGCCGCGAGCTCGCCGAGCGGCATCCGCTCGGCGTCGCGGATGATCGGCACGATCAGGCCGCGCTCCGTCGCGGCCGCGATACCGAGATCCACGAAGTGCTGCTGCACGATCTCGCCGGCATCGCCGTCCCACCGGGAGTTCAGCCCGGGGAACGCGGCGAGGGCCAGGCACACCGCCTTGGCGACCACGGTGAGCACGCCGATCCGCGGAGCCTCGGGCTTGGCGGTCGCCCGCAGCGAGGCGATCAGCTCGCTCGTCGCGGTCACGTCCACCGTGTGGAAGGTGGTCACGTGCGGCGCGGTGAACGCGCTCTGCACCATCGCCTCGGCGGTGTGCTTGCGCACTCCGCGGATCGGGATCCGGGTGGTGGCGCGCTCCCCCGTGGTCCGGCGCACCGGGGCGGCCGCCGCCGCGGACGCCGAGGGCGCCTCCGCAGCCGCACCCTCGCCGCGCTGCACGAGGCGCTCGCGGTAGGCGTCGACGTCGGCGCGGGTGATCACCCGGTCGCCGAGCTCGGCCGCGACGAGCACCAGGTCGATGCCCAGGCCCTTCGCATAGGCGCGGACGGGCGGGGTGGAGCGGGGGCGCTCGCCGCGGACAGGCGGGGCCGGGACCACGGCGATGTCGTCGTGCGGGGCCGCCACGCGCACGTCGACGTCCGCGGTGACGGTCGTCGCGGCGACGGTTCCCGCGCTCGCGCGGCGTGCACGACGCTGCGGGCGGCCGCTCGACGGCGCGGCGCCGTAGCCGACCAGATTCGGCCCGGAACCCTCTTCGACCTCGGCCGCGGCAGCGCCGGCGGCCGGCGCTGCGGATTCGGGCGCCTCCTGCCCCTCGATCTCGAAGCCCACCAGCGGCGCGCCCACGAGGACCACGTCCCCCGCGGCCGCGTGCAGGGAGGCGATCACGCCCGCGTGCGGCGAGGGCAGCTCGACGATCGCCTTGGCGGTCTCCACCTCGGCGAGCGTCTGGTTCAGCGTGACGGTGTCGCCCTCGGCGACCAGCCACTGCACGATCTCCGCCTCGGTGAGACCCTCACCGAGGTCGGGAAGGAGGAACTCCTGCTTCATCGGTCGACCCCCTCCAGCAGCTGCTCGTCATCGCAGACGCGGTCGACCGCGTCCAGGATCCGATCCAGGTCCGGCAGGTGGAACTTCTCCAGCTTCGCCGGCGGATACGGGATGTCATGGCCCGTGACGCGCAGGGGTGCCGCCTCGAGCCAGGTGAAGCACTTCTCGGTGATGCTCGCGATGACCTCGGCGGCGACGCCGGCCTCGCGCGCCGCCTCGTGCGCGACGACGACCCGCCCGGTCCGGCGCACCGAGGCGCAGACGGTGCCGTAGTCGATCGGCGAGAGCGAGCGCAGATCGATCACCTCGAGCGACCGCCCCTCGGCCTCGGCGGCCTCGGCGGCCTCGAGTGCGGTGCGCACCATGGCGCCGTAGGTCACGATCGTGGCGTCCGTGCCCTCGCGGACCACCCGGGCGAGGCCCATCGGCGCCGCGTCCGCGAGCGGGGTGTCCAGATCGACCTCGCCCTTGGCGTGGTACAGCCGCTTGGGCTCGAAGAAGATCACCGGGTCGTCGCTCGCGATCGCCTGACGCAGGCAGGTGTACGCGTCCTGCGGGTTCGAGACGGCGACCACGCGGAGACCGGCAGTGTGCACGAAGTACGCCTCCGGCGACTCCGAGTGGTGCTCGGCCGCGCCGATGCCTCCGCCCCAGGGGATCCGGATCGTGATCGGCATCGGCACGGTGCCCTGCGTCCGGTAGTGCAGCTTCGCGACCTGGGAGACGATCTGATCGAACGCGGGATAGACGAAGCCGTCGAACTGGATCTCGACCACCGGCCGGTAGCCGCGCATCGCGAGCCCGACGGCCGTGCCGACGATCCCGGACTCCGCGAGCGGCGTGTCGATGACCCGCTCCGCGCCGAACTCGTCCAGGAGACCGTCGGTGATCCGGAACACGCCGCCGAGTTTGCCGATGTCCTCGCCGAGCAGGACGACCTTCGGGTCATCCGCCAGGGACTGCGTGAGGGCGGCGCCGAGCGCCTTGCCCATCGTCATCTGGGTCATGTCACGCCTCCGCGAGGGTCGCGAGGTAGCGGGCGTAGTCGGCGCGCTCCTCGTCGAGACCGGTGTGCGGCTCCGCGTACACGCCGTCGAACACCGCCAGCGGCGCGCGCGTCGTGAGGCTCAGGCACGCGGCGCGCATCTGCATGGCCGCTTCGTCCGCCTCCGCCGCGAAGCCCGCGGCGATCTCGTCGGTGAGCACGCCCTCCGCGCGCAGCAGCGCCTCGACCCGCGCGAGCGGATCCTTGCCCCGCCAGTACTCGAGCTCGGCAGGGTCCCGGTAGCGGGTGGGGTCGTCCGCGGTGGTGTGCGGGCCCATCCGGTACGTGACGAGCTCCAGGAACGCCGGAGATCCGCCGCGGGCCTGCTCGAGCGCCCAGCGGGTCGCCGCGAACACCGCGAGCACGTCGTTGCCGTCCACGCGCATGCTGGGGATCCCGAAGCCGGGGGCGCGCCCCGCGATCGGGTGCTGCGACTGGACGGCCACGGGCTCGGAGATCGCCCAGTGGTTGTTCTGGCAGATGAAGACGACCGGGGCGCGGTACGAGGAGGCGAAGATCATGGCCTCGTTCACGTCGCCCTGGCTCGTCGCCCCGTCGCCGAAGTAGGTGACCGCGACCTGGTCGGAGCCGTCGTGCTGGATGCCGAGCGCATAGCCGACCGCGTGGAGCGTCTGCGCGCCGATGATGATCTGCAGAGGCGCCATGTGCATCACGGCGGGGTCGTAGGCGGCGCCCTCCTCGCCGCGCCACATGCGCACGTAGTCGCCGGGCTGGGCTCCGCGCGTGAGCATCACCCCGGTCTCGCGGTAGCTCGGGAAGACCACGTCATCGCTCTTGAGCGCGCGGCCGGAGCCGATCTGTGCGGCCTCCTGCCCCTGGCACGGGGCCCACAGGCCGAGCTGGCCCTGGCGCTGCAGCGCCACGCCCTCGCTGTCGAGCCGGCGCAGGACGATCATGTCGCGCAGGAGCGAGAGCAGCTGGTCGGAGGAGACCTCCGCGGCATAGGGGGCGAGACGCGTGTCGTTGCGGCGCCGCCCATGGGCGTCGATGAGGGCGGCGGGCTCGTCGAGCCCGATGCCGGTCACGGTGATGGGATCAAGGTGGGTTGACATCTTCGTCCTCCTCAGTGGGTCCGCCCTCGTGGGAAGGATCCGGTGCGTCTTCGCTTGCCCTGAGCGTACGTCTGCTTCACACGTCGCTCAAGCATTCGACGGCTGTCTGAGCATGTTGCCAACTAATGCCTCTTAGCAGGGTGCTAGCCTTTGGCAACATGGCAACCCTTGATCGCACCGATCTCGACATCCTCGAGATGCTCTCCGCCGACCCGCGCACGACGGTGGTCGCGATGGCCGAGAAGCTGCGCCTCTCCCGCAACACCATCCAGGCCCGCATGGCCCGGCTGGAGCAGACCGGGGTGTTCCTGCCCTATGAGCGTGCCTTCTCCCCCGCCGTCCTCGGGTACCCGCTGCAAGCCTTCGTGAGCATCGGCGTCCGCCAGACCGAGCTGCCCCGGATCATCGCCGAGCTCGCACGCGTGCCGGAGGTCGTGCAGGCGCACGGCCTGAGCGGTTCGATCGATCTGCTCGCACTCGTCGCCTGCCGCGACGCGCGCCACCTGTTCGACACCGACGCCCGTATCCTCTCGATCGACGGCGTGGAGCGGACCGAGACGTCGCTCGCGATGGGCGAGGTCATCCCGTTCCGCGTCGGCGGCCTTATGGGGCTGGCACGACGAGAGGCCGGAGGAACCGCCTGATCGCGCCCGCGGCCTCGGCCGGGGTCTCGTAGTGGATCAGATGCCCGACGTGCGCGATCTCGACGAGCTCGGCGTCCGGGAAGAGAGGCACGAGCGCGCGCTCGGCCTCGATCGGGGTGATGTCATCGCGCTGCGCGGCCAGCAGCAGGGTCGGGACCGCGATACGCGGCGCGAACTCGCGGACGTCGTGCGAGACGCTCGTGCGGAACGCCTGGCTGAGCACGTCGCGGTCGGAGAACCGTGAGAAGTACGTGTCGTGCTGATCGTGCACGAACCGGCGCAGTTCCGGATCCCGCGTCTTCGCCATCGCGATGCTCATCGCGCGCACGATGACCCTGTTGCGCAGAAGCTCGGTGCCGAGGGCCTCGGGAAGCCGCGCGCCGAGGGCGTAGTAGAGCATGGCCAGACGCGTCAGCACCGCCTTCGGTCCTTCCAGCGCGGGCGCGCCGATCGGATTGACCAGGATCAACCGCGGCGTCTCCAGTCCCCCGGCGACGGCGGCGGAGGCCACGATCGAGCCGAAGGAGTGCCCCAGGACGACCGCGCCAGGGGCGACCTGCGCGGCGAAGTCCGTGAGCCACTGGGCGTAGGCGTCGATGTCGTGCTCACGTCCGGGAAGCGGCGCCGTCTCGCCGAAACCCGGCAGATCCGGCATGATCACGCGCACTCCCGGAAGGTGGGCGACGACGGGCTCGAGCCCGTGGTGCTCGCCCCGGAAGCCGTGCACGGCGAGAACCGTGACCTCCGCGTCCTCAGGACCGTAGACCCAGTACGCGGTTCGCCCGCCGAGGACCTCGGCCTCCTGCCGGTGCACGGGGATGCGATCCAGGCGTGCGGCGTAGGGGGAAGGCGCGGGCATGCCTCGAGTCTACGGGCGCGATCCCGGCCGCCTGCGCGCACTGCCGCGCGCCGGACCGGCGATGTCGGCCCCTCGCCCTACGGTGGCGTCATGACCGCTTCGACGCCGCTGCCGCCCTGGGTGACCCGCGTCGGAGTCTTCGACCTCGAGACCACGGGGATCGACGTCACGCGGGATCGCATCGTCACCGCGCACGTCGGCGTGCTGGACCACCACGGCGCCGAGATCGCGGCACGGACGTGGCTGGCGGATCCTGGCGTGCCCATCCCGGCCGGCGCCACCGCGATCCACGGCATCACCTCGGAACGCGCGCACCGCGACGGCTCTCCCGCGGCCCAGGTCATCGCAGGCGTGGTCGCGGCTCTGAGATCCCTCCTCGACCAGGGTGTGCCGGTCGTGGCCTACAACGCGGCGTTCGACTTCTCCCTCCTTGCGCATGAGGCGCGACGGCACAGGATCGCGCCGCTGGAGAACCCGTCTCCGGTGATCGATCCGCTGATCATCGACAAGACCTACGACCGCTACCGCCCCGGCAAGAGGACGCTCGAGATCGTCGCCGCGCACTACGGGGTCGATCTGACCGGCGCGCACGACGCCTCCGCGGATGCCGTCGCGGCGGGCCGGGTCGCGCAGGCCCTCGCCCAGCGCTTCCCGCTCCCGCCCAGCGCCGGCGAGCTGCACACCCGTCAGATCGGCTGGGCCCGAGCACAGGCCGCGAGCCTCACCGACTACTTCGTGCGCATCGGGCGCATCGAACCGACCGAGCGCGTCGACGGCCGCTGGCCCGTCCGCGACGGTGATGCCACCCGTCAGGACGTCGCGGCCGGATCCCTCTGACGACGGATCCGGATCCGCGTCGGGAGGCGTAGCCTGCTGGTGTGAAGGAGACCCTGAACGCAGTGCTGGGCTGGGGCGCTGTCGCCCTGCCCGTCGCGCTCGGGCTGTACGTCCTCGGCTACGCCGTGTGGACGCTCTCCCCTCGCCGACCGCTCGAGAAGCGCTATGCCGGGCGCGGCGGAGGAATCGGCGGCGCCTTCGACAGCGTGTTCGCCCCTTCGTCGATGGAGGCCGAGGCCGAACGCGACCGGCAGACCCGGCGGACCGCTCCGGCGCCCGCCCCCGGCGACCCGCCGTGGGGAATCGACGGCGACAGGATCCGGATCGACCTCTGAGCCGCACGGTCGGCACCCGCGGACGGGCGCGCGGTAAAATGGGCGGTTACCCGATGGAGGGAGATCCGATCGCCATGATGAACGACACCGAGCGCATCGACGTCCTCGAACGCGAGATCGAGAGGATGCAGACCGTCATCGACTTCCTGCAGGTGACGTTCGCCCACGAGCCGAAGCGCAAGAACCGCTTCCGGCGCGTGATCCGGCACGCCGAGGGCAAGATCGACGGCATCCGGTTCGCCCTGGAGACGATCCGGTCCTCGCCGTCCGACGCCGGAGGACCCTCCTCCTAGACAGCGGAAAGCCCCCGTCCTCGATCGAGGACGGGGGCTTTCGCGGAGGCGATTACTTGGAGGAACCGCCGAAGTTCTTGAAGCGCTGGTTGAACTTCTCGACGCGGCCGGCCGAGTCCATGATGCGCTGCTTGCCCGTGTAGAACGGGTGCGAGGCCGAGGAGATCTCGACGTCGATGACGGGGTACTCCACGCCGTCCAGCTCGATCGTCTTGTCGCTCGTGACCGTCGAACGGGTGAGGAACGTGTCGCCCGAACCGAGGTCGCGGAACACGACGGCCTGGTACTGGGGGTGGATGTCAGTCTTCATGGGATTCCTTACGTGGTGCCCTGGATTGTGCCAGGGGCGAGGGAAGTCTGCGGTGCAGAGCGCACCAAGGATCGATTCTAACAGATCAGGCGGCTCGTGCCGCGTAGCGGCCTTCGACCCGGTCCAGCGAGATCGGCATGCCGAACGCGTCGCTCAGCGCCTCGGCCGTGAGCGTCTGCTCGATCGGTCCCGCCGCGACGATCGCGCCGTCGCGCAGCAGCAGGACGTGCGTGAAGCCGACCGGGATCTCCTCGACGTGGTGCGTGACCATGACCATCGCGGGCGTCGTCGGCGACTGGGCGAATCCGCCGAGCAGGGCCAGCAGCTCCTCGCGTGCGCCGAGGTCGAGGCTCGCGCTCGGCTCGTCCAGCAGCAGCAGCTCCGGATCGGTCATCACGGCCCGCGCGATCTGCACGCGCTTCTGCTCGCCGTCGCTGAGCGTACCGAAGTGGCGCTCGGCGAGATGCTCCAGATGCCACTGCTCGAGAACGCGCATCGCGCGGCGCTCGTCGATCGACTCGTAGGACTCGTTCCAGCGCCCCATGACGGAGTACGCCGCGGTCATGACGGTGTTCAGCACGGTCTCGTCGGCCGGGATCCGGCGGGCCATCGCCGAGGAGGCGAAGCCGATCCGCGGACGGATCTCGAACACGTCGGTGCGGCCGAGGGTCTCCCCCAGGACGTCGACCCGACCCTGGGTCGGATGCATGAGGGTGTCGGCCAGCTGGAGCAGCGTCGTCTTGCCCGCGCCGTTGGGACCGAGCACGACCCAGCGGTGGTCGTCCTCGACGGTCCAGGTGAGGTGATCGACGATGTTGCGGCCGTCGCGGCGCACCACGACATCCGAGAATTCGAGGACGGCAGACATGCCTTCACCCTATCGGTCAGGCCGTCAGCTCCTCGTAGAGCGCCCTTGTCGTGTCGGCGATCGCGCCCCAGCTGAACTCCTCCGCCGCGCGACGCCGCCCCGCCTCGCCGTACGCCTTCGCCTGCGCGGGATCCGAGACGACCTCGGTCAGCACGGCGGCGAGATCCGACACGTAGCGATCCGGATCCACCGGGGTCCCCGTGCCGTCCTGCACCTGCTCGATCGGCACCAGGCGGCCGGTCACCCGGTCGTCCACGACCTCGGGGATCCCTCCCGTCGCGGTCCCGACGACCGCCGCTCCACAGGCCATCGCCTCGAGGTTCACGATGCCGAGCGGCTCATACACGGACGGGCATACGAACGTCGTCGCGGCGGTGAGGATCGCGGAGAGCTCGTGCCGGGGCAGCATCCGCTCGATCCAGACCACGCCCTGCCGCGTCGCCTGCAGACCACGGACGAGCTCCTGCACCTCCGCCATGATCTCCGGGGTGTCCGGCGCGCCGGCGCACAGCACCAGCTGCACCTCGGGCGGGAGCAGCGCTGCCGCCCGCAGCAGGTAGGGCAGGCCCTTCTGACGTGTGATCCGCCCGACGAACACGACGGACGGCCGGTCGGGATCGATGCCCTGGGCGCGCACGAAATCGGGGTCGTCGACCGGGTGCCAGGCCTCCACATCGATGCCGTTGTGGATGACCCGCACCTTCGCGGGATCCACCTGCGGATAACTGCGCAGGATGTCGGCGCGCATGCCCGCGCTCACCGCGATGATCGCTGCCGCGTTCTCGTAGGCGAGTCTCTCCACGCCGCTCGAGACCGCATAGCCGCCGCCGAGCTGCTCCGCCTTCCACGGCCGCAGCGGCTCGAGGCTGTGCGCGGTGAGCACGTGCGGGATGCCGTGCAGCTGCGACGCGATGTGCCCGGCGAAGTTCGCGTACCAGGTGTGACTGTGCACGACGTCGGCGCCCGCGACGTCCGGCACGATGACCAGATCCGTGCCCAGCGTCTGCAGCGCGGCGTTCGCCGAGGCCAGTTCCGCAGGAGTTCGGTAAGCCGTCACATCCTGTTCATCCCGCTCCGCGCCGAAGGCCCGAACCCGCACATCGATGCTCTCTCGCAGGGCTTTCACCAGCTCGGCGACATGCACGCCGGCCCCTCCGTAGATCTCCGGCGGGTACTCCTTGGTGACGATGTCGACGCGCATGTCGTGAACGCTAGTACATGCATCGACGTGGCTCTATGGTGGACCCATGTCGGCACCAAAGAAGGTTTTCGGGATCATCCTCGCCGGCGGCGAGGGCAAGCGGCTCATGCCTCTGACGGCGGATCGAGCCAAGCCCGCCGTGCCCTTCGGCGGTCAGTACCGATTGATCGATTTCGCGATCTCCAACCTGATCAACTCGGGTCTGCGCCAGATCGTGGTCCTCACGCAGTACAAGTCCCACAGCCTCGACAGGCACATCTCGCAGACCTGGCGGATGTCGGCGCTGCTCGACTCCTACGTCACCTCGGTGCCCGCTCAGCAGCGACTCGGCAAGCGCTGGTTCTCCGGATCCGCGGACGCGATCCTGCAGAGCCTGAACCTGATCCTGGACGAGAAGCCCGACATCGTCGTCGTGATCGGCGCCGACCACGTCTATCGCATGGACTTCCGCCAGATGATCGACGCGCACATCGAATCCGGCGCGCGCGCCACGGTCGCCGGCATCCGGCAGCCGCTCGCCCTGGCCTCGCAGTTCGGCGTGATCGACGTCGCGGACGACGACTCCGGCCGCATCAACCAGTTCCTGGAGAAGCCGTCCGACCCGACGGGGCTCCCGGACTCCCCGCACGAGGTGCTCGCCTCGATGGGCAACTACGTGTTCGACGCCGATGCGCTCATCGAGGCCGTCGAGGCCGACGGCGAGCTGGCCGGGTCCAACCACGACATGGGCGGCGACATCGTCCCCTACTTCGTCGGTCGCGGAGAGGCCGGCTTCTATGACATGAAGCAGAACGAGGTTCCGGGCTCCTCCCCGCGCGACCGCTCCTACTGGCGGGACGTGGGCACGATCGAGTCGTTCTTCGACGCGCACATGGATCTGATCTCCACGCTGCCGATCTTCAACCTCTACAACATGGAGTGGCCGATCCACGCGCAGGCGGTGAACTCGCCGCCCGCGAAGTTCGTGCGCGACTCGGTCGGGCGGATCGGCAATGCGATCGACTCCATCGTGTCGCTCGGATCCGTGCTCTCCGGCACGCATCTCGAGCGCAGTGTCGTCGGTCCGTGGACCCTCGCCGCCGGCGGGTCGACGATCACCGACTCGGTGCTGTTCGACGGCGTGAGGGTCGGACAGGGCGCGCGCGTGCACAGGGCGATCCTGGACAAGAATGTCGTGCTGCTCGACGGCGCCACAGTCGGCGTCGATCGGGAGCGCGACCTCGACCGCGGCTTCACGATCACCGAGACCGGCTTGACCGTGGTCGGCAAGGGAGTGCGCATCGAGCGCTGAGCGACGCCCGTCCCGATCGTCACAGCGGCGGGGACCCGCCGGCCCGGCCGCTACGCTCATCGAGTGACCTCTGCGCGCTTCCTCGTCGTCCTCGATGCCGATTCCACGCTCATCCGCAACGAGGTGATCGAACTCCTCGCCGAGGAGGCCGGCCGCCGGGACGAGGTGCAGGCCGCGACCGAGGCGGCGATGCGCGGCGAGGTCGACTTCGCGACGAGCCTGCGCTCCCGCGTCGCGGCGCTGACCGGCGTCCCCACGGCCGCGTTCGAGCGGGTGCGCGGCCGTATCGAGCCCACCCCCGGAGTGCGCGAGCTCACTGCGGCCGTGCACGAGCGCGGTGGCGTGGTCGGCGTGGTCTCGGGAGGCTTCCACGAGATCCTCGATGCCATCGCGCCGGAGCTCGGCGTGGACCGGTGGCGTGCGAACCGTCTCGAGGTCGCGGAGGATGCGCTGACCGGACGGGTCGACGGCGCCATCGTCGACGGCGCGGCCAAGGCGGCGTCCCTGCGAGAATGGGCCGCCGAGCTCGGCGTCGCCCCCCACGCCACGATCGCGATCGGCGACGGCGCGAACGATCTTCCGATGATGGCGGCGGCGGGGCTGGGTCTCGCCTTCAACGCGAAGCCCGCCGTCCGCGCGGCGGCCTCGCTCGTCGTCGGCCGGGTCGACCTGTCCCAGGCCATCCCGCTGCTGCCCTGACCGCACGGCCGGCCCCGCGGCGCCGGCCGGCCCCTGGCGCTCTGTCGGCCCCCCTGGCGCTCTGTCGGCGGCCCCGCCTAGCGTGGGCGCATGGACATCATCCTCGTACCCGGCCTCTGGCTCGATGCCGACTCCTGGGCCCCTGTGCTCGAACCGCTGCGCGAGGCCGGCCATACGCCGCGGCCGCTGACGCTGCCCGGCGTGGGTGCGCCGTCTTCCGGATCCGCCGACCTGCGCTTGGACGACTGGATCGCCGCGGTCGTCGCCGCGGTCGACGAGGCGCAGGGCGACGTGGTGCTCGTCGGCCACTCCGGTGGGGGCAACGTGATCTGGGGCGCCGTGGATGCGCGTCCCGACCGCGTGCGCCGTGCGGTCTTCGTCGACACAGTCCCTCCGCCGAACGGCAGCGGGATCAGCGAGTTCCCGGTGGTGGACGGGGTCATCCCGTTCCCCGGCTGGGACTTCTTCGACGCGAGCGACGTCGAGGATCTCGACGCGCCGACCCGAGAGGCAGCGGCCCGCGCCGCGCGGAGCGTTCCCGCGCGGATCCCGACGGATCCGATCGCGCTGGCGGATCCGCGTCGCTACGACGTCCCGGCGACCCTGCTCATGGGGTCGCTCACGCAGCCCGAGCTCGAGGGATACCTCGAGCAGTGGGGCTCCTACGGCGACGAGTACCGCGGCATCCGCGACGCCGAGGTCGTGCGGATCGGATCCGGTCACTGGCCGCAGTACTCGGCCCCGGAACGGCTCGCGGAGCTGCTGGTCGCGGCCGTCCGCTGACGCGGACGGTCACGCGCGGGGATCGGCGCGCTTCAGTGCCCCATGCCGAGGCCGCCGTCGACCGGGATGACGGCGCCGGAGATGTAGGCGGCGTCATCCGAGGCGATCCACGTGACCACGCCGGCCACCTCGTCCGCGGAGGCGAAGCGGCCCGCCGGGATGCTCGCCTTGTACTGCTTCTGGGTGTCCTCGGGCAGCTCGGCGGTCATGTCGGTCTCGATGAAGCCGGGGGCGACGACGTTCGCCGTGATCCCGCGGGCTCCGAGCTCGCGGGTGAGCGAGCGGGCGAAGCCGACGAGCGCGCTCTTCGACGCCGCATAGTTGATCTGGCCGGCGGATCCGTAGAGTCCGACCACGCTGGAGATGAGGATCACGCGTCCGAACCGCGCCTTGAGCATGCCCTTCGACGCGCGCTTGACGACGCGGAAGGATCCGCCCAGGTTCGTCGACACCACGCTGTCGAAGTCGTCCTCGCTCATCCGCAGCAGGAGCGTGTCCTTCGTGATGCCGGCGTTCGCGACGACGATCTCCACTGGACCCAGCTTCTGCTCGACCTCCGTGAACGCCGCATCCACCGCCGCCGCGTCCGTGACGTCGGCGCGTACGGTCAGCGTGCCCTCGGGGCCTTCACCGCTGCGCGCGGTGACGGCGACGCGATAGCCGTCACGCACGAAGCGCTCGGCGATCGCGCGGCCGATGCCGCGGTTTCCGCCGGTGACGAGGACGACGCGATCAGTGCTCATGCAGGCTCCCAAGAATCGAGGTGTACGGCTCGCAAGCCTATCGAGCGGATCTTGCGGCAGGAATTGACAGGGCCCTGAGAGCACGGAAATCTTTGTGTTGACCCAGGAGGAACAGTCATGAGCAACGACAACGGCGGCACCCCGCCGCAGGGACAGCAGCCCCCCGCATACCCGGGCGCCCCGGTGCCCCCGCAACAGCCCGCCTACCCGTCCGCCGCACCGGCACCGCAGAACCCGGTTCCGCCGGCACCCGCCTACCAGGGAGCCGCTCCGCAGCAGCCCGCCGCACCGCAGCAGCCCGCGCCGTCCTACCCGGGAGCTGCACCGCAGCAGCCCGCGTATCCCGCGCCGGGTGCGCAGCAGCCCGCCGCACCGAGCTACCCGGGCACGGCCCCCGCAGCACCCGGTTACCCGGCAGGCTCGTACGCACAGCCCTACGGGCAGCCGTACCCCGCACCGCTGAAGTCGAACGGTCTCGCGATCGCCTCCATGATCTGCGGCATCGCGAGCGTGCTGTTCTGCTGGGTGTACCTCATCCTGCCGCTGGCGCTCGGCCTCGCGGCCGTCATCATGGGGCACATCTCGCTCAAGAGGATCAAGAACGACTCGGCGCTCGGCGGCAAGCCGCTGGCGATCACCGGCCTCATCACCGGTTACGTCGGAATCGCGCTCGGCGTCATCATCGGCGCCTTCCTGATCTTCGCGATCATCTACGCGGTCTCGCTGAGCAACAGCTACGGCTACTGAGCGCCTGCGAGGTCGCGGCGGCGTAGGCTGGAGTCATCGTGAGAAGGACTCCAGACGCCGCCGTGACCTCCCTGCCGCGCGCACCGCGCGACGAGGCGAGGGACCGCGTGCGCCATTACGTCATCACGATGTCCATCCGCATGGTCTGCTTCGTGCTGATGTTCGTGGTGCAGCCGATGGGCTGGTGGACCTGGGCCTTCGGGATCGCCGCGGCGGTCCTTCCGTACATCGCGGTCGTCTTCGCGAATGCGGGCGACGATTCGGTGCCCACCGGTGTCGAGTCGCCGCGCATCCAGATCGCGGCGAGCGATGACGCTCCCCCGCCCGCGCCGAGCGAACCCCCGGTGATCACGATCTCCGAGACGGCCGCGCACCCCGCCGAGCCGCGCTCGTGATCGCTCGCGATCCGGCCCTGAAATGCTCACGCGCCGGCTGCCGCTCCGCGGCGACGCACCGCATCGTGTGGCGCAATCCGCGCATCCACGGTCCTGAGCGGGAGAAGATCTGGCTCGCGTGCGATGAGCACCTGCGCTTCCTGTACGACTACCTGCGCGCCCGGGAGTTCCCGGCGCGCATCGACGACGCCGTGGGCGAAGGCGAGGGCGAACCCGGATGATGCGTCAGCGCCTGCTCCGATGGAGCGCCTACCTCGCCGTCGCGATCGTGTTCGCGATCGTGTGCGCCTACCTCTCGAACTGGCAGTTCTCACGCAACGACGGGCGTCAGACTCAGCTCGAACTCGTGCAGCAGAACTACGATGCAAAGCCCGTGCCGCTCGGGCAGCTGCTCTCCCCCGGCGAGACCCTCCCGGAGAAGTCCCAGTGGCACCCGGTATCGCTGAAGGGGCGGTACGAACCCTCCGGACAGCTGCTGGTGCGCAACCGCCCGCACGGCGGCACCAGCGCCTTCGAAGTGCTCGTGCCGTTCCGCACGGATGACGGCCGTGTGTTCATCGTCAATCGCGGATGGGTCATCGCGGGCGACGGATCCGATGTGCCGACCTCGATCCCGGCGCCCCCCGCGGGCGAGACGACGGTGATCGCACGCCTCCGCCCTGCTGAGCCGTTGCCGCCTTCCGGCCGCGGCGCACCCGAGGGCCAGGTGCCCAGCATCAACCTCGCGCTGGTGGCGGACAAGATCGGCGGCGGCGCCGCGGTGGACACCGGGGCGTACGGCGAACTCGTCAGCGAGTCCCCCGCTCCCGCCTCGCGCCCGCACGCGTTCGAGGCCCCCTCGGACGATCCCGGACCGTTCCTGTCCTACGCGATCCAGTGGATCCTGTTCGCCATCATGGGCTTCATCTTCATCGGCTACGTCATCCGCACCGAGATCATCAAGCACCGCGACGAGGCCGCCGGCCGCGCACCGCGCGAGCCCCGCCGCCGTCGCGATCGCGACATGGACGACGAGGACGCCCTCCTCGACGCCGTCCAGCACTGACCGCGCTTCCGCACTCCCCGCGACCGCGAGACTCCAACGGGGCGACGAGACTGCGCTTCTAGAGCGCAGTCTCGTCGCGGAGTTGGAGTCTCGCGGTCAAGAAGGGGGGGGGTCAGGCCAGCTCGATGAGGTCCTGGTACTCCTTGGACCAGATGTCCTCGACGCCGTCGGGCAGGATCAGCACGCGCTCGGGGTTGAGGGACTCCACGGCGCCGGGATCGTGCGAGACGAGGACGACGGCGCCCTCGTAATGCGCGAGCGCACCGAGGATCTCCTCGCGCGAGGCGGGGTCGAGGTTGTTCGTGGGCTCGTCCAGCAGCAGCATGTTCGCCGCCGAGACGACGAGCGTCGCGAGCGAGAGGCGCGTCTTCTCACCACCGGAGAGGACTCCGGCCGGCTTGTGCACATCCTCGCCCGTGAACAGGAAGGATCCCAGGACCTTGCGCGCCTCGGTCTCGTTGAGATCGGGGGCGGAGGACATCATGTTCTCCAGCACGGAGCGCTTCACGTCCAGGTTCTCGTGCTCCTGGGCGTAGTAGCCGACCTTGAGACCGTGCCCGGGCTCGAGCTGCCCGGTGTCCGGCTGGTCGACCCCCGCGAGGATCCGCAGCAGCGTGGTCTTGCCGGCGCCGTTCAGACCCAGCACCACGACCTTGGATCCGCGGTCGATCGCGAGGTCGACGTCGGTGAAGATCTCGAGCGAGCCGTAGGACTTCGACAGCCCGGACGCCATGAGCGGGGTCTTGCCGCAGGGCGCGGGCTTCGGGAAGCGCAGCTTGGCGACGCGGTCGACCTGGCGCACCTCCTCCAGCCCCGAGAGCAGCTTCTCCGCGCGCGCCACCATCTGGTGCGCCGCGGCGGCCTTGCTGGCCTTCGCGCCGAAGCGGGCGGCCTGCTGCTGCAGCGAGGTCGCCTTCTTCTCGGCGTTGGCGCGTTCCTTCTTGCGGCGCTCCTCGTCGGCCACGCGCTGGCGGAGGTAGTTCTTCCAGTTCATGTTGTAGATGTCGATCATCTGGCGGTTCGCGTCCAGGTAGAACACCCGGTTCACCGTCTCGCCGACGAGCTCGACATCGTGGCTGATCACGATCAGCCCGCCCTTGTAGCCCTTGAGGAACTCGCGGAGCCACACGACGCTGTCCGCGTCGAGGTGGTTGGTGGGCTCGTCGAGGATCATCGTCTCCGCATCGGAGAACAGGATGCGCGCGAGCTCGATGCGACGGCGCTGGCCGCCGGAGAGCGTCTTGAGCTGCTGGTCGAGGATCCGGTCGGGCAGCGAGAGATTGTGCGCGATCGATGCCGCCTCGGCCTCCGCGGCGTACCCGCCCATCGCCTCGAAGCGCTCGGTGAGGTTGCCGAACTGACGCATCGCCTTCTCCGCGACCGCCGGGTCATCGGAGCCCATGAGCTCGGAGGCCTCGCGGATCCGCAGGGTCAGGGATCCGAGCCCGCGGGCATCCAGGATCCTGGTGCGGGCCAGCATCTCGGGGTCGCCGGAGCGCGGGTCCTGCGGCAGGTACCCCAGCTCCCCGTTGCGGTCGACCTTGCCGTCGGAAGGGATCAGGTCCCCCGCGAGCACCTTCGTCAGCGTGGTCTTGCCGGCGCCGTTGCGGCCGACGAGGCCGATCTTGTCGCCGTCGGCGACGCGGAAGGACACGTTCTCCATGAGGAGGCGCGCCCCCACGCGGATCTCGAGGTCGTGCACGGCGAGCACAGCGGACGTCCGTTCTTCAGAAGGGGGTGAGCGGCCGGATGGCCAGCCCCCCAGTATAGGACGCACGGCTGGACCCGATCTGCGCGTCCGGGCCGGCGACCGCGTCCGCCCGGACGGCGTCAGCCCAGCCCGCGCGCGGCGAGGGCCTCCCCCACAGCGTCCGCGTGGCGCAGCGTGCGGACCAGGAGCGGCACCGCCATCCGCGGCCCCAGGCGCACTCCCCGCGCCTCCTGCGCCTCCCGGACGGCGCTCACGAAGCTCCCCACGACCGGTGCCATCGTGATGGTCAGCGAGAGGACCAACGCGACGGCGTCCGCGTTCACGCCGAGCGGCCGCAGCGGGAGCAGCAGCCTCCGGATCACCGCCATGAGCGCGCTGGTCGACGTCGAGCGGGTCACCAGCTCCGCGAGGAGCAGCAGCGCCACGATCCGGCCCGTGTTCACGGCCGCCGCCGTCACGCTCACGGAGACCACCAGGGCGATGCCGAGGATGAGGACGAGCCAGCGCAGCCGCCACCAGGCCTCCCCCAGAGCGCGCACGCCGAAGCCGCCGAGCAGGAACAGCACGCTGACCGCCAGGACCACGCCCGCGATCGGCAGGACGGCGCCGGACGTCGCCGGCACGAACGAGAGCCCGAGCGCGATCACCGCCAGCAGCGCGAGCTTCACGCCCGCGGGCGCCCGGTGCAGGAACCCGGATCCGGGACGGTAGAGCGAGATCATCCGCGGATCCTCACGCGCAGGCCTGCAGGTATGCCGCGATCACTTCGTCCGGCGCCCCCTGGGCGAGGACGCGCCCCTCCTCGATGAGCACGGCCTCGTCGCAGCGCCGGGCGAGCTCGAGGTCGTGCGTCACCAGCACGAGAGGGACATCGAGCTCCTCCAGAAGCGCATCGCCGATGCGGCGGCTGTTGCGCAGATCGAGGCGCGTGGTCGGCTCGTCTGCTACCACGAGTCGCGGGCGTCCGATCAGCACCGAGGCCAGCGCGAGCAGCTGCTTCTGGCCCCCGGACAGCTCCGCCGCGGGCGCGTGCCGCAAAGGGCCGAGTCCGCACAGCATCAGCGCTTCGTCCACGCGCGCCGCGCGCTCGTCCGCGGGAACGTCGTGCAGCGACAGTGCGAGGTCCTCGGCGGGCGTCGGCATGAGGATCTGGGTCTCCGGATCCGCGAACACGAACCCCACCCTGCGTCGCACCTCGCGCGCATCGCGCGCCGGATCGAGCCCGCCGACGCGCACCTCGCCCGCGGTCGCGACGTGCAGACCGTTCAGCAGGCGGGCCAGGCTCGACTTCCCCGATCCGTTCGCTCCGATCACAGCCGTCCGGCGCGCCGCCAGCCGCAGCGAGACGTCATCGAGGATCGTCCGCCCGTCGATGCGCAGCGAGACCGCGCGCAGCTCGATGTCAGGCGACACGCACGGCCGTCCGCCGGAAGGCGCGCGGGTAGGCGCGCTGCAGCGCGACGACCAGCACGGTGGCGACGACCGCCTTGAGGAGGTCGCCGGGGAGGAACGCGAGACTCGACAGGGCCGTCAGTCCGAGGGGCGCGCCCGTGGCCAGAGACTGCACGGGGATCCCGAACAGGTACACGACCCCGATGCCGCCGAGGACCGCCGCGAGGCCCGCGCGCCACCAGGTGACGCGCCGGGACCCCATGATCAGTCCGATCACGACGACGCCCGCGACCCAGCCCACGAGATAGCCCGCGCTCGGACCGGCGAAGACGCCCAGTCCACCGCGACCGCCCGCCAGCACGGGCAGCCCCACCGCGGCGAGGGCGAGCACGACCAGCACCGACAGCGGCCCGAGACGCGGACCGAGGACGAGTCCCGCGAGCATCACGCCGAGGGTCTGCGCCGTGATCGGCACTCCCCCGGGAAGCGGCACGATGACGAGTCCGAGCGCGATGATGAGCGCCGCGAACACGGCGATGCGGGCGGCGTCTGCGCCCCAGGGGTGGGAGGTCGAAGTCATGGGATCCCCTTCGGATCTACGGCTGGAGCGGCGGTTCGGGTGGAAACGCACACATCCTGAACACTGTTCACCTGAACGGCGTTCAGTATACTCATGCCATGACCCCCGCACGCACCGGACGACATGACCGCCAGCACATCATCGGGATCGCCCTCGACCTGCTGGACCGCTACGGCCTGCCCGACCTCACCATGCGGCGCCTGGCGACCGAACTCGAGGTGCAGCCCAGCGCCCTGTACTGGCACTTCGACAGCAAGCAGGATCTGCTCGCGGCCGTGTCCGATCGCATCCTCGCACGCATCCCCGAGCCGGAACCCGGCGCCGACCTCCTCGGCGCGGCGCAGGCGGTGCGCGACGCGCTGCTCTCCTACCGAGACGGCGCCGAGGTCGTGCTGAGCTCTGCCGCCCTCCGCCCCGGCGGATCGCGCGCGGAGGACGCGCTCCGGGCGGCGCTGCCGACGGCGCTCCCCGACACCGGCCTCGCCGCGACGGCGGTTCTGCAGTTCATCCTCGGCCACACCACGCTCGTGCAGCAGCGCATGCACGGCGAGAGTCACGGCGCGGCGAGCACCTCCGGCGGTCCGGCCGGCGGGGAGGATGCGGCCGTGTTCGAGGCGGGGATCGCGCTGCTCAGTCGCGGCGCGGGTCTGACGCCGACGCTGCGCTGACGGCATCCGCCTCGATCGCGCGCGGTCCGTCGCCGATCCGAAGGCCGGGGACCGTGGCGATCAGCAGCACGACGGCCGCCAGCGCGAACACCGCAGGGAACCCCGACCCCGCGAACGGAAGGCTCACGAACAGCAGCCCCGCGACCGCGATCGTGACCGCCGATCCCGAGGCATCCGAGATCGAGAGCGCCGAGGAGTTGAACCCCTCGTCCGCCGGTGTCGAGTAGGCGAGGGTGAGCACCGTGAGACGCGGATACAGCAGTCCCATCGCTCCGCCCGCGATTCCCCACAGCAGGACGACGACCCAGGGCAGCGCATGGGTCACAGCGACGACGGCGAGGCCGAGGAGAGAGACCAGAAGGAGTACCGCGCTGATCACGACCATCCGGCGGCTTCCCAGCTGCTCGCCGTACCGTCCCTGCACCGCGGAGGCGCCCGACCAGGCGAGCGCCGCCGCGGTGAGGGCGAGACCGGCGATCGTCGGGCTGAAGTCGAAGCGCTCCATGAGCATCTTCGGCACGTAGGCCTCGGCGGCGAAGAACGCACCGGCGACGAGGCCGCGCATGAGTACGACGCTCGGAAGCCGCGGCGCCGCGCGCAGCGATCCCGCCGGCAGCAGCGGCTTGATCGCGAACGCGATGACCGCGATCGAGACGAGGGCGAGCGGCCAGCCGACCGCCGGAGCCGCGTCCGCCGCGAATCCGACGGCGACGGCGGCGATCGCCACGACGACGGCGAGAAGGATCCGCAGGCCGATCCGGCCACCGTCCGGTGCGGCGGGCTCCTTCTCCGAAGCGGCATCGGGGTGCGCGTTCAGATCCACGGCGCGCAGCCGCACGACGACGAGGATGAACGCGATCACCGTCAGAACGGCGACTCCGAGGAAGGTCCACCGCCAGTGCAGGTACTGCGCGACCGCGCCTGCGAGGAACGGACCGATCATCGAGGGCACCACCCACGCGGCGGCGAAGGCGGCGAAGATCCGGCCATGCAGCTGCGGCGGGTACACGCGGGCGACCACGACGTAGAGCGCCACGGTCTGGCCGCCCGCGCCGAGGCCCTGGATGAGCCGGCCGAGGATCACGAGGTACATGTCGGTGGCGACGCCCGCGATCAGCAGACCGACGATGAAGAGCACGACGGCGGTGTACAGCGGCGCCCGCGGGCCCGACCGGTCGCTCCACGCTCCGGCGACGACCATGCCGATCACTCCGGTCGCCAGCGTCCCGGCGAAGGCCACCGCGTACAGCGCCTCGCCGTGCAGGTCCGAGGCGACGAGCGGCATGACCGTCGTGACCGCGAGCGCCTCGATCGCGGCGAGGAAGATCAGGACGACGGATCCGATCGTGATGCCGAGGCGATGCCGATCCCAGATCGTGGCGACGGGCGCGTCGCCGCTCACCGCTGCACCAGAGCCGCGATCCGCAGCACGGCCTCGGTCAGCACCTCCGGCGCGCAGCCGAGGTTGATCCGCACGTGCCCGTTGCCTTCGTCGCCGAACGTCGGCCCGCGATTGAGCGCGACCCTGGCCTCGCGCAGGATGCGTCCTGCGGGGTCGTCGCCCCAGCCGAGGTGGCTCAGGTCGACCCAGGCGAGGTAGCCCGCATCGGGCAGGCGATAGCGGGCGCCCGGGATGTGCTCGGCGAGCAGGCGGCCGAGAAGGCGCCTGTTCTCGTCGAGCGC
Organism: Microbacterium sp. NPDC089698; assembly: GCF_044749045.1. Classification (NCBI taxonomy): domain Bacteria; kingdom Bacillati; phylum Actinomycetota; class Actinomycetes; order Micrococcales; family Microbacteriaceae; genus Microbacterium; species Microbacterium sp. NPDC089698. The sequence goes on from NZ_JBIVHE010000001.1 coordinate 449,526, forward strand.
GACGAGGAGCGCGTCCAGCCAGGCGTCGCTCGCGGGATCCCAGGCGGCCACGGCCGCCATCGCGCCGAAGAGTCCCGTGCGCCACTCCACCTCCGGCGGAAGCGCGTGCACCACGGCGGCGGTCTGCTCGCTCGCCGTCACCATGACCGCGCACTTGAGCCCGGCGAGGTTGTACGCCTTGCTCGCACTCGTGACGGTGTAGCCGACCTCCCCGGCGAGAGGCGATGCGGCCAGGAACGGCGTGTAGTCGACGCCGGGCTGCACGAGCGGCGCATGGATCTCGTCGCTCACCACGACGGCCCCGTGCGCGGCCGCGAGCTCGGCGAGCCGTGCCAGCACTGCGCGGCTGTGCACGGTCCCGGTCGGGTTGTGCGGGTTGCACAGCAGCACGGCGCGCGCGCCGTCCGCGAGTGCTCGCTCGATGCCCTCGAGATCAAGGATCCAGGATCCGTCGACGTCGAGGAGCGGCACGCGCTCCACCACGCCCCCGGCCTCCTCGACGCAGTCGAAGAACGGCGGGTACACGGGCGGCGCCACGATCACGCGATCGCCCGGCGTCAGGACGGCACGGAGGATCTCGACCACGCCCATCATCACGTCGCACGTGGACCGGATGCGCGCGGGCTGAACGCTCCAGCCGAACCGGCGCTGAGCGAAAGCCGCGAACGCGTCCCGAAGCCCCGGGTCCGGCGGGGTGTAGCCGGTGTCGCCGAGCTCGATCGCCGCGCGCAGGCGCTCCGTGATCGGATCCGCGAGCGGGAAGTCCGTCTCCGCCACGAACAGCGGCAGCACGTCGTCCGGATACGAGCGCCACTTGGTGCTGGTGCGACGGCGGAGCTGTTCGAGCGGCAGCGCCTGAAGGGCTGCGGTGGAGGCGGCGATGGTCACCGTTCGAGCCTATCGAGGCGCAGACGGCGAAGGGTCCGACACCGTCATACGGCGTCAGACCCTTCGGTCGTACGTGTCAAATCGCGAAGCCGAGGGCGCGCATCTGGTCGCGGCCGTCGTCGGTGATCCGCTCGGGACCCCACGGCGGCATCCACACCCAGTTGATGCGGAAGCGGTCGACGACATCGTCCAGTGCCTGGCCGGTCTGCTCCTCGAGCACGTCGGTCAGCGGGCACCCGGCGCTCGTGAGCGTCATGTGGATGACGAGGGCGTCGTTCTCCTCGTCCCAGGAGAGGTCGTAGATGAGGCCGAGGTCGACGACGTTGATCCCGAGCTCCGGGTCCACGACGTCCTTGAGCGCCTCGGTGACCTCGTCGTACTTCTCTCCGGTCAGCGTTGCCGTCATGCCTTCAGCCTACGCTTCGATGGGAGCGGCGGGGTCGAGGAAGCGGTCGTAGCCCTCGTCCTCGAGACGGTCGGCGAGCTCCGCGCCGCCCTCTTCCACGATCTTGCCGGCGACGACCACGTGCACGAAGTCGGGGCGGATGTAGCGCAAGATACGCGTGTAGTGCGTGATCAGCAGCACGCCGAGGTTCGTGTGCTCCTTGGCGCGGTTGACGCCCTCGGAGACGATCTTCAGCGCGTCGACGTCGAGGCCGGAGTCGGTCTCGTCGAGCACCGCGATCTTCGGCTTGAGCACCTCGAGCTGAAGGATCTCGTGGCGCTTCTTCTCGCCGCCCGAGAAGCCCTCGTTGACGTTGCGCTGCGCGAACTTCGGGTCCATGCGCAGGTTCGCCATGGACTCCTTGACGTCCTTGGTCCACTGGCGGATCGAGGGCGCCTCGCCGTCCAGCGCGGTCTTCGCGGTGCGCAGGAAGTTGGTGACGGTGACGCCGGGGATCTCGACCGGGTACTGCATCGCGAGGAAGAGACCCGCGCGGGCCCGCTCGTCGACGCTCATGGCGAGGACGTCCTCGCCGTCGAGCGTGATCGATCCGCCCGTGACGGTGTACTTCGGGTGACCGGCGATCGTGTACGCCAGCGTCGACTTGCCGGAGCCGTTCGGGCCCATGATCGCGTGGGTCTCGCCCGTGCGCATGGTGAGGGTGATGCCGTTGAGGATCGGCGTGGTGCCCGCCTCGGTCTCGACGGTGACGTGCAGGTCCTTGATCTCCAGGACAGTCATGGATGGTTCCTTCGTATTCGTGAAGCTTCGTGTGCGGATGCCGGGCTCAGAGGCCGCTGACGTCCTTCGTGACGGTGGGGTCGATCATGAGGTCGTCTCCGACGATCTCCGTGACGTACACCGGGACCGGCTCGTAGGCCGGGAGGTTCAGGGGCTTGCCCGAGCACAGCGAGAACGCGGAGCCGTGCGCCCAGCACTCCAGCGTCGTGCCCTCGACGAACCCTTCCGACAGCGAGATGTCGCCGTGCGTGCAGGTGTCGCCGATCGCGTGGATGTCGCCCTCGGAGTCGAGCACGACAGCGATCGGCACGCCGTCCAGCTCGACGCGCAGCGGAGTGTCCTCCTGCAGGTCGCTCACGGCGCAGGCCCGCTGGGCGGTCACGCGTTCACCGCCTGCAGCTCGAGCTCGATCGCGGCGAGCAGCTCCTCCTCCAGGGAGGGCACGCCGAGGCGCTGCACGATGTCGCTGAGGAAGCCCAGGACGACGAGGCGGCGAGCCTCCTCCTCGGTGATCCCCCGCGCCTGCAGGTAGAAGAGCTGCTCATCGTCGAAGCGTCCGGTCGCGCTGGCATGGCCCGCGCCGAGGATGTCGCCGGTCTCGATCTCGAGGTTCGGGATCGAGTCGGCGCGCGCGCCCTCGGTGAGCACCAGGTTGCGATTCGCCTCGTACGAGTCGGTGCCGGTCGCGGCCGGGCCGATCAGCACGTCGCCGATCCAGACGCTGTGCGCGCCCTCGCCCTGCAGCGCGCCCTTGTACAGGACGTCGCCGACCGTGTGCGGGCCCTTGTGATGCAGGTACACCTGGCTCTCCAGGTGCTGGCCCGCATCCGCGTACGACAGGCCGTACAGGCGGGCCTCGGATCCTGCTCCGGCGAGCTCCACGTTCGGGTTCACCCGCACGACACCGCCGCCGAAGCTCACGACGAAGTGCGTGAGCGAGGCGTCGCGGTCGACGCGGGCCTGGTGGGACGACGCGTGGATCGCGTCATCGGCCCAGCGCTGCACGCTGACCACGGTGAGGCGGGAGCCGTCGCGGGCGATGACCTCGACGTTCTGCGCGTACTGGGCGGAGCCGTGGTGGTCGAGCACGACCGTGGCCCGGGAGTTCGGCATCGCCTCGATGAGGATCTGGCCGAACGCGCGCTTGCCCGCGTCCGTGCCGTCGATGCGGAGCACGATCGGCGCGTCGATCTCGTCTTCCTGCGGAATCCGCAGGTGCAGGCCGCGACGCGCGTGCTTCCACGCGAGGGCGCTCGGCAGATCCTCGGGACGGAAGAACTCGCCGTAGGCGTCGGCCTCGTCGGGGACGAGGAAGGCCTCGACGTCGTCGAGGTCGATCGACAGAGCGACGTCGTCGCCGGGCTCATCGGCCAGCAGGCCGGCGAGCTGCGCGACGGGCGTGTGCTTCCAGTTGACCTCGCGCCCCGTCGGCGCGCCGAAGTCGGCGGGGTCGTACGAGTGCGGGCGCTCCGACCGGGTCTGCACCGGAACGGTCTTCTCCGCAGCCACGAGCTGGGCCGCGGGGTCGATGTGGGCGTGCGTGTCCTGCGCCTCCGCGGGCGCGGCAGTGGGGGCCGTCATCTCAGCCGACCGATCCTTCCATGCCCATCTCGATGAGCTTGTTCAGTTCCATCGCGTACTCCATGGGCAGCTCGCGTGCGATCGGCTCGATGAAGCCGCGCACGATCATCGCCATCGCCTCGTCCTCGGGCATGCCGCGGGACTGCAGGTAGAAGAGCTGCTCCTCGCTGACCTTCGAGACCGTGGCCTCGTGGCCGAGCTGCACGTCGTCGACGCGGATGTCGATGGCGGGGTAGGTGTCGCTGCGGGACTTCGTGTCCACGAGCAGCGCGTCGCAGCGCACGGTGTTGGCGGAGTGGTGCGCGTTCGCGTCCACCCTGACCTCGCCGCGGTAGCCGGCGCGCCCGCCGCCTCGGGCGATGGACTTCGACACGATCGACGACTGCGTGTAGGGCGCCATGTGGATCATCTTCGCGCCGGCGTCCTGGTGCTGTCCGGGACCGGCGAAGGCCACGGAGAGGGTCTCGCCCTTCGCGTGCTCGCCCATCAGGTAGATCGACGGGTACTTCATCGTCACCTTGGAGCCGATGTTGCCGTCGACCCACTCCATGGTCGCGCCCTCGTGCGCGACCGCGCGCTTGGTGACCAGGTTGTAGACGTTGTTCGACCAGTTCTGGATCGTCGTGTAGCGCACGCGGGCGTTCTTCTTGACGATGATCTCGACCACGGCCGAGTGCAGCGAGTCGCTCTTGTAGATCGGCGCGGTGCAGCCCTCGATGTAGTGGACGTAGCTGTCCTCGTCGGCGATGATCAGCGTGCGCTCGAACTGACCCATGTTCTCGGTGTTGATCCGGAAGTAGGCCTGCAGCGGGATCTCCACGTGAACGCCCTTGGGGACGTAGACGAAGGATCCGCCCGACCAGACCGCCGTGTTGAGCGCGGCGAACTTGTTGTCACCGGCCGGGATCACCGTGCCGAAGTACTCCTCGAAGAACTCGGGGTGCTCGCGCAGCGCCGTGTCGGTGTCCATGAAGATGACGCCCTGCGCCTCCAGATCCTCACGGATCTGGTGGTAGACGACCTCGGACTCGTACTGCGCCGCCACGCCGGCGACGAGGCGCTGACGCTCGGCCTCGGGGATGCCGAGACGCTCATAGGTCTCGCGGATGTCCTCCGGGAGATCCTCCCAGCTCTGCGCCTGCTTCTCGGTGGAGCGCACGAAGTACTTGATGTTGTCGAAGTCGATCTCACTGAGGTCGGCGCCCCAGGTCGGCATCGGCTTGCGACCGAAGAGCTGAAGGCCCTTCAGACGGGTCTTCAGCATCCATTCCGGTTCGCTCTTGAGCGCCGAGATGCCCCGCACCACGTCTTCGGAAAGACCGCGTCGTGCGGTCGCGCCGGCGGCATCCGTGTCGTGCCAGCCGAACTCGTACACCCCCAGACCATCCAGCTCCGGGCGGTCGATCAGCACATCCGACATCACACTCTCCTCTTGGGCCGTAACGGTTCATCCGCCCCGGCACACCGTCGGTCCCGTCGAGTCTGCAGGGAACGGGTGCCGCTTCTGGGCCCTCATCATGGACGCAAAGCATTCGCGCCTAAACTGTGTTGTCGATGGCATCGCCATGCGCGTTCCGCGCTCCTGCGACCATCGCCAACACCTGAGATTCTACAGGTTCCCTCCGACATCCGGGCCGCAGTGCGCCCGCCGGAAGGGTTCCGGAGGAGCCATGCCCGAGATCGCACCCCAGCCCGCCCCCCGCACCCGCTCCGGATTCCTGGGCCGGGTCCATGATTGGCTCCCGGATCGCGTGGACCTCCGCGTGCGGATCGCGGCCTGGATCTCGCTCGTCCTCGAGGTGGCGATCGTCGGCACCGGAGGCGCCGTGCGGCTCACCGATTCCGGCCTCGGCTGCGAGTGGCCGCTGTGCACGCCCGACTCGCTGTTCCCCACCGCGGCGCAGAGCTACCACTCCCTGATCGAGTTCGGCAACCGCGGCCTCAGCTTCTTCGTGGGCCTCGCGGCGATCGCGGTGATCGTGCTGATCTCGCGCTTCAGGGCCGAGCGCCGCGACCTCTGGGTCATGTCCTGGATCATCTTCGCCGGCGTGCTCGCGCAGGCCGTGGTCGGCGGGATCCTGGTGATCTTCCAGCTGCACCCGAACATGGTCGCCTTCCACTACCTCGTCTCGCTCGTGCTCGTCGCGGTGTCGGCGGCCTTCGTGGTGCGCATGGGACAGCGTCGAGGACCCCGGGAGCGCGCCGTGCCCAAGGGCGTCGCGATCCTGGTGCACATCACCTCCTTCGTCCTGGCCCTCACCGTGATCTTCGGCGTGCTCACCACGGGTGCGGGCCCGCACTCCGGCGACCCCGCGGTCACCCTGCGCAACGGCTTCGACGCGACGATCCTGGAGCATGTGCACTCCTGGCCGGCATACGCGCTGTTCGCGCTCACCCTGACGCTGCTCGTGATCGCACTCGCGAACTCCCTCACCGCGATCCGCAACGCGGTGATCGCCCTGCTCGCGATCGAGCTCGTGCAGATCGCCGTCGGCCTCTACCAGGCGCGCAACGCACTGCCCCCGCTCGCGGTCGGCGTGCACATGGTCCTCGCCGCGATCCTCGTCGCCGCGTGCACGGCCCTCGTGCTGCGGCTGAAGCGCCCGGCGGCCGCGACCTGGCCCTCGACCGCCGGCACCGACGACGCCGGCGCCGCCACGGCGGCGACGCGCGGCTGACCTTCGCCCCTCAACCGCCCGATCGCTCGGAGCCCGGACTGCCGTCCTGCGCCCAGGCGACCCCGAGCGCGAACAGCGTGGCGACGCCGTAGCGGTCCATCGCGGCGGCGATCCTGCGCCGTCCGGTGCGCGGTGTGATCCCGAGCGAGCGCGAAGCTGCATCCAGGGTCATTCCGCGACGCATGCGATGCAGCAGCTGGCCGTAGCCGCCCGGATCCTTCTCGACCGGACTGGCCTGCTGCCACAGCTCCGCGAAGTAGGCCTTCGCGATCCCGGCGATCACGGGGCTCGCGACCGCCAGCACGCTCTGCGGCGCCGTGTCGCCCCACGCGAGCGGCACGCCCGTGACGTCCAGATCGTCCACCCAGAACCAGCTCGGCGGATCCGGCAGCATCCGGAACTCCACGCCGGAATCCGCGAACGCGCGCACCATGGTCATCAGCCGCTCGTCCAGCGGCATCGCGGGGATGATCGCCTGCACCGACGTGTACGTCGACATCGCGCGGGCGAAGGCTCTGCTCCGCTCCGGACTGCTCGAGCGGTAGCGATCGAGGTCCGTGAGCACGGCGCGCACCCGGCCGCCGGATCCGACCCGTGACGCCTGCACGGCGAACCACAGATCCTCCGCCGCATGCGGTCCGTGCGCACTCTGCAGCGAGAGCCGATCCTGGGCCACCGCCTCGCCGAAGTTCCATGACGAGGTGCGGCGCGCGACCGCGTCCACGACCGCGGCGAGCCGCTCGCTGCGAGCCAGCGCCTCCGCGCGCTCCGACTGCAGCATCCGCTCGATCGCGATCGCCGCGGCATGCACGGGCGGGTTGAGCAGGATCACGCCGTCCTGCAGCGACAGGCTGCCCTCGTCCGCGAGGCGTCCCAGGCTCGCGCGCGCCGCGTCGGGCTCGAGACCGGACCGTGCGACGACGGCCTCCACGTCGAGGAGGCGCTCGCGCAGGAGAAGATCCAGCAGATCGTCATCGGTCATGATGTGTCCTCTTGCGGACAGCGCACGAACCGGACCTTGCGCCGTCCTGATCAGGTCAGTTGGAATGACATCTGGACGCTATCAGGGTGCTCCGGATCAGGGACGGATCCGCACCCGGCGTGCTGGGGATGCCGGTCCCGGTGCCCGGGTGCCGGGACCTCTCCCCCGGCGCGACACCTCCCGCGACGCCCCGACAGGAGCGCCCGCGACCGTGGCGGACACATACCGGCCTCATAGGCGACGCAGATCGGACGCACGAGTTCCCCGGTGAGGCTGGAACGATGACACGCGTACTGAACCGAAGCATCCCGTTCTGGATCCTCCTCGCCGCCTCGATCGCCCTCGTGGCCGCCGGCCTGCTCATCGTCCTCGACCATCTCGGCACCATGACCGCGACCCTCAAGGACGGCAGCGCGACAGGACTCGAGGTCTACGGCGGACAGTCCTGGATCGTGCTCGGAGCGGCCCTGCTCGGAGCCGGAGCGCTCGGAGTGCTGCTCTCGCTCGCGCTGGCGGTCGTCTCCTCGCTGCTCGGCGCCGCCACGGCGAAGCCGGTGGACCTCGCCCCGCTCGCCTTCGACGAACTCGAGCAGGATGCCGATCCGGAGGGAGCCCTCGACGCTCCGGCCGCGCCGCACGAGATCGAGCAGGAGCAGCAGGACCGTGCCGAGACTCAGACCGACGACGCGCCGGCCGAGGAGGCTCAGAACGGAAGCAGCGGGTCGACCGCGACGGCGACGAAGATCAACGTCAAGTAGGTGATGGAGGCGTGGAAGACGCGCATCGGCTTGGCCGATGCGCCCTTCACCGCCTGCGAGTACAGCCGGTGGGACTCGTACACGAACCAGCCGCCGAAGACCAGCGCGGACACCGTGTAGACCAGGCCCATGCCCGCGACGGGGATGAGCAGCAGCGAGCAGGCCAGCGTCGCCCAGGCGTACAGGATGACCTGCAGCCCGACCTGGGACGCGGAGCGGGTGACGCCGAGCATGGGCACGTCCACGTCGTCGTAGTCGTCCTTGTACTTCATCGACAGCGGCCAGTAGTGCGCCGGCGTCCAGAGGAAGACCAGCACGAAGAGCACGAAGGCCGGCCAGTCCAGAGAGCCGGTGACGGCCGCCCAGCCGATCAGCACCGGGAAGCACCCTGCGATGCCGCCCCAGATGATGTTCTGCTCGGTGCGGCGCTTGAGGATGAGCGTGTAGATGACCACGTAGAAGAAGATCGCGGCGGCCGACAGCGCGGCGGCGACCCAGTTGGTGGTCAGCCACAGCCAGACGGTCGAGAGCACGGCGAGCACCCAGGAGAAGATCAGCGCGCCGCGCGGCGAGACCTCGCCGGTCACGAGCGGGCGCTTCTCGGTGCGGTGCATGTGCGCGTCGATGTCGCGATCGATGTACATGTTGAACGACGCCGCGGATCCGGCGCTCATCGACCCGCCGATGACGGTCGCCGCCACCAGCCAGAGGTTCGGCAGACCGTGCTGCGCGAGGAACATGACGGGCACGGTGGAGACGAGCAGGAGCTCGAGCACACGCGGCTTGGTCAGCTCGACATAGGCCTTGATGGTCCGCTTCAGAGAGCGCTCGGCGGCGACGGACTCGATGGTGGTCGCGATGCTGACCGCCTCCTTCATGCGCACACGGGAACGCGTCCATCCTACGCCACGACGGACTCCGGCCCGTCCGCTCCGGCGCCGCCGCGCACCGCGGACGACCGTGCGCAACATAGCGCCCCGACCGGCCACGCCGGCATGCGACCGCACTATGCTGAAATCACTCGCGCGCCCGTCAACGTGCCACGCCTCCGTGAAGTCGCGGTTGCGCGCTACAGCCGGGCGCACTCACTGTCTTGGAAAGGGCTCTGGAGTGTCGGAACTGCTGTGGGATGAGATCGATCGGCGCGCGGTGGACACCGCCCGGATTCTGGCGGCGGACGCCGTCCAGAAGGTCGGCAACGGCCATCCCGGAACCGCCATGAGCCTGGCCCCGGTGGCCTATCTGCTCTACCAGCGCGTCCTGCGCCACGACCCGGCGGACACCCACTGGATCGGCCGCGACCGGTTCATCCTCTCGGTGGGACACTCCTCGCTCACGCAGTACATCCAGCTCTACCTCGGCGGATTCGGCCTCGAGCTGACGGATCTCGAGGCGCTCCGCACCTGGGGATCGCTCACCCCGGGCCACCCCGAGTACGGGCACACCAAGGGGGTCGAGATCACGACCGGGCCGCTCGGCCAGGGCCTGGCCTCCGCCGTCGGGTTCGCTTACGCCTCCCGCTACGAGCGCGGCCTGTTCGACCCGGATGCCGCCGCCGGCACGAGCCCCTTCGACCACCACGTCTACGTGATCGCCGGTGACGGCGACCTTCAGGAGGGCGTGACGAGCGAGGCGTCCTCGCTCGCCGGCCACCAGCAGCTCGGCAACCTCATCGCGATCTACGACTCGAACCGCATCTCGATCGAGGGCGACACGAACGTGGCCTTCACCGAGGGGGTGCGCGAGCGCTACGAGTCCTACGGCTGGCAGGTGCAGCACGTGGACTGGGTGCGCACCGGCACCTACGTCGAGGACGTGAAGGAGCTCTTCGACGCGATCGAGCAGGCGAAGGCGGAGACCTCCAAGCCGTCGCTGATCATCCTGAACACGATCATCGGCTGGCCGGCGCCCAACAAGAAGGGCACGGAGTCGGTGCACGGCAACGCCCTCGGCGCGGACGAGGTCGCCGAGACCAAGGTCGTCCTGGGCTTCGACCCGGAGAAGTCCTTCGTCGTCGAGGACGCCGTGATCGAGCACACCCGCGAGCTCGGCGCACGTGCGGCCGAGAGCCGCGCCGTCTGGCAGGAGGGCTTCGACGCCTGGGCCGCGGCCAACCCGGAGCGCAAGGCCCTCCTCGACCGCCTCGAGGCGCACGAGCTCCCCGATGGCATCGAGGATGTGCTGCCGGTGTTCGAGGCCGGCACGGAGCTCGCGACCCGCGCCGCGTCCGGCAAGGTCATCAACGCGCTCGCTCCCGAGCTCCCCGAGCTGTGGGGCGGCTCCGCCGACCTGGCCGGATCCAACAACACCACGATCGCGGGTGCGAAGTCCTTCATCCCCGCGACCTGGTCCACGCACGACTGGGACGGCAACCCGTACGGCCGCGTGCTGCACTTCGGCATCCGCGAGCACGCCATGGGCTCGATCCTGAACGGCATCGTCCTGCACGGCCCGACTCGGCCGTTCGGCGGCACCTTCCTGATCTTCAGCGACTACATGCGTCCCGCGGTGCGCCTCGCCGCCCTCATGAACGTGCCGAGCGTGTTCGTCTGGACGCACGACTCCGTCGCCCTCGGCGAGGACGGCCCGACCCACCAGCCGATCGAGCAGCTCGCCTCGCTGCGCGCGATCCCCAACCTCGCCGTGGTGCGCCCCGCGGACGGCAACGAGACGGCCGCCGCCTGGCTCGAGATCCTGCGCCGTCACGGCGGTCCCACCGGGATCGCGCTGACCCGCCAGAACGTGCCGAACTTCGCACGAGACACGGGCGCGGCGTCAGGCGACACCTTCGCCGCCGCATCGAACACGGTCAAGGGCGCCTACGTGCTGGCCGAGGCTCCGAACGGCACGCCCGACGTGATCCTCATCGCCACCGGCTCCGAGGTCCAGCTCGCCGTCGCCGCGCGCGAGACGCTGGCCGCAGAGGGCGTCAACGCCCGCGTGGTCTCTGCGCCGTCGCTCGAATGGTTCGCGGAGCAGGACGAGGCCTACCGCGAGTCGGTCCTGCCCTCCGGCGTCAAGGCCCGCGTCTCGGTCGAGGCCGGATCCACCCTGACCTGGCACGGCATCGTCGGCTCGACCGGACGCTCGGTCGGCATCGACCACTTCGGTGCCTCCGCCGATCACAAGACGCTGTTCCAGAAGTTCGGCATCACCGCCGAGGCCGTCGTCGCCGCGGCCCACGAGACCATCGCCGCGAACGCGGCCGCATAAGCACGGATTCGAGGAGAACGCATGACCACCCCCACCGCAGCACTCGCCGCCGCCGGAGTCTCCATCTGGCTGGACGACCTGTCCCGCACCCGGATCACCTCCGGCAACCTCGCCGAGCTCATCGCCACCCGCAACGTCGTCGGCGTGACCACGAACCCGACGATCTTCGCGAACGCGATCACCAACCCCGACGACACCTCCTACGACGCCCAGGTCGCGCAGCTCGCAGCGTCCGGCGCGAGCGCCGAGGAGGCGATCTTCGAGGCGACCACCCAGGACGTCCGCGACGCGCTCGACGTCTTCCGGCCCGTCTGGGAGCAGACCGGCCACGTCGACGGCCGCGTCTCGATCGAGGTCTCCCCCGACCTCGCCCACGACACCGACGGCACGGCCGCCCAGGCCAAGGAGCTCTGGGCCAAGGTCGACCGCCCCAACCTGCTCGTGAAGATCCCCGCGACGAAGGCCGGCCTTCCGGCGATCACCGCCGCGATCGCCGAGGGGATCAGCATCAACGTCACGCTGATCTTCAGCCTCGAGCGCTACGCCGAGGTCATCGACGCCTACCTCACGGGCCTCGAGCAGGCCAAGGCCGCCGGTCATGACCTGTCCACGATCCACTCGGTCGCCTCGTTCTTCGTCTCGCGCGTCGACACCGAGACCGACAAGCGCCTGGCCGCGATCGGCACCGATGAGGCCGTCGCGCTCAAGAGCAAGGCCGGCCTCGCGAACGCGCGCCTCGCCTACGAGCTGTATGAGCAGACGTTCGCCGGAGACCGCGCCGCTGCGCTGCTCGCCGCGGGCGCCAACCGTCAGCGGCCGCTCTGGGCGTCCACCGGCGTCAAGGACCCCGCCCTGCCGGACACGCTGTACGTGACCGAGCTCGTCGCGGCGAACGTCGTCAACACGATGCCCGAGAAGACCCTCGAGGCGACCTTCGACCACGGCGTCGTCACCGGCGACACGGTCACCGGGGCGTACGAGGAGTCCCGCGAGGTGTTCGCGGGACTCGCGGCCGTCGGCGTGGACTTCGCGGACGTGACCCAGGTGCTCGAGGACGAGGGCGTCGAGAAGTTCATCGACTCCTGGCACGGCCTGCTCGCCCAGGTCCGCGAAGGACTGGAAGCCCAGCGGTGAGCTTCGAGATCCACACGTCGGGCGCGCCGAAGGCCGCGATCGACGAGGTCGTTCCTCGTCTGGTCGGCGAGCTGATCGCGTCCCGGATCACCGGCGGCGACCCGACCGTGTGGGGCGAGGCCGCCGAGGCCGAGGCGGGCATCCGTCTCGGCTGGGTGGACGCCGTCTCGGTCTCGCGACCGCTCGTGCCCGAGATCGTCGCCCTGCGCGAGGAGCTCGCGGGCAAGGGCGTCACGCGCGTCGTCCTGGCGGGGATGGGCGGATCCTCCCTCGCTCCCGAGGTCATCTCGCAGACCGCGGGCATCGACGTCACGATCCTCGACTCGACCTCACCCGGCCAGGTGCTGGCAGCGATCGACGCCGGCCTCGCCGACGTCGTGCTCGTGGTGTCGTCCAAGTCGGGGTCCACCGTCGAGACGGATTCGCAGCGCCGCACCTTCGAGGCGGCGTTCCGCGATGTCGGGATCGACCCCGTGGAGCGCATCGTCGTGGTCACCGATCCCGGCTCGCCGCTCGACGCGTCCGCGCGCGCCGCCGGCTACCGGGTGTTCAACGCCGACCCGAACGTCGGCGGCCGGTACTCCGCGCTGACCGCGTTCGGCCTGGTGCCCTCCGGTCTTGCCGGCGTCGACATCTCCGAGCTCCTCGATGAGGCCGAGGCCACGCTGCTGCAGGTCGCGATCGACTCGGCGGAGAACCCGGCGCTGCTGCTCGGGGCGGCGATCGCCGCCAGTGCGCAGACACCGGGCGGCCCGCGCCGCGACAAGCTGGGACTGATCACGGACGGCACGCACATCGTGGGCCTGCCCGACTGGATCGAGCAGCTCGTCGCCGAATCCACCGGCAAGGAGGGCACGGGGATCCTTCCCGTCGTCCTGCTCCCCGTCTCCCCCGAGGTGGAGAACCGGCCGGCGGATCTGCAGCTCGTGCGCCTGGTCGACGAGGCCGACGAATTCCACCTTCGCGAGCGTCACCCCGGCGAGATCCTCGTGAGCGGAACGCTCGGCGCGCAGTTCGTGGTGTGGGAGTACGCCACCGCGATCGCGGGGTACCTGCTCGGGATCAACCCGTTCGACCAGCCCGACGTGGAATCGGCCAAGGTCGCCGCCCGCGGTCTGCTGGATGCGCGTCCCGAGGCCGCACCCGCCGCCTTCGTCCAGGACGGTGTCGAGGTCCGTGCCTCCGACGCCTCGCTGCTCCTCTCCGGCACGATCGCCGGCGTCCTGGACGCCCTGTGGCAGACGCTGCCGGATGACGGCTACGTCTCGATCCAGGCGTACGTGAACCGCCTCGAGATGCCGCAGCTGCAGGGCCTCCGCGAGCTCGTCGCCGCCGACTCCGGCCGACCGACCACGTTCGGCTGGGGACCGCGTTTCCTGCACTCGACCGGCCAGTACCACAAGGGCGGTCCCGCGCAGGGCGTGTTCCTGCAGGTCCTGGAGCGCACGGACCTGGACGTCGAGATCCCGGACCGGCCGTTCACGTTCGGCCAGCTCATCGAGGCGCAGGCCGCCGGCGACGCGGGCGTGCTCGCGGCGCACGGCCGCCCCGTCGTCACGCTCACGATCACCGAACCCCAGGACGACGTCCTGGACCTCTTCGAGGCCGCGCAGTAAGCGCCCCGGAGAGCACTCAGGAGAATCCCCCACCGATGACTGTTCCCGTCTCCCGCGGCAGCAACCCGCTCCGCGATCCCGACGACCGCCGGCTGAACCGGATCGCAGGGCCCAGCGCCCTGGTGATCTTCGGCGTCACCGGCGACCTGTCGCGCAAGAAGCTGATGCCCGCCGTCTACGACCTCGCCAACCGCGGTCTGCTGCCCCCCGGGTTCGCCCTGGTCGGCTTCGCCCGCCGCGACTGGGAGGACCAGGACTTCGCCCAGGTCGTCTACGACGCCGTCAAGCAGCACGCGCGCACCCCGTTCCGTGAGGAGACGTGGGCGCAGCTGCTGCAGGGAATCCGGTTCGTCTCCGGCGAGTTCGGCGACCCTGACGCGTTCCGGCGCCTGCGGGAGACCGTCGAGAAGCTCGACGTCGAACGCGGCACCATGGGCAACCACGCGTACTACCTGTCGATCCCGCCGAACCAGTTCCCGCTCGTCGCGCAGCAGTTGCGCGACTCCGGACTCGTCGAGGCGCACGAAGACGCGGACCACTGGCGCCGCGTGGTGATCGAGAAGCCGTTCGGACACGACCTGGCCTCGGCGCGGGCGCTGAACGACGCGCTCGAAGGGACCTTCCCGGCCGACTCGATCTTCCGCATCGATCACTACCTCGGCAAGGAGACGGTGCAGAACATCCTCGCGCTGCGCTTCGCGAACGAGCTGTACGAACCGATCTGGAACCGCAACTACGTGGACCACGTGCAGATCACGATGGCCGAGGACATCGGCGTCGGAGGACGCGCCGGCTACTACGACGGCATCGGCGCGGCCCGCGACGTGATCCAGAACCACTTGCTGCAGCTGCTCGCGCTCACCGCGATGGAGGAGCCGATCAGCCTCTCCGCCGAGCACCTGCGGGCCGAGAAGGAGAAGGTCCTGGCCGCGGTCTCGCTGCCCGACGACCTCTCCCTCGCGACCGCCCGCGGGCAGTACGCGGGCGGCTGGCAGGGCGGCGAGCAGGTCACCGGCTTCCTCGACGAGGACGGCATGGATCCCGAGTCGACCACGGAGACGTACGCCGCGGTGAAGCTCGAGATCAACACGCGGCGCTGGGCCGATGTGCCGTTCTATCTCCGCACCGGCAAGCGGCTGGGCCGCCGCGTCACCGAGATCGCGGTCGTCTTCAAGCGCGCCCCGGAGCACCTGTTCGGCAGCGGGCAGACGTCGGAGCTCGGGCAGAACGCCCTGGTCATCCGCGTGCAGCCCGACGAGGGAGTGACGCTCCGCTTCGGCTCGAAGGTGCCGGGCAGCGGCAGCAACGTGCGCGACGTCACGATGGACTTCGGCTACGGGCACGCCTTCACCGAGGCCAGCCCCGAGGCGTACGAGCGGCTCATCCTGGACGTCCTGCTCGGAGATCCGCCGCTCTTCCCGCGCCATGAGGAGGTCGAGCTCAGCTGGAAGATCCTCGACCCGGTGGAGCAGTACTGGGCCGCGGAAGGCGGCCCCGTGGAGCAGTACGCTCCCGGATCCTGGGGTCCGGCCTCCGCCGACGCCCTGCTCGCCCGCGACGGACGTGTCTGGAGGCGCCCGTGATCATCGATCTGCCCGACACCACCACCAGCCAGGTCGCGAAGAACCTGGTCAAGGCGCGCGAGGAGGGCGGCGTCGTCGCCCTCGGCCGCGTGCTCACGCTCGTGATCGCCGCGACCGACGACGTCGCAGAATCGGCCATCGACGCCGCGAACGACGCGTCGCGCGAGCACCCGATGCGCGTCATCGTGCTGACCACGAGCGAGGGCGAGTCCCGCCTCGACGCGCAGATCCGCGTGGGCGGCGACGCCGGCGCGAGCGAGGTCGTGGTGCTGCATGCCTACGGCGACGCCGCGAGCAACGAGGAGAGCCTGGTCACCGGCCTGCTGCTGCCCGACGCCCCCGTGGTGGTGTGGTGGCCGCGCGAGGCGCCGGAGGCGCCCGCCGCCTCGCCGCTGGGCCGCATCGCGCAGCGCCGCATCACCGATGCCGCGACGGCGCGCGACGTCCGCGCACAGCTCGAGGTGCTCGGCCACAAGCACGTCCCCGGCGACACCGACCTCGCCTGGACCAGGCTCACGCACTGGCGCGAGCAGCTGGCGGCCGTGCTCGACCAGCCTCCGTACGACGAGGTCACCGCGGTCGAGGTGCGCGGATCCGCCGCCTCGCCGTCCACCGCGCTGCTGGCCGGCTGGCTGCGCCTCGCCCTCGACGTTCCGGTCCGCTGGGCCTACGAGAGCCCGCACGTGTGGCAGGAGGGCATCAAGTCGGTGCGCCTGACCCGCGCGAACGGCGACATCCTGCTGGAGCGTCCCGTGCCCGGCTCCGCCGTGCTCACCCAGCCGGGTCAGCCCGACCACGAGCTGCACCTGCCGCGGCGGACGCTGCGCGAGTGCCTCGCCGAGGAGCTGCGCCGGCTCGACCCCGACGTGCTGTACGGTCGCGTCATCACCGAGGGCTGGGAGCTGCTCGAGGCCCCGGAGCCGGTGGCCTGAGATGGCCGCAGACTCCCCCGCCAAGCGGGTCGTCATCGGCGAGGATCCGGCGTCCCTCGCCGGGCTCGTCGCCGACCGCTTCCTCGTCCGCGTGCAGGCGCGCATCAGGGACGGCCGGATCGCCCACGTCGCGCTCACCGGCGGCAGCATGGGATCCGCGGTGCTGCGGGCCGTCGCCGAGGACGCACGCGCGGCACAGGTGGACTGGTCGCTCGTGCACTTCTGGTGGGGCGACGAGCGCTTCGTGCCTGCGGATGATCCCGATCGCAATGCTGGGCAGGCGCGGGAGGCGCTCCTCGACCGGATCCCGGTGCCCGCGGAGAATGTGCACGAGATGGCGGCGAGCGATGCGGGTCTGAGCCTCGACGAGGGCGCCGCGGCCTATGCGGCCGAGCTCGCGCGCTTCGGCGACGGCGGGCGCGCCTGGCCCTCGTTCGCCGTGTGCTTCCTGGGCGTCGGGCCCGACGGCCACATCGCGTCGCTGTTCCCCGACCGCCCCGAGATCACCGCGACCGAGGCGGCGGTCCTGCCGGTGCGCGATTCCCCCAAGCCCCCGCCGGAGCGGATCACGCTGACCCGCCCCGTCATCAACGCCTCCAAGCGGGTCTGGCTCGTGCTCACCGGCGCCGAGAAGGCCTCGGCCCTCGGCCTCGCGCTGGCCGGAGCGAACTACGAGAACGTGCCGGCCGCGGGCGCCAAGGGCCGCAAGCGCACGGTGTTCTTCGTCGACGAGGCGGCAGCCTCCGAGGTCGCACCCGACCTCATCGACGTCGACTACTGATCGAGATCGCCGTCTGAGCGGGGACCGGAGCCGGTCTCCGTTCAGACGCCCGCGGATCCGTTCCCGCGCTCGTCGGCGTCGCCGCCGGTGCGGGGCGGATCCTCTCGCCGGATCGGGGCGACGTTGGATGGCCACTCCGGCACGTTCCCGGGCGGCACCCCGGGTGACGTTGACGGCTCCGAAGGCGTCTCGGTCGAGGAAGGCCGGGGATCCGCATAAGCGGCCGAGGGCTGCACGCCGCCGGAACTGCCTCGCGTGATCGGCAGCTCCTGGCTCTCGCTGACGACCTGCGGGTGGTAGCGGGCGAGCGTGACGACGCCCCAGCCCGCGATCGCGCCGGAGATGCCGAAGGCGACGAACACCCACACCGGCGCCGCCGCGCCCTCCTCGAGGACGAGGAGTCCGATCAGCACCGCGACCATCGGATCGACCACCGTGAGGCCGGCGATCACCAGGTCGGGCGGTCCCGATCCATAGGCGGTCTGCACGAAGTACGCGCCCGCGGCGCCCGCGGCGATCAGCGCGATGACGCACACGGCCGTCAGCCAGTCGAACTGCCCCGCCTGGATCCGGTTGATCACGGCCTTGGCGAGCGTGGCCACGAAGCCGTACAGGATGCCCGCGCCCGTGACGTAGAAGAGGGCGCGCATGCGGTGCCGCAGGATCAGCCAGCACGCGCCGAGCAGGATGATCACGACCAGCAGGATCGTGAGGATCGTGAACAGCTGGATCTCGCTGATCGCGCGCTCCACCGCGAACAGCGCCGCGAACAGCACGAAGATGAAGATGCCGCCGACGCACGCGAAGATCGACACGAGGGAGCGCTTGGTCGGCGTGATGCCGGTCACCCGGGCGTTCAGCAGCGTGGTGATGACGAGAGCGATCGCGCCCAGGGGCTGCACCACGATGAGCGGGGCCTTCGTGAGCGCCGCGAGCTGGCAGACGATGGCCAGGGCCAGCATGAGCGTGCCGACGATCCACGAAGGACGCGTGAGCAGCCCGCGCACCTGCACCCAGCTGAGGCCCGTGGCCGCATCGGATCCGCTGAGCCGCTCCACCTTCTCCACGCCGCGGTGCTGATATTGCGCGCCGAGCGACATGAACACCGCGCCCGCGAGGGCGAGCGGAATGCCCAGGAGCAGGCCGGGGTTCTGGAAGACCCCGGCGAGATGTTCGCCGACGTCGGCCGCCCCTATGGTCCGCGTCACGTTCTCCAGCACCCTTCGAGCCTACCTGTCGTCTTGCGCCGACTAGGGTTGACGCGTGGCTGTGCTTCCGATTCGCATCATGGGCGACCCCGTCCTGCATTCCCCCGCCGACCCGGTCGGCGAGATCACCGAGGAGATCCGCACCCTCGTGGCGGACATGCACGAGACCATGGACGTCGCTCCCGGCGTCGGGCTCGCAGCCCCCCAGGTGGGCGTCGGCCTGCGGATCTACGTCTACTCGTATGTCGATGACGACGAGAACCCCTGGCGCGGAGAGATCATCAACCCCGTGCTGTGGATGGCGCCCCTCGAGCCCGGTTCCCCGGATCCCGACCTCGAGTCGGAGGGCTGCCTCTCCTTCCCCGGTGAGCGGTTCCCGCTGCGGCGCTCCGAGCGCGTTCTCGTGACCGGCATCGATCTGAACGGCGATGACGTACGCATCGAGGTCGACGGCTGGCGCGCCCGCATCATGCAGCACGAGTTCGATCACCTCGACGGCATCCTCTATGTCGATCGCCTCGGCGACGGCGACTGGAAGACCGTGCAGAAGATCGCCCGCAAGCGCGGCTGGGGCCGCCCCGGCGCCAGCTGGATGCCGGGCGTGGACGATCTCGAAGGCTGATCCCGAAACTTCGACTCGGAACAGAAATCCCCCTGAACAGACCGACTTTCTTGCAGGTTTGAGATTTCCTCGCCTGCACCGGTACGTTCGTAGCGGTCCCGCTTTCTGCGTGGATTCATAGCTTCTAGAGGGGGAATTCCCATGAACGACCGCGCACTTCTCCGCGGCGTCGCCGTCGCCGGCGCCGCGCTGGTCCTGGCCGCCGGACTCAGCGGCTGCAGCGTGCTCAACAGCGTGCTCGGCAGCGGAGGCGGCGATGCGCCTCGCGACGACAAGTCCCAGGTCACGGCGAGCTCGAACATCGGCATCTTCAACCTCAAGCTCGGGGACTGCAAGATGAGCGACAGCGGCACGACGGTCAGCGAGACCGACGTGGTGCCCTGCGACAAGCCGCACGACGAAGAGGTGTTCTACGAGTTCAAGCTCGCCGGCGCCGAGTACGACTCCGCCGCGATCGACGCCGAGGTGGAGAAGTGCGCCGGCGAGGCGTTCACGACCTTCATCGGCATCGCCTACGACGACTCCTCGCTCGACGTCTCCTACATGACGCCGACGAAGGACACCTGGGACTCGATGAACGACCGCCTCGTGCAGTGCATCGTGAGCGACCCCGCCGGCCAGACCACCGGCTCCCTCAAGGGCGCAGCACGCTGATCCGCACGGATCCCGCGTCCTTCGGAGGGGCTCGCCACGGCGGGCCCCTCCGTCGTCCGCCCGCGAGCGCGGAGGGCGACGCGCCCGGGCTCCGCCCCGTGTCGGAGTCGGCGCGCATCCTTTGCTATAGTTGACGAGTTGCCCGCGCAGCGGGAAGCATTCCTCGGTAGCTCAATTGGCAGAGCAGCCGGCTGTTAACCGGCAGGTTCTTGGTTCGAGTCCAAGCCGGGGAGCGATCCCCCGAAGCCCCGTCCTCGTGACGGGGCTTCGTCGTTGGCGGGGCCGTCATGAGATCCCCCTGTCACTTCTCGGCACCGCCTGCGGAGGACGGGCGCCCATCCGCATTCGGCTCATCCCCTGCGGAGGGAACGACGTGGGCGTGGATCTGTGCCGTCATGTCGCGGATCTGCTGAGACAGATCACGGATGGTGCGGGTGAGCTCGGTGTTCTCGACGAGCAGCTTCTCCTGGTCGGAGTAGTCGCGGTCCGCCTTGGCCTGCTGGAACGACGCCTGGCGGTTCTGACCGATCATGACGAAGGTCGACAGGAAGATCGCCTCGAGCGACACGACCAGCGTCAAGGTCGGCCACGGGTTCTTCTCCATCCAGAGCATCCACACCGCGAAGAGCACGATGTGGATGTAGACGAAGGCCATCGATCCGGCGAAGGTGGTGATCCAGTCCGCGATCCGGAGCTGGACACTCGCCGCTCGATGCTCCGCCTGTGCAAGAACCGCGGGATGCAGACGCGTGCGGTCGACGTTCTTCAGGAGCCGCGAGGGTCTGAGATACGGGCGATGCTGCTTGTCCGTCGAGGGTGCTGTCGTCGTGGTCATGTCGTCCTCCGCCCGGCAGGCGCGTCCTGCCACGGGGGCGAGAGTACTCCCCCGGGTTCGGCGCGCTCGACATGCCGCCCGGGGCACCACGTGAGCGAAACACTCCCTGCCCGTGCCGGAAACCGCATCGAAACAGCGCGCTGAGACCCTTCTCTCCACCGAGCCTTCCGGATCGGCGTCGCGATGGCGGGATCCCCGGTCCCCGGCTCCGCCCATCCGCCGGAGAGGACACCCCATGAATCCGCTCGCCGTCTTCGTCCTGGTCGGGTCGCTCGTCGTGGGCGCATCCTGGATCGCGCCGCGGCTTCACCTGCCCGCCCCGCTGCTGCAGCTCCTCGCCGGGCTGCTGGTGGGGATCATTCCGGAGGTGCGGAGCATCCACCTGCCCTCGGAGGCGGTGCTGGTGCTCTTCCTCCCGGCGCTGCTCTTCTGGGAGGCGCTGATGACTCCGCTACGGGAGGTGCGACGGGATCTGCGGGTCATCCTGCTGCTGAGCACGCTGCTGGTCGTGGCTACGACGTTCGGTACGGCGGGGATCGGCGTGGCCCTCGGCTGGGGATGGCTGCCCGCGCTGATCCTGGGGGCCGCCTTGGCCCCCACCGACGCGACCGCGGTCGGGGCGCTCGCCCGAGCGCTCCCCCATCGGAACATCGTCCAGCTGCGCGCCGAGAGCCTGATCAACGATGGAACGGCCCTCGTCGTCTCCTCGGTCGTGATCGGGCTCGCCGGGAGCGGCGCCTCGTACTCCGGCGTGGAGATCACCGGACTCGTCGCACTCGCCTACGGCGGCGGGGCAATGGTCGGCCTCCTCGCCGGCCTGCTGGGCACGGTCGTGCTCCGACGGCTGGGCGACCCTCTCCTGCACAACGCGGCGCTGATCCTGGTGCCCTTCGCCGCATTCCTCGCAGCGGAGCAGATCCACGCTTCCGGCGTCATCGCCATCGTGCTCGCGGGCCTGCATCTGAGCCGCACCGGGCCGCGCTCCGGAACACCGCAGTCCCGGCAGCAGCGGGACGGCTTCTGGACCCTGACGACCACGGCGCTCAACGGCGCGCTCTTCGTGCTCATCGGGATCGAGGCGCAGTCCGCTCTGCGGTCCGTCTCACCGCAGAGCATCCCGATGCTGCTCGCCCTCTGCGCCCTGATCTGGATCGTGATCCTGCTCATCCGCCTCGTGTTCCAGCTGCTCACCACGTGGACGATCCGGCTCGTGGATCGGAGCCCCGCACAGCGCAGCAAGCGGATGACGCACCGCGCCAGAGTCGTGGCGACGGTCGCGGGGTTCCGCGGGGCGATCTCCCTCGCGGTCGCGCTCGCCGTGCCCGCCGGGATGCCCGGTCGCGCCGAGATCGTCTTCGTCGCCACCGGGGTCGTGATCCTCACGATCCTCGCCCAGGGCCTGCTCCTGCCGGCCGTGATCCGCTGGGCGCGCTTCGAGCCCGACACCCTGGTCTCCGCCGAGTTCACCCGTGCGCACCGGAGCGCGCTGCTCTCCGCGATCCGCGCGATGCCGGCCCTCGCACAGGATCTCGATGCCCCGGGACATGTCCGGGACCGGCTCGCGAACGAGTATCGGGAACGCCTCGAGCGGATCGACGGTTCGCCCGAACCGGAGCGCCGCACCCGCCGGGACGTGGATCGCGACTACGCGGCCCTGAGCCTCGCCCTCGTCGATCACACCCGCGACGTCGTGATCCGCCTCCGAAACCACGGCGCGATCAGCGACACCACCCTGCACCGGTTGCAGGCACGCCTGGATCGCGACGCGCTGCACCTCGCACCTGCGTCGACGGGACAGCACGAGTGATGCGGGTCAGATCGTGAGCCGGCTCCCGCCCTCTCATCGCGCCCATCGGACGCGGCCCGCGACGCGGCCTCCCGCCAGATCAGATGCAGCGCACGAGCGGAGCGCTCGTCCACGCCCGTGAACACCGGCCCGGGACCGGGGTCCAGCGTCGGGCGGCCTTCCGCGTC
Source organism: Microbacterium sp. NPDC089698 (assembly GCF_044749045.1). NCBI lineage: Bacteria > Bacillati > Actinomycetota > Actinomycetes > Micrococcales > Microbacteriaceae > Microbacterium > Microbacterium sp. NPDC089698. Next base: position 472,151 of record NZ_JBIVHE010000001.1, read on the forward strand.
GAGCACGCAGCCGCCCGCCTCCGCGACGATCAGCAGTGCCGCCGCGTGGTCGAGCGGGCTGTAGCGGTGCACCATCGCCGCGATCCCCCGGCCGAGCGCGACGCCGGCGAGCGTCGCGGTGCCGGAACCGGGGATCCGCAGCGTGCAGTGCCGCTCCGCCAGCGCGTCGAGCATGCGGCTCAGCCCGGGCCACGCGCTCGTGCCGGCGAGCTCGGTGGTGACGATCGCGCCGGACAGCGGGTCCTCCCCGGCCCCCGGCGACGACACGAGCCGAGAACCGCGCCGCCACGCGCCCCTCCCCTCCCCTGCGATCACCGGCACGGGAACGGAGATGCCGTCCTTCGCCTCCCCGACGGGATCCAGCACAGCGCCGACGACCGGACGGCCGTCCTGCACGAGAGCCAGGGAGAAGCTCGTCCAGGGCACCCCGTTCGCGAGGTTCGCCGTGCCGTCCACGGGATCGAGGTACCAGCACGGCCGCGTGCCGTCGCTCTCGCCCCCTTCCTCCTCGCCCACGATGTCGTGCGCGGGGAACTGTGCACGGAGCGCGACCCGTACGCCGTGCTCGATCTCACGGTCGATCCGCGTGACGTGATCCCCCGGATCCTTCTTCGTCTGCACCGGCCCGATGCCGTCGATCCGAGCCAGAGCCGTGCGCTCGGCGGCCCATTCGGCCAGCTCCCGCACGATCCCGGCCGCGCGCTCGCCCTCGTCCGAGTCCGAGGAGCCGGTCGTGACATCGGCGACCGCGGCCTGCAGGCGGGGCAGCACGTTGGTCGTCACCGAGTCCACTCCGAGCCGCGCCAGATGCGCGGCCTGCGCCGGCTCGTCCACGGTCCAGACCGCGACGCCGAGTCCTCTGGCGTGCACGCCGGAGACGAAGTCCGCGCCGACGATCAGATGCGGAGCGTTCACGACGCTCGGCCTGAGTTCGGCCAGCTCCGCTTCGGACGGCGGCACGGGACTCGCCCAGGGCATCCAGATCTCCGCATCCGGGAGTTCCGCGCGCACTCGGCGCATCGCGTCGAGATCGCCGCACCACGCGGTCGCCGTGTCGGCGGGAGACGAGCGCACGACCTCCGCGGCCGCCGCGGCCGGCACCGCCTCGTCCATGTCGATGAGCAGGACGACGCCGCTGCCGTGCAGGAGGTCGAGCGCCTCCGAGAGCAGCGGGATCCGGCGCTCCCCTCCGCCCCGTTCCCTGACCTCCGCGAGCTCGAGGTCTGCGATCGCCGACCTGTCGCCCCACAGCCGCTCCAGGGTCGGATCGTGCAGCAGCACGACCGCGCCGTCCCTGGTCCGGCGCACGTCGATCTCGATCCACGTGGCGCCCGCCGCCACGGCCGCGCGCAGCGCCGCGAGCGTGTTCTCCCGCGCACCGCCCGTCTCCTCCGCGTGCAGCCCGCGGTGCGCCACGAGGCGAGGCATGCCGGGCCGGGTCATGCGAGCACCCGCCGCTCCGGCGCGGTGACGGCCGTCAGGTTCGCCGTCTCGGACGCGAGCGGCACCGGCTCACCCGATGCCGCGTGATCAGGATCCAGCATCCCGTCCCGATAGCGCAGCGCTCTGACGACGCGAACGCCGACGACCGCGCCGGCGCGGGGTGCACCACCGGACGCGAACACCCGCAGCTCGAGCCCCTCGCGCACGCTCAGGACGAGCTCCGCGAAGTGCCCGTGCGGCAGCACCCGCGAGACGGTGGCCGCCTCCGTGCCCGGCGTCCCCTCCGCCTCCACGACGATGTCCTCCGGGCGGGCGATCCAGTGCACTCCGTGCTCCACCGTGCGGAGGTCGGGGTGCGGGATCCGGTTGCTGACGCCGATGAATCCGGCGACGAAATCGGTCGCAGGGCGCTCATAGAGCTCGGTGGGCGTCGCGACCTGCTCGATGCGGCCCTCGTTCATCACGGCGATCCGATCTGAGACGGCGAGCGCCTCCTCCTGATCGTGCGTGACGAGCACTGTCGTGATCCCCAGGCGCTGCTGGATGTCCCGGATCTCCTCCCGCACGCGCACGCGCAGTTTCGCGTCCAGGTTCGACAGCGGCTCGTCGAGGAGCAGCAGCGAGGGCCGGCGCACCAGCGCTCGTGCGAGCGCCGCGCGCTGCTGCTCGCCGCCCGAGATCCGGGCGGGGCGGCTGTTCGCGTGGTGCGACAGGCCCACGAGCTCGAGCGCCTCGGCCACCCTGCGCGTGATCTCGGCCCGCGGCGTACGCGCGATCCGCAGGGGGAAGCCGACGTTCTTGGCGACCGTCATGTGCGGCCACAGCGCATAGTTCTGGAACACCATCGCGCTCGGCCGGCGCTCGGGGCCGAGCGCGGTGACGTCCTGTTCGCCGACCCCGATCCGACCCGCGTCCGGGAGGAGGAAGCCGGCGATCATGCGCAGCGTGGTGGTCTTGCCGCACCCGGACGGGCCGAGGAGCGAGACGAGCTCGCCTGGTGCGATGTCCAGGTCGAGGTCGTCGACGATGGTGCGCCCGCCGAGGACCTTGGAGAGCCCTTCCAGGCGCAGCCCGGCGGGTGCGGAGTTCGCGATGTCGGTGGACATGGAGGGTCCTAACGGATCTGGAAGCCCTCGGCCAGCTGCCCGCCCATGATGTATTTGCGGGTCAGCAGCAGGAGGACGACGGACGGGAGGGAGAGCAGGATCGCGAACACCGCGGCCACCTGCTTCGGATAGTTGAGGACGAGCGTGTACATCTCGGTCGGCATGGTCATGAAGGTCGGTGCTCCCACGAGATAGGTCCCCTGCGCCTCATCGAACGAAGCGAGGAAGCTCATCACGCAGGCGACGAGGATGCCGGGGAGCGCCAGCGGAAGCGTCACCGTGAGGAACGTCCTGATCCGGCCGGCGCCCGCGTCCCTCGCCGCCTCCTCGAGCGACCGCGGGACCGCCGAGAACGCCGCCGCCGGGATCCACGTCATGAAGACCACCGTCCCGATCACGTGCACGACGATGACGCCGAACGCGGTCCCCATCAGGTGCAGGCCGTAGAAGACGGTGGCCATCGAGACGAAGAGGCCCATCTTCGGGAAGGCGTTCGTGGCGAAGAGGCCGATGAGGAAGAACCGGCGGCCGGGGAAACGGAACCGGGAGAAGGCGTAGGCGGCGGGCAGGCAGACGACCGCGGAGACGAGCACCGTCACCGGTGCGAAGAACAGCGTGTTCTGCATCGAGGCGAACAGCGTCGGGTCGGAGAACACCACCCCCCACCAGCGCATCGTGAGGCCGTCCGGCAGCAGGTTCGGATAGGTCCAATCGCTCGCGAAGGCGTGCATCCCGAGCCACAGCAGGGGCCCGAGGATGAAGAGCGCCACCAGGGCCACGAGCACGATGGCGAGCAGGCGCCCTCCGGCGCGGCGCAGCAGTGCGGGCATCAGGCTCGCCCCTCCTTCTCCGCAGTCCGGAAGTTCGCCCACACGTAGAGTGCGGCGACGCCCGAGGCGATCAGGAACACGACCACGGCGATCGCCGCGGCCTGCTGCGGATGGTTGAAGGACTGGAAGTACTTGCTGATGTCCACGCCCAGCTGCTGCGGCGCACTCGGCCCGGTGAAGTACGGGACGGTGAACTGCCCGAGCACGCCGATCGCGGTGAAGGTCGCCGCGATGACCAGCGGGATGCCCGCCATGGGGACGAGAACACGGCCGACGATCGCCGTGGTAGAGGCGCCCGCGTCCCTGGCGGCGTCGATCAACGCATCCGGGACGCCCTGCATGCCGGAGGCCGCCATGAGCAGCGCGAACGGCAGGTTCACCCACACGGAGGCGATGATCACGCCGGTCACCGTGAAGCCGAACACCGGCCCTTCTGCGCCCAGCTGCGCGAACAGGCTGCGCACGAAGCCGTCGCCGGAGTAGAAGGTGAGGATGGCCCACGACGCGATGACCACGGGGATGAACAGCGGCACCACGCCGAGTCCGGAGAGCACGGTGCCGGCCCAGCCGCCACGAAGACGCAGCGTGACCGCGATCCCGATCGCCAGCGCGAGCGTGAGGACGGTCGTGCACACCGTGACCAGCACGGTCGCCCCGAGATCCCGGCCGAAGCGCGCGTCCGCGAAGAGATCCGCATAGGCCGCGAGCGTGAAGGGCGCACCCTCGTGCACGTCCTGGCCGATCGCGGCGACGGTGCTGTTGAGACCGCCGGTCATCCCGAAGCTGAAGCCGATCGCGAGCACCACGGGCAGACCGACGAACAGCGCCAGGAGCAGCACCGGCGGCAGCACGAGCGAGAACCCGGTGGCAGCGCTGCGACGCTCGGCCCGCCGGGCCGGAGTGGCACCGGGGCGCGCGCGGTCGGCGCGCACCCCGGTCATGACGGTGGATTCGCTCACGGGACCCGGGAGTCCCACTGGTCGGCCATGTCGCCGGAGACCTCGGCGAAGTAGCTCGGGCGCAGCGCGGACGGGTCCGCGTCGGCGAAGGTCTTCGCGGTCTCCTCCGGAAGCTTCTTCACGTCGATCACGGGATAGCCGGAGATCTTCTCCGCGATGATCCGCTGTCCGGCGGGGCTCAGCACGAAGTTGACGAGATCGATCGCGCCGGCCGTGTTCTTGCTGGTCTTCGGGATGCCGAGGTACGACGCGGATCCGGTGAAGCTGGGACCGCTGATCTGCGTGTACTTCACCGTCTTCGGGATGAGTCCGTTCTTGACCGAGGTCATGATCTGGTCGCTCCACACCGGCGCCATCGAGATCGCGCCCGTGCCGAGCAGATCGATCACCTGGGTGTTGCCGTTCGGATAGACACCGCTCTGGTACATCGACGAGCCCAGCTGCTTGAGACGGTCGAAGCCCTTGGCCCAGCCTGCCTCCGCCGCCGTGTCGTGGCCGGTGCGCAGAGCCTGCTGCTCGGCGTCGGAGAGGTAGCTGTCCAGGACCGTCGTGACGAAGGCGCCACCCGACCCGCCGGTCGCCGGCGAGTTGTAGGCGAACTTGCCCGGGTTGGCCTGGATCCAGGCGAGAAGCTCGTCGAGGGTCTTCGGCGGCGTCTGGACCTTGGTGCTGTCGTAGGCGAGGAGCACCGAGGAGGCGCGGTACGGGATGCCGGTGCCCTTGCCGGCCTTGACGGTGGCGGCCGGGACGTCGGAGAGCCCGGAGACCTTTCCGTCGATGTCGAGCAGAGTGCCCGCCTCGGTGGCGCTTCCGGTCACGAAGCCGGCGTCGACGAGGTCGTAGCCCGGGGCATCTCCGGCCTTCGTGGCGGTGACCAGCTTGGCGACCGTCTGCTGGTCATGCTCGCCGTGCAGGTCGATCGTGGTGCGCACCGAGGCACCGGGGTGCGCGGATTCGTAGGCGGGGATGATCCCCTTCTCCCAGAGATCCTGGACGTTGGTGTCACCGGAGATGAACACCGTGAGGGACGTGGCGCCCGCGGAGGACGCGGGGGCGCCTGTGGAGCTCACCGGCGCGCAGGCGGCCAGGGCCACGGCGGCGGCGGCAAGGCCGAGGGGGATCGAGAGGACGCGCTTCTTCATCGCGGGTTTTCCTGCTTTCGTGGAGGAATCGAACGCTTCGGGAAGGAACTCAGATGGGATCCCTGATCCGGATCGCATCGTTTCGATTGAAGGCGCCGCATGTGACGAGGGCGTGAACTCGGCATGTACTCTCCGTGTGAGCCGACGGAACGAAACGATGCGATCCGCCTCTTCACTAAGGTGGCCCTCGTGGATCAGGTTCGGTTCTCCCCCGTGCGGGGCCGTGGGCGCCAGGGGCGCGTCACCATCGCGGACGTCGCCGACCTCGCCGGGGTCTCGACCTCGACGGCGTCGCTCGCGTTCCGCGCCCCGGATCGCGTCCAGGAGGCGACGCGGCGCGGCATCCTCGATGCGGCGGAGGCTCTCGGCTACGAGGGTCCGCACCCGGTCGCCAGCTCGCTGCGAAGCGGGCGCACCGGCATCGTCGGGATCGTGATCACCGATCGGATCCAGCGGGCGTTCGGCAACCCCGTCGCGCAGGCGACCATGAACGGTCTCGCCGAGGTGCTCGATCGCGAGGGCTACGGAATGCTCCTGCTTCCAGGTCGCGATCCCCGCAGCGGCGGCCCGGTGCTGTTGCGGACGCTTCCCGTCGACGCGATCGTCTTCGCCACGCGCGGCGAGGCCGCGGACGCGCTGCTGCCGGTGGGACGGGCGCGAGGTGTGCCGATGGTGGGCGTCGAGGGCCCGCACGAGAGCGACGTGACCGTGGTCGACGTCGACGACCGGCGCGGAATGGCGGAGCTCGCCGGGTTCGTCGCCGCCCTGGGCCACACCCGGATCGCGGTCGTGATGCGCCGGACGACGATGGGACCGGAGCACCCGCCAGGCCCGCCGCGCCCGATCGGGGCCGATCTCGATGCGATCGCCAACCCCACGATCCGTGGGAGGCTCGAAGCGGTGGCCGAGGCCTTCCCGCACGCCGTCAGGGTCGAGGCCGGAGGACGGGACGCGGCCGCCGGCGCCGCGGCGGCGCGGGTGCTCCTGGATCATCCGACCGCGCCGACCGCGATCCTCGCACAGAACGACCTGCTCGCCCTCGGCGCCCTTCAGGCGGCGCGCGAGCGCGGGCTACGGGTGCCGGAGGACCTCACGGTCACGGGATTCGACGGCATCGAGCTGCCGGGTCTGGACCGGACGCTCACCACTGTCCGCCAGCCTCTCCACGAACGCGGCCGGACCGCCGGGGAACTCGTCACGGCGCTGCTGCGCGGGGAGCGACCTGAGAGCGTGGTGCTGCCCGTCGAGCTCGTTCCGGGTCAGACGGCCGGTCCGCCGCCGGCGTTCGACGCGCGCTGAACGGTTCGGAGCGTCGCCCCGGGCGCCGTCGCCGCATGGTCGATGAGACCTCGGGGCGGTCGACGAGCGCACTCGGCGTCACGGCGCCTGATCGCCGTGCACGCTACGCCCCGTCATGCTCTCGATGTGGAAGCGCAGCGGCAGATCCCTCTCGCCACCGGCCCATGGCGACACGCGGGGCAGGACCGCGGCCGCCTCCTCCTCCGGGACGCGAGAGAGCGGCCCGTGCATCAGCACGCTCCACGCCGTCCGCGAGAGGGGCACATGGCCGTCGACTTCGAACGCCACCTCCACCGGCACCTCGGACAGCGCGCCGAGGAGCCCCTCGGCCGTGGTGCGCAGAAACAGATCCCGCCCTGAGACCACGAAGTTGACGGGGAGGATCAGCACCCGGGCGTCGTGCACGAAGCCGATCCGTCCGACCGTCGTCGCCGTGAGCAGGTCGTAGCACTCCTGCTCGCTGAGTTCGATGATCATGGCCCGCTCCTATCGGACGACGACCGTGACCGTGGCCGGATGTCCGATGACCTCCTGGCTGATCGATCCGAGCAGGAAGCGCCGGATCGCGCCGCGCCCCCGTGAGCCCACGACGCAGAGCGAGGCCGCAGCCGCGAGCTCGTCGATCACTCGAGAGGGATAGCCGCTCTCGACGACGGGGATGACCGTGAGATCGGGATAGTCGGTCGACAGGCCGGCGAGGGCGATCGCGAGGATCTCCTCGGTGGCGGTCTGCATGTTGTCGAGGTACGGCTGCGCATAGCTCACCAGGCCGTACCCCGGGGCCGTCAGGGGCGTCCAGACCGAGACCGCCGTCAACGGCTCCTGGCGACGGTCTGCCTCCGCGGCGGCGAAACGCAGCGCGCTCTCCGAGGTCTCGGATCCGTCGACGCCGACGACGACCCCCGTGCGATCGGAGACGTCGAAGTCCGGGACCACGACGACGGGGCATTTCGCGGCCGCGGTGATGCGCACGCCGTGGAATCCGCGGACCGAAGGCGATGATCCGCCCTGATAGTCGCTGCCGATGACGAGCAGCGAGGCGTCCTCCGAGATGGCCACGAGCCGCTCGATGGGGTTGCCCACCTCCACCCGCAGGCTCAGCTCGACGCCGCGCTCGGCGTGCCGCCGGACGTGCTCCTCGAGGAACGAGCGCGCCGCGGCGGTCGCCGCGGCCAGCGGCCCCCCTTCGCCGAGAGTGCCGATCGCTCCCCCGACGACGGAGACCAGTTCCACGCGCTGCGATCGTTCCGCGGCACGTGCGATCGCCCACTCCACGACGCGCTCCGCGACCGGTGCGTCCGAGACTCCTACAACGATCATCTCGGTCATGACTCGTCCTCTCATCTCCGCCTTCTTTCGAGAGTAGCCAGAGATGCCCGCGCCGTGCAGGGGTCGCGCCCGTGTTTAATGTCCCGCGATGCCTCGACCCCGGCACCGCATCCGCCGAGGACCCGCAGGTGCGTCGGGCGACGGCCGGCGCACCTGCGGGCTCGGGTCAGACGGTCGCCGTCCCGGTGAAGTTGACGGTGCCCGCGCCGAAAGCCACCAGACCGGTCGCAAGTCCGTGCAGGTTCCAGGTCAACACCATCGGGCACTGGATCGAGAGGCCGATTCCGTACTGAAGCGTCGTCTGCACCGTCACCGTGAGCTTGGTCGGCACATCGGTGTAGTTGCCGAGACCGCCGATCGCCCCGCCGTTCGGGAGCGACACGTTCGTGAACACGAAGGCGCCGGGCATAGCGCCGACGGTCGAGATGTTCCCGGCGCCGGCGCCGAGCCCGACCGCGGAGTTGTAGGTCTTGCCGTCGGACATCGTCAGCGTCGCCTGGGTCACGATGTAGGTGAAGGCGGGCTGGAAAATGTTGGTGAAGCTGATCCCGCACTGCGTCGCGTCGAGCCCGAAGATCGACGGGAACGCGATCGTGCCCTTGTTCCCGACGACGACAGCCTGAGACGTCCAGGCGCCGGAGATGATCCCTCCGACGATCGGGAATCCCGCCTTGATACAGGTCGGGCAGGCCGGCGTCGATGCGGAGGCCAGCGGCATCGCCGCAGCCGCAGCGACGACCGGGATGCTCCATGCGGCGCCCTTGACGACCGTCCGGCGGTCGATGCCGGGGTGCCTCGTCCCCATGGTCTTGCTTTCGGACATGTGTTCCTCCCCAGGAGAAGTGGTGTTCGGACCGCGCGGTCCGGTGCGCCTCAGGTCGACGCGCCACGGCCACGCTGGATCATCATCGAAGTCCACCGCGACGAAATGGGGTTCTGAGACGCAATTCCGACGAAAGGTGGCGCGGAATGCAATGTCACTGTCCGCGAGCAGCACGAAATGGGCACGGGAATCGGTGACTCGACATACCCTGAGCGAGCCACCGGACCCGTTCACCGCTTTCGCGGCGAACTATCTGCATCGACGAATTGTCGCGATGCCGGGACAGTGCCGGACCCGAGAATAGGGATATCCGCATTGCCCCGATGAGATGATCCCGGCGAGGAGGCCTTTCGACCATTGTCAGACCGACGGGAAATTCGGTCGGCACCGGCAATCATCCGCCCTCCGGGGACGTTCGACAAGGATCCGGGAATCCATCGACAGAGAAGGCGTGCAACACATCAAATCACACCGACGGCGGCTCCGGCCGCGAAAATGGCCATAGACGCGAAGATCGTCGTGCGAACGCATCCAATGGACGCATTGACGATGTCCGTGTCGCAGAATCGAAGAGTTCTGGCGCGAGAGTGACGAACGGTGGCGGGCCGCGTCACCGGGAGGGTCAGCGACGCGAGGCTCTGCGCAGCTCGCGCGGCGTTGCCAGTCCCGCCCAGGCGAACGCCCGGCGCAGGGCCGCCGGATCCCGGAAGCCCGCGAGCTCCGCGATCTCCCCGATCCCCAGCGGCGCGTTGCCCGCATTGGCCAGCAGTTCCTGCGCGAGATCCACCCTCGCTCGTCGCAGTTCATCCGCGGGCGTGGTGCCGTCGATCGCGAAGAGCCGCTGCAGGTTGCGGATCGACATGTGCAGGTCCTGCGCCAGCGCGGCGACGCCGAAGTCGGGCTCGGTGCGCCGGATCAGGATGAGGGTGCGCGCTCGTGCGATCCCCGGCGCCTCGATGCCTGCGATCGTCGTGCGGGGCCCCGCCTCCACGAGGACGCCGAAGACCATCTCCGAGATCAGCTGCTCGACGAGATAGTCGGTGTAGAGCGTCGGCTCCGAAGGCTGAGTGAGCAACGAGTCCAGGAACGCGCGCAGCCCGCGCCCCAGCGCGCTCGCCGGAATCACTTCCATCGGGGCACCGACGCCCGACTCGATCTCCGCCAGTTCGCCCCAGGGGACCCACGCGATCATCACCGTGCCGGCTTTCACGGCGCCCACCGACGCCACGCGATGGGGATGCAGGAACACCAGTGCGCCGGGATCGACCTCGCACGGCGCCCCTTCCACACCGCGGATCTCGAGCGGGATCGAGGAGACGAGAAGCGCCGCCGTCTCCCTGCCGTCCCTCTCCTGCGGCTGCCATCGCCACACAATGTCGCGGCCCACCACGTGCTGCGTCGCAAGGACGCTGCGATAGCGCAGCGCGACGATCGGATGATGCCGCTCCCCGCGGAGCAGTCGTGTCAGATCCCGTGACGCTGTAGCATTCCCCATTTAACGATCTTCCCCCGTCGATCACCGCGAGAGCGACTCCCCCAGATGCGATATCCCGCGTTAACATAACGTCATCAAATGCGGCTCGGCAACCGAGTGCGCTCCGAGCACGTGACACCATGATGAGGCTTGCGGCGGTCCGATCTTGTAGTGTTTCCCACAGGCCGCTGATTCGCAGAGTCACTGTGCTCGAAGTGGCTGCTGGGGAGGTCGGAAATGGCGCGGGAAAGGCGACGCAGTCGTGCGCGCAAGGGCGATGGCGATTATGAACGGCCCTGGCTCCTCAAAGAGCTCTATGGCGCGCCCGTCTGGGCTCTCCTCGGCTTCGGTCTCGTGCTTCTGGGACTCGGAGTCGCATATCTCCTGCATCGCTAGTCCGCGGCGCGGAGGTTCTCCCGTCGTGACCATCGACGCGCCGCGACGATGCCGCACCGTCCACCGGAGCGATCACGGACGAACGGCGTCGAGACCGCCCCTGCAGCGGCTCAGCGCGTGTGCTCGGTGCCGGGCGTCCATAGCAGATCAGCACCGGCGCCCCGCGCGACGACGTGCCCCTCGCGGATCATGAGCGTCTCCGCGCCGAGCTCGCGTGCGAACGCGGCATCATTGCTCACCAGCAGAGCCGCCATCTTGCGTTCGGTGCGACGGCGCGTGATCGCGGCGAAGACCACGGGACGCACCTCCAGATCGAGGTTCGCGAGCGGCTCGTCGGCGATCAGCACGGTAGGGTCGAGCACCAGGGCCCGGGCGATCGCCACGCGCTGGCGCATCCCTGCGCTGAGTTCGTAGGGGAAGGACGAGGCCAGCCCCAGCGGCAGGTGCAGCTCATCCAGCAGACTCGCCACGCGGATCGCGAGTGCCTTCACGTTCACGCGCCGCTCGCGCTGCAGGATCGGCTCGGCGATCGTCTCCTGCACGGTCAGCTGCGGTGTGAGCAGCGCCCCGGCATTCTGCGGCAGATAGCCGGCCCGGTAGGTCAGCTCCCGCAGGCGGCGACCGGGGTGGCGCACAGAGACACCGCACACCGTCGCGGATCCGCCGACGACACGGATCGAGGGATCGGCGGCGCCCGCAAGAGCGCCGACGAGCGTCGACTTCCCGGACCCCGTCGCGCCCGCGATGCACATCAGCTCCCCGGCCGGCAACGCGAAGGTCACGCCGTCGATCGCCCTGGTGGGCGCGGAGTGCCCGATCCGGTCGATCACAATGTCCTCGCAGACGATCGCCGTCGATGCATCCCCCGTCGCACGTGCCATGCACCCATCCTGCACGATGCCTGCCGCCACCGGGCCGCGGCCGACGGCGGGCCTCAGTACTCGATGAAGCGCTGCCGCTCGGCGTCGATCTCGACGATGCGGCGCGCGATCGAACGAGCGCCGTCGGAATCCGCGGGCAGCCGCTGGATCGCGCCCAGCAGCTCGTGCTTCTCCCGTTCCAGGCCGCGCACGATGAGCCGGCGGCAGAGGTCGGTCGCGGACGCCCTGGCGCCCTGCTCGTCACGCGCCGGGAAGGCGGCCATGAGCAGCTCACCGCCCAGACCTCGGTAGGGCTCCCGCACGGCGTCCACGGCCTGCAGCGCCCACCCAGGCCGCTGCCGGTCGGGGATCTGCGCGATCGCCTCGCGCACGGCGTCGAGCGCGGGCACGGAGAACGGCGCGGTCACCGCACGCTGCAGCAGCTCCGCCTCGAGCTGATGGCCGTATTGCAGCGCCCCCATGAGCGCGTCGCGCTCGAGCGGCGCGTCTCCGGTCCGAGGGAGCGAGGCGAGCGTCACCGCCGGCATCGGCGCCGGAGCGGACGCGTCCGCAGCACCGGGCCGCGTCCCCGGGGCAAGGGCCGCCGCGTGCTGCTCGTGCGCGCCGGAGTCGCCCTGACGACGGCGGCGCTCGTGGCGGCGCACCTCGGCGTGCACGTCGGTGGGGTCCATACCGAGACGGCGAGCGAGGATCCGCTCGTATTCGGGGCGCAGCAGCGTGTCGCGGATCTCTGCGACGATCGGCGCCGCCGCGCGCAGCGCGCCGACCCGTCCCTCCGCGGTGCTCAGGTCGAAGGATGCGATCTTGCGGTCGATCACGAACTCGAACATCGGCACCTTGGCGGACATGAGTCCGCGCACGGCCTGATCGCCGCGCTGCAGGCGCAGATCGCAGGGATCCAGGCCGTCGGGCGCGACCGCCACGAAGGTCTGCGCGTTGAACCGGTCGTCCTCCGCGAAGGCCCGGAGCGCCGCCTTCTGCCCGGCCTCGTCGCCGTCGAAGGTGAACACGACCTCGCCGGCCGCGGAGTCGTCGCCCATGACACGGCGCAGGAGCTTGATGTGCTCGGCGCCGAACGCGGTGCCGCAGGTGGCGATCGCGGTGGTGACGCCCGCGAGGTGGCAGGCCATGACGTCGGTGTACCCCTCGACCACAACCACGCGCTTGGGATCGCCGCGCGAGATGTCCCGCTTGGCCAGATCCAGCCCGTAGAGCACCTGCGCCTTCTTGTAGATCGGCGTCTCGGGCGTGTTCAGGTACTTCGGACCCTGGTCGTCGTCGTAGAGCTTGCGCGCGCCGAAGCCGATGGTCTGGCCCGTCACATCGCGGATCGGCCACACGACGCGTCCGCGGAACCGGTCGTAGACGCCGCGCTGCCCCGCGGAGACGAGCCCCGCCGCGGTGAGCTCGTCACGGGTGAACCCCTGCGCGCTGAGGGCCTTGAGCATGCCGTCCCAGCCGCGCGGCGCGTAGCCCACTCCGAAGTGCGCGGCGGCGCCCGCGTCGAATCCGCGCTGGCCGAGGAACGCGCGCGCCGACTCGGCTTCGGGGCTGAGCAGCTGGCTGCGGAAGAACTCTGCGGCCGCGGTGTTGGCCGCATAGAGCCTGCTGCGCCCGCTCGTCTCCGGTGCGGGCCCGCCGTCCTCGTAGTGCAGGGTGTAGCCGACACGGGCGGCGAGACGCTCGACGGCCTCGGTGAAGCTCACGTGGTCCATCTCGCGCAGGAACGAGTAGACGTCGCCGGAGGCGCCGCAGCCGAAGCAGTGGTAGTAGCCGACCTGCGGGCGCACGTGGAAGCTCGGGCTCTTCTCGTCGTGGAACGGGCACAAGCCCTTCATCGAGCCCACGCCGGCGGACTTCAGCGAGACCCGCTCCCCCACGATGTCGGCGATGTTGGTGCGCGACTTGACCTCGTCGACGTCCGCCTGAAGGATCCGCGGCATCAGCGCCCGCCGTGTTCGACGTCGACGAGCGCGGCCCGCGGAGTGTGCGCGGGGCGGGGCCTGGCGTGCCGGGGCGACCAGATGCCGACCTCGGCGGGGTCGATGTCTCCGACCAGGCGGTTGTGCCAGTCCACCGCGGTCTGATCCGTGAGGCTCGCGACCTGGTCGACGACCACCCTGGCGCGCTCCGCATCGGATCCGGCCGCGTGGAAGTCGGCCGCGAAGGCCGGCTCCAGCACGTCCGCTCCTGCCGTCCACAGCGCGTCGGTGGACCACAGTGCATCGGCCAGGCGCTTGAGCACCCGTCGCTGCTCCTTGTAGACGCCGCGGCGGGCGTCGATCGTGACGATCGCCTGGCCCATGATGCCCTTGAGCACGGCGATCTCGGCCTCGATGACCTTCGGCACCACCACGTGAGCGCTGTACCGCGCGAGGTTCGCACCCGGGTACGCCTCGCGTGTCGCGGAGACCGCGGCCCGCGCGAAGCGGCCGATCATGTCGCTCGTGAGGTTCTTCAGCCGGGCGAGGTCGCGACGGGAACGGTCGAACGAGGACAGCCACATCGGCTGGCGGGTGAGCCGGTACAGCGCGTCGGCGAGGTCCTCACGGGTGAAGTCGTATCCCACCCATTGCTGCACCCGTCCGACGAGCGCATGATGCTCGGCCGGATCCGCCAGCTGCGCGACATCGAGGTAGCCGTTGACGATCGCGTCCTCGAAGTCGTGCACCGAGTAGGCGATGTCGTCGGAGAGATCCATGATCTCGGCCTCGATGCAGCGCAGACGCCCCGGCGCGCCCTCCCGCATCCACCGGAAGACGTCCTCGTCATCGGGGTACACGCCGAACTTGAGCCGGCCACCGGGGTCGGGCAGCGGGCTGTCCGCGGTCCACGGGTACTTGCAGGTCGCGTCCAGACTGGCCCGCGTGAGGTTGAGCCCGACCGAGCGGTCGTGGTCGTCGAGGACCTTCGCCTCGAGCCTGGTCAGGATCCGCAGGGACTGCGCATTGCCCTCGAAGCCGCCGATGTCCTCCGCCCAGTCGTTGAGCGCGCGCTCGCCGTTGTGCCCGAACGGGGGGTGCCCCAGGTCGTGACTGAGGCATGCGGTGTCCACGACATCGGCGGAGACCCCGAGCGCGACCGCGAGCTCGCGCCCGACCTGCGCCACCTCGAGCGAGTGCGTGAGACGGTTGCGGGCGAAGTCCGCCGTGCTCGCGGGGCTCAGCACCTGCGTCTTCGCGGCGAGTCGGCGCAGTCCGGCGGAGTGCAGCACGCGGGCGCGGTCCCGGGCGAAGTCGTCCCGTTCGGAGCGGTGGGTCTCGGCGAAGAAGCGGGCGGCGTCGTGCGCGTCGTAGCCGTCGACGAGCACGACGGTCTCAGCCGCCACTGTTCTCGACCTCGGCGCCGCGCATCATGTCGGAGACATCGGAGGCGACCTCGCGGGAGTCCAGCCAGCCGTCCGGCAGCGCCGTGCGCTTGGGCGTGCCCGCGCGGCCGCGCTGCCCCTCGGCCGGAGCGCCCGGATACGGTGCGTCACCCAGCGTGCCGAGGATGTCGTCGATCTCCTGCAGCGTCGAGACGCGGGCGAGCGCCGCCCGGGTCTCCCCGCCCACGGGGTAGCCCTTGAAGTACCAGGCCACGTGCTTGCGGACGTCCTTGCAGCCGCGGTCCTCGTCCTCGAAGAACTCGACGAGAAGCTCCGCGTGCCTGCGGAACGCGTCCTTCACGAAGCCGAGGGTCGCGTCGACCTGGACCGCGCTCTCATCGCCGAACGCGCCGGCGAGCTCGCCGAACAGCCACGGACGGCCGAGGCAGCCGCGGCCCACCACGACGCCGTCGCATCCCGTCTCCGCCATCATCCGCACGGCATCGTCGGCGCTCCAGATATCGCCGTTGCCCAGGACCGGGATCGAGGTCACCGCCTGCTTGAGCTCGCCGATCGCGGGCCAGTCCGCATGTCCGGAGTAGTACTCCCCCGCCGTCCGCGCGTGCAGCGCGACGGCGGCCGCGCCGGCATCCTCCGCCGCGCGCCCCGCGTCGAGGAACGTGAGGTGATCCTTGTTGATGCCCTTGCGCATCTTCACGGTGAGCGGCACGTCTCCTGCGGCCTTGACGGCGCGGTCGACGATATCGGCGAAGAGGCCGATCTTCCAGGGCAGCGCGGCACCACCGCCCTTGCGGGTGACCTTGGGCACGGGGCAGCCGAAGTTGAGGTCGATGTGATCGGCGCGGTCCTCCGCGACGATGATCCGCACGGCTTCGGAGATCGTGTGCGGATCCACGCCATAGAGCTGGATCGATCGCGGCGTCTCGCTCTCGTGGTGTTGGATGAGGCGCATGGTGATCGCGTTGCGCTCCACGAGCGCCCGCGACGTGATCATCTCACTGACGTAGAGGCCTGCGCCGTACTCGCGGCAGAGGCGACGGAAGGCCGTGTTGGTGATGCCCGCCATCGGCGCGAGCACGACGGGGACGTCGATGCGCAGCGGGCCGATCTGCAGGGGCCGGACGGAGGCAGGGGCGAGAGTCATATCCTGTCCATTGTCCCAGATCCCGAGCCGGTGATCCCCGTCGCTCCTAGGCTGGGGGATATGTCCGATACTCCGCTGCGCCAGATCCCGTTCACCGATGCCGAAGGCAGCACCCGCACTTTGGACGACTACGGCTCGGGCCCCGTGCTCGTCGTCAACGTCGCGTCGAAATGCGGGCTGACGCCGCAGTACGCGCAGCTCGAGGAGCTGCAGCGCCGATTCGGCGAACGCGGCCTCACCGTGGTCGGGTTCCCCTGCAACCAGTTCTTCGGCCAGGAGCCCGGATCCATGGACCAGATCCTCGAGTTCTGCTCCACGACCTACGGGATCTCGTTCCCGATCAACGACAAGGTCAAGGTGAACGGACGCAGCGCCGCCGACCTCTACAAGACCCTCAAGCAGACCGAGGACGGTCACGGCAAGGCCGGACGCGTGGAGTGGAACTTCGAGAAGTTCCTCGTCGCGCCCGACGGATCCGTGCAGCGCTTCCGTCCCCGCCAGGTCCCCGACGACCCCGAGATCGTCGCCGCCATCGAGAACGCCCTGCCCTGACCCTGGTTCGCCCCTCTCCCGGAACCCCCGTCTTCTGACCGCGAGACTCCAACTGGGCGACGAGACTGCGCGTTCTCACTGCAGTCTCGTCGCGGAGATGGAGTCTCGCGGTCAGAAGCGGGGGACGGGGAGGCGGCGCGAACGCTCAGGCCTCGGGGACGGGGGCGGCGTCGGAGCGCTTGGACCACAGGTCGCGCAGCACTCCGGCGAACGCCTCGGGCGGCTGCGCGCCGCTGACGCCGTACTGACCGTCGATCACGAAGAACGGCACGCCCTGGATCCCGTAGGCCTGGGCCTGCGCCTGGTCCGCCCGCACGTCTGCGAGATGCCGCTCGGAACGCAGCGCCTCGAGCGCAGCCTCCCGGTCGAGCCCGACCTCGGCGGCGAGGTCGGCGAGGTCCTCGACCCGGCCGACATGACGTCCCTCGATGAAGTACGCGGACATGAGCCGCTCCTCCATGTCGTGCTGGCGGCCCTGCGCCTTGGCGTGGTGCAGCAGCTCGTGGGCCTTGACCGTGTTCGTGTGCTGCAGCAGGTCGAACCGGTACTCGAGACCCGCCTCCTTCGCGACGCCCGTCACGCGGTCGAGCATCTGCTCCACCTGAGCGCGCGGCATGCCCTTGTGGCCCGCGAGGAAGTCCGCCTCGTCGCCCTCGAAGTCGACGGGGGTGTCCGGGGAGAGCTCGAACGAGTGGAACGTGATCGTCACCTGCGGCGCGTCGTCGTCCTCCGCCGTGGCCGCGAGCCCCGCCTCGAGATTGCGCTTGCCGATGTAGCACCAGGGGCAGGCGATGTCGGACCAGATGTCGATCGAGATGGGTTCACTCACATCTCGATTCAACCGCATGTTCTTCGGGGATATTCCGGATGCTAGCCTCATCCGATGCCCGCCGACCCCGCCGCTGCGCCCTCCGCACCGCAGCGGATCCTCATCGCGGGCGTGACGGGGAGCGGGAAGACCACCCTGGCGCAACGGCTGAGCGCGATCCGGGACCTCCCCCGCGTCGAGCTGGATGCCCTGTTCCACGGCCCCGAATGGACGCCCCGGCCGACCTTCCTGGACGACGTCCGCGCGTTCGCCGCCACCGAGCGCTGGGTGACCGAGTGGCAGTACACCAGCAAGGGCACGGATCCGATCCTGGCCCCGCGCGCCGACCTCGCGATCTGGCTGGACTACCCGTACCGGATCGTGCGGGCGCGGCTGCTGCGGCGGACGATCTCACGGAGCGTTCTGCGCCGCGAACTCTGGAACGGCAACCACGAGGAGCCGCTGTGGGCCATGCTCCGCCAGGGCCCCGAGGAGAACATCCTGCGCTGGCAGAGCGCGACACTGCACAAGTGGCGCGAGCGCATGCCGGAGATCGCCGTGGAGCATCCGCGTCTTCCGATCCTGCGGTTCGCGCATCCTCGCGACACGGAACGCTGGCTGCGGACGCTGCCCCGCACCTCCTGAGTCACGGGCGCCCGCACGCGGCTCGCAAGACACCGGACTCAGAGGACACCCGACTCAGAAGAGCAGAGCGGCCAGACGCTTGCGGGCCGTCACGACACGGGCGTCCGCGTCGCCGACCAGGCCGAACAGCTCCACCAGGCGCTCCCGCACTCGGCTCTGCTCATCGGCGGGGACCGCCGTGAACAGATCGAGCAGGCGGTCGAACGCGTCTGCCACGTGGCCGCCCGCGATGTCGAGGTCGGCGACGGCGAACTGCGCGTCGATGTCCGTCGGTGCGGCGGCGGCCGCGGCACGCGCCTCGTTCAGATCGAGATCCTGCGTGCGGAACAGCAGCCGGACCTGTCCGAGGCCGGAGCGGGCCTCCTCGTCGCGCGGGTTCTCCGCCAGGGCCTTCTCATACGCGTCGATCGCCGCCGCGAACTCGCCGCGCTCGATCGCGTCGAACGCGGCCTGGTGCAGAGGCGGAAGGGGCTGCTCGACCGGCTCGGCGGGTTCGCCCTGCTCCGTGCCATCGCCGACCGGGATCGTGCCGGTCACACCGTGCTGGGCCGCGAGCTGCAGCAGCTGGGCGAACACCTCGCGCACCTGCTCCTCGGGCACGGCGCCCGTGAACAGCGGCACCGGCTGACCGGCCACGAGTGCCACCACCATCGGGATCGACTGCGCCCGGAAGCCCTGGGCGAGCTGCGGATTGGCGTCCACGTCGACCTTCGCGAGCACGACGCGACCCGCGAGCTCGGTGACGACCTTTTCGAGCACCGGGCTGAGCTGCTTGCACGGCCCGCACCAATCGGCCCACAGGTCGACGACGACCGGAACGCTCTGCGACAGCTCGAGCACCTGCCCGAACGTGGCGTCGGTGACATCGACCACCAGCGGGATGGCCCCGCCCTCTGCGGGGGCCTGTGCGGAGGCATCGGGCGCCGGCGCAGCGGGGCGGTTGCGCAGCGAGGAAAGGTCGACGGCGCCGCGAAGGGCCGCGGCGGACAGCTCGGTCATTTGATCTCCGTCACACTCTGGAGCTGCTGGGACGCGGCCAGCAGCGTGATCTTCGCATCGGATCCCTGCGCGGGCACGGCGAAGAAGAGCTGCATCCCGTACACCGACACGAAGCCCGTCTTGGACTCGTCGACTCCGGTGAGCGCCTTCGCCGGAGCGTTCACGACGGTTCCGTTCGTATCGACGTTCTTGATCGAGGCGTCCGCGCTCGTCGGCTTGATCGTCTGCGAGTCGTCGACCGTGACGGCGACGATCGCCCCGCTGTCGATGCTCGACATCGAGATGGGCTTCCCGGCGCCGACGGATGCGGCGAAGGACAGGCTCGAGGTCGTGTCGGCGCTCTTGTCCTTCAGCGCCTGGAGCACGGTTGCCCGGCTGTCCTGGACCGACTTCGCGAACGCGAGCGCCGACTTGTCGAACTTGTCGTAGAACTCGCTCTTGTCGCCCTGATCGATCACGTTCGCGAACTCGGAGGCGAGCTCGTCCGGCGCGACCACGAGGAACGGGGAGTCGGGCGGAGTGAGCTTGGCGCCCAGCCACGCGGGGGCCATGTTGGGCAGCTTCGCCGACGCCTGCATCTCTGCGACGTCCGAGATCTTGTAGTTCGACCACGGATCGGGCTGCGTCATCGTCATGATCAGCGGCGCGACCTTCTCGTTGCTGCCGTGCTCCACGAGCATCAGCACGGTGCGCGGCCAGGAGTCGTACGCCTGCGGAACCAGGATCTTGACCTTGTCGGCCGGGATCGTCGCCGGCAGAGCGAAGTCTGCGACGCTCTTGCGGACGGCGTACGCCGTCTTGCGCGCCTCGAGCGCCGATCCCTCCAGGCGGGTCTCGGCCTTCGCCACGTCGAGGTTCTTGTCCGCATCGGCGAGCGTGCCGGAGATGCTCTCCAGGATCCGGGCGGCCTGCGCCTCGGTGACCGCGGGGGCCTGCTGGCCCGCCTCGACGGCCTGGGTCTCGGTCGGCGTCGGAGTGGGCGACGCGGCGGGGTGCGGCCAGATGTCCGGCGTGCACCCGCTGAGGAGCGCCGCGGTCACGCCCACGGCGGGGATCAGCAGCAGCGCACGACGGCGCTTCGACCCCGTGGCGCGGCGTTCCCGCACGGCGCCGTCCTGGCTCGAGGCGGGATCGGTCTCCGGCTGCGCGCCCGCGGCGTCCGGCGCCGGCGCGGGCTCGGGGGCTGCGTCGGCCTCCGGCGCGGAGTCGATGGCGGCACGGTCGGCCACGTCGATCGGCTCGGTGACCGGAAGGGGCGGCGGAGCCTTGCGGCGCGGGCCGCGCCCGCGGCGCGAATGCCGGATCGCCAGCACATACAGCACCAGCCCGAGCAGGAGGAAGACGCCGCCGGCGACCATGAGCGGACCGGCCCACGGCGTGGCCGTGTCCAGAGGCCACTTCAGCGCGACGTCGGAAGGCGCCTCGGCCTTTCCGTCGGAGGCGAGCAGCACGCTCACGCCTTCCGGCACCTGCATGCGGTCGACCAGGGAGTTCTTGTCGGCGAAGCTGTCCAGCCACAGGTCGGATCCGGCCGGGTCGCGCTGCATGTCCGCGCCGGCCTCGCTCTTCGCGGTCGGCTCGACCAGTTTCGCGGTGGTCGTCGTGCCGTCCTTGGCGAGCGTGATCCGGTTGTAGCTCGTGTCGCTCAGCCAGGCCTCGAGATCGGCCGTGCGGGCCTGGGCCACGAAGATCGTGCCGTCACCGTGCGCGACGAGCGTCTGCTCACCCGGGTGGGCGCGGAGCACAGCCGAATCGATCACGGTGTACGCCTGCGGAGACTTGACCGAGAGCTCGGCCGTCACGTCCTTGGGCCCGAGGAAGATGGTCCGCTGCGCGATACCCGTCCCGATCAGGACGGCCGCCAGCACGAAGGCCAGAACAGCCCATACAAAACGCACGAAAAATCTCCTCCGCGATCCACGGGTAGGCGCCCGGGATCTCCGCTCGACGTTTCAGACTAGCGAAACGACCTGTATGGATGCCACGAGAGGCCCCTCCCCCTGCTCAGCCACGACCTCGGCAGCGATGCTCCGAGGCTCCGGGGGCTCCGCCGGTTAGGCTGAGGGACCGAGCCAGAAGGATCTCATGAAGCTGCACAACCCGTTCCGCACCGCGCTGGTGGCGACGCTCGGCGTCGGTCTGGGAATCATGCTCATCCAGAGCGTGCAGTCCCTGTCCACGATCCTGCTCTACGTCGGCACCGCCCTGTTCCTGAGCCTCGGCCTGGATCCGATGGTCAGCTGGCTGACCCGGCGCCGCCTGCCGCGATGGGCGGCGGTGCTGATCACGATCGTCGTCGTGCTCAGCGTCTTCGCCGGCATCGTCCTGATGGTGATCCCGATCCTGGTCAACCAGATCTCCCAGCTCGTCCAGCAGATCACGGTGATCGTCAACAGCGGCACCGCGCTGGCCGACTTCAAGCACTGGCTGGAGGGCCTCCTCCCCAATCTCGACGTCGACACCGTCTTCCGCTACATCAACGACTGGCTCAACAAGAACCTGGGCGACATCAGCAGCTCGATCGGGCAGGGCGTGATCGTGGTCGGCGGCGCGCTCTTCGCAGGGATCAGCGGGACGTTCATCGTGCTGATCCTCACCATCTACTTCACCGCGGCGATCCCCTCACTCAAGGGCGCCGTGTACCAGGTCGTGCCCGCCTCCAAGCGCGACCGGTTCATCGATCTCGCCGAGCAGATCACCGCCTCGGTGGGCCACTACGTCATGGGCCAGGTCGCCATGGGCGTGATCAACGGCGTGCTGAGCTTCATCTTCCTGTCGATCATCCAGGCCCCGTTCCCGATCGTGCTCGCCGTGATCGCGTTCTTCTTCTCCCTGATCCCGCTCGTCGGCACGCTGACCGGCTCCACGCTCATCGTGCTGCTGTGCCTCATCCCCGGCCTCGGGTCGCCTCCGTGGGCCTGGCTCATCGCCGCGGTGTACTACCTCGTGTACATGCAGATCGAGGCGTACGTCATCTCGCCGCGCGTGATGAACCGCGCGGTCGCCGTGCCCGGCGCCGTGGTCGTGATCGCCGCCCTTTCCGGCGGAGCGCTGCTGGGGCTGCTCGGTGCGCTCATCGCCATCCCCGTCGCCGCCAGCGTCCTGATCATCTACCGTCAGGTGCTGATCCCGAGGATGAACGAGCGCTAGCCCGTCAGCTCGCCGGCCACTCCCGAGCGAGAGGGAGCGCGGAAGGGTTCACGGCACGGACGATCTCGTCCATCACGCGTCGGGTCTGGCTCTCCCCCACCCAGAGGTGCCTCCCGCCGTCCACGGCGATCAGTTCGGTGTGCGGGATCGCGGCGAAGCGCTCGATGGCCTCTGCCGGCCTCAGATAGTCATCGAGCTCGGGCACCAGCACGACCACGCGACGGTCGTCGTGGGCCCACGCGGCGACCTCGTCGACGGTGGCCCGGTGCAACGGCGGCGAGAGCAGGATGACGCCCTCGATCTCATGATCCCGGCCGTACTTGAGCGCGAGCTCGGTGCCGAACGACCAGCCCACCAGCCAAGGCCGGGGCAGGCCGCGCTCACGCACGAACGCCATGGCCGCGGCCACGTCGTGCCGCTCGGCTCCTCCGCCGTCGAAGACGCCCTCGCTCCGTCCCCGTGGCGAGCTCGTGCCGCGAGTGTTGAAGCGCAGAACGGCGAGGTCTGCCAGCGCGGGCAGGCGCGCCGCGGCCTTGCGAAGGATGTGCGAGTCCATGAAGCCGCCGGCGGTGGGCAGCGGATGCAGAGTCACGAGGGTCGCCACAGGGGCGACGGCCTCGGGAAGGGCGAGCTCTCCGACCAGGCAGAGATCGTCCTCGGTGCGCAGCTCGATGTCCTCGCGCCGCGCGGGCAGCGCACGGGGTCCGCGGATCTCCACGTCAGTTCTTCTTCCAGCAGCCGTTGTGCCAGTGGCGCCGCGCTGCGAGATCAGCTGCGTCGCCCAGCACGCCATCGGCGCGCCAGACCACCAGATGCGCCGTGCCGGCGGCGATCACTCCGCGGCACCCCGGGCAGATGTACTCCTTCTGCGCCTGAGCCGCGGTGAGAGGCTGGACGTACCACTCGGTGCCGCCGCGCGTCTCGGTGCGCTTCCATCCGGCGATCAGCCGGTCGAGCGAATCCTCGCGCGGGCGCTCTTGACGTCGTCGATGCGGGCGTGGCATGGGCGAGCGCTGCTCACCACCAGTTGTTGGCGGACCAGAACGCGACCGCGGCGCCCCAGCTGCCGTAGCGTCCCACGGCGTAGCCGTTGCCCCAGCGCAGGTTGTCGACGGGGTCGTAGCCGTTCCCCGGCACCTTGCTGCACGGGAGCGCCTGCACCAGTCCGCAGGCGCCGGATCCGCTGTTGGTGGCGTTCGGGTTCCAGCCGCTCTCGCGGCTCACGATGTAGTCGACGTAGCCCCAGTCGCTCGAGGCGATGCCGGCAGCCGCCATCCATGAGGCCGGCTCACCGCCGCCGCTGTAGAACATCGGCCCGGCACTCGCCGAAGAGGAGGAAGACGATGACGAGGAGTCGCTGGAGGCGACCACGGGCTCAGGGGTCGGGGTCGGCTTCGGCGTGACGTAGACGTCGAAGGAGTCCCGCGTCTGCGCCGTCGGCGTCGCGCCGTGCACGGAGACGGTGATGTTCTGCGCGTCGTGGGCCGCGAGCGAGTACGCCGTGGTCACCGAGGCCTGAGCCGGCTCCGAGGCGGACATCGCGAGCCCTGCGGGGGCCACGATCGCGACGGAGACGCCCACCACTGCGAGCCCTGCGAACACCGCCGAGGTCGCACGTCGACCCGGGTGCGCCTTCGCATTCGAGCGGGATGCTGTGGCTGCGTCGTTCTGCGCGGCGGTTCGGGAGCGCGCCGCAATCGAATCGTTATCGGGAGTCACAATGGCTCCGAGTTTAGCCAGCCGAAGCTGAATTCGCCATGAGAATCGCCGCGAGACGCTCCCCCCACCGCATTCGCCGGGCTCAGCGGATCGCGAGCAGCACGTCGATCGTCGCGTCGAGCAGCGCGTCGACTTGCTCCTCCCGATAGCCGCGACGCTGCATCCGGAACGCGGTCTGACGCACCTGCTCCGCGGTCAGCGCGTCACCGTCGCGGAGGAAGCGCACGATCCTCTTCGCGACGTGATCCACCTCGTCGATCCGGTAGCCGAAGGTGAGGATCCCGGTCCGCGCGAACTTCCGTCCCTGAGGACGGCTGAGGTGATCCAGGATCACCTGTGCATCCGTGCGAGCCCTTCCGACCCACGCGGAGGCCCCGTCCGTCGAGACGACGAGAGCTCGCTCCCGCTGCGCGAACGCCTCCTCGACCCTGGCCAGTGCGGCGTCGACGGCGGCGATGTCGTACCCGCCGCGCACCAGCGGGAAGGAGGCCCCGCGGATGTCTGCGGATCCGACCCCTTCGGCGTCGTCCTCGAATGCGCCGCGTGCGCGCGCCAGGAACGTGTCCACGGCGGCGCGCTGGTAGCCCTTCTCGCGCCGAGGGACCACGGGGAAGCTCGCGGCGGCGCCGGAGGCGGCGCGGTCGGAACGTGCGGAATCGGTCATGCTGCCGCCAGAGGGGTGAGGAGGAAATACAGGGCGAGGGCGACGACGGCGGAGGGGAGCATGCTGTCCAGCCGGTCCAGCAGTCCGCCGTGTCCGGGGATCCAGGAGCTCATGTCCTTGATGCCGAGATCGCGCTTGAGCAGCGACTCGGCGAGGTCGCCGACGGTCGCCGAGGCGACCAGGCAGGCGCCGACGATGAGTCCGGCCCACCACGGCACGCCGAGGAGGTAGACGCCGACGAGAGCGCCTGCGACGAGGGATCCGACGACGGCGCCGGCGAACCCCTCCCAGGTCTTCTTCGGACTCACCCGCGGCGCCATCGGATGGCGTCCGCCGCGTCCGAACAGCAGACCGGAGGCGTAGGCGCAGGTGTCGGCCACGACCACCACGACGATGAGCGAGAGCACCCACCACTCGCCGCGCGGCTGGCGCAGGAGCATCAGCACGAGGGCTCCGAGGAACGGCACGTACACCTGGATGAACCCGCCGGCCATCGCGTCCGTCAGGACGTCACCATAGGTGCGCCCGTCCTTCGCGACCATCTGCCCGACGAGGCGCCAGACGACGACTCCGAACACGGCGACGAACAGCATCACCCAGGTCAGCCAGGGGTCGGCGAAATAGCCGCCGGCGGCCAGGAAGGCGCCGAGCACCAGCTGAGGCCACAGATCCACCTTGCGCCCGCCGCTGCGCAGCGCGAGCACGAGCTCCCAGACGGCGAGCAGGATGATCGCGAGGCCGATCACGACGAAGGACCACTTCGCGAACAGCAGAGACGCGAGGATCACGCCGCCGATCAGCAGGCCGACGCCGATGGCGACGACGAGGTCGCGGCCGGTGCGCTCCTTGATGCGCTCGTTGGCCTGGTCCAGCTGATCACGGGCATGCGAGACGTGCGTCTCGAGCTCCGCCTTCTTCGCCCGGAACTGAGCCTGCAGGTTGTCGCCGGTGCGCGTCTGCTGACCGTCGCCGGCGCGTGCGGCCGGGTTCTCGCCGGCACGCGGCGGAAGCGGTGGTCGCGGAGGGATCCTCGACGCGTCGTCGTCGTCGGACGGGGTGCTCATGGACGGTCTCAGACCTCGAGCAGCTCGGCCTCTTTGCGCTTGACAGCCTCGTCGATGAGGTCGACGTGCTGGCGCGTGAGGGCATCGAGCTCCTTCTCGCCGCGGGCGATCTCGTCCTCGCCGAGATCGCTCTTCAGGCCGTCCAGCTCGTCCTTGGCCTTGCGACGGATGCCGCGGACGTGGACCTTCGCGTCCTCGCCCTTGCTCTTCACGAGCTTGACGTACTCCTTGCGGCGGTCCGCCGTGAGCTCGGGCATCGTGACGCGCACGATGTTGCCGTCGTTGGTGGGGTTCGCGCCCAGGTTCGGCATGTCGCGGACCGCCTGCTCGATGGCCTTGAGCGCCGACTTGTCGTACGGGGTGATGATCAGCGAACGCGCCTCGGGGTTCGCCAGCGACGCGAGCTGCGCGAGCGGGGTGGGCGTGCCGTAGTAGTCCACCAGGACCTTCTGGAACATCTGCGGGTTGGCACGGCCGGTGCGCACCGTGCTGAAGTCCTCCTTGGCGGCCTCGACGGCGCGCTGCATGCGGGAGGTGGTGTCGGCGAGGACATCCGCGATCACGGTGGCTCCTATTCGTCAGGGGGGTTGCGTCCCCAGTCTATCGGGGAGGATGCACGGATCCCCGGCCGGACGTCGTGCGGCGCGGTCCGGGGATCCGTCGCGTTCAGGCGATGACGCGGGTTCCGATCGGCTCGCCCAGCAGAGCACGGGTGATGTTCCCCGCGGGCTCCATGCCGAACACCCGCATGTCCATGCCGTTGTCCATGCAGAGGCTGAAGGCCGTGGAGTCGACGACTTTGAGGCCGCGCACAAGCGCATCCTGGAAGGTGATCTCCTCGATCCGCTCCGCGGACGCGTCGGTCTTGGGGTCGGCGGTGTAGATCGCGTCCACGCCGTTCTTGGCGACGAGGACCTCGTCGGCGCCGATCTCCAGCGCGCGCTGCGCGGCGACCGTGTCGGTGGAGAAGTACGGCAGGCCCGCGCCGGCGCCGAAGATCACGACGCGGCTCTTCTCCATGTGCCGCTCCGCGCGCAGCGGCAGGTACGGCTCGGCGACCTGGGTCATCGCGATCGCGGACTGCACGCGCGGCGACGCGCCGGCCTGCTCCAGGAAGTCCTGCAGCGCGAGCGCGTTCATGACGGTGCCGAGCATGCCCATGTAGTCGGCGCGGGAGCGGTCCATGCCGCGCTGGCTCAGCTCCGCACCGCGGAAGAAGTTGCCGCCGCCGACGACGACGGCGATCTCGACGCGGTCGGTGGCTGCGGCGATCTCGCGGGCGATCTGGCTGACGATGTCGGGGTTGACCCCGAGCTGGCCGCCGCCGAAGGCCTCACCGGAGAGCTTGAGGACGACGCGACGTCGACCCTGTCGTTCGGTCATGGAGTGCTTCCTCTCATCCGTGGAACAAACTACCGTGCGCGAGCACGGAGAACTCGGGAGATGCGCCGCGCGGCGCATCGAGACCCGGGGCATGACGAAGGGGTTCGGATCCTGGTGGATCCGAACCCCTTCGATGACGTTACGCGCCGACCTTGAAGCGGGCGAAGCCGGTCACGTTCAGACCGGCGTCCTTCGCGACCTGGCCCACGGACAGCTTGTTGTCCTTGGCGTAGTCCTGCTCGAGCAGGGCGACCTGCTTGAAGAACGCGGTCACGCGACCCTCGACGATCTTCGGCAGGGCGGCCTCGGGCTTGCCCTCGTTGCGGGAGATCTCGGTGACGATCTCGCGCTCCTTCTCCACGTCCGCAGCGGGGACGTCCTCACGGGTGAGGTAGGAGGGGTTCGCGAACGAGATGTGCTGGGCGATGCTGCGAGCGGTCTCCGCGTCGCCACCCGTGTAGGCGACGACCACGCCGATCTGCGGCGGGAGGTCCTTGCTCGTGCGGTGCAGGTACACCTCGGTGTGGTCGCCCGAGATGGTCGCCACGCGACGCAGCTCGACCTTCTCACCGATGATCGCCGCCTCGTCCGAGATCAGCTGCTCGACGGTCTGACCGCCGGCGTCGGCCGCGAGAGCCGCCTCGACGGAGTCCGCCTTGATGGCGGCCACGGCGTCGGCGACCTTGTCGGCCAGCGCGATGAAGCGGTCGTTCTTCGCGACGAAGTCCGTCTCGCAGGCGAGCTCGACGAGCGTCACGGCGCCGTCCTGCTCACGGGCGACGACGAGGCCCTCGCTGGTGGAACGGTCCGCGCGCTTGGCGTTGCCCTTCGCACCCTTCAGGCGGAGGATCTCGACGGCCTTCTCGACGTCGCCGTCAGCCTCCTCGAGCGCCTTCTTGGTGTCGACCATTCCCGTGCCGAGCTGCTCACGCAGCGCCTTGATGTCGGCGATGGTGAAGTTGGCCATGTTGTGGTGGCTCCTTGCTTCGTGTGTGTGCGTGGTGGTTGCGGGTCGGCCGGCTTCCGCCGGCCGACCTACGGGCGATTACTTGTCGGCGGACTCGGCCTCGGTCGCCTCGGCGGCGGCGACCTCGGTCACCGTCTCGTCGGCAGCGGCGGCGATCGCCTCGTCGTGCGCGGCAGCGCCGGCCTCGTCCGCGGCGGACTCGGTCGCAGCGGTCTGCGCCTCGGCGCCCTCGAGCAGCTCCTGCTCCCACTCGGCGAGCGGCTCGGCGTCGCCGACCTCGGGGTTGTGCTTGAGCTGCAGGCCCTCGGCCGCGGCGTCGGCGATGATGCGCGTCAGCAGCGAGACGGAGCGGATCGCGTCGTCGTTGCCGGGGATCGGGTACTGGAAGTCATCCGGGTCCGCGTTGGTGTCGAGGATGCCGATCACCGGGATGCCGAGCTTCTTGGCCTCGTCGATGGCGAGGTGCTCGCGCTTGGCGTCGACGACCCACAGCGCCGACGGGGTCTTGGTCAGGTTGCGGATGCCGCCCAGCGACTTGTGCAGCTTGTCGAGCTCGCGCTTCTTGAGCAGGAGCTCCTTCTTGGTGAAGCCGCTGTTCGCCGGGGTCTCGTAGTCGAGCTCCTCGAGCTCCTTCATGCGAGCGAGACGCTTCGAGATGGTGGAGAAGTTGGTGAGGAGGCCACCGAGCCAGCGCTGGTTCACGAAGGGCTGGCCCACGCGGGTCGCCTGCTCGGCGAGGATCTCCTGGGCCTGCTTCTTGGTGCCCACGAAGAGGATGGTGCCGCCGTGCGCGACGGTCTCCTTGACGAAGTCGTAGGCCTTGTCGATGTAGCCCAGCGACTGCTGCAGGTCGATGATGTGGATCCCGCTGCGCTCCGTGAGGATGAAGCGCTTCACCTTCGGGTTCCACCGGCGGGTCTGGTGTCCGAAGTGAACGCCGCTGTCGAGCAGCTGGCGGATGGTGACGACGGCCATGGTCGTACTCCTTGTTGGTTGAGGTTGAGCTGCCGATCGGGCGATCGGCGATCCTGGTGCCCGGCGCGCACTCCGCTCTCTTCCGAAAGACCTGTGGAGTGTTCGCCACGTTGAACGCTGTGGGCACGCGTAGTCACCCCGACATACGGGATGCCCTGCAAGCATATCAGGGTCGGCGCCCCCGATCGTTCGCAATCCCTCCACACAATCGGGCCCTCTCGCGCGCTCCGCACCGGTTGCGTACATGCGACTCCGCGTTCGGGTCCAGCGGCGCAGGATCAGGGGATGCCCCGTTCCCTCTGTCGTCCTGCGGCACCGGCCGTCACCCGCCGCCCTTCGCTCATCACGGTCGCCGTCGCGGCCGGGCTTCTCGGCGGGCTGGTCCCGGTGCTCCTGCCCGCAGCGGGCCCGGTGGCGTCCGCCGGGTCCGCGGCCGCAGCGTCGGCCGGGTCCGCCCTGCCGGACCGGGACTGGCTGTGGCCCGTCGAGGGGCCCCGCACGGTGGTCGCGCCGTTCCGCGCCCCTGTGCACGATTACGGGCCGGGCCATCGCGGGATGGACGTCGCGGCGGCGGGAGCGGTGCGGGCGCCCGCCTCCGGGGCGATCGCGTTCCGCGGCACGGTCGTCGACCGGCCGCTCCTCACGATCGACCACGGGAACGGACTCGTCACCACGCTCGAGCCCGTGCAGTCGGACCTCGACGCCGGCACCGCGGTCCGGCGAGGCGACCGGATCGCGACCCTCGCCTCCGGCGGGCACACGCCTCCCGGGGCGCTGCACATCGGCGTGCGGTGGAACGGCGCCTACATCAATCCGATGCTGCTGTTCGGCGGCGTGCCGCGTGCGGTCCTGCTCCCCTGCGGATCCGACGGATGCTGACGCCGTGTCCCCGGGGCGCGTCGGTGTGAGCCGCCGGCGATCGCGGTCAGGCGCGCGGATGCGCGAGCCGGTAGCTCGCGGTCAGCCGCTCCGCCGAGACGTGCGTGTAGATCTGGGTCGTCCCGAGGCTCGCATGGCCGAGGATCTCCTGCACCGCGCGCAGGTCGGCCCCGCCGTCGAGCAGGTGCGTGGCCGCGGAGTGGCGAAGAGCGTGCGGGCCCACGGTCTCCGCGCCGATGACGGGTGCGAGCACGCGGGCGACGAGTTCGTACACCGTGCGCGGCCCGAGCGTGCCCCCTCTTGCTCCCCGGAACAAGGCGGGTCCAGGCCGCTCGGCACGCGCCACGAGCACGGGGCGCGCCCGGCGCAGGTACTTCGCGACCGCGTCGCGCGCCGGCGCGCCGAACGGCACGACGCGCTCCTTGTCGCCCTTGCCGACCACGCGGGCGGTGCCCCGGTCGAGGTCGAGGTCGTCGACGGCGAGGCCGCACAGCTCGGAGACGCGCATGCCGGATCCGTACAGCAGCTCCAGGATCGCGCTGTCGCGCAGCCGGATCGGATCCCCGTCGAGTGCGCTGTCGCGCGCCTCGTCCAGCAGCACCCGCATCGCGTCGGCCGAGGCGACGGCCGGCAGCGTGCGCCCGCGCTTGGGCGTGACGAGACGCAGAGCGGGATCGACGGTGACGAGCCCGTTCTCCGTGGCCCAGGAGAAGAACGAGCGCACCGCCGCGGTGCGCCGAGCCAGCGTCGAACGCGCATCGCCGCGCTGCGTGGCCCGCCACAACCAGTCGCGCAACGCCTCGAGGTCCACCTCGGGGAGTTCCGCATCCGCCGTGGAGACGGCGAGATCGGCCAGGTCCGAACGGTAGGCGCGCACCGTCGCCGGGGAAAGCCGTCGCACCTGAGACAGGTGCGACGTGAACGCCGCAGCGGCCTCGGATACGCGCATGGCTCCAGCATGCGCTCCCCTGCGCCGCCTTGTCCGGAGTACGCGCGGGCGGGGTGC
This sequence comes from Microbacterium sp. NPDC089698, assembly GCF_044749045.1. Lineage (NCBI taxonomy): Bacteria > Bacillati > Actinomycetota > Actinomycetes > Micrococcales > Microbacteriaceae > Microbacterium > Microbacterium sp. NPDC089698. Next base: position 503,116 of record NZ_JBIVHE010000001.1, read on the forward strand.
CGACTCGATGCCGGTGCGCTCCGAGCCTGCGTCGCTCCAGCCTGCGTCGCTCCGGCCTCGCTCAGTGCAGGACGCTGCGCCATCCGCGTTCGGAGCGGACCGCGCTGCCGTCCAGCTCCAGGATTCCGAGGAGCGCCTCGACCCGGTCGACGCTCAGCCCGCTTCGTTGCGCCAGCTCCGTGCTGCTGCGGGCCGCGCGCACGTTCAGGGCATCGGCGAGGCGCACCATGTCCGGATCCTCCGCGCTGTGCGTCGCCGCGACACGCACTCCGCCGAGCAGCTCCCGCACGTCTTCGACCGATGTGACGCAGCGCGCGTCGTAGTCGCGCAGCAGCCGATGGCATCCGGCCGACGTCGTCGAGGTGATCGGCCCCGGCACGGCGCCGAGCGGACGGCCGAGCGCGGCGGCATGCCCCGCGGTGTTCAGGGATCCGCTGCGATGTCCCGCCTCGATGACCACCGTCGCGGCGGAGAACGCGCTGATCAGCCGATTGCGCGCCAGGAACCTCCACTTGGTCGGCGCGACACCGCACGCGACCTCGCTCACGAGGGCGCCGCTCGCCGCGATCCGCTGGAACAGCTGCGCGTGCCCGCTCGGATACGGACGATCCACGCCACCGGCCAGCACCGCCACCGTCGTCCCCCCTGCGCGCAGCGCGGCGCGATGCGCGATGCCGTCGATACCGTAGGCGCCTCCCGAGACGATGACGTGCCCCTCCGCGGCGAGCCCTCCGGCGAACTCTCCGGACACGTGCTCCCCGTAGCTCGACGAGGCCCGTGCGCCGACGAGCGCCACACCGGGTCGTGCCAGTGCCGTCGCATCGCCGAGCAGCCAGAGCCCGAGTGGTGCGTGCGCGCCGAGGTCTGCCACGGAGGCCGGCCATTCCGGATCCGACGGGAGCAGGAGCCGCACGCCCCTGCGCCCCGCGGCGCGCAGGCCGACCAGATGCGGTTCGGGATCGAGGCGCGGGGCCCATCGCCGGCGCCCCTCCCGCAGCGCGCCGGCCGCGGGACGCTCACCGTCGACGGGCTCCGCCGGTCCGCCCTGCCCGCTCGTCATCACCTCCAGCGCCTCTGTGGCGCCGAGCGTCGCGACGAGCGCTCCGGCCACTCCGTCGCCGGGCTCGGTGATGAGACTCCAGATCAGACCGTCGCGCACGTCGGGCTCCGCGGCATCGGGACGGATCCGGTCCGCCGCCGCGAGGAAGTCGGTGCTCTCGCGCAGCGTCCTCAGCAGGGTCTTCATCTGCGGGATGCTCGGCGTGCGTCGCGTCGCGCCGTCGGCGGCCCCCGCGCCCCTGTGTTCCGCGCTGTTCATGCCGTCATCCCCTTCTTCAGGAGCAGCGCCCGGCCCACGTGCGCAAGCCCGGGGGCGTCCGCACCCGCCAGGTCGGCCACCGACCACGCCAGGCGCAGCACCCGGTCGTATCCGCGTAGTGTGAGCGCGCCGCGCTGCAGCGCTCGATCCAGGGGCGCCCGTGCCTCGAGCGGGAGCCGGAACTCGCCCTGGCGCAGCCAGGTGCCCGGCACATGCGCGTTGAGCCTCCACGGCGTTCCGCGCCATCGCCGCGCCGCGCGTTCGCGGGCGCCCTCGACCTGTCTCCGAGCCTCGGCCGTGGAGAGCGCGCCGCGTTCCTGCGTCGTGACCTGGGTGGCGGAGACGCGGGCGACCCGCACCTCGATGTCGAGTCGGTCTCTGATCGGGCCGGACAGCCTCGCCGCGTAGCGCCGGATCGCGGATGGCGGGCAGATGCACTCCTCGCCCACCACGCCGAAAGCCCCGCAGGGACACGGGTTCGTAGCGAGCACCAACTGGAACCGCGCGGGGAAGCGCGTCGTGAACGCCGCCCGGTGGATCTCGATCACGCCGGCCTCGAGAGGCTGGCGGAGCGCATCCAGGACGCCGCCGGGAGCCTCGGCGGCTTCATCGAGGAAGAGCAGCCCGCCGTGCGCGCGGGCGATCGCGCCCGGACGGGCCGCCCTGGATCCGCCGCCGATCAGTGCGGCGACCGAAGCGCTGTGGTGAGGGGCGACGAAAGGAGGGCGACGGTCCAACCGGGTGAGGTTCTCCCCCATCAGCGAGCGGATCGATGCGGCTTCGAGGGCGAGCTCCTCGTCCAGGTCGGGGAGGATGCCGGCGAGTCTGCGCGCCAGCATCGTCTTGCCTGCTCCCGGCGGCCCGGAGAGGAGGAGGTGGTGCCCGCCGGCCGCGGCGGCGACCAGGGCGGAGACCGCCTGGTCCTGGCCGATCACGTCGGCGAGCTCCGGCGCCGGACCGCTCGATTCCAGCGTCATCACGGCCCGCACCGGCTCCGGATCGCCGAGGTCGGGGAGGTCGGCCCCGTGCAGCACCGCCACGTGCGCGAGGCTCACCGCAGCGTGCACGTCGAGCCCCGGCACCAGCCGGGCCTCCGCCTCGTTCGCCACCGGGACGACGACGCGCTCGAAGCCGGCCTCCCGTGCCGCGTGCAGTGCGGGCAGCACACCGGGGACGGGACGGAGCCTCCCGTCCAGCCCGAGCTCGCCGAGATGCACGGTGTGCGCGAGCGAGCCCGGATCGAGGGATCCGGCCGTGCCGAACGCCGCGATCGCGATGGCCAGGTCGAATGCGGTCCCCTGTTTGGGCAGGCTCGCCGGCGACAGGTTCACGGTGAGCTTGCGTCGGGGCAGGTCGAGGCCGCTGTTGCGGCACGCGTTGTGCACGCGCCGTACGGCCTCGCCGAGCGCGCGATCCGCGAGCCCGATGAGGTCGAAGCCCGGAGTCTGCTGCGAGAGGTCGGCCTCGACATCGACCATGTGCCCGTTCAGCCCGGTCAGCGCGACGGACCAGGTGCGCGCGGTCATCGCAGATCCCGCAGATGCTCGAGCCCTCCGAGGGCCGGATCCGCGCCCACGATCCCGATCGCGTCGAGCCGCAGCGCCCGCCCGGCGCTCGCCATCGGGTGCGCGCGCACCCAGACGTGCGCGAGACGCCACAACCGCTTCCGCTTGCGCTCGTCGATCGCCTCGAAGGGGTGGCCGTAGTCCAGCGTCCGCCGCGTCTTCACCTCGACGAAGACGAGCACGCCCTCCCGCTGCGCGACGATGTCGAGCTCGCCTTCTTCGCATCGCCAGTTGCGGTCGAGGATCCGGTATCCGAGTCGGGTCAGGTGCTCGACGGCGCGGTCCTCCCCCGCACGTCCGAGCTCGTCCTTGGCTGCCATGACAGACAGCCTGCGGGCCGTTCAGGGCGCGTGGAGCCGCGTTCGCGCACTCGGTGCCGAACCGCCGGAAACAGCTCCCTGTGGAGGACGATCATCTTCGAGTCGTCCCCGTCAGCGCACCCTATGGCGTGCGTTCACAGGGACGACTCGGTGATGGGGTGTGCTCCCACGGCGGGGATGAGGCGTCGGGGCGCGGATCCGGGGCGAGGGCACGGGTTGTCGCCGGGAGCACGGGCTATCGACGCGACGATACCGTGCGTTCGGCAGATCCCGGTGCGCTCGGCGAGCAGGGCCTCCCCGGCGGCAGCGGCGGATCACTCTCCGTCGAGCGAGAGCTCCTGGGGCAGTTCGAACTCGCGGCGCGAGAGCTCCTCGACGTTCACGTCCTTGAAGGTCAGCACGCGCACCGACTTCACGAATCGGTCGGCGCGGTAGATATCCCACACCCAGACGTCGTTCATGGACACTTCGAAGTAGAAGTCGTGCTCCGTGTCTCGGCGTACCACGTTGACCTCGTTCGCGAGGTAGAACCGGCGCTCGGTCTCGACCACGTACTGGAACTGAAGGACCACGTCGCGGTACTCGCGGTACAGGGCGAGCTCGAGCTCACGGTCGTAGTCGTCGAAGGCGTCGTCATCCATGATCCCCCCATCCTACGAGAGCCGCCCGCGCACGGCCGCATCCTCGCGAGCGCTCAGAACAGGGTGGGCGCGTCGGCGATCGCCCAGGACGAGCGGTGATGACGGGTGAGGCCGCGCCGCCGGATCGCCTCGCGATGCTCGACGCTCGCATAGCCCTTGTTGCGCTCCCACTGGTAGTCGGGGAACTCGGGGGCGATCTCGACCATGAGCGCATCCCGAGCCACCTTGGCGAGGACCGACGCCGCCGCGACGGAGGCGCAGTCGCGGTCCGCCTTGATGATCGAGCGCACGGTCAGAGGCCCGGGGTGCACGGCGGAGACGTAGTCGTGATTGCCGTCGAGGATCACGAGTGCCGACGAGGAATCCCAGGCCTCCCCGCACGCGGCGATGATCGCGCGGGAAGCCGCGAGACCGAGCGCGCGCATGATGCCGACCTCGTCGATCTCCGCGCTCGAGGCCCACCCCACCGCACTCGCGGGCGCCCAGGCCCCTGCACGTTCGGCGACCTCGGGCCGGCGCTTCTCCGGCACCAGCTTCGAGTCCCGCAGCCCCTGAGGCACGCGGCGCCGCGCCGCGGCCGCATCCACGACCGTGGCACCCACGGCGACGGGACCCGCGAGGGCTCCCCGTCCGACCTCGTCCAGGGCGATCAGATGGGAGTGCTCGCGCAGCAAGCGCCTCTCGAGGACGAGGCTAGGCTCGACGACCGCCACGACGGCGCCCCTGCGGCTTCGGGTTCGACACCCCGTTGAAGACGGCGTAGTGGCCGTCGATGAGCCCGAACCGGTCGAACGGCCAGGTGGTGAGGAATGCGCGCCCGACGATGTTCTCCATCGGCACGAACCCGCCTCCCGGCTGATCCTGGTGGTACCGGGAGTCCTCGGAGCGCGTGCGGTTGTCGCCGAGCACCCACACGGCGCCCTTCGGCACCGTGACGTCGAACGGGATGCTGGACGCGCGCGAATCGCCCACTCCGGGTTTGAGGTAGGAGGACTCGTCGATCGGCGCCCCGTTGACGGTGATCTGTCCCAGCGAGTTGCAGCACACGACGTGGTCCCCGGGCAGTCCGATGAGCCGTTTGACCAGATGGTCGTCGGAATCGGGGGCGGCCACGCCGATCAGCGTCAGGAACCACTCCCCGGCCTCCAGCAGCGGCGACCGCGGCGGTGCCGGCGGTGCCGGCGGCAGCCAGCCGCCCGGATCCTTGAAGACCACGACGTCGCCGCGGTGATAGCCGTTCCAGTGCGGGGTGATCTCATCGACCAGGATCCGGTCCTTGACGAGAAGCGTGTTCTCCATCGAGCCCGACGGGATGTAGAAGCTGCGCACCACGAAGGTCTTCACGAGGAAGGAGACCAGCACCGCGATGAGGAGGATCACCACGACATCGCGGAGGAAGATCACCCAGCCGCGTCGTCGCGGCGTCGTCTGCACCCGTACCGCATCAGCGGATCCGGCCGCGATCTCTTCCGTCATGCGCCATCCTTCACAGACCTCGGCCGTCGACTCGACGGCGCCATCCAGCTTCTCACGTCCGGGGAATGAACAAGCGCCCCGAGAGCCGTGTCTCGGGGCGCTTGTTCGAAAGCCGGATGGGGTCAGCGCGCGTCGCGCTTCTCCTTGATCTTCGCCTTCTTGCCGCGCAGGTTGCGGAGGTAGTACAGCTTCGCGCGACGCACGTCACCGCGGGTGACGACCTCGATGTGGTCGATCACCGGGGAGTGCACCGGGAAGGTGCGCTCGACGCCCACCTGGAAGCTGATCTTGCGGACCACGAAGGTCTCGCGCACGCCGTCGCCCGAGCGGCCGATGACGACGCCCTGGAAGACCTGGATACGGGAGCGGCTGCCCTCGATGATGTTGACGTGCACCTTGACGGTGTCGCCGGGGAAGAACTCGGGGATGTCGGAACGGAGCGAAGCTGCGTCGACGACGTCGAGGATCTGCATGATCGTCTCTCTCTGCACTCGCCTCAGGTCGCATGCATGGGGAAGGGATGAAATCGGAAGTCGGTACCGAACGGCGCACAAGGCGTCCGCGGGTTCCCCTGAGGCAGAACCGGGTCACGGCACAAACAGCTATTCTGCCACGGATCCGGACCCGCACCAAAACGCCGCGCGACGCGTCGGCCGGGGGCTTCAGCTCGCGGAGCGCCCCTCGCCGGTGCTCCCGGTCTCGGTGATGACGATGACGTCCCCGTTGCGGCTCGCCCGCTCCCGCACAGGCTCGCCCTGATCGCCGTAGACGGTCGCGCGCACGGTGTCGGGGTCGATCACGAAGGCCGACCTCCCGCGCTCCGCCACGTCCTTCCAGAGCTGCCAGAGCGTCGACCAGAACAGGCCGAGGAACGCGACGATCGTCCCCGTCAGGATCCAGCCGAACGCATGCTCGGGGAAGAAGCCGAGCGCGATCGTCAGGCCGTGCCAGATGGTGAACCCGAGGACGTCGCGCCAGGAGACCGCGCGCTCTTCACGGACGGTGGGCCGTGCGCGCACCAGGAACGCGAGGGCGAGCTCTCCCACGAGCACCGACGGCAGGGCCACGAACAGCACCCAGAGGAACGCCCATCCGCCGGCCTGGAACACGCCCCAGCCGATGAACAGCCAGAGCGGCAGCACGAGAGCGGCCGGGAACAGCCAGGAGAAGAACGCGCGCCGGATCCACATACCGCGATGGTACGTCGCGACAGCGGGCCCGGATCCGCACGTTCGCTGTGAGCGTCCCCGGTGCGCGCAGTAGGAGAGAATGGATGCGACGAGAGGACTGGGAATGATCGAACTGCGCACCCCCGCCGAGATCGAGGAGATGCGGGCGGCTGGACGCTTCGTGGCGGAGACGCTGGCGACGCTGCGCGCCGAGACCAAGGTGGGCACCAACCTGCTCTCGATCGATCGCCGCGCCCACGACATGATCCGCAAGGCCGGCGCCGAGTCCTGCTACATCGACTACCACCCGTCCTTCGGCGCGAGCCCCTTCGGGAAGGTCATCTGCACCTCCGTGAACGACGCCGTGCTGCACGGCCTGCCGCACGACTACACGCTGCGCGACGGCGACCTCGTGTCCCTCGACTTCGCCGTCTCGGTCGACGGCTGGGTCGCCGACTCCGCGGTCTCCTTCGTGGTCGGCACACCCCGCGACGAGGACCTGCGCCTCATCGACACCACGGAACGCGCACTGGATGCGGCGATCGCCGCTGCCGTGGTCGGCAATCGCATCGGCGACATCTCCGCCTCGATCGCCGCCGTCGCCCACGGCGAGGGCTACTCGATCAACACGGACTTCGGCGGCCACGGCGTCGGCCGCATCATGCACGGCGACCCGCACGTCCCCAACGACGGACGCCCCGGCCGCGGCTTCCCGCTGCGGGCCGGCCTGGTGATGGCGCTCGAGCCCTGGTTCCTCGCGACCACCGACGAACTGGTGACGGACCCCGACGGCTGGACGCTGCGCAGCGCCGACGGCTCCCGCGGATCCCACTCCGAGCACACGATCGCGATCACCGAGGACGGCCCCGTCATCCTCACGGATCGCTCGTTCCTCGGCGTCGACTGACCCGCCCCGCCGAAGGCTCGCACCGGCGCCGCGCCGGCATCTGCACAGCGCCATGCGCCTGTGCCATTCTGTGGACATGTCCCGACATGACCTGCGGATGCCGGAGCGGCTGTTCCTGGCCAGGCACGGCCAGACCGCGTGGAATCGCGAGCGGAGACTGCAGGGGCAGCTCGACTCCCCGCTGACCGAGGCCGGGATCTGGCACGCGAACGAGATCGCACGACGGCTCGAGGGCGCCGGGGTCGGCGTGATCTGCACGAGTCCGCTGGGACGGGCCAGACGGACCGCGGAGATCGTCGCGGCACACCTGGACGTCGAGGTCGTCGCCGTCGACGAACTCGCCGAGGTCCACCACGGGTCCTTCGCCGGCCGCACCTGGGACGAACTCGAGGAGGCCGCTCCCGGCACCCGCGCCCTGCGATCGGAGAACCGCTACGGATGGGCGTTCCCCGGCGGCGAGAGCTACGCCTCCGCTCGCCCGCGGGCGCTCCGCGCCCTGCACGAATGCTCCTGGGCCGGCGAGGGCACGCCTCTGATCGTCGCTCACGAGATGATCGGCCGCCTGCTCCGCGCTGCGATGCGCGGAATCGGACATGCGGAGGCGCTCGCCCTGCGCCACCCGCATGGGATCGTCTTCGAGATCACTCGCGCAGAGCGCGTCGTCTGACGGGCCCCGATCAGATCGCCCGGTACACGTACACGTCGGTGACCTGCGGCAGCTCGAACTCCTCACGCCCTGCCGTCTCAGGGTCCCGATCCAGGATCCGCTCGACCGCGGAGAGCATCCGCGCCCGCTCGTCGTCCGCGGCGGCCAGGAACGAGCTGACGGTCAGCCAGCGCGCCAGATAGGCCTGACGCGAGATGCGCTCGCGCCAGGGGACCCGCTCGACCCGCGGTGATGCGAATCCAGGCAGCAATTCGCGCGTCGCGTCGTCTCCGGAGAGCCCGTTCCCGAGCGCGGGGTGCGCGACCCTCGTGCAGGCGAGATCCCAGGCGCAGGCAGGATCCGAGCGGTTCCAGACGAGCCCCAGCACGCCCTGAGGCACCAGCACGCGGCGGATCTCGGCGCACGCGGCCTCCCGGTCGAACCAGTGGAACGCCTGCGCGACCGTCACCACGTCGACGCTTCCGTCGGCGACCGGGATCCGCTCCGCGGATCCGCCCAGCGCGTCGACGTCGGGAAGACGACGGCGCAGAACGCCGAGCATCGCCTCGGATGGCTCGACGGCGATGACACGCGTGGCGCGCGGGGTCAGCAGCGCGGTGAACTTGCCGGTGCCCGCACCGAGATCGAGGATCGTCGGCGCCCCGAGGGGGACGATTTCGTCTGCTGCCGCCACGGGGAAGCCGGGGCGATGGCGATCGTAGTCCTCGCCGATGCTGCGGAACGACCGGGCCAGACGCTCATCCACCATGACCCGACGCTAACAGCCGACGGGCTGCGGAAGGCGCTCAGCCCTCGTCGGGCAGGAGGTCGGGACGACGCCGCCGGGTGCGCTCGATCTGCTGCTCGCGTCGCCAGGCGGCGATCGCGCCGTGATTGCCGCTCAGCAGGATCGGCGGCACCTCGCGGTCGCGCCAGACCGACGGCTTGGTGTACGACGGGTACTCGAGCAGACCGTCCTCGTGCGACTCCTCGACGAGGCTCTCGGGGTTGCCGACCACTCCGGGGATGAGCCGTCCGATCGCCTCGATCATCGCCATGACGGCGACCTCTCCCCCGTTGAGCACGTAGTCGCCGAGGCTGATCAGGCGCACCTCGCCGAGCTCCGCAGCCTCTTCGAACACGCGCTCGTCGATGCCCTCGTAGCGGCCGCACCCGAAGATGAGGTGCTCGTGGTCCGCGAGCTCGCGGGCCGTGGACTGATGGAACACCTCGCCGGCCGGCGAGGGGAAGATGATGGTGGGGCGCGGGCCGACGGGCTCGGCGACCGACCCCGCGCGCACGGGCGCGGACGCGAGCTGATCGAGGGCGAGGCCCCACGGCTCCGGCTTCATGACCATGCCGGCGCCGCCGCCATAGGGCGTGTCGTCGACGGTGCGGTGCCGATCGCTGGTCCAGTCGCGCAGATCGTGGACGTTCAGATCCAGGATCCCGCTGTCCCGCGCCCTGCCGAGCAGGGAGAGGGTCAGCCCGTCGAAGTACGACGGGAAGATCGAGACGACGTCAATCCGCACCGGGCGCGTCCTGCTCGGAGGCATCCTGCGCCGAAGCGGTCGCGTCGTCCTCGGCGAGCTCCTCGAAGAGCCCGGCGGGAGGCGTGACGACGATCCGGCCCGCGGCGATGTCCACCGTCGGCACGATCGCCGAGACGAACGGGACCATGACCTCGGATCCGGTACCCGAAACGGGCCGGACGATGAGCAGATCCTGCGCGGGCAGGTGATCGACGCGGATCACGCGGCCGACGACGACGTCGTCGCGGACGACGTCGAGCCCGGTGAGCTGATGGTCGTACCAGGCGTCGTCCTCAGGCTCCTCGGACTCGTCCTGATCGATCCACAGGATCGCCTTGACCAGGCCCTCGGCGGCATCGCGGTCGTCGACGCCCTCGAAGAAGACGACGGAGCTGCCGTTCATCACCCGGTACTCGCGGACGGTGATGGACTTGCCGTGCCACGGAGATGCCTCAGGCACCTGCAACGTGAACTCGGCACCGGGGACGAAGCGCCCGGCCGGATCGTCGGTGTACAGCTCGAGCTTGAGTGCGCCCTTGAGCCCGTGCGCCTTGACGAGGCGCCCCACGCGCAACTGATTGCGTCCGGCGGGGCGATCGGTGACGGCCACGCTCAGTCGTCCGCGACGTCGACGCGGACGCGACGTCCGTCCGCGAGCGCGGTGATCAGCGTGCGCAGGGCCTTGGCGGTGCGGCCGCCGCGCCCGATCACGCGCCCCCGGTCATCGGGGTGCACGTGCACCTCGAGGACGTCGCCGCGGGGCGACGAGGTGGCGGTGATGGTGACATCCTCCGGGTGATCGACGATCCCCGAGACGATGTGCTCGAGCGCGGCAGCCAGCACGACGAATTACTCCGCGTCGGCCGCAGCCTCGGCTGCGTCCTCGGCGGGGGTCTCGACGGGAGCCTCCTCAGCGGGAGTCTCCTTCTTCTCGACCTTGGGCTTGATGACGGACTTCTTGGCCGAGTCGGCCTCGAAGGCGACCTTCTCGCCGGCGACCTTGAGCGTGGACTTCGCGTCCTTGTCGCCCTTGAACTTGCCCCAGTCGCCCGTGATCTTGAGGATGGCGGCGACCTGCTCGGTCGGCTGAGCGCCGACCGACAGCCAGTACTGCGCCCGCTCGGAGTCGACCTCGATGAACGAGGGCTCCTCGGTGGGGTGGTACTTGCCGATCTCCTCGATCACGCGACCGTCGCGCTTGGTGCGCGAGTCGGCGACGACGATGCGGTAGTAGGGCGCACGGATCTTGCCCAGGCGCTTGAGACGAATCTTGACAGCCACGATTCTCCTGAATGGTGTGGAAGGAAGACGAACTGATCACCAGAAGCGTGGGGTGCACACCCGGTGGAAGCTCTGCGGGTGGATCACGGCCGGATAGAGGGTCGAGCGGCGATCCAGCTGTCTATTCTGCCAGATCCCCGGCCTTGTCGCGAAACGACGCGGAACACGTGTCGCGCCGTCGGTCGAACAGCTGTACCACATGACATATTACTGACTAGGCTGTACCCATGCCCGATGTCATCGCCGATCTCGCCCTCATCGATGCGACTGCTCTCGCCGACCGCGTGAGCATGGCCGATGCGATCCGGGCCGTCGGCGAGGTGCTCCGCGGGGACTTCGATCCCGAGGACGACCTCCCGCGCACGATCCTGGACGTGCCGCACGGGCAGCTTCTGCTCATGCCCGCAGCGTTCGGGGGCATGGTCGGACAGAAACTGGCCTCCGTCGCCCCCGGCAACCCGGCGCGGGGGCGGGAGCGCATCCAGGGCGTCTACATCGTGCTCGACGGCGTCACGCTCGCACCGATCGCGGTCCTCGACGGCACCGCGCTCACCGCGCTGCGCACCCCCGCCGTGAGCGCGGCCGCGGTCGACGTGCTCGCCGGGTCCGCGGCCGGCGACCTCGTCGTCTTCGGAGCCGGCCCCCAGGCCGTGCGACATGTGCAGGCGCTCTCGACCATCCGCTCCCTGCGCACGGTGCGGATGGTCGGCCGGGATGCGGCCAGGACGGCCGCCGCCGTCGCGGAGGTTCAGGCGCTCGTGCCGGCCGCCGCGGTCGGTGTCGGATCCGTCCGGGATCTCGTCACCGCCGACCTCATCGTGTGCGCGACCACGGCGACCGATCCGCTCTTCCCCGCGGATGCGGTCCGCACCGATGCCGTGGTCGTCGCGATCGGCTCGCACGAGCGCGACAAGGCGGAGCTGCCCGCCGCGCTGCTCGGCCGCGGTCAGGTCGTCGTGGAGAGCCGGCGCGTCGCGGCGACCGAGGCCGGGGACGTCATCCGTGCGGTGGAGGCCGGTGCGCTGCGGCCGGAGGACCTCGTCACGATGCACGAGCTGTTCACCGGTGACGTCTCCCCCGCGCGCGACCGGCCCAGGATCGTGAAGACCTGCGGCATGGGCTGGCAGGATCTCGCCGTCGCCGCACGCGCCGTCGGCACTGGAGCGGAGCGATGATGATCACGACCGAGGACTGGCACACCGCGGGCGAGCCGTTCCGCATCGTCGAGGGCGTTCCGACCCACGGCGGCACCGTCGCCGAGCGCCGGGTGGCGGCGATGACCGGCGAGGCCGACCACGTGCGGCGCTTCCTCTGCCTGGAGCCGCGCGGCCACGACGACATGTACGGCGGCTTCCTCACTCCCCCGGACGACCCCGGCGCCGACTTCGGCGTGCTGTTCTGGCACAAGGACGGCTTCTCGACGGCGTGCGGACACGGCACGATCGCGCTCGGCGCATGGGCCGTCCGCACCGGCCGGGTGCCATCCGATCCGGACGGCGAGACGACCGTGACGATCGACGTGCCGAGCGGTCGCGTGCAGGCCCTCGTCCGGCAGGAGAAGGGGCGCATCACGGAGGTCGTCTTCCGCAACGTCGAATCGCGTGTGCTCGCACGCGGCCTCCCGCTGGAGACCTCTCGCGGCCGCGTCGACGCCGACCTGATCTTCGGAGGCGCCGTGTATGCGACGCTGCCCGCCGCCGCCCTGGGGCTGTCCGTGCTCCCGGAGCACACGGCCGAACTCATCCGCATCGGACGCGAGATCAAGTGGGCGCTCGACCGGCATCCGGCCGCTCAGCTCGGCGACACCCGCCTCAGCGGCGTGTACGGCACGATCCTGTTCGACGACCTCGGGCGCACGGAGCGCGGGCCCTGGCAGCGCAACGTCACCGTGTTCGCCGACGGCGAGGTCGATCGCAGTCCGTGCGGTTCCGGTACGGCGGCGCGCGTCGCCCTCCTGGATGCGTCAGGCTCTCTCGGCGACGGTGAGGAGCTCACGCACGACTCGATCATCGGGACCCGCTTCCGCGCGACGGTCGCGGCCCGCACCCCGGAGGGCGTGATCCCGGAGGTGCGCGGGCTCGCGCACCGGGTCGGATCCTGCACCTTCGACCTCGACGACGGCGACCCGCTGCCCGAGGGTTTCAGCCTGCGCTGACGTCGCGGCGCCGTCGTATCGTGAAGCGTCCCCTCCCCCTCCCACTCGCATCCCCACCTTCCCCGCAAAGGAGCACCCCCATGCGCACCGGATCCCTCAGCGTCCTCGGAGCAGCCGTCTGGAACGGCGAGCGCTTCGAAGAGGGCGACCTGCACATCGCCGACGGCGCGGTCGCCGATCGCCCGGCCGAGCACGCCACGACCATCGACGGCCGAGGCCGCTGGCTCATCCCCGGCCTCATCGACGCGCACTTCCACGCCTACGCGACGAGCCAGGACGGGCTGGAGGACGAGCGCGGCCCGCTGAGCTTCGCCGCGATCAACGGCACCCGAAGGCTCGGTGCGGCGCTGCGCCGCGGCTTCACCACGGTGCGCGACGTGGCAGGGGGCGACATCGGTCTGGCGCGCGCGATCGACGCGGACCTCTTCGAGGCCCCGCGCTACCTCTTCACCGGGCCTGCGCTGAGCCAGACCGGCGGCCACGGGGATCCGCGCTCCGCACATGTGGACATCTGCTTCAGCCACGGGCACATGTGCGAGATCGTCGACGGCGTCGAGCCGCTGCGCCTCGCCGTGCGCAACCGGCTGCGCACCGGCGCGCACGCGATCAAGGTCATGACCTCCGGCGGGGTGTTCTCGCTCACCGACCCGATCCGGGTGCCGCAGTACTCCGCGGAGGAGCTGCGCGCGGTCGTCGGCGAGGCGACCCGGCAGGGCTCCTACGTCGCCGCGCACGCCTACTCGTCCGAAGCCGTGCTGCATTCGATCGACAACGGGGTGCGCTCGATCGAGCACGGCAACCTGATCGACGCGTCGACCGCCGGGCGCATGGCCGCCGCCGGTGCGTTCCTCGTGCCGACGCTCGCCGCCTACGACGCCATGGATCGCCGAGGAGCCGGGATCGGCCTCAACGCGATCTCGCTCGCCAAGAACGCCGAGGTCCTCTCGCACGGGCAGGAGGCCGTGCGCCTCGCCCTTGCCGCGGGGGTGCAGGTCGGCTTCGGCACCGACCTCATGGGCGAGCTCGAGGACGACCAGCTCTGCGGCGTGCGGCTGCAGGTCGAGGCGAGCGGCGCCGCCGCGGCGCTGCGCTCGATGACGACGGTCAACGCCGCCCTCCTCCGCGATGAGCGCGCGGGTCATCTGGGTCTCGGAGCGTACGGCGACGCCGTCCTGCTGACCGCGGACCCGCTCCAGGAGCCCGCCGCCCTCTGGGAGCAGGACTCCCGAGCGCTCGTCGTGCACGCCGGACGCGCGGTCGACTGAGCCGGCCGGCGCGGAAAGAGGCGGCCGCCCTGCGCCGGGCGGCCGCCGCGCGCATGCCGGCGGGGCAACGGGCGGAGGCGCCCCCCACGGTCGAGCGTCCGGCCTCGCGGCGCGTCTGCGGGGCGCCC
>NZ_JBIVHE010000001.1:517528-980099 GCF_044749045.1 Microbacterium sp. NPDC089698
CGCCCCCCCCCCCGCCCCACCCCCCCCCCCCCCCCACCCCCCCCCCCCCACCCCCCCCCCCCCCCCCCCCCCCCCACCCCCCCCCCCCCACCCCCCCCCACCCCCCCCCCCCCCCCCCCCCCCCCCCCCCCCCCCCGCCCGCCCCCCCCCCCCCCCCCCCCCCCCGCCTCTCTCATGCCGGCGGGTCAACGGGCGAAGGCGCCCCACTCGGTCGAGCGTCCGGCCTCGCTGCGCTTCTGCGGGACGCCCCAGGGGTTGTCATCGCGCAGGGGCGCAGGCAGAAGCTCCTGCGGCGCGTTCTGATACGCCACGCCGCGCAGGAACCGGGTGATGCCCGCGGTGCCCACGCTCGTCGCATCGGTCGTGGTCGCCGGGTACGGGCCGCCGTGCTGCATCGCCGGCGTGACCGCGACGCCGGTCGGCCAGCCGCCGAACAGCACGCGACCGCTCGTCGCGGCCAGGGTGTCGACCAGTGCGTCCAGGGAGCCGTCGGCGAGCTCCGCCGGGCGAGCGTGCACGGTCGAGGTGAGGTTGCCGGGGAACAGCTCCTCATGAGCTGCGGGAAGCTCCTCCGGAACCGCGTATCGCACGATGACGGACAACGGCCCGAACGACTCCTCGAGCAGCTCCTCCCGGTGCGCGCGGAGCGTCTCGAGCCCCACCGCGACGACCGTCGGCGTGGCATGTCGCTGACCGCCCTCGTCTTCGCGGATCTCCCCTTCGGCGAGAACGGTCACGCCCTCGGCGCCGAGCACCGCGGACCTGCGCTCCTCGAACGCCCGCCCGATCCCCGGGTTCAGCAGGCGGTGCTCCGCGACACCCGCGGCCGCCGAGCCGACCGCGGACAGATCGGCGTCCGCAGGGACGAACAGGAAGCCCGGCTTCGTGCACAACTGGCCCGCCGAGCCGGATACGGAGGAAACGAAGCCCTGGAGCAGCTCGGCATCGGCGTAGGTCGCGTACACGGGATTGACGCTGCCGAGCTCGCCGTAGAACGGGATCGGGCGCGGCCGGGACGCCGCGATGTCCGCGAGCAGGCGTCCGACATGCGTCGACCCTGTGAAGGCGCCGGCACGGATCCGCTCGTCCTGCAGCAGCGCGACGCCGTTCTGCTGACCTTCGATGAGCTGGAACACGTCGGCCGGCATTCCGGCGCCCACGAGCGCCTCCGCGACGATCGCGGCCGTGCGTCGGGACAGCTCGGGATGCCCGGAATGCGCCTTGACCACGACCGGGCAGCCCGCTGCCAGGGCCGCGGCGGAATCGCCGCCGGCGACCGAGAACGCGAACGGGAAGTTCGATGCCGCGAAGTTCAGCACCGGACCGACCGGTTCCAGCACGCGCCGCACGTCCGGGCGCGGACCGATCACGTACTCGGGATCCGCCGCGTCGATCCGGGCGTCGAGGTAGGCGCCGTCGACGATCGTGTCCGCGAACAGCCGCAGCTGCCAGGACGTGCGCTTCACCTCGCCCGTGAGCCGCGCCTCGGTGAGACCCGTCTCCCGCATCGCGATCGCGATGAGCTCCGCCGCATGGGCGTCGAGGGCGTCCGCGACTGCGACCAGGGCGGCGCCGCGGTCGGCCGGCGAAGTGGCGGCGAAGGGGCGGGCGGCCGCCGCGGCCCGCGCGGCGACATCGGACACGACGGTGGTGCTGTCAGTCATGCATCTCTCCTAGAAGACGAAGCCCTCGGGGAACGGGTCGTCCCCGTCGAGGATGTACTGGCCGAGCCCGGTCACCCAGGCGCGGCCGGTGATCGTGGGGATCACCGCGGGCCGGTCGCCCACGGTGGTCTCGCCGACGAGCCGCCCGGTGAACTCGGTTCCGATGAACGACTCGTTCACGAAGGGCGTCTCCAGCGCCAGCTCGCCGCGGGCGTGCAGCTCGGCCATGCGGGCGCTCGTCCCGGTTCCGCAGGGCGATCGGTCGAACCAGCCGGGATGGATGGCCATGGCATGCCGTGAGCGGACGGCGTCGGATCCGGGGGCGATGAACTCCACATGGTGCACGTGGTTCGCGCCCTCCAGAACGGGGTGCACGGGCGGCGCCTGCGTGTTGATCGCGTCCATGATCAGAAGGCCGGCGCGGACGATGTCGTCCTGGCGCGCGCGGTCGAACGGGAGTCCGACCTCGTCGAGGTCGACGAGCGCGTAGTAGTTGCCGCCGAACGCGACCGAGTACGTGATCTCGCCGATCCCGGGCACCTCGATCCGCTCGTCGAGGCGATCCACGAAACTGGGGACGTTCTCGATCGTGACGCCGACCGCACGCCCGTCCTGGACGGCGACCCTGGCGATCACGAGTCCCGCCGGGACATCCAGCCGGATCTCGGTCACCGGCTCCGTCAGCTCGACCATGCCGGTCTCGACCAGGACGGTGGCGACTCCGATCGTGCCGTGCCCGCACATCGGCAGGAACCCGGACGCCTCGATGAACACGACGCCCCAGTCCGCGTCGTCGCGCGCGGGCGGCTGCAGCAGCGCGCCCGACATCGACGCGTGCCCGCGCGGCTCGTTCATGAGGAATCCGCGCAGCCCGTCGAGATGCTCCATCGCGTACAGCCGCCGGTCGTTCATGGTCGCGCCGGGGATCCGGCCCACACCGCCCGTGACGACGCGGGTCGGCATCCCCTCGGTGTGCGAGTCGACCGCCTGGATCACCCGGCGCGCGCGCATCAGCGTGCTCCTGCCGGGCCGCCGCGCCAGTGTCCGACCTCGCACGCGCCTCGCATCAGGCGACCACCGCGGAGCGTGCGGCGAGGGCGGCGAGGGCGCGCTCGGTGTCGGCGGCGACCTGGGCGCGCTGCTCCGCGCTCAGCGGGCCGCGCGGCGGACGGGTGGGGCCGCCGTAGGAGTTGCCGCAGATGTCCATGGAGAGCTTGATCGCCTGCACGAACTCGGTCCGCGAGTCCCACCGGAACACCGCGACGAGCTGCTCGTACAGGGCCTTCGCCTCGTGCCACTTGCCCTCGGCGCAGAGGGTGTAGAGCTCGACGGCCTCGCGCGGGAAGGCGTTCGGGTAGCCGGCGAACCAGCCGACCGCGCCGTTCACCATGAGCTCGAAGAGCACATCGTCGGCACCGGCGATGATGTCGATGTCGCAGAGCTCCTTGATCTCGTAGACGCGGCGCACATCGCCGGAGAACTCCTTGATCGCCACGACCTCGGGGATCTGGGCGAGCTTCGCGACGAGCGACGGCACCAGGTCGACCTTGGTGTCGAAGGGGTTGTTGTAGGCCATGATCGGCAGGCCCGCCTTCGCGACCTCCTCGTAGTGCGCGACGACCTCGCCCTCGTTGGCGCGGTAGATCGTCGGCGGCAGCAGCAGCACGCCGTCCGCCCCGTCCTCGCGGGCGAGCTCCGCCCACTTCCGCGCCTGGTGGCTGCCCACGCCGTGCACGCCGGCGATCACGATGCCGCGACCGTCGACGGCGTCGACGGCGACCTGGATGACCTTGCGGCGCTCGTCGTCCGTGAGCGAGGAGTACTCCCCGAGCGAGCCGTTCGGACCGACGCCGCGGCAGCCGTTGGACATGAGGAAGTCCACGTGCTCGCCGAACTTGTCGTAGTCGACGGCGAGCCCGGCCGGCGCCGCGGAGTCCTCGGTGAACGCCAGCGTGGTCGCGACGACGACGCCGCCGAGGTCTATGGTCTGCTCAGTCATTGCGATGTCCATTCTCTCCGTTCCCGCGCCGCCATGGCCGGGTTCTCGTCTACGAGCCGCGTCCTGTCGCGACCCGCTCCGGGAAGTGATGCGCGACCTTCTCGTCGCCAGTAATACGTAACATATCACCCACTACTCTGGCCGGACAAGGTCTCGTTCGTGACTCAGCCCGCGGGATCGCGGCAGGTCGCCGCGAGCTCGCCGATCCGCACCGACGACAGCACGGGCCGGCGGTCGTAACCCACCGGGGAGCCGAGGATGTCCTCGACGCTGCGCCCGCACGAGCGCGCCTGGCACGCCCCCAGGCCCGCTCGCGTGGCGAGGCGCATCCCACGGGAGGATGCCGCGGCGTACTCGTCGAGCGCATCGCGCCGCACCGACTCGCAGCGGCAGACGATCGTCCGAGCGTCGAGCCATCCGGTCCAGCCGGATCCAATCCGGTGCGTCTCGAGTCGCGTGGCGAAAGCGCGCATGCGCCGGCGCGCGGCCAGCGGAGCGCGATAACGGATGTCGGCGGGAGCGACGCCCGCCGCGGCGAGACCGGCCACGGCACCCTCCGCGAGGGCCGCGTCGGCACCGCCGATCCCGGTGATCTCCCCCGCCGCATACACGTCCGGCACGCTCGTGTCCTGCGATGAGCCGACCCGCACGAACCGGTCGGGCCCGATCTCGCAGCCGGCCTGGATCGCAGCCTCGAGCCGGGGGGTGAAGCCGTGGCCGAGCGCGACCGCGTCGCATTCGACCGTGCGCTCGGAGCCGGGGATCGGGCGCCAATCGGCGTCGACGCGCTGCACGGTCACGGCCTCGACGGCCGAGTCGCCGTGGATGCGGGTGACCGCGGAGCCGAAGCGGTACGGCGTGCGGTCCGCGACGAGCGATCCGAGGTAGGAGGCGAGCTCTCCCGCCTTGCTCGTCGCGGCCGCGAGCTCCCATGGGCGCCGCCCCCAGCCGCGCGCGATGGACGCGACGCTCGCCGCCTCCGCGATCTCGGCGACCTCCCCGCCGACGCGGCCGATGCTCTGTGCGACGGGGAGGAGGAAGGGCCCTGCCCCGCCGACCACCGTGCGCGCTCCGAGCCGCACGCCGTCGCGCTTCGCGAGGGCTTGCGCCGCTCCGGCCGAGGTCACGCCGGGCAGCGTCCATCCCGGAACGGGGAGCACCCGGTCGTGCGCCCCCGTGGCGATCACGAGGGCGTCTGCCAGGACGGTCTCGCCCCGGCGTTGCGCAGCATCCGCCGGCCCGATCAGGGCGTGCACGCGCACGGGCGATCCCGGCTCGATCCGCCACACGGAGGCCGAGGACAGGACGCGCGCGTCCGCCAGAGCCTCCTGCAGTCGCCGGAAGCGCGCGGTCTGGTGCTGCAGGCGGGGATCGGTGAGCTCGGGATGGTGCCGCCAGAACTGCCCGCCGACGCGTTCGCCCTCGTCCAGGACCGTGACGTCCGCCCCCGCCTCGACCGCCGCCGCCGCGGCGGCGAGTCCCGCGGGACCCGCGCCGATCACCACGACGCGTCGTGCGCTCATGCCCGAACCTCCCGTTCCACGACGTCGCCGTCGCACGCCTCGCGCTGACAGGCGCGCACGCCCTCGACGCCGTTGACCGTGAGCACGCAGTCCTGGCAGATGCCCATCCCGCAGAAGATGCCGCGCTCGAAACCTGCCGCGGTGCGCCACGTGCGCCGGCCCGAGGACAGCAGGACGCCGGCGATCGTCTGCCCATCGCGTCCGGAGACGGCGACGCCGTCGACGGTGATCTGCACACTCATGCCGCACTCTCCCGTCCCGCCGTCGCGGCGTCCGCTCCTCGTCCGCCCGCTCCCTGCAGGCTCGCTCGCGAGGGCAGGAACGGCGTCGGATCCAGGGGAGCCGGCGTGCCCAGCACCGCATGCGCGATGAGCGCGCCCGTGGTCGGCGCGAGTCCGATGCCCGCGCCCTCGTGGCCGGCCGCATGGAAGAGTCCGGCGACGGTGGCATCCGCGCCGATCGCGGGGAGATGGTCGGGCGCGTAGGGACGGAAGCCGAAGTAGGTGCGCAGCAGCATCGTGTCGCGCAGGAAGGGGAACAGTCGCGACGCCTTCGCGGCGATCTCCGAGAGGGGCGCGAGCAGTCCCTCGCCCGAGAAGCCGACGCGCTCGCGGCTGGAGCCGATCAGGACCGTGCCGGACGGCGTGGACTCGACCACGGTCGAAGTCTGCAGCGCGGCATCGGCCGACCCCACCGCGCCCACGTAGTCGGCGTCGTACACCTTGTGGAACACGCGCTGCGGCATCGCCGCCGTCACGAGGATCGTGCCGCGGCGCGGCCGGATGTCCAGCGCGCTGCCGAACAGGGCCGCCGCCTCCCCCGCCCAGGGCCCCGCGCAGTTGACCACGGCATCGGCCTCCACGAGACCCCGCACGGTGCGCACCGCCGTCACCCGGCCCTGGGCGACGACGCCGGCCACGACCTCGTCGACGACCAGACGCGCGCCCTCGTGCACGGCGCGGGCCAGCATGGCCTGCGTCGCGAGGCTCGGCTGCACCTGCGCATCGTCCGGGTAGTGCACACCGAGCGCGATCTCCGGGCTCAGATGCGGTTCGGCGGCACGCAGCGCCCGTTCGCCGAGCGGTTCGGACCGGATGCCGATGCCGCCCTGCAAGGTGGCGAAGGTCCGCAGTGCATCCGCACCGCCGGGGAAGGCGACGACGATGCCGCCCTTCGCCTCGAACTCGGTCGCGGGCTGGCCGGGCACGCGCTCTGCGTCGAGCCTCTCCGCGAGCGCCCGCCACGCGCGGTTCGCCTCGATGGCGAGTTCCGCCTCGGCTCCCGGTTCCTTATCGGACACGAGGATGTTCCCCTCGCAACGGCTCGAGGTCTCCCCCGCGACCCCCGCACGGTCGATCACGATCACCTCGGCTCCCGCCTCGGCGAGTGCGAGCGCACAGGCCGCACCGACCGCTCCCGCGCCGATCACGACGACCCTCATCCACGCCTCCTGACGCGCGCATCCGCTCTTCGACGCACCGGTATCGGGCCCGCGGTCACGCTAATAACATGTGACATATTACTGAATCACGACGTCCACCGGAAGGGCGCCTTCGGCTCAGTGCTCCTCGCGCCCGCTCCACACGCCGCCGACGTGGCCCAGGTGCCGGCGCATCAGCGCCTCCGCGCCTTCGCCGTCACCGGCGGCCAGCAGATCGACGAGCTCCGCGTGCTCCAGTGCCGTGGGCACCAGCGCGTCGGCGTCCGCAAGGCGCACGAGCCCGACCAGGCGGGTCTGCTGCCGCAGCTCGCGCACCGTGTCGACCAGCTTCTGGTTCCCGGTCACGGCGAGCACGCGCAGGTGGAAGGCCGTGTCGGCTTCGAGGTACTCCTCGAAGCGACGGCTCCTCGCCGCCGCCACGATCCGGTCGGCGAGCTCGCGCAGCTCAGTCTCGAGCGCCGCCTCGATCGCCCCGGCGACCCGGCGCATGGGCGGGGCCTCGAGCAGCAGGCGAACCTCCGTGAGCTGCTGCAGCTCATCGGCCGAGACCTCGGTGACCTGGAATCCCCGATTGCGGATCGGGCGCAGGAACCCGCGGCGGGCGAGGTTGAGCATCGCCTCGCGCACGGGCGTGGCGCTCACGCCGAAGTCGCCGGCCAGAGTCGGTACCGTGAGCACATCCCCCGGAGGAGTCTCACCCGACACGATCCGCGCCGCGATCATGCGCTCGACCTGTTCCCTGAGACTCTCCGCAGGCACGAGGATGGATCCGGTGCTCATGCGCGGCACCCGTCGCAAAACGTCATACGGCACATGCTAGCGCCGCGCGTGCGATCATTGGCCGACGACCTCCCGCACCGAATCGAGGCCCTATGCCGATCGAGTTCGCCTCCTCGCCGCGTTCCACGGTCGGGCTGGAGTGGGAGCTCATGCTCGCCGATCCGGCCACCGGTGATCTCGTCGGCCGCGCCCCCGAGCTCCTGCATGACCTCGAAGGCGCCAGCGCCGAGGAAAGGCACACCGTCACGGGCGAGCTGCTGACGAACACGATCGAGGTCACGAGCGGCATCGGCTCCACGGTCTCCGCGGCGGTCGAGGACATCGCGGCCGCGATCGCGGCCGTCCGCGCCGCGACGGATCCGGCCGGCATCGAGCTGCTCTCCGCCGGCAGCCACCCGTTCGCGCAGTGGTTCGACCAGCAGGTCACCGACAAGACGCGCTATCACTCGCTCATCGAGAAGACCCAGTGGTGGGGTCGCAACATGATGATCTGGGGCATCCACGTGCACATCGGGGTCGAGGACCGCGACAAGGTGCTGCCGATCGTCGGTGCACTCACCTCGTACCTCCCGCACCTGCAGGCTCTCGCTGCGTCCAGCCCGTTCTGGGCCGGGGAGCGCACCGGCTACGCCTCCAACCGGGCGCTCGTGTTCCAGCAGCTGCCGACCGCGGGCCTGCCCTGGCCGCTGCCGGACTGGGCCTCCTACGAGGGCTACCTCGAGGACATGGTGCGCACGGGCGTGATGGCCGATGCCACCGAGGTGCGCTGGGACATCCGGCCCGCTCCACGCTGGGGGACGATCGAGGTGCGTGCCTGCGACGGCATGTCGACCCTGCGCGAGCTCGCCGCCGTGGCGGCCCTCACCCAGGTGCTGGTGGAGTCCTTCTCGCGCGACCTCGACGAGGGACGACCGCTCGCCGTGCTCGCGCCGTGGTTCCACCGCGAGAACAAGTGGCGCGCGGCGCGGTACGGACTCGACGCCGAGGTCATCGTCTCGGCCGACGGCACCCAGCGCTCGGTGCGGGAGCACCTCGCCGAGGAGCTCGAGCGGCTCTCCCCCATCGCCGCCGACCTGCAGTGCTCCGCGCAGTTCGGCGGAGTCGCCGACATCCTGCGGGACGGTGCCAGCTACGAGCGCCAGGTCGCGGTGGCCGATGCGACGGGGGGCGACCTGCACGAAGTGGTCGATCACCTGATCCGCGAATTCCGCTCCGGCCCCGAGACGCTCTGACACCTCCGCGGCCCGCCCCGCGCCTCGGAGGACGACCCAGGTCCGCCCGGAGGCTCAGCCTTCGACGAGCTGACGCGCGAGCCCCTCGTCCAGCACGACATCGGTGACGAGCTTCGCCCCGATCGCCGCCCGGAGCGAAGGCAGTTTCTGTGCGCCCGCGACCACGCAGAACCGCCGTGCGACGCGACGCAGCCGGTCCAGCCCCGGACCGGTCGCGCGCGCATTCAGAGCGATGTCCTTCCAGGTGCCGTCGGCGCGGAAGAACACGGTCGCCACGTCGCCGATCGCCCGGTCCTCGCGGAGGCTCCGGTAGTCGTCGCGGCCGAGGTAGCCGCCCACGTACACCCGGCTGGGGACCTCCGCGCTCGGGGAGCCGACGCTGAACACGGCGAGGTCCATCTTGGCCTGCAGGTCCAGCACGCGCAGGGTGCTGCGCTCGCGCCACATGGCCTCCCTCGTGCGGGGGTCGTCGAAGAACGCGGGCACCGGGAACTGCTGCACCTGCGCGCCGAAGGCGGATCCGAACCGCTGCAGGATCTCGCTCGAGTACTCCACGCCGCTGGTCAGGGTGTTGCCGGCGCCGTTCAACTGAACGATCGTGGTGCCGCGGGTCTCCTTCTGTCCGAGATCCCGGCTGACCGCGCTGATCGTCGATCCCCAGGCGAGGCCGACCACCATGTTCGAGTCGATGATCTGGGTGAGCAGGCGTCCGGCGGTGAGCGCGACGCGCTCCAGACGCTCGACCTCCGTGACGCTCTCCGGCATCGGCACGACGTGCGCGGTCACGTGCAGGCGGTCGTGCAGCTGCTGCTCGAGCTCCCCCGCGTGCTCGAGGGGCGAGTTGATCCTGATGTCGACCAGACCGACCTCGCGCGCATAGCTCAGCAGACGCGACACCGAGGAGCGGGACGTCTCCAGCTCTTCCGCGATGACGTCCATCGTCTTGTCCTGCAGGTAGTACAGCCGCGCCGCCGTGAGCGCGGCGACGGCCTTCGACTGGCGCTTCCGTTCATCCATTCCAGGCCCTCCGAGGATCGATCCGACCGATTCTTGCACATTCGTGCAGCCTGCTTGACCATACGGGCGGCTGGGGGAATGCTGTGAGAAATCCGGAAGGAGACGAAGATGACCGACCACGTCCACAACGCCGCAGAACGCCCCGAGGTGACCGAAGTCCGCGAGGCGGGCCGTACCACCGTGCTGGTGATCGGCGGCGGGATCAACGGGATCTCCACCTTCCGCGACCTCGCCCTGCAGGGAGTCGACGTGGTCCTCGTCGAGCGCGGCGACTTCGCCTCCGGCGCATCCTCCGCCTCGAGCCACATGATCCACGGCGGGATCCGCTACCTCGAGAACGGCGAGTTCCGCCTCGTCAAGGAGTCGGTCACCGAGCGCAACGGGCTGCTCAAGATTGCTCCGCACTACGTCAAGCCGCTCGAGACGACCATCCCGATCTACTCGACGTTCTCGGGCATCCTTTCGGCGCCGCTGCGCTTCCTCACGCACAAGTCGGGCAAGCCCCAGGAGCGCGGCGCGTTCCTCATCAAGATGGGCCTGACCATCTACGACACGTTCTCCCGCGATGGCGGGATGGTGCCGCGGCACAAGTTCCTCGGCCGCAAGAAGTCCCTCGCGGAGCTTCCCGCCATGGATCCACGGATCAAGTACACGGCGACCTACTACGACGCCTCCATGCACGACCCGGAGCGCCTGGCTCTCGACGTGCTGCAGGACGGTCGCGCCGCGCACCCCGGCGCCCGCGCGCTGAACTACGTCGAGGCGATCGGCCACGACGGCGACGCCGTGCTCGTGCGCGACCGCGAGAGCGGCACCGAGTTCGCGATCGCCGCCGACGTCGTCGTGAACACGTCCGGTCCCTGGACCGACCTCACGAACGAGGCCATGGGCGAGCTGACCCGCTTCATGGGCGGCACCAAGGGCTCGCACATCGTGCTGGACAACCCCGAGCTGCTCGCCGCCACCCGCGGGCGCGAGATCTTCTTCGAGCACTCCGACGGCCGCATCGTGCTGATCTACCCGCTCAAGGGCAAGGTCATGGTGGGCACCACCGACATCGACGCCGACCCGCGCGAGGTGCCGCTGTGCACCGAGGAGGAGATCGACTACTTCTTCGATCTCGTGCACCACGTCTTCCCCGACATCGCGGTGAACCGCGACCAGATCGTGTACCGCTTCAGCGGGATCCGCCCTCTCCCCCGACATGAGGACACGGCGCCGGGGTTCGTGTCGCGCGACTACCGCGTCGAGGTCGACAACAGCCGGGCCGTCCCGCACCTCAGCCTCGTCGGCGGCAAGTGGACCACGTTCCGCGCGCTCGGGGAGACGCTGTCCGACCGGATCCTGGAGCTGCTGGGCCGCACCCGCGTCGTCTCGACCCTCGGCCGCGCGATCGGCGGCGGCAAGGACTACCCGCAGAGCGACGCCGCGCGCGCCGCCTGGATCTCCGAGAACCTGCCCGGCGCCGGGGAGCGGGCCGAGCCTCTACTCAAGCGCTACGGCACCCGCGCCGCCGAGGTGTGGCAGTACGTCGAGCAGGGCCCCGATGCGCCTCTCGCCGGCGGCCAGCTCTCGACGCGCGAGCTCGAGTGGATGGTGCGGAACGAGCTCATCGTGCGCCTCGAAGACGTGATCCTGCGCCGCACGAGCCTCGCCTTCGCCGGCGATGTCACCGAGGAGATCCTCGAAGAGGTCGCCGAGGCGCTCGCGCCGCTCAAGGGCTGGGACCGCGCGCGCACCGCGCGTGAGATCGAGCTCACCCGCGAGCTGCTGAACACCCGGCACGGACTTTCCCTCGTCGCCCGCACCCGCGGGTAGCGAGATCCCACCGCCGCCCTTCTCGGCGTCTACTCGAACACCGCACCGGCAGAGGGGCCGGTGCTCTGCGAAAGGTCAATGGCGACATGCCTGATGTGAATATGGGCCTCTACTTCCTGTCCGAGCTGGTCGGCACGGCGATGCTGCTCCTGCTCGGCTGCGGCGTCGTGGCGAACGTCGCCCTCGTGAAGAACAAGGGCTTCAACGGCGGCTTCCTGATGGTCAACTGGGGATGGGGCCTGGCGGTCTTCGCCGGTGTTCTCGTCTCCGCCTACTCCGGCGCGATCCTGAACCCCGCGGTCGGCATCGGGCTGTTCGTGCAGCACCTGCTCGACCCGGCCAAGGGAATCGACTTCTCCCACTACGCGGTCGCCACGGCCGCCGAGCTGCTGGGTGCGATCCTCGGCGCCGTGCTCTGCTGGCTCGCCTACAAGCAGCACTTCGACGAGGAGCCGGAGCCCGCCAACAAGCTCGGCGTCTTCTCGACCGGTCCGGCGATCCGCTCCTACGGCTGGAACCTGGTCACCGAGATCATCGGCACCTTCGTCCTGGTGTTCGTGATCTTCGCGTTCGCGGACTACGGCGACGTCAAGATCGGCACCCCCGGCGGCCTCGGGGCGCTGTCGGCCCTTCCCGTCGCGCTGCTCGTGGTCGCGATCGGCGCCTCCCTCGGCGGACCGACCGGCTACGCGATCAACCCTGCCCGTGACCTCGGCCCGCGCATCGCGCACGCGATCCTCCCGATCAAGGGCAAGGGCTCGAGCGACTGGGCGTACTCCTGGGTGCCGGTCGTGGGTCCGCTCCTCGGCGGCACCATCGCCGCGCTGCTCTCGCCGGTGCTGCTGCACCTGGCCAAGTAACCCGAACCGCTATTCAAAGGAGAACTGCACATGGCTGAATACGTCATCGCCATCGACCAGGGCACGACCTCGAGCCGCGCCATCATCTTCGACCGCAAGGGCAGCATCATCGCCACCGGTCAGAAGGAGCACGAGCAGATCCTGCCGCAGGCCGGCTGGGTCGAGCACGACGCCTCCGAGATCTGGGCGAACGTCCAGGAGGTCATCGGCATCGCCCTGGCGCGTGCCAACGTGACGCGCCACGACATCGCCGCGGTCGGCATCACCAACCAGCGCGAGACCGCGGTGGTCTGGGACAAGACCACCGGCAAGCCGATCTACAACGCGATCGTCTGGCAGGACACCCGCACCCAGCCGATCGTCGACCGGCTCGCGGCCGACGGCGGCGTCGAGCGGTTCAAGCCGATCGTCGGCCTGCCGCTCGCGACCTACTTCTCCGGCACCAAGATCGCCTGGATCCTGGAGAACGTCGAGGGCGCGCGCGAGAAGGCCGAGGCCGGAGACCTGCTCTTCGGCACCACGGACTGCTGGGTGCTGTGGAACCTCACCGGCGGAGTGAACGGCGGCGTGCACGCGACCGACGTCACCAACGCCTCGCGGACCATGTTCATGGACCTCGAGACGCTGCAGTGGCGCGACGACATCCTCGAGGCGTTCGGCGTGCCGAAGTCGATGATGCCGTCGATCCGCTCCTCCTCCGAGGTGTACGGCGCGGCGGAGAGCTCCTCGCTGCTGCGGGAGACTCCGATCGCCGGCATCCTGGGCGACCAGCAGGCGGCGACCTTCGGCCAGGCCGCGTTCAACAGCGGCGAGAGCAAGAACACCTACGGCACGGGCTGCTTCCTGATCTTCAACACGGGCGAGGAGATCGTCCACTCGAAGAACGGTCTGCTCACCACCGTCGGCTACAAGCTCGGCGACGGACCGACGCACTACGCGCTCGAGGGCTCGATCGCGGTCACCGGATCCCTCATCCAGTGGCTGCGCGACCAGCTCGGCATCATCTCCTCGGCCCCCGAGGTGGAGGAGCTGGCCCGCAAGGTCGACGACAACGGCGGCGTGTACATCGTGCCCGCGTTCTCCGGCCTGTTCGCCCCGTACTGGCGTCCGGACGCCCGCGGCGCGATCGTGGGTCTGACCCGCTACGCGAACAAGAACCACATCGCGCGCGCCGCGCTCGAGGCGGTCGCGTTCCAGACCCGCGACGTGCTCGACGCGGTCAACGCCGACGCGGGCGTTGACCTCACCGAGCTCAAGGTCGACGGCGGCATGGTCGCGAACGACGCGCTCATGCAGTTCCAGGCCGACGTGCTCGGCGTGCCGGTGGTCCGTCCCGTCGTCGCCGAGACGACCGCACTGGGCGCGGCCTACGCGGCCGGTCTCGCGGTCGGGTTCTGGAGCGGATTGGACGACCTCGCCGCCAACTGGCAGGAGGACCGCCGCTGGGAGCCGACCATGGACGCCGCAGAGCGCGACCGCCAGCTGCGGCTGTGGCGCAAGGCCATCACGAAGTCGATGGACTGGGTCGACGACGACGTGAAGTGACCTGACACGAGAGAAGGCGGGCCCGGAGGTGATCCTCCGGGCCCGCCTTCTCGTGTGTCACGCGCGAGACATCGCGATCCGCACGATACTCACGTGCAGGCGGGGCGTCTCACGCGGATCGTGGTTTCTCGTGGCTGGGCGCCGACCACGTCAGTTCTTGCCGAAGAGCTTCTGGATCTCGGCCATGTCGGCCTCGCTCGGCGCCGGCTGTGCGCCCAGGCCGAAGCCGGATCCGTTCGCCGCCTGGCTGGTGGCGAGACCCGCGTTCTCGGCGGCGCGCTTGGCCGGGTTGCCCGAGCGGGAGCCGGAGCCCTTGGCCTTCTTGCCGCGCTTCGAGGAGGCGCCGGGACGCCCCATGCCGGGCATCGCGCCCATGCCGGGGATGTTCGGGGTGCCGCCGCGGGCGACGGTCTTCATCATCTTCGCGGCCTGCTCGAACCGCTGCACGAGCTGGTTCACATCGGTCACGGTCATGCCGGAGCCGCGCGCGATGCGCAGCCGCCGCGAGCCGTTGAGGACCTTGGGGTTGCGGCGCTCACCCGGGGTCATCGAACGGATGATCGCCTCAGTGCGGTCGATCTCGCGCTCGTCGAAGTCCTCGAGCTGCTGCTTCATCTGCCCCATGCCCGGGAGCATCCCGAGCATCTTCTTCATCGAGCCCATCTTCTTGAGCTGCTGCATCTGCTCGAGGAAGTCCTCCAGCGTGAAGGTCTCGGTCGCGAGCTTCTCGGCGACCTTGAGCGCTTCGGCCTCGTCGAACGCGCTCTGCGCCTGCTCGATGAGGGTGAGGATGTCACCGAGGTCGAGGATCCGGCTCGCCATGCGGTCGGGGTGGAACGGTTCGAGGTCCTCGAGGCCCTCGCCCGTGGACGCGAACATGATCGGGCGGCCCGTGACCGAGGCGACGGAGAGCGCGGCACCACCGCGGGCATCGCCGTCGAGCTTGGAGAGCACCACGCCGGTGAAGTCCACGCCGTCCTGGAACGCCTTGGCCGTGTTGACCGCGTCCTGACCGATCATCGCGTCGATCACGAACAGGACCTCGTCCGGATCCACCGCGGCGCGGATGTCGGCGGCCTGCTTCATGAGCTCGGCGTCGACGCCGAGTCGTCCTGCGGTGTCGATGATGACGATGTCGTGCTGCTGGCGACGGGCGTGCTCGACGCCGTCGCGAGACACCCGCACGGGGTCGCCGACGCCGTTGCCCGGCTCCGGCGCGTAGATGGTCGCGCCCGCCTGCTCGGCGACGACGGTGAGCTGGGTCACCGCGTTCGGACGCTGCAGGTCGGCGGCGACGAGCAGGGGCGTGTGCCCTTCGCCCTGCAGCTGCTTGGCGAGCTTGCCCGCGAAGGTCGTCTTTCCGGATCCCTGGAGGCCGGCGAGCATGATGACCGTCGGCGGGTTCTTGGCGAACTCGAGGCGGCGCTGCTCGCCGCCGAGGATCGCGATGAGCTCCTCGTTGACGATCTGCACGACCTGCTGCGCGGGGTTCAGCGCCTTGTTGACCTCGTCGCCGAGGGCGCGCTCGCGCACCTTCGCGGTGAAGTCCTTGACGACGGGCAGCGCGACGTCGGCGTCGAGCAGAGCGCGTCGGATCTCGCGGACGGTGCCGTCGACGTCGGCGGCCGACAGCTTGCCCTTCGTGCGCAGATTGCGGAAGGTCTCGGTGAGCCGATCGGAAAGCGTGCCAAATGTAGCCATGGTGGTGCAATTCTACGCGAGCGGATCCCCGATCCGCGGCGCGTCAGCCCCAGTGCAGATCTGCGATGCGCGGCAGCGCATGCTGCAGCTGCGCGAGCGGCGACCCGTGGCCCGCGCCGCCCTCCGCCCAGACGCGCAGCGACGACAGCACCACGACCGCGTAGGCGGCACCGAGCACGTCGGCCCTGATGCGCTCCACGCCCGCGCCGCGCGCGGCGTCCGACAGCGCGGTGGCGAGCCTGCCCTGGCGCAGCGCGGACTCGCGCTGCAGCTCCTCCTCCAGGCCCATCGCCTGCGCGTTGCCGAAGGCGAGGGCCAGCGGATCCGGCTCCATGCCCTCCAGGATCGCGGCGAGCACCTCCTCGACCCCGGTCGCGTCGATCCCTGCGCCCGGTTCCGCGAGCGCCGCGACGGCACGGTCGAGGCGCTCATCGAACCCCGACCAGAGCACGTCGCTCTTGGACGAGAAGTAGTTGAAGAAGCTCGACCTGCTCACCCCCGCGCGCTGCGCGATGCCGGCGATCGACGTGCCCTCGTACCCGGATTCCAGGAACAGCTCGCAGGCCGCCTCGGCGATCGTTTCGCGCGAGGAGACGCGGGGGCGGCCGACGCCGCGGGCAGGGGTGGTCACCACGCCACCGTATCGCGACGCGCGAGCCCTCCGATTCACCCCTATTATTGAACCGCATACAACAACTCGACCAGAAGGATCGGCATGCTCGACATCCAGACGGTGGGCCTCGCCCCCGAGTTCGTCCCCTACCTCGACGGGTGGGATCTGCAGCGGCGGGTCCACGCCGAGATCGTGGCGGGCACCCGTCCCGACACGCTGCTGCTCCTCGAGCACGAAGCGGTGTACACGGCCGGCAAACGCACCGAACCTCAGGAGCGCCCCCAGGACGGAACGCCCGTGGTCGACGTCGACCGCGGCGGCAAGATCACCTGGCACGGACCGGGACAGCTCGTGGGCTATCCGATCGTGCGCCTGCCCGAACCCATGGACGTGGTCGCCCATGTCCGCCGGCTGGAGCGGCTGCTGATCGACGTGCTGCGCCCCCTGGGGGTGGACGGATACCAGGTCGAGGGCCGCAGCGGCGTGTGGGTGCGCCGGCCGCTCAGCGAGGACAAGGTCGCGGCGATCGGCGTGCGCGTGCAGCAGGGCGTGACCATGCACGGCTTCGCGATCAACTGCGACAACACCCTGGCCGGATTCCGCGGCATCATCCCCTGCGGCATCACCGATGCCGGGGTCACGACCGTGAGCGAGGTGATCGGCCGCGAGGTCTCCCCCACCGACATCGTCGACGCGGTCGCTGCGGCGTTCACCGCCGAGTACGCGGCCGAGGTGGCCGCATGAGCGCCGCTCCTGAGGGACGCAAGCTCCTGCGCCTGGAGGTCCGCAACGCCGAGACGCCGATCGAGCGCAAGCCCGAGTGGATCAAGACCAAGGCGAGGATGGGGCCGGAGTACAAGGCCCTGCACTCGCTCGTGAAGGATGAGGGCCTGCACACGGTCTGTCAGGAGGCCGGCTGCCCCAACATCTTCGAGTGCTGGGAGGACAAGGAGGCGACGTTCCTCATCGGCGGGTCCCAGTGCACGCGCCGCTGCGACTTCTGCCAGATCGACACCGGCAAGCCCGCCGACTACGACACCGATGAGCCGCGCCGCGTGGCCGAGAGCGTGCAGCAGATGGGTCTGCGCTACGCCACGGTCACGAGCGTCGCCCGCGACGACCTCCCCGACACCGGAGCCTGGCTGAACGCCGAGACCGTGCGCAAGATCCACGAGCTCAACCCGAACACCGGGGTCGAGCTGCTCGCGAACGAGCACAACGCGGATCCGGCGTTCCTGGGGCAGATCTTCGACGCGCGCCCCGAGGTCTTCGCGCACAACGTGGAGACGGTGCCGCGCATCTTCAAGCGGATCCGGCCGGCATTCAAATACGAGCGTTCTCTGAACGTGATCACACAGGGCCACGAGGCGGGGCTCATCACGAAGTCGAACCTGATCCTCGGCATGGGCGAGGAGCCGGAGGAGGTCGTGCAGGCGCTCCAGGACCTGCACGACGCGGGCTGCGACATCATCACGATCACCCAGTACCTCCGCCCCACGCCCCGTCACCTGCCGGTCTCGCGCTGGGTGAAGCCCGACGAGTTCGTCGCTTTCAAGGAGGAGGCGGAGCGGATCGGATTCCTCGGCGTGCTCGCCGGTCCGCTTGTGCGCTCCTCGTACCGTGCCGGCCGGCTGTGGGCGCAGTCCATGGTGTCCAAGGGCCGCGACATCCCGCCGCACCTCGCGCACATCGCCGCCAGCGCAGACCTCGGCTTCGCCCAAGCCGTCTGAGACGCGGATCGCCGGACGGGGAGCAGGGGGGCATCCTCGTCCGGCGGTTCGTTCATCCGGAGATGGCGGGTCGTCGTCCGTGCGGGACGGCGGTGTTCAGTCGGCGCTCATGACCGACAGCACAGAGCCGTCGGATCCGAAGTTCACCAGCAGCACGTCGTCCGCACCGTCGGCATCGAGCGCGTACTCGAGCACCGCGAACGGTTCGCTGCCGCCGTGCTCGTCGACCAGCAGCGTCATGCTCATCAGCTGCAGCGAACGGATGATGTCCACGGCGGCGTCGCCGCTCACGTCGACGAGGTAGTCGTTGAGCTCATCGCCGTACTCCTCCTGCTGCTGCAGGATGTACTCGGTCACCTCGCTCGTGCGATCATCGACCTCGGAGAGCATGCCCCGGCGCGCCTTGTCGTCGATGGCTTCCAGGCCGGAGACGAACGCGGCGGCGATGTCGAGCGACTCCCGGGACACGTCCTCCTGGTCGGGCGCGGTCAGATCCACGGTGAGCGCATGGTCGCCGAACTCCACCGTCTCGGACCAGAAGATCGATCCGTCCGGTCCCGAGGACAGCAGTCCGAAGAAGTCGTGTTCGATCGCCATACGGCTATAAAACCAGCCTTGCGCGCGAGGCGGTAGTCCGTGCCGCGCGTGCCGCGGAGCGGTGCGTCATCGTCACGGAATCAGGAGCCGACGAGCGCCTGCACGAACACGTGCGGCGTGAAGCCGGTGAGGTCGTCGATGCCCTCGCCCTGTCCGAGGAGCTTCACCGGGATGCCCGTGCGCTCCTGCACGGCGAGCACGAAACCGCCCTTGGCGGAGCCGTCGAGCTTGGTGAGCACGAGACCGGTGACGCCCGCGTGCTCGAGGAACGCCTCGGCCTGCATGACGCCGTTCTGCCCGGTGGTCGCATCGAGCACGAGCAGCACCTCGCTGATCGGAGCCTGCTTCTCCACGACGCGGCGGATCTTGGACAGCTCGTCCATCAGCCCGCCCTTGGTGTGCAGGCGGCCCGCGGTGTCGATGATCACGATCTCCGTGCCCTCGCGCTTGGCGTAGTCCACGGTCTGGAACGCGACGGACGCCGGATCCTGCCCGTGCTGCTGCGGGCGCACGATCGCGGCTCCCGCACGCTGCGCCCAGGTGGCGAGCTGCTCGACGGCGGCAGCGCGGAATGTATCCGCGGCGCCCACGACGACCGAGCGCTGATAGCCGCGCAGGAACTTCGTGAACTTGCCGATCGTGGTGGTCTTGCCGACGCCGTTCACGCCGACGACGAGCACCACGGCGGGACGCTCCGTGAGCTTCAGCGTGGTGTCGAACTTCGCGAAGTGCTCCTCGAGCGTCTCCCGGAGCATCCGCTGCAGATCCTTCGGATCCGTCGTGCGGTACTTCTCGACCTTCGCGCGCAGCTCGTCGACCAGCCGCTCGGTGATGTCCGGGCCGAAGTCCGCCGTGAGCAGCGCCGTCTCGAGGTCGTCCCAGGTGTCCTCATCGATCGTGGGCTTGACGAACATGCCGCGCAGCGCGCGACCGAGGGACCAGGACTTCTCCGCCATGCCTCCAGCCTACGGGGAGCGGCCCGGCGGATCCGGCGTGTTCGCCGACGGCGCGCGGCCGGCCTTCGACGCGCAGGCTCAGACCGCGGCGGCCGCGCGATCCCCGACGCGCTGACCGACGACCGCGGACACGCCGTCCTGCCGCATCGAGACGCCATAGAGCGCATCGGCGATCTCCATGGTGCGCTTCTGGTGCGTGATGACGAGCAGCTGCGAGCTGGCACGGAGCTGCTCGAACACGGTCAGCAGGCGGCCGAGGTTGGCGTCGTCGAGCGCCGCCTCGACCTCGTCCAGGATGTAGAACGGGCTGGGGCGGGCCTTGAAGATGGCGACCAGCAGGGCGACGGCCGCGAGCGAGCGCTCCCCGCCGGACAGCAGCGAGAGCCGCTCGATCTTCTTGCCGACCGGGCGCACCGCGACCTCGATGCCGGTGTTCAGCAGGTCGTCGGGCTTGGTGAGCGAGATGCTGCCGGCACCACCGGGGAAGAGCAGCGGGAACACCTCGCCGAACGCCTGGCGCGTGTCCTCGAACGCGGCGGCGAAGATCGTCTGCATCCGCTCGTCGAGCTCGGTGATGATCGTGAGCAGATCCTGCCGGGTCTTGGTGAGGTCCGCGAGCTGTTCGGTGAGGAACGCGTGCCGCTGCTCGAGCGCCGCGAACTCCTCGAGGGCGAGTGGGTTCACGCGTCCCAGCTGGGCGAGCTTGCGCTCGGCCTCCTGCAGGCGGCGCTGCTGGATGCGGCGGTCGAACGGGATGCCGGAGGGCTCCCGATCCGCCGGCGCGTCCTCGTCGTCCTGATCCTCGACGACCTCGTCCCGATCCGCGTCGACGACCACGACGTCGCGGGGAACCAGCTGATCCGGACCGTACTCCGCGACCAGGATGTCCTCGTCGAGGGCGAGCTCCGACTGCACGCGCTCCAGCAGGCTGGACAGATGCAGCTTCTTCTCATGGATCTGCAGCTCGAGCCCGTGCACGCTCTCGGTGAGGCCTGCGAGGCGCTCGCGGATCGACGAGTCCTGCCGCCGCAGCTCCCCGAGCTCCTCGTTCTGCGCCGAGCGCGCCGCCTCTGCGGCGGCCAGGGCCAGACGCGCCTCGGCCACGGAGCGGTCGATCGAGTCCAGAATCCGCGGGAGCTCCGCAGCGACTCCGGAGGCGGTCTCCCGCTGGGCGCGCCGGATCACCGCACGACGGGCGGCCTCCGCCGCAGCTTCGCGCTCCCGCTCGCGCTGACGTTCGAGCGTGGCGACCCGCGTCTGGGCCGCGCGCACGCGCTCGCGCATGGTCTCGACGCCGAGGCGCGCCTTGATCTCTGCCTCGCGTGCGGCTTCGAGCGCCTCCAGCAGTCCGTCCCTCGCGGAGACGTCCAGGACGGGGCGCGGCGCGGATTCGGCCTCGGCCAGCGCGCCCTTCGCGGTATCCGCATGCGCCTCCGCATCCGCGACGGCGGACTGGGCCTGGGCGAGACCCGCCTCGAGGCGCTCGCATTCGGCGATCGCCGACTCGTGCTGGACGGTCACGCGGTTGACCTGCTCGGTGTGCGTGGCCAGCGCGGCGTCGTGCTCGCGCAGCGTGCGCAGCGCGTCGCGGGACACGCGCCGCGCGGTCTCGAGCGCCTCGGTCGCGTCCTCCCGCGCCTCGCGCAGCGAGTCGACGACGACGCGCACCTCGTCGAGCCGGTCGACCGCCGCATCCCGCTCCGCGACCAGCTCGAGCCGGGAGCGCTCCC
The DNA here is from genome assembly GCF_044749045.1 of Microbacterium sp. NPDC089698. Lineage (NCBI taxonomy): Bacteria > Bacillati > Actinomycetota > Actinomycetes > Micrococcales > Microbacteriaceae > Microbacterium > Microbacterium sp. NPDC089698. The sequence continues at coordinate 538,735 of NZ_JBIVHE010000001.1, forward strand.
CGCCGGATCCGGTGTGCAGGGTGTGCGCGGTGAGCACCTCGCCCGAGCGGGTGACGATCGTGAGCGGCACCCCGGCGGCGGCGACGGCCGCCGCGTGCGCGGACCGCGCCGCGCCCAGGTCGTCCACGATCGCGACGTGCGAGAGGATTCCGAGCACCCCGGCCGGCGCGGTCACGACCTGCGTCGCGGGAGTCGCGCCGGGGATCCCCGCATCGGAGACCACGGCCGACGCGCCCTGGGCGATGACGATGTCGTAGGAGCCCGCGGTCTCGTCATCGCCGGCGAGGGCGAAAGCCGCAGCCGCGTCGTCCACGAGCACGCCCTCGGCGAGCGGGCCGAGCACGGCGGCGATCGCCGCCTCGTACCCCGGCTTGACCTGGACCGCGTCGCCGACGAGCCCGCGCACACCGGCATGACCGGCCGCGACGATCTCCGCCGCGCCGCCCGTGACGGCGATCGCGCTGCCGAGGGCCGCCGCCTTCGCGGTGAGCGCCTCGGACTCGCGCTCTGCGGCGTGCAGCCGCTCACGCAGCTCGCCGAGTGCGGTCTCGGCGGAGACGGCCCTGGCCTGCGCCCGCTCGTACGCCTCGGCGTGCTCTGCGGCGGTGCCCTCCGGCGCCTCGCCCTCCTCGATCCGCTCGCGTGCTTCGGCGGCCTCGCGACGACGTCCGTGCGCCGCCTCGAGCGCGTTCTCCTGACGCAGCACGGCGCCGCGGACCGCGGCCAGAGCGGATGCGGCGGCCTCCGCCTGTCCGCGCAGGGTCGTCAGACGCATGTCGTGCGCGGAGACCAGGGCGCTCTGCTCGGCGATGTCGACATCGAGCGCGTCGAGCTCCGCGCGTGCACTCGCGACCTCACGGGTCGACTCGTGCGCCGCGTCCTGCGCGCGACCGATCCCCGACGAGATCTCCTCGACCTCGTCCTTCGCCTCGTCGATCGTGGCCTGCGTCACGGTCACGGCCGTGACGGCGGCATCGTCCTCGTCGGACCCGAGCAGCGCGAGCCGCTGATTGGCGAGCGTGAAGAGCCCCCGCACGCGCTCCTGCACCTGCTCCAGCCCGAAAGCGACCCGGCGCGCCTCGTCGACGGCCGCGGAGTTCTGCAGCGCCTCCAGCCGGATGATCTCGGCGCGCACCGCGTCGGCCTGCTCGCTCAGCACCACGCGCTCGGCGTGCCGCTCGTGCTCGTTCCGGGTGTGGTCGGCGAGCGCCGTGCGCAGCATCACCACGTCGTCGGCGAAGATCCGCGCCTTGGCGTCGCGGACGACGGCCGCGATCGTCTGCGCCTCGCGCGCGATCTCCGCCTGTCGCCCGAGCGGCTTCAGCTGGCGGCGGATCTCCCCGGCCAGGTCGCTGAGCCGCGTCAGGTTCGTCTCCATCGCGTCGAGCTTTCGGAGCGTCTTCTCCTTGCGGCGGCGGTGCTTGAGGATCCCCGCAGCCTCCTCGATGAACCCGCGGCGGTCCTCCGGGGAGGCCTGCAGCACGGTGTCGAGACGCCCCTGGCCGACGATGACGTGCATCTCCCGGCCCAGACCGGAGTCGCTGAGGAGCTCCTGCACATCGAGCAGCCGGCAGCCCTCGCCGTTGATCGCGTACTCGCTGGAACCGTTGCGGAACAGTGTGCGGCTGATCGTCACCTCGGCGTACTCGATCGGCAGCGCTCCGTCGCTGTTGTCGATCGTGAGCTGCACCTCCGCGCGCCCGAGCGGACCGCGCGTCGACGTGCCGGCGAAGATGACGTCCTCCATCTTGCCGCCGCGCAGGGTCTTCGCCCCCTGCTCCCCCATCACCCAGGCGAGCGCGTCGACGACGTTCGACTTGCCGGATCCGTTCGGTCCGACGATGCAGGTCACACCCGGCTCGAAGGCGAACGTCGTCGGCTGCGCGAAGGACTTGAACCCTTTGAGGGTCAGGCTCTTCAGGTGCATGGGCACGCTCGGCGATCGGCGGAGTTCACGGCGTCTACGCTATCGCGGCGACCCCTGCGGCCGTGCGGGAAACGCCCGAGGTCCAGGGATTTCTGAGTGTCGGCTTGACGTCTTCTATGAAGCTCCGCTAGCGTGACAACCCGAGCCGAGAAAGGAGGTTGCCGGACATGATGAACAACCGCATCGCATTCACCCCATCCCGTGGGATCGACGCGTCTTCGGCGACTTCCGCCGGCGTCTGCGCGCGCTTCGACGCGTAGAACAGACGCGCTCCCTCGTCCCGGCCTGAGGCCGGCCTGACGCCTTCGGGCGTCCGCGATCCGATCCGCGGTCCTCCGTGTCGATCACAGGATCGTCCCGATCACCGGATCATCCCGATCATCAGATCGTGCGGATCCATCGATCGCCCGCACGATCCGACCCGTGCGTCGGATCCGCCCCTCACCCGTGACACGTCGCGGCGTCCCACCGGACGACCCTGCCGTGGAGCGAAACCGCCTTTCCGGCACGACCAACGAAAGCGAATCACCGTGAATACCGCATTGCACGCTTCGCCTCCCACCGAGTCGAAGCAGAGCGCTCACTCCGAGCGCGACCTGTCCATCCAGCTCCCCCGCGAGGAGGAGCTCCGCAACCTGTCGCTCGCACAGCGTGTGGCCCTGCGCATCGCCCTGCACCTCATCGTGCGGTCGCGGCCTGCGACGCAGGACCAGGCGCGCTCGGCGCTCGCCGAGGCCCGTCGCCTCCGCCTGCTCCAGCAGTACGAGGCGAGCCGTCTGGCTCAGAGCCCGACACGGCAGGTGCTCTGATGACCGACGCTCGAAACGACGACCCGTTCATCGCCCTCCCGGCCGATGCGTCCCTGCATCCGCTCGCGCTCCCCGCACGGGCGGATGCGGGGGCGCCCGGCCCCTTCCGCGACTACGCGGACGTGCGCAATCGAACCCTCGAGGCGGCGTCCGGCCGCGATGACGACAGCTTCACCCCGGACGAGCTGCTCCCGCTGCTCACCCCGGACGCCTATACCTGGCGACGCCAGTGGCGGATCGTCATCGGGGAGCGCACCATCGGCATCGCGCTCCTGAACATCTCCCGCGACGGCAGCGGCGACACCGCCACGATGGCGATCAACGTGCTCCCCGAGGAGCAGGGCCGAGGCATCGCCACCGCCGTCGCCGCCCATCTGGAGCGGCTCGCCCGCGCCGACGGCGTGCGCACCCTGCACGTGTGGACGGAGCACCTTCCGTCGGCGGACCCTGTGCTGGACCCGCCGACCGGTTTCGGCAGCGTCCCGCGCGACCACACCGCACGCTTCCTGCTCGCGCAGGGCTGGACCCTGGAGCAGGTCGATCGCGTCAGCGAGTACCGCTGGGGCGAGGACGAGCACCTTCCCGCGCTGCGGACCGCCGCCGAGGAGGCCGCATCCGGATACCGCGTCGTGCAATGGCTGTTGCCGACCCCGGACGAACGGCTCGACGGCTACGCGCGGATGAAGTCCCGCATGTCGACGGATGCCCCGGATGCCGACATGGACTCGCCGGAGGAGATCTGGGACGCGGACCGCGTCCGCGAGCAGGACGCGCGCTGGCTGAACATGGGCCACACCGTGCAGGTGACCGCCGCGGAGCACATCGCGACCGGCGAGCTCTGCGCGTACAACGAGCTCTCGCTCAAGGGCGCCGACGACAGCGTCACCCAGCAGAACGACACCCTCGTGCTGGCCGCACACCGCGGCCATCGGCTGGGCCTGCTCGTGAAGACCGCGGGACTGCTGGCCTGGCACGACCGCTTCCCTCGCTCGGCCCGCATCGTCACCTACAACGCGGAGGAGAATCGCCCGATGCTCTCCATCAACGAGCAGCTCGGCTTCGTCCCGATCGCCTACGGCGGGGCCTGGAAGAAGGTGCTCGACTGATCCCTCCCCCAGGATCATCCCGGAGGATGACGTCCGGTCCGGATCCTCACTCCGGCGGCCGATGATCCGCCCGGCGGTGGCGACGAGGCTGGAGGCATGAGCACAGCAGTCATCGAAGCCCACGGTCTGATCAAGTCGTTCGGCCCCACCCGCGCCCTCGCCGGCGTCGACCTCGGCATCTCCGCCGGGGAGTCCGTCGCGATCATGGGAGCTTCCGGAACCGGCAAGACGACCCTGCTCCATGTGCTCGCCGGCATCACCAGGCCCGATGCGGGTCGCGTGCAGTTCACGCCCCCGGCCGGCGGGCCGATCGAGGTGAGCGCGCTGGGCGAATCGGCGCGATCGCGACTGCGCCGCGAGTCGTTCGGGTTCGTGTTCCAGCAGGGGCTCCTGATGCCGGAGCTCACCGCGGTGGAGAACGTCGCGCTCGCCGCGATGATCACCGGGATCCCGCGTGCGGAGGCGACGCAGCGCGCGGCGGGCTGGCTCGCGGCGCTGGGCCTGCAGGGTATGGAGGATCGCCGGATCGGCGAGCTCTCCGGCGGTCAGGCGCAGCGCGTCGCGATCGCCCGCGCGCAGGTCACCGGCGCGAGCATCGTGTTCGCGGACGAGCCGACCGGCGCGCTGGATTCCGCGACCTCCTCCGAGGTCATGGATGCGCTGCTCTGGTCGACCACGGGTCAGGGCCGCACGCTCGTCGTCGTGACGCACGACCCGCAGGTCGCCGCGCGCTGCTCGCGGACGATCGCCGTCCGCGACGGTCGCGTGCTCGGCGCGGCGGTCGCCGCGTGAACGCCGCGACGCTGCGGCTGCTGCTGCGTCCCGCACCGGGATCCGCCGGAATCGTGGTGATCCCCATGGTCGCCTTCGCGGTGGTCTCGGCCCTCGTGCTGACGGTGGTCGGCGGAGCCCAGGCGTTCTGGCAGTGGACCGACGAGTACGCCCTGATGTACCAGATCCTGGCGGCGGTCGCCCTCGTGCTGCTGGTGCTTCCGCTCGCCGCGCTGGGCGGCGCTGCAGCGCGGCTGTCCGCCCGGCGCCGGGACGAGCGGCTGTCGACGCTGCGCCTGCTCGGCGTCACCGGGTTCGGCGTCGGCGTGATCGCCGTGGTCGAGTCGACACTGATCGCGGCCGCCGGGGTCGTCGGCGGAGTGGTGCTGGCGCTGGGTCTCGCCCCGCTCGTGGGACTCATCCCGTTCCGGGGCGCGCCCCTGGGCGCCGCCGTGCTGCTGCCGCCCTGGCTCATGGCCGCCATCGCGGTCGGAACCGTGCTGCTCGCGACCCTGAGCGCGGTGATCGGACTGCGCCGCGTCGTGATCTCGCCGCTCGGCGTGCGCACGCGGACCACACCGCCGACGCCGCACTGGGTGCGCGCGATCATCGCCGTCGTCCTGGTCGCCGCCGGATTCACCGCCGGATTCGTGGTGCCGGGCATCGGCGGCGCGATCGCGATGATCACCGCCCTGGTCGCGATCTTCGGGGTCGGCCTGCTGGTCCTGAACCTCATCGGTCCCTGGGTGCTGAAGATCGGCGCGCGGATGCAGCTGCGCCGGGCGAAGACCCCGCAGCGGCTGCTCGCCGCGCGCATCGTGCTCGACGATGCGAAGGGCGCCTGGCGCCAGGTGAGCGGCGTGGCGATGGCGAGCTTCATGGCCGTGTTCGCGGGGACGGGTGTCGCCCTCATGGACGTGCTGAGCGCGGGCGATCCCACGGCACAGGATCTGGCGCTGCTCACCGACATGCGGACCGGACTCATCATCACGCTGGTCGCGTCGTTCCTCATGGTCGGCTGCTCCGTCGCCGTGACGCAGGCCTCCGACATCCTCGATCAGCGCGACCTGCACCGCAGCCTGCACTATCTCGGAGTCCCTGCGGCCACCGTCGATTCCGCGCGGCGGCGCGCCGTGATGTCTCCGTTGCTGATCACCGCGCTGGGATCCGCCCTCTGCGCGGCCGTGCTCATCTTCCCGCTGCTCGGGATCGCGCTCATCACGGCGCCGCTCTCCGTCGCGACGATCGCAGCCGTCCTGGCCGCCGGCATCGCGCTCGTGTGGATCGCGACCCGGCTCACCCGGCCGCTCCTGATGCGCGCCTTCGCGGGCTGAACCTCCCGGCCCGAGCCTCAGGATCCGATCGCGGCCGTCAGGAAGTCCTCGACGGCCGCGATCGTCGTCCGGTTGTCCCGGTGCACGATGCCGCGGATGCCCAGGCGTGCGGCGCCGTCGATCTGCTGCCGGCGGTCATCGACGAAGAACACGTCCGCAGGCTCCGCACGCATCGCCGCCAGGGCAGCGGTGTAGGCCTCCGGGTCCGGCTTGTTCGCGCCGATCTCGTGGCTGTAGCAGATCGGGTCGAAGACGGCGGAGAAGCCGTAGCGGCGTTCCTCCTCCTCACGGGCCCCGTCGGCGGAGTTCGAGAGGATCGCGACGCCGGCGCGCGCACGCAGCGTGCGGGCGTAGTCGATCAGCTCGCTGTTCTCGGCTCCGCAGTACGCGTCCCACATCTCGGCCAGCGCCTCGTCCCGTTGGGCGGGGGCGAACCCGAGCGCCTGGGCGAACCCGTCCCAGTACTCCTGGGCGCGCCCCTGGACAAGATCGATGCGGGGAAGGTCCGCCCGCTCGATCGCCGTGTCGTACTCCGCACGGCTCATCCCGGCGCGATCCGCCCAGCGCTCTTTGAGGTCTTCCTGCCAGACCCCGTCCTCGACGAGCTCGAGCACTCCGCCGATGTCGAACAGGATCCAGGGCTTGTTCCGCGTCATGTCTCGACGCTAGACGACGCGCTGCCGGGCGCCGATGGGCAGCGCTCCCCTGCCGCACTCCGCCAAATGACGGCGACGCCGACGTGGCACAGAATGGATCCGTCCTGTCATCGTCACCGGGGAGCATCGCATGAGCAGCATCGTCGACTTCGTCACCGTCTCGACCGCGGGGCTTGAGTCCTCGCCCATCGCCGAGGCGCTGGCCGGTCTGCGCGCGAACGAGGCGCGCTACATCACCAACAAGTACGGATCCCCGTTCACCGTGAGCACGCCCGAAGAGGACCCGGAGACCCTGGACTGGGTGACGGAGATCCTGCGCGAGGAGCGCGGCATCGTGATCGCGAGCCCTGCGCTCGAGGTGAGCGGCTTCGAGGCGGACGGGATCCGATTCGGCTATGTCTTCTACGCCTCCGGGCTCGCGATCAACGCGATGTACACGCTCGCCGATGAGGGCAAGCGCGCGGTCGGCTTCAAGCTGTCGCTCGGCATGGAGATCCCCGAGGAGCTGTCGGCCTTCAAATTCGCGCGCCAGCGGTCGAAGCTCGCGGGTGAGATCCGCGGCTCCTACTTCGTGATCAAGGGCGAGCACTGAGCGGAGCGCCGTTCGCGTCGGCTACCGCATGTCGGAGGCGACGCGCAGCCAGGGTTCGGCGCGGGACACCACCGAGCCCGATCCGCGGGCCGCGCCGTCTGCGGAGACGACAAGAGACCACTCATCGAGCGACGTGCCGGCCTCGGTGAGTCGTCGGCCGAGCCGACCGACGGCCCGTCGGGTGGGATCGCCCTGGACGGAGACATGTGCCATGTGGTGACGCACCAGCGCGACGACGGCCCCGACCTCTCGGGCCGGCCACCCCAGACGACCACCCACCTCGAAGACGATCTCTCCCCCGACCTCCGCATGGCCGTGCGACGTCACAGAGGCGGCGTCCGACCGAGTGGTCGCCGGCTTCCCGATGTCGTGGAACAGCGCGGCCAGGACGACGATCTCCCGACGGTCGTTCGGCCCGGGGCGGGCATCCCACAGACGCGCGGCGGCGTCGACCGCGAGAAGCGAGTGCGTCAGCACATCGCCCTCGGGGTGCCATCGAGGATCCTGCGGAACGGAGCCCAGCGCCGCCAGTTCGGGGATCCGAGCGATGAGCCCTTCCCTGAGCAGCTCGATCGACGGCTCTGCCGCAGTCCTGGCGATGCGCCGCAGCGCGTCCCCCGTCTGGACGTCTGCGTGGCGCCGCGTCGGCCAGGAGGATGCGTCCCTCGTCATGCCTCGACGCTGGAGGACGCGGCGCCCGTCCGCTTGAGCGCCCTCACGACCGGGAGCGCCAGGTATCCGCACGCCGTCAGGGCCGCACCGGCCAGAAGGACGTTCGCGACGCCGGCCACGGCGTCGTAGTTCGTCGCGATCGGGTCGTACCAGGCGCGCTGCCAGTGGAAGCTCATCGTCACGGGAAAGGAGGTCGGCTCGTAGCGGGAGAGATCCTGCTGGACCCAGGCCAAGGGCAGACCGAACCGGGCATCGGCCAGATCACGGACCGAGGAGGCGGTGAAGCTGTCGGCCAGAAGAAGGTAGAACGTGGCCATCGCGGCGAGCGGCAGGACGCAGAGGTAGACGCGCAGCACGCGCAACGGCCGGGACCTGATCTTGCGCACTCAGGGCCTCCGGGAGATCCGCTGGCACCGCGGGCAGAAGTGGCTGGAGCGGTTCATGAACGCGTCACGGCGGATCGGACCACCGCAGCGCGGACACGGCTGCCCCGTGCGTCCATAGGCGTTCAGGGAGTGCGCGAAGTAGCCGGCCTCGCCGTTGACGTTCACATACTGGGCGTCGAAGCTCGTGCCGCCCTCGGCCAGCGCCTTCTCCAGCACGGCCCGCACCTCGGCCAGCAGGCGGTTCACGGCCACGGTCGGCAGCGCGGACGCGGGGGTCTCGGGGTGGATCCGGGCCGCCCAGAGCGACTCGTCGGCGTAGATGTTGCCGACACCGCTGATCAGTCCCTGGTCCAACAGCACGCGCTTGATGGCGCTCGACCGCGTGCGCAGCGCCCCGCGGAACACTCCGTCCTGGAACGCCTCGTCCATCGGATCCCGCGCGATGTGCGAGACCTGCGAGGGGATGAACGGCTCGGCGCTCCCCCATCCGGCGGCACGCGCGTCGGCGGTGGGCACGAGGGCGTCCACCGCGAGGGATCCGAAGGTGCGCTGATCGGCGAAGACGACGGCGAGCTCGCCGTGCTGCGGGTGCTCGATGAACAGTCGGATCCGCTCGTGCCGTTCGGCCTCGGCATCGGGACGGCGCAGCAGCAGCTGCCCCGACATGCCGAGGTGACCGACGATCGCGGACCGGCCGTCGGATCCGGCTGTGGCGAGGGGCATCCAGAGGAATTTGCCGCGGCGCGCCACGGTCGCGACCTCGGATCCCTCGAGCCGCGCGACGAAGTCCGCGGCACCTGCGGCGTGCCGGGTGAGGGCGCGCTCGTCCTGCACGGCCACCGAGACGATGCGCGCCCCGGTCATCGCCGGAGCGAGGCCGGCACGGACGACTTCGACCTCGGGGAGCTCAGGCACGGTCGCTGAGCACGTGCCAGGCGGCCAGTGCCGCAGCCATCTCCGCCGTCTTCTTGCTCGTCCCGGTGCCGGTGGTCGCGAGTTCGCCCGCGGTCACCGTCGCGGTGAAGCGCCGGTCGTGATCTGGTCCCGTCGAGACCACGGCGTAGACGGGCGCGCTGAGCCCGCGACGCGCGGACAGCTCCTGCAGCGCGGTCTTCGGATCCATCGCCGCGCCGTAGCGCTCCGGGTCGCCGAGGAGCGGTTCGATGAGCCGCAGCACGAGCGCGGTCGCCGCCTCGGGGCCCGCAGACAGGTAGGTGGCGCCGAACACGGCCTCCATGGTGTCGGCCAGGATCGAGTCCTTGTCGCGGCCGCCGGTGCGCTCCTCGCCGTTTCCGAGCAGGATGTGCGCGCCGAGGCCGATCCCGCGGGCGACCTCCGCCAGGGCGACCGTCGACACCACGCTCGCACGCCGCTTCGCCAGCGACCCCTCATCGAGGTCGGGAAGGGTCGTGTAGAGCATGACCGTCACGGCCTGGCCGAGCACGGAGTCGCCGAGGAACTCGAGGCGCTCGTTGTGCGGGATGGCGCCGTTCTCGTACGCGTACGAACGATGCGTGAGCGCAAGCTGAAGCAGCTCGGGGTCGATATCGACTCCGAGCTGCTCAGAAAGAGGGCGCGTCCCTGCGGGGACTTCTGCCATGATCGACGGATCGATCAGACGTCGGCGACCTTGCGGCCCTTGTACTCGAGGAACAGCTCGGTGCCCTGCGAGTCGGTGACGACCTTCGCCTGGTGGGGACGGCTGTAGACGACCTTGCCGTTCTCGATGGTCTTGACGAGGGCAGGAGCCTCCGCCTTCCACTGCGCGCGACGCGAGCGGGTGTTCGAACGGGAGACCTTGCGCTTCGGGGGGTTACCGGCCATGGTTGCTTACCTTCTGTGTTCTGGGCGCGCAGCTATTCCGCTGCGTTTCCGTGGTCTGTGATCTGCTGGAGCGCGGCCCATCGAGGATCGACGGGAGCGTCATGCTCTTTCCCGGCGCTTCCGGTCAGCCGCTCACCGGTCTCGGGGTCGAGTCCAGGGCAATCCGGCTGACACACCGGCTGAAACGGGAGCGCCAAAACCACCGCGTCCCTGACAAGAGTTTCAAGATCCACGTGGTCGTCTTGAACCTCGAAGTCGTTCGCTTCCTCTCCAGGGTACGCGAAAAGCTCTTGAAACTCGACTTCGACAGGCTCTTCGATCGGATTCAGGCATCGTCCGCACTCTCCGCGGTACGTCGAATCGACCTCTCCGGTGACGAGGATGCCCTCGTGCACCGACTCCAGCCGGATGTCGAGGTCGAGTTCCTCGCCCTTCTCGACGGAGACGAGGCCTTCGCCCCACTGCTCCGCGAGAGGGATCGTGATGCGGTGCTCGCGCATCTCTCCCGGTCGGCGAACGATGTCGCGCACGGGCAGCACGAACGGTCCATTGCGTCGCGTCTTCACCGGAACAGTCTACCGGGCCGACCTGGACGCAGGCCGGTCCTCAGATGCCGCGCGAGCCGGTGTCGAGGAAGCGGGCGACCGCGGGCGGCACGAACGGCGACACATCGCCGCCGAGCGCGGCGACCTGGCGCACCAGCGAGCTGGAGACGAGGGCGTGCGCGGGATCCGGCAGCAGGAACACGGTCTCGATGTCGGCGAGGTGGCGGTTGACGATCGCCATCGGCGACTCGTACGCCACATCGACCTGCGAGCGGATCCCCTTGACGAGCACCCCGGCGTTCACATCCCTGGCGTAGTCGACCAGGAGGCCCATGCTCCAGGATCCGATGATGACGGTCCCCGTCACGCCGGCCTCGGCGATCGACTCCTCCAGCAGCGTGAGGCGCTGGGCGACGGGCAGCATCGCCTGCTTGTCCGGATTGTGCACCACCAGCACGTGCAGCTCGTCGTAGAGGGCTGCGGCACGCCGGATAACATCCAGATGGCCGAGGGTCGGCGGGTCGAAGGAACCGGGGACGACGGCGATCCGAGCGCTCACTTCGTCTCCTCCGATCGCTCAGTGCATCGCATGCATCCACCCTAGCGGCGCGGATCTCTGCGTCAACCGAGCGGCGGCCTCTCGGCGTGCTCAGTTCTTGGCGAGCGCCGCACGATCGTCGATGCTGAGCCGCTGCGCCATCGCCTCGCGCAGCCCCTCGTGCTGCTGCAGCGCCGGATCCGCCTCGATGATCTCCTCGGCGATCGCACGTGCCTGGGCGATCAGATCCGAGTCCTTGATGACCCGCAGCAGCTTGAGCGACGACTTCGCCCCGGACTGACGCGCGCCGAGCACATCGCCCTCGCCGCGCAGATCGAGGTCGACCTCGGCGAGCACGAACCCGTCGAGCGTGGCCGCCACGGCGTCGACGCGGTCACGGGCGGGCGTCCCCTGCTCGGCCTCGGTGACGAGCAGGCACAGACCAGGCACGCCACCGCGGCCGATGCGCCCGCGCAGCTGGTGCAGCTGGGAGACGCCGAACCGGTCGGCCTCCAGGACGATCATGGTCGAGGCGTTCGGAACGTCGACGCCGACCTCGATCACGGTGGTCGCGACGAGGAGGTCGGTCTCGCCGCGGGCGAAGGACTGCATGATCGTGTCCTTCTCGTCCGCACTCATGCGCCCGTGCAGACCCGCGATCCGCACGGCGCCCAGTTTCGGATGCGTGGCGAGGGCGGCCAGCAGCTGCACCACACCCCAGCGCGGTCCACGGCTCTCCTCCTCCTCGTCCGCGAAGTGCTCTTGATCCGCCTCCTCGGCGCCATCGTCGGTGTCGATCGCGGCGCACACGGCGAACACCTGACGGCCCTTCTCGATCTCCTCCGCGGCGCGCTCCCACACCCGCGCGAACCAGCCGGGGTGGTCGGCGAGCGGGGCGACGAAGGTCTCGATGCCCGCGCGCCCGCGGGGCATCGTGCGGATCACCGAGGTGTCGAGGTCGCCGAACACGGTCATCGCGACGGTGCGCGGAATCGGGGTCGCGGTGAGCACGAGAGCGTGCGGGCTCGTGCCCTTGGCACGCAGCGCCTCGCGCTGCTCGACGCCGAACCGGTGCTGCTCGTCGACGACCACGAGGCCGAGGTCGGCGAAGGTCGTCTTCTCCCCCAGCAGCGCGTGCGTTCCCACCACGATGAGGGCCTGACCGGCCGCGACCCTCAGGGCGGCCTTGCGGCGCTCGGGGGCGGACATCTGCCCCGTGAGCAGCGTGGGCATCACGAGCGGGGCGAGCTTCGGCCCGAGCATCTTCGTGATCGAGCGCAGGTGCTGCCCGGCGAGCACCTCGGTCGGCGCGATGAGCGCGGCCTGGCCGCCCGATTCGGCGACCTGCAGCATGGCACGCAGGGCGACCAGCGTCTTGCCGGATCCGACCTCTCCCTGGACCAGCCGGTTCATCGGCGCCCCGCCGACGAGGTCCGCGGCGATCGTCTCGCCGACCGCCTCCTGATCGGGGGTGAGCTCGAAGGGCAGCGCGGCGTCGAAGCGCTCCAGCAGCCCGCCGGGCTTCGCCGGCCGAGCCGTGGCGTCGAGCATGCGCACGAGATAGCGCTGCTGCATGAGGGCGCTCTGCAGCGTGAGCGCCTCGTGCATGCGCAGCGTGCGGATCGCCGGCGCGATCTCGTCCTTGGTGTGGGGGCGGTGGATCCGCTCGAGCGCGACGCGCGCATCGAGCAGCCCTTCCTCGCGACGCACCTCTTCGGGAAGGGGCTCCGGGACGAGGCCGAGATCGTCCAGGACCGTGCCGACCATCTTTTCGATCTGCCACGTGGTGAGCGCCGCCGTGGCCGGGTAGATCGGCAGCGGCGTGGTCACCAGCACGTCGGCCTGGGTGCGCGCACGCAGCTCGTCGTCGAACATCTCGTACTGCGGGTGCGCGAACTGGGTGACGCCCCGGTAGTCGCCGACCTTGCCGGTGAACACGCCCCGTCGACCGACCCGCAGCTCCTTCTCGCGCCATTCGAGCTGGCCGCGGTACTTGGCGAAGAACGTCAGCACCATGCGCCCGACGCCGTCGCCGATGTCGACCGTCATCATCGCGCCGCGGCGGTTCTTCATGTCGCGCACGCTCACCGACATCACCTCGGCGACGATCGTGACGGTCTCGCCCTTCGGGAGGTCGAGGATCGGGGTGAGCTCGCCGCGGTTCGCGTAGCGGCGCGGGTAGTGCGAGAGCAGATCCCAGACCGTGCTCATGCCGAAGGCCTTCTGCAGCGCCTTCGCGTTCCCGTCGCCGACCGCGACGGCGAGCGGCGAATCGAGGCGGAGCGGCATGCTCAGAAGTCTAGAGCGGGCTCCGGACAGCGCGCGCCGCCCTCACGCGAGGGCGGCGCCGCGGCGCGGATCGTGCTCAACCGCCGAGGAACTCCAGTGCCGCGTCCCGGAACGCCTTCGACCCCGGCGCGTTGAAGTGATGCCGGCCGGGGATCTCGAAGAAGGATCCATGCGGCGAGGCATCGGCGAGGCGACGCGACCCGTCGATGATGGGGTCCTCGGATCCGGTCGCGAAGAGGATCGGCTGCGCCGGTGCGGTGACCGGATCCGGATCGATCGTGCGCGCCTCCCCGCGCATGCCGAGCGCGAGCGCGAGCATCACGTCGAGGTCGTTGCCCGGCACGCGTTCGGTGAGGGCGATGTAGTCCCGCGTGGCGGGGTCTGCGACCGGGGTCCCGTCGGCCAGGTACGCCCGCACCTCGGCAACGTCGAGCCGCTCCAGCGGGCGACCGTCGGGGATGCCGCCCAGCACGGCGCGCGGGACGCGGTCCCCGAGGTCGCGCAGCACCTCCCAGCCCACGCGGGCGCCCAGCGAGTAGCCGAGGTAGAGGGCCTCGTCGACGAGGTAGGTGTCGAGCACCTGTTCGATGTCGCCGGCGAGCGTGCGCATCGTGTAGTCCTCGGGCCGGCGCGGCTTCTCGCTCGCACCATGGCCGCGCTGGTCGATGCCGAGCACCCGGTAGCCGGCGCGCTCCAGCGCGCGTGCCCAGCCCGTGAGCACCCAGTTGTCCCTCGTGCTGGAGGCGAAGCCGTGCACGAGCAGCACAACAGGCGCGTCCGGATCGCCCCAGGTGTAGGTCGCGAGTCCGACGCCCTCACCCGCCTCGATGATCTGCGGGCGGGGCATGCTGATCAGTGCTGCAAGGGGTTCGGCCACTCCTCCATCTTGGCCCTGCTCCGCTCACCGAGGGCCGTTGTGCCGCCGTATGACGCGGCGGGTCGCGGGACGGCCCGCGCTGGGGCATCCTCCTCGGGGCGAATAGGGTGAACGGGTGACGAGAATCATCGCCGGAGCGGCCGGCGGCACCCGCCTGGATGTGCCGGGGCAGGGAACCAGGCCCACGAGCGATCGGGTGCGCGAGTCGCTGTTCGGCGCGCTGTCCTCGATGGATGCGATCGCGGACGCACGCGTGCTCGACCTCTACGCCGGATCCGGAGCCCTCGGCCTGGAGGCGCTCAGCCGCGGCGCGCGCAGCACCGTGCTCGTCGAAAGAGGGCGGCCGGCCGCTGCGGTCGTCCGCCGCAATGCCGCCGCGGTCGCGAAGGCGCTGGGCGGCGATGCGGCCGGGAGGACGAGCGTGCAGGAGTCGTCCGTGCACGGCTACCTCGCCCGTGCCGCAGGTCCGTTCGACCTCGTCTTCACCGACCCGCCCTACGATCTGTCCGACGCCGACATGACGGCCGACCTGGTCGCTCTCGCACCGCTGCTCTCCCCCGACGCCGTCGTCGTGATCGAGCGGGCGAAACGCTCCACGCCGCCGGATCTCGCCGCCGCCGGTCTCAGCCTCCTCCGGGAGAAGGCCTACGGCGACACCGCCCTGTGGTGGGCGGAGCCGACGGCCCCCTGACCGTCAGTGCGAGACGTCGGCTCCGGCATCCCGGTAGGGATCCCAGCCGAGAGGGCCGACCGGTTCGCCGTCGCACAGCACCGGGGCGTCCGGCACCGCTGCGATCACGGATCCGATCCGGCGGAAGCCCGGCGGCAGCACGCCGGCGGGGAAAGCAGCCAGCAGCGCATGATCCTCGCCGCCGGCCAGCGCGCGACGCGGGTGCGCGCCGAGCGCGGTCTGCTCCAGGGCGATCGTGACGCCCGAGGCCTCCGCCATGCGGCCGGCATCCAGGGCGAGCCCGTCGGAGACGTCCATCATCGCGCTGGCGCCGGCGATCGCGGCCATCGGACCCAGCCCGATCGGCGGCGCCGGGCGCAGCTGCGCGGCGATCGCCTCGGCCTCCCCCTCACCCAGAGCCGCGGCGTCGACGGGGATCGCCGCACCGTCGCGGTGGAAGCGCTGGAACAGCACGGAGAGTCCGTGGCCCGCGACCCCCATCTCCCCCGCGATCGCGATGTCGTCGCCCACTCGGGCACCGGAGCGGGTGACGGCCTGGCGGCCTTCGAGGTCCCCGAGCGCGGTGACCGCGATCATCAGCGTCGCCGACACGGTCAGGTCGCCGCCCACCACCGCGCAGCCCGGAGCGAGGGCGGCGCAGGCGTCGCGAAAGCCATCGGCCAGGGCGGCGACGAACGACAGCCGGCGGTCCTTGGGCACCGCGAGCGCCACGAGCAGCGCCGTCGGACGCGCGCCCATCGCCGCGATGTCCGCGAGGTTCACCGCCGCCGACTTCCAGCCCAGGTCGTAGCCGTTCGACCAGGCCGCGCGGAAGTCCGGCCCCTCCACGAGCGTGTCGGTGGTCGCCACGACGGATCCTGACGGAGCCGCGATCACGGCGGCGTCGTCGCCGGGCCCGAGCAGCGCGTCGCGCCCCGCGGGCGTCCGGCTCAGGATCGTGCGCAGCACGCGCCCCTCGCTCACGTCGCCGATCATCGGATCGTCGGATCCGAAGCCCTCCGCGGTCGCATCGGATCCGGGAGCTGAAAGGTCCACCATGCTCTCAACGGTAGCCTGGGGGGATGCCCCGCCGTCTCGCCGTCGTCACCGTCCTCCTGCTCGCAGCGGGACTGCTGGCCGGGTGCAGCTCGACCGTGCACCTGAACGCCGCGGACGATGCCAACGACCCTCGTTGCGCCGACGTGACCGTGCGGCTCACGAACGTCCCCGCGATCGACGGACACGACCGGCGGTGGACCGACGCACAGGCGACGGCCGCCTGGGGCGATCCGTCCGTCGTGCTGCTCACCTGCGGCCTGCCCGAGGCGGAGCCCACGAGCACTCTGCAGTGCGTGACGCGTCAGGGCATCGACTGGCTCGTCGACACCTCGAAGACGCCGCTGCTCACGCTCACGACCTACGGCCGCAAGCCCGCCGTGCAGCTGTTCATCGACAGCACCCCGAACAAGGGCGTCAGCGCGAACGACGTGATCGACAACAAGAGCCTCGCCGCGGCGATCGCGACGATCCCCGCCACCCACGCCTGCGTCGAGCGGCCCGGGGCGGACGCGACGCCCGCCCCGAGCCCGTCGAACTAGCGGCGCAGCCCCGCCTCGATCAGCTCGGTGATGAGGTCGCGGTAGCTGAGCCCCGACGCGATCCAGCACTTGGGGAACATCGAGATCGGCGTGAACCCGGGCATCGTGTTCAGCTCGTTCACGACGAGCGTGCCGTCCGCAGTGAGGAACATGTCGACCCGCGCGAGCCCTCGTCCGTCCACGGCCTCGAACGCGCGGACGCCGGCCTGCTGGATCGCGGCGATCTCGACGTCGGAGAGCTCCGCCGGGCAGACCACGTCCACGCCGTCGCCGCCGAGGTACTTGCCCTCGAAGTCGTAGAAGCCGCGTGAAGTCAGCACGATCTCTCCCGGCACCGACGCACGCGGTCCTTCTGCACCCTCGAGGATCGCGACCTCGATCTCGCGACCGACGACGCCGGTCTCCACGAGCACCTTGTCGTCCTCGGCGAGGGCGATGCGCATCGCCTCGTCGAACTCGGCCGGATCCGTCACCTTGGACACCCCGACACTGGAGCCGGCGCGGGCGGGCTTCACGAAGAGCGGCGAGCCCAGCTCCTCCGCGGCGGCGCGGACGCCCTGCGGGTCCTCCGTCCACTGCCGGGCGCGCACGGTGATCCAGGGCGCGACGGAGATGCCGGCGGCCTGCAGCGCGACCTTCATGAAGTGCTTGTCCATGCACAGCGCCGAATCCAGCACCCCGCCGCCGGCGTAGGGCACCTCGAGCGTGTCGAAGTAGCCCTGCAGCGTGCCGTCCTCGCCGTGCGGTCCGTGCAGCAGCGGCAGCACCA
This sequence comes from Microbacterium sp. NPDC089698, assembly GCF_044749045.1. NCBI lineage: Bacteria > Bacillati > Actinomycetota > Actinomycetes > Micrococcales > Microbacteriaceae > Microbacterium > Microbacterium sp. NPDC089698. The sequence continues at coordinate 556,098 of NZ_JBIVHE010000001.1, forward strand.
CGTCGATCGCGCCCAGGTCGTCCACGGAGCCGTCGGCGCGGGTCACGCGCAGCGAGCGGATCCCTCCGGGCTCGGGCCACTGGATACGCGTGCCGTTGTCCGCCACCTCGGGCAGGTGAGCGGCGTCGAGCGGGAACTTGTCCGGCTCGTCGTCCTCGAGGACGAATGCGCCCTCGCGGGTGATCCCGACGGGGATGACGTCGTAGCGCTCCCGGTCAAGGGCGCGGAGCACCCCTCCCGCCGTTGCGGAGCTGATCGAGTGCTCGCTGGAGCGCCCTCCGAAGAGCACCACCACCGTCTGCTTGTCCATTGCCCGTCCCTTCCCCCTGCGGGGTGTCGTCGTCGGTGGTCAGATGGGGGGCGATGTCGCGCGGATCCATGGCGCCGTCCAGCACCATCTTCACCTGCTCGACGATCGGCATCTCCACGCCGGCGGCGCGGGCCAGCTGCAGGATCGGCGCGACGGACGCGAGTCCCTCGGCCGTCTGCTGCATCTGCTTGACCACGTCCTGGAAGCTGTATCCCTGGCCGAGCAGACGCCCGGCCGTGTTGTTGCGACTGAGCGGCGACTGGCATGTCGCGATCAGGTCGCCGAGCCCGGCGAGCCCCTGCAGGGTGCCGGGCTGCGCGCCGTTCGCCACCGCGAAGTCGGTCATCTCGACCAGCCCCCGGGTGATGATCGACGCCTTGGTGTTCTCGCCGTAGCCGACGCCGTCGACGATGCCGATCGCGACGGCGATGAGGTTCTTCAGCACACCGCCGAACTCGGTGCCGATGACGTCGGTGTTCACGAAGCTGCGGAAGTAGCGGTTGCGCGCGGTGCGCGCCACGATGTCGGCCGTCTCCTGGCTGGTCGAGGCGATGACCGCGGCGGTCGGCTGCTCGCGGGCGATCTCGAGGGCCAGATTCGGTCCGCTCGCCACGGCGATCCGATCGGGATCGCAGCGCAGCTCCTGCTCGATCACCTGGCTCATCCGCAGTCCGGTGCGCTTCTCGACGCCCTTCATGAGGCTCACCACAGGGACGTCCGAGTCCCGCAGCAGCGGGCGCAGCGCCTTGAGGTTCTCCCGCAGCGTCTGACTCGGCACCGACAGGTACACCTGCTCCGCGCCCTGGATCGCCTCGGCCAGGTGGTGCGTCGCGGTCATCGTGCGCGGCAGGTTGATCCCGGAGAGGTACTGCGAGTTGCGCTTCGCCTCGGCGATCTCGTGGGCCAGCTCCTGCCGGCGCGCCCACATCGTGACCTGGGCGCCGCCGTCGGCGAGGATCTTGCCGAAGGTGGTCCCCCAGCTGCCGGCCCCGATCACCGTGACGCGCGGCCCGAGCGGGATCGACGCGGTGCGCGGTGCGTTCCTAGGAGTCAAGACGACCCGTCTCCCTCTGTCCGTGCTCGGCCGGGTTCCAGCGCTGGGCGGGAGCCTTCTCGCCGCGGACGTCCTCCAGGAGTGCCGTGATCGCCGCCATGAGCCGGTCCGTCGCCTCGACCAGCGCGGCGTTCTCGCCGGCGCGGTCGTACAGGTCGGAGATGTCGACCGGATCCCCGATCACGACATCGATCTTCTTGCGCGGCGGCCAGAGGCTGAGGCCCTTCTGGTAGCGGCCCATGATGTTCTGCGTGCCCCACTGCGCCATCGGGATCAACGGGATCCGTCCGGCCAGGGCGAGACGGACGGCGCCCGACTTGCCGCGCATCGGCCACAGCTCGGGGTCGCGGGTGAGCGTGCCCTCGGGGTACACGATCACGCCCCTGCCGTGCTCGACGAGCTCCTTCGACTGTGCAATGGTCTGCTTCGCGGCCGCGACCGAGGTCGCGCGCGCCACCGGGATCATGCCGGTGCCGCGCAGTGCCCAGCCCAGCACGGGCACGCGGAACAGGCTCTCCTTCGCCATGAAGCGAGGCGCGCGTCCGAGCCGCCAGACGGCGACCGCGACGATGAGCGGGTCGAACTCCGAGTAGTGGTTCGGCGCCATCACGAAGGCGCCGGAGCGGGGCAGCTTCTCCTCGCCCCGGATGCGGATCTTCGCGAGGAACGAGACGAACGGCACCACGAAGACCGCCAGGAACCAGAACAGGCTCGGGCGGGTCTTCTCGGCGGTCGCGCGCATCTCAGCCGATCACATCGAAGTCGGCACCCAGCGCGGTGAGCTTGTCGAGGAACTTCTCGTAGCCGCGGCTGAGGATGTCGACGCCGGAGACCTTCGACTCGCCGGTCGCCGTGAGCGCGGCGATGACGTGGCTGTATCCGCCGCGCAGGTCGGGCACCACGATGTCGGCGCCGTGCAGCGGGGTCGGGCCGGTGATGACAGCGGCCTGCTCGAGATCGCGGCGTGCGACCCGGCGGGGCCCGTCCTGCAGGCCGTGCGGGTGCACGACGATGTCGGCGCCCATCTTCACGAGCGCGGCGGTGAAGCCCATCCGGTTCTCGTACACGGTCTCGTGCACGACCGAGCGGCCGCGGGCCTGCGTCAGAGCGACCACGAGCGGCTGCTGCCAGTCCGTCATGAAGCCGGGGTGCACGTCGGTCTCGACGATGACCGGCTTCAGCTCGCCGTCACGGCGGAACAGGATCCCGTCCTCGCGCACGTCGAACCAGCCGCCCGCCTTGCGGAAGACGTTGAGGAAGGTCAGCATCTCCTGCTGCTTCGCACCGCCGACGAAGATCTCGCCGTCGGTCGCGAGGGCCGCGCACGCCCAGGAGGCCGCCTCGTTGCGGTCGAAGATCGACCGGTGGTCGTAACCGCGCAGGGTGTCGACGCCCTCGATGAGGATGACCCTGTTCGGCTCGTAGGAGATGATCGCGCCCATCTTCTGCAGCACCGCGATGAGATCCATGATCTCGGGCTCGATCGCCGCGTTGCGCAGCTCGGTCTGCCCCTGTGCGCGCACCGCGGTGAGCAGCACCTGCTCGGTCGCGCCCACGCTCGGGTACGGCAGGTGGATGCTGGCGCCCTTCAGGCCGTTCGGCGCCGAGAGGCGGATCCCGCTGGGCAGCTTCTCGACGACCGCGCCGAACTTGCGCAGCGCGTCGAGGTGGAAGTCGATCGGACGGTCGCCGATGCGGCAGCCTCCGAGATCGGGGATGAAGGCCTGGCCGAGGCGGTGCAGCAGCGGGCCGCAGAACAGGATCGGGATGCGCGAGGCGCCCGCGTGGGCGTCGATCTCTTCGAAGTGCGCCGACTCGACGTCGCTCGGGTCGAAGACCAGAGCACCGGGCTCGTCGCCCTCGGTGACGCGCACGCCGTGCACCTCCAGCAGGGACCGCACCACGGCGACATCGCTCAGGTCGGGGACATCGCGCAGAGTGCTCGCGGTCTCGCCGAGGAGGGTGGCGACCATGGCCTTGGTCGCCAGGTTCTTCGCACCCTTCACGTCCACCCGGCCGTGAAGTGGCCGTCCGCCGCGGATAGCCAGGACATCGCCCGAAGGCTTCGAAGCGAGCGTGGTCTCGTGCAGCGGTGTCGTCATTCAGGGCCTCTTCTTGTGGAACGGGCGCGGCCGGAGCCGTCGGGGCGGATGCCCCAGGCTCACGGCCGCGTCCGATTCAACGAATAGGAAGCGTACGTGGCCGCCACGACTCGCGGCGGGCCTCGAACTGCGCGATCTTGTCTTCGTTGCGCAGCGTGAGCCCGATGTCATCGAGCCCTTCGAGGAGCCGCCATCTAGTGTAATCGTCGATCCCGATGCTGGTCTGGAAGACGGGCTCGCCTGTCGTCTCTCCCGCCCCTGCCGGAGCGCCGATCGTGGCCGTGCGGGCCTCGAGGTCGACCGTGATCTCCCGACCGGGATCCTCGTCGATCAGCGCCCAGATCCGCTCGATATCGGCCTCGTCGACGGTCGCGGCGAGCAGGCCCTGCTTGCCGGAGTTGCCCCGGAAGATGTCGGCGAAACGCGGGCTCAGCACGACCTTGAACCCGTAGTCGCGCAGCGCCCAGACGGCGTGCTCCCGACTGGATCCGGTGCCGAAGTCGGGACCGGCGACGAGCACCGACGCGTTCCGGAACGGCTCCTGGTTGAGCACGAACTCCGGATCCTGGCGCCAGGCGTGGAAGAGCGCGTCCTCGAAGCCGGTCTTGGTGACCCGTTTCAGGAAGACCGCGGGGATGATCTGGTCGGTGTCGACGTTGGAGCGCTTCAGCGGGGCTGCGACGCCGGTGTGGGTGGTGAACTTCTCCATGCTCAGGCCTCCTGCCCGTTCTCGACGAGGTCGCTCGGGCTGGACAGCGTGCCGCGCACGGCCGTCGCGGCGGCGACGAGGGGCGACACGAGGTGCGTGCGTCCCCCCTTGCCCTGCCGGCCCTCGAAGTTGCGGTTGCTGGTCGACGCGCACCGTTCGCCCGGAGCGAGCTGGTCGGGATTCATGCCCAGGCACATCGAGCACCCGGCGAACCGCCACTCGGCGCCGAAGTCGGTGAAGACCTTGTCCAGGCCCTCGGCCTCGGCCTCCAGGCGGACGCGCGCGGATCCGGGGACCACCATGACGCGCACGCCGTCGGCCTTCTTCTTGCCCTGGATCACGGACGCGAAGGCGCGCAGATCCTCGATCCGGCTGTTCGTGCAGGAGCCCATGAAGACGGCGTCGACCTTCACCTCCTTGAGCGGGGTGCCCGGGGTCAGGTCCATGTACTCGAGCGCCCGTTCGGCGGCGCTGCGCTCGTTCGCGTCGGCGATCTCGGCGGGGTTCGGCACGGTGGCGGACAGCGAGACGCCCTGACCGGGGTTCGTCCCCCAGGTCACGAACGGCTCCAGGGCGTCGGCGTCGATGAACACCTCTGCGTCGTAGGTCGCGCCCTCATCGGTCGGCAGCGTGCGCCAGTACGCGACGGCGTCGTCCCAGTCCTGGCCCTGCGGCGCGTGGGGCTTGCCCTGCACGTACGCGAAGGTGGTCTCGTCGGGTGCGACCATGCCGGCACGCGCGCCGGCTTCGATCGACATGTTGCAGATCGTCATGCGACCCTCCATGGAGAGGGCGCGGATCGCGCTGCCGCGGTATTCGAGCACGTAGCCCTGGCCGCCGCCGGTGCCGATCTTGGCGATCACGGCGAGGATGATGTCCTTCGCCGTGACGCCGGGGCGCAGCGCGCCATCGACGTTGATCGCCATGGTCTTGAAGGGCTTCAGCGGCAGCGTCTGCGTGGCCATGACGTGCTCGACCTCGCTCGTGCCGATGCCGAACGCCATGGCGCCGAACGCGCCGTGGGTGGAGGTGTGCGAGTCGCCGCAGACCACCGTGATGCCGGGCATGGTGAGCCCCAGCTGCGGTCCGACGACGTGCACGATGCCCTGCTCCGCGTCGCCCAGCGAGTGCAGGCGCACGCCGAACTCCTCGGCGTTGCGGCGCAGCGTCTCGATCTGCGTACGGCTGGTGAGGTCGGCGATCGGCTTGTCGATCGCCAGCGTCGGAGTGTTGTGGTCCTCGGTCGCGATCGTCAGATCGAGACGGCGCAGCGGGCGGCCCTCGGCGCGCAGGCCGTCGAAGGCCTGGGGGCTCGTCACCTCGTGCACGAGGTGCAGATCGATGTAGATGAGGTCGGGCTCGCCGTTCTCACCCTTCACCACGAGGTGGTCGTCCCAGACCTTCTCAGCCAGCGTCCGGGGTCGGGGGGATGCGTCGTTCATGCGTTGCTTCTCCTGGGTAGTGGTGCGGCCGGTCCCCTGAAGAGCAGGGTGCGACTCCGCGGCGAGAGAGGCCTAGATCGAGGTCTCGCCGCGGCTGCTAAGGAGAAGCTGCACCGCCTGCATGCGCATGAGTTTACCCCGGCCCAGGGTGGGTGTTTCCCACCCACCCTGGCCTTCACGGTCACTTCGCGAGCGAGCGTTCCTGACGCTTCTCGCGCCCGGAGGCGATCAGGCTCGCGCCGGTGGCGCCGAGCATCGCGACGACGATCACCGTGAGCGACAGCCAGATCGGCACGTCCGGCGCCCACTCGATGGGCTTGCCGCCGTTGATGAACGGAACGCTGTTCTCGTGCATCGCGTGCAGCACGAGCTTGACGCCGATGAAGGCCAGGATCACCGCGATGCCGTAGTGCAGGTAACGCAGGCGGTCGAGCAGGTCTCCGAGCAGGAAGTAGAGCTGACGCAGCCCCATGAGCGCGAAGATGTTCGCTGTGAACACGAGGAAGCTGTTCTGCGTGATGCTGAAGATCGCGGGGATCGAGTCGATCGCGAACATCAGGTCCGTGACGCCGATCGTGACGAACACGATGATCATGGGCGTCCAGATCCGCTTGCCGTCCACGACGGTGCGCAGCTTGGGGCCGTCGAACTCGTCGCTGACCGGGACCAGGCGGCGCACCAGGCGCACGGCGAAGCCCTCCTTCGCGGCGGTCTCGTCCTCCTGCTCCTTCTCCGGCATCGCCTGACGGATCGCGGTCCAGATGAGGAAGGCTCCGAACAGGTAGAACACCGGGGCGAAGTTCTCGATGATCGTGACGCCGAGCAGGATGAACACGCCGCGCAGCACGAGCGCGATGATGATGCCCACCATCAGCACTTCCTGCTGCAGCTTCCTCGGGACCGAGAACTGGGCCATGATCAGCACGAACACGAAGAGGTTGTCGATCGAGAGGCTGTATTCGAGCGCCCATCCGGTGAGGAACTCCCCCGCATGCTGTCCGCCCGCGACCGCGAGCAGCAGTCCGGCGAAGCCGAGCGCCAGGGCGACGTAGAACACGACCCAGAGGGTGGATTCCTTGGTGGAGGGGATGTGGGGGCGCCAGCGCACGATGAGCAGGTCGCCGATCAGGATCAGCAGCAGAACGGCGAGCGAGACGATTTCGAACCAGACGGGAACGTCCACAGGGGCCTTTCGAAGAGGTCGGTCAACGGCCGAAAGTCTCTTCCCCGTCGAACGGCGGTCACGCGCCCGGAGGCCCGGCAACGGGCCTCGTGATGACGATCGCGTGAAGTCGGAATACTCCCCTTCGCAGCGACCATTCTACGGCACCGGCGAGGACGGGGGTGCCACAGGACATGAAGGGCGCGCGGCGGGGACTCGGATCCCGCGTCGTTCGTCCTCCACAATCTGGTGTTCTGTGGGGTTGTTCCCGGTTTGGGAATTCTGGGTTGATCTGGGGTTCGAATGTCGGTGACCCCGAGGAGGATGGGGGCATGAAGACGTTGGATGCGATCGCGGCGCTGATCCCGACCCTGGCCGGGCGGATCGATGCGGGCGCGGGCGCGTCCGACGTGCAGGCCGTGATCGAGGGGCTGGACGATGCCGGGGCGGTGGCCGTGCTCCGCGAGGCGGGTGAGGTCGCCCGGCTGGTGGAGCAGGTGCAGGTGATCTGCGCCGGGGTGATCGCCCGCCGCTCGGCCCGGGAGGCGGGGCATGCGGGGTTGGCGCAGGCGCGCGGACACCGGTCCGCGGCGTCCCTGATGCAGGACCTCGGCGGGATGAGCAAGACCGAAGCCGCCCGGCAGGTACGGGTCGGGGAGGCACTCCTCGAAGACACCGGTGGCGAGACGATCACGGACGACACCCGTGCAGGGAACGACGCTGATCCCGGGAGCCCTGATGGCGTGGCGCCGGATGAGCCTGTCGTGCGGGAGTGGCGCCAGGTGCTGAGGGACGGGTTGCGGTCCGGGGCGGTGACATCGGCGCAGTTCGACGCGATCCGCCGCGGCCTGGGCGACCCACCCGACGACGCCGGCGACGCCTGGGTGCACGCCGCCGCACAACTCCTCGACGAAGCAGGGCGGCGGACCGTGGAAGAACTCGCCGCATCGGCACGCACGATCCGGGATCTCCTCGACCCCGAGGGCGCAGAGAGCCGGTTCCTGGCGCGGTATGAGAAGCGGGCGTTCCGGACCTGGTTCGACCAGGACGGGATGCGTCGGGCGTCGATCGCGTTCGATGACGAAGGCGGCGCGCTCGTGGACACGATCTTCGCGGCCGCGCTACGACCCCGCCGCGGCGGCCCCAGGTTCGTCGACCCCGAAGAGAAGGCATCCGCCGCGGACCTCGCCGCGGACCCGCGCACCAACGACCAGCTCTCCTACGACCTGCTCCTCGACCTCCTCCGCACCGGGGCTCTCGCCGACCCGACCGCGGTGTTCGGCACCCGGCAGGCCGGAGTCCGGCTCGTGCAGCAGGTCGCCCCCGAAGGTACTGCGGGGGCGGCTTTCACTGAAGACGGCCTCACCGCCCTCCCCGCCACGGTCGCCGAACGGCACATCTGCGAAACCGGGGCAGTGACGGTCACGGTCGACGCCTGCGGGAACCCGCTCGACGTGGGCCGCGAATCACGGCTCTTCACGCCGACGCAGCGCATCGCCCTCGCCATCCGGGACGGTGGATGCCGGTGGACCGGCTGCGACCGACCCGCGTCCTACTGCGAAGCACACCACATCGACGAATGGGCCCGAGACGAGGGCCGCACCGACATCGACCGGGGCATACTCCTCTGCCGGTTCCATCACATGCAACTCCACCACGGACGATGGCAGATCACCCGCGACGGGAAACACGACTTCGTCCTCCACCACCCCGACGGACAGCGATCCGTGCTGCACCCAAGACTCCCGCTCCGCTACGCCTGGGGCGACATCGACCCACCACCCCCACAAACCCACACCACCACCTGAACCCCGGCTCAGCTCGGGGATGGCGTCGGTCACGCCGGCGCGCCGGAGCAGCCGTGCCATCTCTCCAGCGGTGCCGTTGCCGTCGAGACCGGACTCCCGGGCAGAACCTCAGATGGTCATGCCCTGGGACTCCGACCCGGCTCAGGCCCCCGCAACGGCGTCGGGCGTATCGATCGCCCCGCCGAAACGACGATCGCGGGAGAGGTAGATCCCGATCGCCCGCCACAGCTCCTCGCGAGAGAAGTCGGGCCACAGGGTGTCCAGGAACACCATCTCCGCATACGCCGACTGCCAGAGCAGGAAGTTCGACGTGCGCTGCTCGCCCGAGCTTCGCAGGAACAGATCCACATCGGGCATGTCCGGGATGTACAGATGCCGGCGGATCGCCTTCTCGGTGATCGCGCTCGGACGCATCCGACCGGCCTTCACGTCCTCCGCGATCGCACGCATGGCGTCGACGAGCTCGATGCGCCCGCCGTAGTTGATGCACATCGTGAGCGTGAGCGTGTCATTGCCGCGCGTCAGCTCCGACGCATACTCCAGCTCCTTGATGACGGAACCCCACAGACGCGGCTTGCGCCCCGCCCAGCGGATCCGCACCCCCCACTCGTTGAGCTGGTCACGACGGCGGTGCAGCACGTCGCGGTTGTACCCCATCAGGAAGCGCACCTCCTCGGGAGAGCGCGCCCAGTTCTCCGTCGAGAACGCATAGACGCTGAGGTGCTTGACACCGGCCTGGATTGCACCGGCCACGACGTCGAGCAGCACCTCCTCCCCCGCCTTGTGCCCCTCGATGCGGTTGAGCCCGCGGCGATTCGCCCAGCGGCCGTTGCCGTCCATGACGATCGCGACATGGTTCGGCACGGCGGGGAACGCGGGCGGCTGCGCGCCGGTCCAATCCAGCGGACGGTACGGGACGGCGTCCTTGTGGGTGTACGGCTTGGGGCTCAACGGGTTCCTTCCACGAGCGAGAGCGAGCGGATCCCCCGCTCGAGATGCCACTGGGCATAGGCGGCGATCACACCGGAAGCCGCCGCGGTGTCACGATCCGACGCAGAATCCACGCGCTCCCAGTCGCCTGCGATCAGGGCGCGGAGCACCTCGATCGCCGTCGCGGGAATGCGCGGACTGCCCACGGGCGCGCACTCGTCGCAGACGATGCCGCCCATCTGCGCGACGAACACCGAGTGCGGGCCGGGCTTCGCGCAGCGCGCGCAATCGTCAAAGGACGGCGCCCAGCCCGAGAGCGCCATGACCCGCAGCAGATACGAGTCCAGGATGCTGCGCGCGGCATGCTCACCGCGAGCGAGAGCGCGCAACCCGCCCACGAGCAGCAGATACTGCTCGGGCGTCGCCTCCGAATCGTTCAGCCGATCGGCCGTCTCCACCATCGCGTTGGCCGCCGTGTAGCGGTCGTAGTGCAGCGCGATGTCGGCGCCGTAGGAGCCGAGCGACTCGGCCTGCTGCACGATGTCGAGCGAACGCCCCTGGTACAGCTGCACATCCGCCACCATGAACGGCTCGAGCCGCGAGCCGAACTTCGACGACGTCCGGCGCACCCCCTTCGCGACAGCCCTGACCTTGCCGTGCGCACGCGAGAGCATCGTGACGATCCGGTCAGCCTCGCCGAGCTTGTGGGTGCGCAGGACCACCGCTTCGTCTCGGTAGGTGGGCATTCCTCGATCATCCCACTCCCGGGGACAATAGAGCTGTGACCGAACCGACCTTCACCATCCCGCTGTGGGCCGATCTGCTGGGCGTGGGCCTGGGCGGCGTGCAGGGCGCCATGTTCGCGAGCGGCTTCCGGGGCGAACGCCGCCTCGACCTGCTCGGCGTCGCCATCATCGGGATCATGATCGGCATGGGCGGAGGCCTCATCCGCGACATCCTGCTCGGACAGCCGCCCGCCTCGCTGCACAGCAACTGGTACCTCCTCACCGCCGGAGGCGCCGCGCTCGTGGGCATGCTGCTCGCGGGCCTCTTCCAGCGCCTGAACGCCGTGGTCGTCGGCCTCGACGCCGTGGTGATCGGCATGTTCGGCGCCTTCGGCACGAGCAAGGCGATCGCGTTCGGCCTTCCGGAAGTGCCCGCGGTGTTCATCGGCGTCTGCGCGGCCGCCGGCGGAGGCGTTCTCCGTGACATGCTCATGGGGCTGCCGGTTTCGATCATGCACGTCGGATCCCTGTACGCGGTCGCCGCCGGCGCGGGCTGCGCCTTCATCGTGATCGCGCACGCGCTCGGAATGGGCATCGTGCCGGCCGCGATCATCGGCATCGTCGTGACCGCGATCATCCGCGTGCTGGCCGTGGTGTTCGACCTTTCGCTGCCGGAGCAGCGCGCGCTCTACCGCCGGCGCGTCGCCGCCGAGACCGGGATGATCCCGATCATCCGCCCCTGAAACACGTCTGCGCCCCTCGTCCGGCAGGTTCTGCCGGACTCGGGGCGCAGGCGCAGTCACGCGGACGGTTGCGCCGCGGACGAATCCTCCGCACACGGGGTGACGGTGCGGAGAAGCGGGAGAGGGCTCAGGCCGTGACGAGGTCCACGTCGGCGGCGGCCCTGGCACGGATCGACCGGTTCACGCAGGAGACGATCGCCTTGAGCGACGCCGTCGAGATGTCGCCGTCGATCCCGACGCCCCACAGCCGCTGGTCGCCGACCTGCAGCTCGACGTAGGCCGCGGCCTGAGCGTCGCCGCCGGTCGAGAGCGTGTGCTCGACGTAGTCGTAGAGCGAGATCTCGAAGCCGCGCTCACGCAGCACCTCGATGAACGCCGCGACCGGACCGTTCCCGCGCCCCTCGGCCTCGACGCGCTCCTCGTCGTCGCGCAGCACGACGTCGAGCGTGACGTCACCGGACATGTCGCTGTTCGTGCGCGTGCCGAGCAGCTCGAACCGACCCCACTTGGCATCGTCGGCCGAGGCCGGCAGGTACTCGTCGTTGAAGATCGCCCAGATCTGCTCGCTCGTGACCTCGCCGCCCTCGGCGTCGGTCTTGCTCTGCACGACCCCGGAGAACTCGATCTGGAGCTTGCGCGGCAGGTCGAGGGCATGGTCCGTCTTCAGCAGGTACGCGACGCCGCCCTTGCCGGACTGCGAGTTGACCCGGATGACGGCCTCATAGGAGCGGCCCAGGTCCTTGGGGTCGACCGGCAGGTAGGGCACGCCCCACTCGATCTCGTCGACCGTGACGCCCTGCTCCTCGGCCTTCGCGGCCATCGCCTCGAAGCCCTTCTTGATCGCGTCCTGATGCGACCCGCTGAACGCGGTGAAGACCAGATCGCCGGCCCAGGGGCTCCGCTCCGGCACGGGTAGCTGGTTGCAGTACTCGGCCGTGCGCTTGACCTGGTCGATGTCGCTGAAGTCGATCTCGGGGTCGATCCCCTGCGTGAACAGGTTGATGCCGAGCGCGACGAGGTCGACGTTGCCGGTGCGCTCGCCGTTGCCGAACAGGCATCCCTCGATGCGATCCGCTCCGGCCATGTAGCCCAGCTCCGCCGCCGCGATCGCGGTGCCGCGGTCGTTGTGCGGGTGCAGCGAGAGGATCACGTTCTCGCGGTGGTTCAGGTGACGGCTCATCCACTCGATCGAGTCGGCGTAGACGTTGGGGGTCGCCATCTCGACGGTGGCAGGCAGGTTGATGATGACCTTGCGGCCGGGACTCGGCTGCAGGATCTCCAGCACCTCGTTGCAGACCTCGACCGCGTACTCGAGTTCGGTGCCGGTGTAGCTCTCCGGCGAGTACTCGTAGTAGACCTCGGTGTCGGGGATCCGCTTCTCGAACTCGCGGCACAGCCGCGCACCCTCCAGCGCGATCTGCTTGACGCCCTCCCGATCGGAGCGGAAGACGACCTCGCGCTGCAGCACGCTCGTGGAGTTGTAGAAGTGCACGATGGCCTGCTTGGCACCGGCGATGGCCTCGTAGGTGCGCTCGATGAGGTGCTCGCGGCACTGCGTCAGGACCTGGATCGTGACGTCATCCGGGATCAGGTCCTCTTCGATGAGCTGACGCACGAAGTCGAAGTCGGTCTGGCTCGCGGACGGGAAGCCGACCTCGATCTCCTTGTAGCCCATGCCGACGAGCAGCTCGAACATGACGCGCTTGCGCTCGGGCGACATCGGGTCGATGAGGGCCTGGTTGCCGTCGCGCAGGTCGACCGCGCACCAGCGCGGCGCCTTCGTGATGCGGGCGGAGGGCCAGGTGCGATCGGGCAGATCGACACGGATCTGCTCGTGGAACGGCCGGTACTTGTGGACCGGCATCGCGGAGGGGCGCTGGTTGTTCATCATGAGGGGTAGCTCTTCTCGTCGCTTCAAGTGTGGAGCGGGCCAACACGAACACCGCGACGAGTGGGGCCCTCAGATACGGGACTCGTCGCGGCAGCTAAGAAGAAGCAGACCGCCTGCGCGCATGCCGCCATGCTAGCACGGCGTCATCCGGGCCTCGGGGCTGTGACGGACCTGCGAGAATCGATGAACGCGGATCCGCACGTCCACGACCGGATCCGAGACGGCCGACTTTCGAGGAGCAGCTCGTGCAGTACATCTCCACCCGCGGCGGCGGGGAGCCGAAGACCTACAGCGAAGCACTCCTGGAGGGGCTCGCCGTCGACGGCGGCCTCCTCGTCCCGGAGCAGCTGCCGCAGGTCGACGCGGCGACCCTCGAGTCCTGGCGCGCCCTCGACTACGCGCAGCTGGCGACCGAGGTGCTCGGCCTGTTCGCCACCGACATCCCGCGCGAGGACCTCGCAGCGCTCTGCACGGCCGCCTACTCCCCGTCCGTCTTCGCGACACCCGTCCCGCTCACGCCGATCGGCGGCGGGATCACGCTCGTCGGCCTCTCCGAGGGCCCGACCCTGGCGTTCAAGGACATGGCGATGCAGTTCCTCGGCCAGGCGCTCGAGTACGCGCTCGAGCGCACCGGCGGAGTGCTGAACATCGTGGGCGCGACCTCGGGCGACACCGGGTCCGCCGCTGAGCACGCGCTCCGCGGCAAGGACCGCATCAGCGTCTTCATGCTCTCGCCGCAGGGGCGGATGAGCCCGTTCCAGCGCGCGCAGATGTACTCGCTGCAGGACGCGAACGTGCACAACATCGCTGTCGACGGCGTCTTCGACGACTGCCAGAACCTGGTCAAGGACCTCGCCGGCGACCTCGACTTCAAGAACGCCCAGCACCTCGGCGCGGTCAACTCGATCAACCTCGCCCGGATCACGGCGCAGGTCGTCTACTACTTCTGGGCATGGCTGCGCGCGACCGACGGCCTCGACGCTGCCGAGCGCGAGGGTTCCGCGGTGTCCTTCGCGGTGCCGTCCGGGAACTTCGGCAACATCCTCTCCGGCTTCTTCGCCCGGGGCATGGGGCTGCCGATCCGCCGGCTCGTGCTCGCCGCGAACGAGAACAACGTGCTGGACGAGTTCTTCCGCACCGGGGTCTACCGCCCCCGCAGCGCCGCGCAGACGCTCGCGACGTCGAGCCCGTCGATGGACATCTCCAAGGCCTCGAACCTGGAGCGCTTCATCTACGACCTCGTCGGCCGCGACCCGCAGCGCGTCGCGCGGGCATGGGACGACCTCGCCCGCACCGGCGCCTTCGACTTCACCGCGGAGCTGCCGCGCTTCGCCGACGAGTTCGGCATCGTGAGCGGCACCAGCACGCACGAGGACCGGCTCGCCACGATCCGCGCCGTGCACGAGCAGAGCGGCACGATCATCGACCCGCACACGGCCGACGGCGTGAAGGTCGCGCACTCGTTCGTGGAGGACGGGGTGCCGATGCTCGTGCTCGAGACCGCCAAGCCGGAGAAGTTCGGCGAGACGATCACCGAGGCGCTCGGAATCGAGCTGCCGCTCTCGGAGGAGCTGCAGGCCCTGCTCGCCGCCCCGCAGCGCGTGACCGAGATCCCGAACGACGAGGCCACGCTGCGGACGATCATCGAGACGAGCGCGCTGCACTGATCCCCTTCGGGACTGGACGGCGACTCGGGCCGCCACGCAGGACGCCCAGGAACCCGCGGCGACGGACGTGCCGGATAGTCTGGCTGGCATGACGGCTCGACTGCGCGCCCGGCTGCTCGCCCTGCTCGGCGCCCTCGCCCTCGTGCTGGCCCCGCTGCTCGCAGCCCCCGCCGCGCACGCCGACACGAACGACTTCTCCTACGCGTCCTGGGATGCGCAGTACCAGCTCGGCCGCGACGCCGACGGGCGCGCGACGCTGGCGGTGACCGAGACTCTCGTCGCCGAGTTCCCCGAGTTCGACCAGAACCACGGCATCGTGCGCGGCCTGCCTACCTGGTACGAGGGGGCGCCGCTCGGCCTGCACGTCGTGTCGATCACGGACGGCGCGGGCAAGGCGCTGCCGTACGACGACGGCGAGACCGACGACGGCGAGCGTCAGCTGAAAATCGGCGACCCCGATTCCTTCGCGCACGGACGCACCACCTACGTGATCCGCTACACGATGCGCGACGTCGTGCACCGACCCACCGACCGGGCGATCGACGAGTGGTACTGGAACCTGCTCCCGCTGAACTCCGCACAGCCGATCGCGCACTTCTCCGCCGAGCTCTCCTTCGCCCCGGACATCGACGCCGCCATGATCGGCGCCCCCTCCTGCTACTACGGTCCCGCCGGCGCCACCACCTCCTGCACGCTCTCCCCCGCTCCCGGCGGCGGCGGATTCACCGTGACGCAGGTGGACATCGCCGCCGGATCCGGCGTCACGGTCGCCTTCCCGATGAAGGAGGGCACCTTCGCGCAGGCGCCGGCGCGCCAGCCGGATCCGATGACGGACGTGGTGCCGTACCCGGTCGCGGGTCTCGCCGCGCTGCTCGCGATCGGAGGACCGATCCTCGGCATCGGACTGCTGCGCCGGAACGGGCGCCGCAGCGGCCGCGGCATCGTGGTCGCCCAGTACGACGTGCCGGACGCGCTCCCGCCCGTCCTCGCCGCCGAGATCGAGGGGCGCAAGCCCGTCGCGGACTCCGCGGAGATGGTGCACCTCGCCGTCCACAAGGTCATCCGCATCTCGGACGGCGAGAGCAAGCCCGTGCTCGAGCTTCTCGACCCCTCCTTCGCACCCGACCCGCTGGACGCGGAGGCGTTGAACGCGCTGTTCCCCGGATCCCCCGTCGGCACGACACTGCATCTCGAGGTCCCGAACGACGCCCTGGTCGCCCGGCTCAAGGCGCTCTCCGGATCCGCCCATGTCGCCGCGTTCGAGCGCGGACTGCTCACCCGGCGGCGTTCGATGCTCGCGGTCGCCTTGAGCGCGATCGGACTCGCCGCCGGCCTCGGCGCGATCGCGCTGGCGGTTCCCGGCATGGCGGTGGGCCGCCCCGCCGCGATCGCGACCTTCGTGGTCGGGATCATCGCATCGGCGATCGCGCTCGTCGCACTCCTCGCCTCCCTGCCGCGCCGCGCCGTGCTCACGCCGCAGGGCGCGGAGACGCGCGAGTACCTGCTCGGAGTGCGCGAGTACATCCGGCTCGCCGAGGCCGACCGCATCCGCATGCTGCAGTCCTACCGCGGCGCGGAACGCCGCGCGGACGGCACGGCGGACGTCATCGTGCTCTACGAGCGGCTGCTGCCGTACGCGATGCTGTTCGGCCTGGAGCGCGAATGGGGACAGGTCCTCGCCGTGCAGTACGAGCGCGACGACGTCACGCCCGGCTGGTACTACGGCTACGCGGGCGCGAGCTTCGCGGGGTCGCTCAGCGGGATGAACAGCTCACTCAGCCCGACGCCCACGCCGAGCACGTCGTCCAGTTCCAGCGGTTCCTTCGGCGGCGGGTTCTCCGGCGGCGGAGGCGGCGGCGGATCCTCCGGCGGCTGGTGAGACCGGCGCCGCGCGACACGCGCGCTCGTCAGGGGATCAGCGCGACCTTGCCGCCGGGATGCCCCTCGGCGAGGAAGCGGGTGGCCTCGACCGCCTCGGCGAGCGGATAGGTGCGCGCCAGCGGCACGACAAGACGTCCCTCGTCGGCGAGCCGCACGAGCTCGCCGCGGATGCCGTCGCGGAAGGCCGCGCTCGCGGGCTGCGTGCCCGCGATGACGCCGAAGCCGTTCGCCGCGGCGCGACCGGGCGCCGCGATCGTCACGATCCGGGAGCGATCGGCGACGAGGGCGAGGGACGTGTCGACGGCCTCATCCGTGCCGATCGCGTCGAGCGCCGCATCCACGCCGCGCCCCTCCGCACGCACCCGTTCCAGGAGCCCGTCGCCATAGGCCACGGGGATCCCTCCGAACCGGCGCACGCGCTCCGCACCGGCCGCGCTCGCCGTCCCGATCACGCGGATGCCGCGCAGGGCGGCCAGCTGCAGCACCATGACGCCGACCGCGCCCGAAGCGCCGTGCAGCAGGATCGTCTCCCCGGTGGCGGCGTGCACGCGATCCAGCATCTCCGCCGCCGTGGTCCCGGCGAGCAGCAGGTTCGCCGCCTCGGCGTGCGAGAGCGGCCCTGGTTTGCGGAACGCCTTCTCGGCGGGGATCGTGAGCGCGGTGGCATAGCCGCCCCGCACGCGGAAGGCGACGACCTCGTCGCCGACCCGCGCCTCACCGGAGCCGATGCTGGTGCCGGGTCCGATCGCGAGGATCTCGCCGGACACCTCGTAGCCGATCGGCACCGGCAGCGCGACGCCCGCCCTGGGCGCGGCGACGTGCTTGCGGTCGGCCGGGTTCATCCCGGCGGCGCGCACGCGGATCGTGACCTCGCCGCGCTCCGGATCCGGCGCCGTCGTGTCGGCCAGTCGCCAGCGCTCCGGACCGCCCCATTCCGGGGCGATCCACTGCTGCGCGGCGACGCCCATGTCAGAACCCCAGCCGGCCGAGCTGCTTCGGGTCGCGCTGCCATTCCTTGGCGACCTTGACGTGCAGGCCCAGGAACACCCGTGTTCCGAGCAGCTCCTCGATGCCCGCGCGGGCGGTCGCACCGACCTCGCGGAGCCTGGCGCCTTTGCGTCCGATGATGATGGCCTTCTGGCTGTCCCGCTCCACGACGATCGAGGCGTGCACGTCGGTCAGGTCCGAGTCCTCGCGCGGCGCGATGTCGTCGACGACGACCGCGATCGAGTGCGGCAGCTCGTCGCGGACGCCCTCGAGCGCCGCTTCGCGGATCATCTCGGCGATGCGGTCCTCGGTGGACTCGTCCGTGACGATGTCGTCCTCGTACAGCGACGGGCCCTCCGGCATGAGGGAGAGCACCTCGTCCGCGAGCACGTCCAGCTGCACCCGCGTGAGCGCGGAGAGCGGGATCACGGCTGCCCAGTCCTCGCGCAGGGAGTCGACCTCCATCAGCCGTTCGGTGATCTCGTCGCGCTCGGCGATGTCGACCTTGGTCACGATCGCGATCTTCTTCGCGCGCGGGTAGCCGTCCAGCGAAGCCGCGATGCGCTTGTCCCCCGGGCCGACCTTCTCGGTGGCCGGCACGCAGAAGCCGATCACGTCGACGTCGCCGAGCACCTGCCCGACGAGGTCGTTCAGGCGCTCGCCCAGCAGGGTGCGCGGGCGGTGGATCCCCGGGGTGTCGACGATCACGAGCTGTCCGTCCGGACGGTTCACGATGCCGCGGATCGCACGCCGCGTGGTCTGCGGCTTCTCGCTGGTGATGGCGATCTTCTCGCCGACCAGCGCGTTGGTGAGGGTGGACTTGCCGACGTTCGGCCGGCCCACGAAGGTCACGAACCCGCTGCGGTGCGGGGTCGGGTTCTCGGTGTCGCGCTCATCGCTCATCGTGGTTCTCCTTGCTCTGATCCCCCGCGAGCGGCTCCTCGGCCCGCTCGACGAAGACGTATTCGATGCCGCGCCCGCGGCCCCGCGAGGCGCCGCCGGTGAGGAGCAGCCCGCGCACGACGGCCGTCGCGCCGGGAGTGGGGATGCGGCCGAGCTCCTTGCCCAGGAGCCCGCCGATCGAGTCGACGTCGTCGTCCTCGAGCTCGACGCCGAACAGCTCGCCCACGTCCTCGAGGCTCATCCGCCCGCTCACGCGGTAGTGGCCGGGCTCGAGCTCGACGACCTCGGATCCGGGCCGGTCGTACTCGTCGGAGATCTCGCCGACGAGCTCCTCAATGAGATCCTCCATCGTGACGAGTCCCGCGATGCCGCCGTGCTCGTCGATCACGATGCACACGTGCACGGCCTCGCGCTTCATCTGCTGCAGGAGGGTCTCCGCACGCATGGACTCCGGCACGAACACCGCAGGGCGGGCGAGCCGGCGCACCGAGGCGGCCCGCCAGCTGCGGTCGTCCCGGTAGGCGAACTGCACGAGATCCTTGAGGTAGAGCACGCCGACGACGTCATCGGCCTCGTCGTCGACGACGGGGATGCGCGAGACGCCCCTGGCGAGGAACAGGTCCATCGCCTCGGAGGTCGTCGCGGTGGCGTCCACCGTGACCATGTCGGTGCGCGGCACCATGACCGCGCGCACGAACTGGTCCGTGAAGTCGAACACGGAGTGGATCAGCTCGCGGTCGTCGGCCTCGATGAGATCATGCGAGGCCGCCTCGTCCACCATGCTGAGCAGCTGCGTCTCGGTCGCGAACGTGCTGCGTCCCGCTCCCGGCGTGACCCGGCTGCCGAAGACGGCGAGGCCCTGCGCGATCGGCCCGAGGATGACCCGTACCGCGCGGATCGTGGGGGCGCAGGCCCGCAGCATCGCGTCGGCGTGCTGGCGGCCGAAGGAGCGGGGGCTCGCCCCGACGAGGACGAAGGTGATGCCGGTCATGATCACCGCGGCGGCGAGCATCGCCCACCAGATCTGATCGTCGAAGAGCAGCACGAGGGCGACCGTCACGAGCACCGCCGCCGCGGTCTCCACGAACACGCGCATGAAGGCGACCGCGTTCGCATGCGGTTCCGGATCCGCGGCGATCCTGGCGAGGGCGGGCGCATTGCGCCCCTCGGCGGCCATCTCCTCGAGATCCGCGCGGGAGGTCACGGAGAGGGCCGCGTCGATCGCGGCCATGAGCCCGCCGAAGGCGACCAGCAGGATCGCGCCCGCGAGCAGCAGGAATGGAGTCATCGACCCTGGGAGCGCTCGTCCGAGGCGAAGCCGGCGATGAGCTCGCGCTGCAGGCCGAACATCTCCTTCTCGTCCTCGGGCTCGGCGTGGTCGAAGCCGAGCAGGTGCAGCAGCCCATGCGTGGTGAGCAGGATCAGCTCGTCCATGAGCGTGTGCTTCGCCGCGGCCGCCTGGGTCTCGGCGACCTGGGGGCACAGCACGATGTCGCCGAGCAGCCCCGGCGGGGTCGGACGGTCGATCGTGCCCGGACGGAGCTCGTCCATGGGGAAGCTCAGCACGTCGGTGGGGCCGGGCTCGTCCATCCACTGCACGTGCAGCGCCTCCATGGCGCCCTCGTCGACGAGCACGATGGCGACGTCCGCATCCGCGCTGACGTTCAGCTGTCCGAGGTTGCGCTCCGTGAGGCGCAGCAGCACCGTCTCGTCGATCGCGATGGCCGACTCGTTGTTGATCTCGATCACTTCAGGCCTCGTTTCGGCATGCGGTCTCTGGGGCCGGGGCGCTGCTGCCCCGCGCGGCGCTCGGCGCGGTTGGCGAACTCGGCGGCGTGCTCGCGCTCCGTGCGCGCCGCGACGCGCTGCTCGTCGTACTCGGTGTACGCGTCCACGATGCGGCCGACCAGCGAGTGGCGCACGACGTCGTCGCTCGTGAGCCGCGAGAAGTGGATGTCGTCGATGTCCTTCAGCACCCGGGTCACCACGCGCAGGCCGGAGGCGCCCTGCGGCAGATCGACCTGCGTGATGTCGCCCGTGACGACCATGCGCGTGCCGAACCCGAGCCGGGTGAGGAACATCTTCATCTGCTCCGGCGTGGTGTTCTGCGCCTCGTCGAGCACGACGAAGGAGTCGTTCAGCGTGCGGCCGCGCATGTACGCGAGAGGGGCGACCTCGATCGTGCCGCTCGCCATCAGGCGGGGCACGATCTCCGGATCCATCATCTCGTTCAGCGCGTCGTAGAGCGGGCGCAGATAGGGATCGATCTTGTCGGTGAGGGTTCCGGGCAGGAACCCGAGCCGCTCCCCCGCCTCGACGGCCGGCCGCGTCAGGATGATCCGCTCGACCTCCTTGCGCTGCAGCGCCTGCACGGCCTTCGCCATCGCGAGATAGGTCTTGCCGGTGCCGGCGGGGCCGATGCCGAAGACGATCGTGTTCTCGTCGATCGCGTCGACGTATTCCTTCTGGCCGAGCGTCTTCGGCCGGATCACCCGTCCGCGCGTGGACAGGATCGCCTCGCCGAGCACCTCGCTCGGGCGCACCCCCTCGCGCTCCAGCATGCGCGCGGACTGCGCGACATCGCTGGGTGCGAGCGCATGCCCGGAGCGCGTCAGCTCGATGAGCTCGTCCACGAGCTTCTGCGCCGAGCGCACGGCCGCGGGCTCACCAGTCAGGGTGACCTCGTTGCCGCGCACCATCACATCGACCGCGGGATGCTCCTTCTCGAGCATGCGCAGCAGCCGGTCCTGGGGGCCGAGCAGCTGCACCATCGCGACCCCGTCCACCTCGATGCGGGCCGAGGTCATCGACTCCGCCCTGTCGTCAGAAGCCAACGAGCTTGTTCTCCTCGAGATTGCCGAGCACGTGAGCGTGCACGTGGAAGACGGACTGCGCGACGCTCGCGCCGTTGTTGAAGATCAGACGGTACTCGCCGTTCGCGTGCTCGACGGCGATCTCCTTGGCCGCGGCGACCATCTTCGCCATGAGCCCCGGATCGCCCGCGGCGAGTTCGGTGACGTCGCGGAACCGCTCGGACTTGGGGATCACGAGCACGTGCAGCGGCGCCTGCGGGTTGATGTCGCGGATCGCGAAGACCTCGTCGGTCTCCAGCAGGATCTCGCCGGGGATCTCCCCGTTCAGGATACGCGTGAAGATCGAGGGTTCGCTCATGAGCCCAGTCTATCGGCGCGGTGCGGCGCGGTGGCGGACTACCAGCGCCCGCGCGCCACGTTCAGCACGGCGATCGCAGCGGGGCCCGCGGTCGAGGTGCGCAGCACGGTGTCGCCCAGCAGGACGCGCTCCGCGCCGGCGGCGACCAGCCGTTCGATCTCCTCGGGCGCGATACCGCCCTCGGGTCCGACGACCAGCACGAGGTCGCGCTCGTCCGGGATCAGGGCGGACAGCGCCCCGGGTGCCGTCGGATCCAGGATCAGCACGCGCTGCGTCACCGCACGGCGCGCCAGGTCTCCTGTCGTCTCGACCGCGGCGACCTCGGGGATCCACGAGCGGTGCGCCTGCTTGGCGGCCTCCCGCACGATGGTCGCCCAGCGTTCGCGGCCCTTCGCCGCCTTGGCGCCGTCCCATCGGGAGACGCTGCGCGCGGCCTGCCACGGCACGATCTCATCGACGCCGAGCTCGCACGCCGCCTGCACCGCGAGCTCGTCGCGGTCGCCCTTCGCGAGCGCCTGGACGAGCAGGATCCGAGGATCGGGACGGGGGTCCTCCCGGCGGGAGAGGATGCGCACCTCGACGAGGGCGGGAGCCGCCGAGGCGACCTCGCCCTCGAGCCAGGTGCCGGCGCCGTCGCCGAGCGTGATCGGCTCGCCGATCCGGACCCGCCGCACGACGGCCGCGTGCTTGGCCTCGGCGCCGGTGAGGGCGACGAGGGATCCGGCCGCCGCCGCCGTCGCATCGGGCGTCACGAAGTGCAGGGCCATCGCGGATCAGCCCCGGAAGCGGTCGCGCAGCTTGGAGAACAGCCCCTGGTGGAACTCGGCGAGCTTCGGCGCCGGCGCCTTGGTGCGCTTGGCGAAGTCCTCGATGAGCTGGCGCTCCTTGTGATCGAGCTTGGTCGGGGTGAGCACCTGCACGCCCACGCGCAGGTCACCGCGCTGGCTTCCGCGCAGCGGCGTGATGCCGCGGCCCTTGATCGTCAGCACGTCGCCCGACTGCAGGCCCTGGCGGATCTCCAGGTCCACGGATCCGTCCAGGGACTCGATCGTCGTCGTGGCGCCGAGGATGGCATCGCTCATCGCGACCTCGAGGGTCGCGAGCAGGTCGTCGCCGTCGCGACTGAACCGGGCGTGCGGGGCGACGGTCACCTCGACGTACAGGTCGCCGTTCGGACCGCCGGCGCGGCCGACCTCGCCGGATCCGGGCAGCTGCAGGCGCAGGCCGGTCTCGACGCCGGCCGGGATGTCGAGCCCGACCGTGCGGCGCGAACGCACCCGCCCCTGGCCGTTGCAGGTCTGGCACGGGAACGGGATCGTCGTGCCGAACCCCTCGCAGGATCCGCAGGGAGCGGTCGTGATGACGTTGCCGAGCAGGCTGCGCACCTGCTGCTGGACGTGGCCGGAGCCGCCGCAGATGTCGCAGGTGACGGGCGAGGTGCCCTCCTGGCAGCAGGATCCCTGGCACGTCTCGCAGAGCACGGCCGTGTCCACCTCGATGTCGCGGTGCACGCCGAACACGACGTCGCCGAGTTCGAGCGTCACGCGCACGAGGGCGTCCTGTCCGCGCTCCCGGCGCGAGCGCGGACGGGCGGAGCGCGCCCCTCCTCCGCCGAAGAAGGTCTCGAAGATGTCGCCGAAGCCGCCGAACCCTCCGAAGCCGCCGTTGCCGTTCTGGTCGCCGCCCATGTCGTAGCGGCGCCGCGAGTCGGCATCGCTCAGCACGTCGTAGGCGTGCGTGACGAGCTTGAATCGCTCCGCCGCATCCTCACTGGGGTTCACATCGGGGTGCAGCTGACGTGCGAGCCGCCGATACGCCTTCTTGATCTCATCCTCGCTCGCATCGCGCGAGACGCCGAGGACCTCGTAGTGATCCGTCACCATCGCCTTTCCGGGCCGCCGGGCGGCGGCGCGTGTGTTCTGCGGCCGCTCAGCGGCCGGACTCGTCCTCTTCGAGCAGCCTCGACAGGTAGCGGGCCACGGCCCGCGCCGCCGCGAGATTGCTCGGGTAGTCCATCCGGGTCGGCCCCATCACGCCCACGCGTGCGGTGCCGCCGTGCGTCAGGTAGTCGCTCGCCACGATCGATGCCTCGCCGAGGCCGAAGGCGGCGTTCTCCGTGCCGATGCTCGCGGCGAGCCCGTGCTCGTCGACGCGCATCTCGCTCATCAGCCGCAGCAGCGTCACCTGCTCCTCGATCGCCTCGAGGAGGGGATGGATGCTGCCGCGGAAGTCGTGCTCGCGGCGGGCGAGGGTCGCCGCCCCCGCCATCACCAGGCGCTCCTGGCGGAACTCCGCGAGCTCCTCCGCCACGGCGCGCAGCACGGCGGCGCGGGCGGCGTCGATCCGAGGGCCGTACGACGTGTCCGCCGCCGCCTCCACGCGCTCCGCGCCGCGGCGCACCGAGCGGCCGGTCAGCAGCTCGGTGATGACCGCGCGGAGCAGCCCCAGCTCGGCGTCGTCCAGCTCGACCGGCAGCGGCACGATCCGCTGCGAGACGCCGCCCGCATCGGTGACGAGCACGATCAGCAGCCGGTTCGGGGCGAGGGCGACGAGCTCGACGTGCGTGATGTGCGCCCGGGCGAAAGACGGGTACTGCGCGAGAGCGACCTGTCCCGTGAGCCGCGTGAGCACGCGCACGGTGCGCACCATGAGGTCGTCGAGGTCGGCGGGATCCGCGAGGAAGGCCGTGATCGCGCTGCGCTGGGCCGCCGAGAGCGGCCGCACCTGCGCGAGATGGTCGACGAACACGCGATAGCCCTTGTCGGTCGGCACCCGCCCGGAGGAGGTGTGCGGCGCCGCGATGAGGTCCTCGTCCTCGAGCTGGGCCATGTCGTTGCGGATCGTCGCGGCGGACACGCCGAACGCGTGCCGCTCCACGATCGACTTGCTGCCGACCGGCTCATTCGTCTCGACGTAGTCCTCGACGATGGCGCGGAGCACCTGGAGTCCGCGTTCTGAGACCATCGCTCCTCCTCGCCGTTGGCACTCGTGCATCCTGAGTGCCAATCCTATCCTGCCGGGCCCTTCGACAGGCTCATGGGCCGGACATGTCGGGGATCCGCAGCACCGGGGACCGGACATGCCGAGGATGCGGCTGTCCCTAGGATGTGGCCATGGACCAGGACCTCGTGCGCACCAGGATCTCCTTCGGCGAGCTGATCGGCCGGCGCAGCGACGGCATCGACCGGTATCTCGGCGTGCCGTACGCGGCGCCGCCCTTCGGAGAAGACCGCTTCCGTTCGCCTCGGCCCGCCGATGCCTGGTCCGCACCGCGCGATGCCGCGACGTTCGGCCCGACCGCGCCGCAGCTGCCGTATGCCGGTGCGACCGCGGAGATACTCGGCAGCCTCCGCATCGCGGGAGAGGACATCCTCACGGCCAACGTCTGGTCTCCGTCGGGCGCGGACGGCGCCCCGGTGGTGCTGTGGATCCACGGCGGCGCCCTGGAGCGCGGCACGGCGGCGCTGTCGATGTACGACGGCACCGAGTTCGCGCGGGACGGCGTGGTGTTCGTCAGCGTCAACTACCGTCTGGGTTCCGAGGGCTTCTCCGTGCTGGCGGACGCGCCGCGCAACCTGGGCCTCCAGGACGTCGCGGCGGCCCTGCGCTGGGTGCGCGACGAGATCGCGGCGTTCGGCGGCGATCCGGGTCGGATCACCCTCATGGGCGAGTCCGCCGGCGGAGCGCTCGTCGCCGCACTGCTGTCGCGACCGGACACGAGGGCGCTGGTGCGCGGCGGCATCGTGCAGTCCGGGCCGCTCGAGGCGCAGTCCCCCGAGCGCGGCGGACGCGTGACCCGCCAGCTCGCGAAGCGGCTCGGAGTCGCGGCCACGCGGGAGGCGTTCGCGGCGCTCGCACCGGACGCCCTGCTCGAGGCGCGACGCGCCCAGTCCGCCGGCTCCTCCCCGCTCGGCGGAGCCCCCGGCTTCCAGCTCGTGCGGGATCCCGCGTCGCTGCCGCAATCACCGCACGAGGCGCTCGCCGACGCCGACATGCCGCTCCTGATCGGCACCAACACCGACGAGTACCGGCTCTGGTTCCCCCCGGAGGCGGTGCGGGGCATCCGGCCGTCGAAGCTCCTGCTCGCGCGACTCGCGCTGCGGATCCCCGCGGCGGCCGCCAGAGCCGTGCGCGCCGAGCATCCCGGCGCGAGCACCGGAGAGGTGTTCGGTCAACTCGCCACGGATCTCCTGCTGCGCGCCCCGGCCACGAGGGCCGCCCGCACCCGCCCCGCCCCGACCTTCCTGTACGAGTTCTCCTGGCCCAGCCCCGTGCGCGATCTGCGCGCGGCGCATGCCCTCGAGATCCCGTTCGTGTTCGACCGCCTCCACGATCCGGAGAGCGCGAAGATCGCGGGGGCCGCTCCGCCGCAGGCGCTCGCCGCCGCGATGCACGACGCCTGGGTGCGCTTCATCCGCGACGGGGATCCCGGCTGGCCGGCGTTCGATGCGCAGCGCACGGCCGCCCTGTTCGACGGCGCCGCCGCGGGCCCCGTCGTCGGACCGCAGCGGCGCACGGCCGTGGTGGATCTGCTCCCGGCCGAGAAGGGCTGACGGCGGCGCGCCGCACTCAGTCGGTCAGGGCACGCACCACGGCATCGGCGAGCAGCCGTCCGCGCAGCGTGAGCACGAGCATGCCGCGCAGGGCGGCGCCGGGGTCGACCAGGCCGTCCGCGATGAGGCCCGCGACCCTGGTGCGCGCGTCGGCCGCGATCGCGTCGAGTGGCATCCCCTCCGCCATCCGGGAGCGCAGCAGGATCCGCTCGAGCTGCGCGGCCTCGGCGTCGGGGCGCTCCGTGGCCGCGGCCGGCGACTCCCCCGCCGCGAGCCGCTGCGCGTACGCGGCGGGATGCTTCACGTTCCACCAGCGCAGACCTCCGACATGGCTGTGGGCTCCGGGCCCGAAGCCCCACCAGTCCGTGCCCCGCCAGTAGGCCATGTTGTGCCGGGAGCGCTGGTCGGCGCCGCCGTGCGCCGCGGGCCGGCGCGCCCAGTTGCTCACCTCGTACCAGTCGAAGCCCGCCTCGCCCAGCAGGCCGTCGGCGAGCTCGTACATGTCCGCCTGCAGGTCGTCATCGGGAGCGGGCACTTCGCCGCGGCGGATCTGGCGGGCGAGCTTGGTGCCGTCCTCGATGATCAGCGCATAGGCCGAGATGTGGTCCGGATCCAGCCCGATCGCGGTCGTCAGCGAGGAGCGCCAGTCCTCGAGCGACTCCCCCGGCGCGCCGTAGATGAGGTCGACGCTGACCGCGAGTCCGGCGGCACGGGCCGCCTCGACGGCGGTGCGCACGTTCTCCGGCCGGTGCGTGCGGTCGAGCGCGGCGAGCACGTGCGGCACCGCGGACTGCATGCCGATCGACATCCGGGTCACGCCGGCCGCCGCGAGCTCCTCGGCGACCTCGGGCGTCACCGTGTCGGGGTTGGCCTCGACGGTCACCTCGGCGCCATCGGCGATGCCGAACGCGTCGATCGCGGCGCCGAGCATACGGCCGAGGTCGCCCGCCGGCAGCAGCGTGGGCGTGCCGCCGCCGAAGAACACCGTGCTCAGTGGGCGCAGCGGACCGCGCTCGGCGAGCACCTCGCGAGCGAGCGCGATCTCCTGGATCAGCGTGTCGGCGTACGCGTCCTGGCGCGCCCCGCGCAGCTCGGACGCGGTGTAGGTGTTGAAGTCGCAGTATCCGCAGCGCACCCGGCAGAACGGCACGTGCAGGTATGCGGAGAACGCGGCATCCGGGTCGATCCGCAGATCGGCGGGCAGCCGGCCGTCCGCGGGAGCCGGATCCCCGAGCGGCAGGGGGCCGGCCATCAGGACGAGACCATCAGACGGGCGTCGCGTACAGCGGGGAGATCGCGCGCAGATACCGGGCGAAGAGCTCCCGACGGCGGCGCTTCACCAGATACGGGAGGGTCCGGTACAGGAAGCTGTTGGGGCGGTCGAAGGCGCGCACGGTGAACCACACCTCGTCGGCGTCGTTCCACTCGATGTCGAACGATTCCTCGCCGCTCACCACGGATCCGGCCACGGTGCCCAGCACGAAGCCGATCCGGTGCGTCTGCTCGGTGACCGAGATCACCCGCAGCTCGGCGTCCGCGCGCATGCCGGAGACCCTGCCGTGCAGTTTCAGCGTCATCCCCGGTCCCGCCCAGGGCGTCCCGTCCTCGTCGTAGCGAGGCTCGACCTCGGTGTGACTCGGGGCGATCGGAGCGCCCTCCGCGTCGAAGCTGACCCCGGCGTAGCCGGGACTCGAGGCCGGACGCACGTCCGTGAGCTGGAGACCCGCCGCACGCTGCGCCGTCCAGGAGAGCAGGGCGTCGCCGGCGGTGCGGAACCGCTCCTCGCCGCTGCCGAGCCGCCACGACTCCTCCGCGGGCACGCTGCGCTCCGGCGGATACTGCATCAGGTCGGGCGCGTGGGTCGCCCCCACGGCGGCATAGTCCACCGTTCCTTCTCGGAATGTCCCGCGACGCATGACAACCAGACTACTGGCCGAGCCCGAAGGACTCATCCAGGTTCCCCTAAGGCTGGGATGCTGCTCGCGCGGGCGCGCGCGAGCCTTCCTCCGCCTCGAGGGCGCTCGGATCGGCCGAGGGCGGGCGGTCGTCACCGAGTCGCAGCACCGACGCCGAGGCCCCGAGCGCCAGCCCGATCACGCCCGCCACGGAGAGCGGCTCCCCCAGCACGATCAACGCCGCGACGGCCGTGGCCGCGGGGATGACGCTGAACAGGATCGACGCGGCATCGGCGCCGACCGCGCGCACGAGAGCCGAATAGAGCACGGTGCCGCCCAGGCCGATCGCGACGATCCCGCCGAGCAGCATCCAGGACGCGAGGCCCGCCGGCGGACGCGCGGGTTCCGTCAGCGCCAGAGCGCCCGCGACCGGCGCGGAGACGACGACGCCGATCAGGGTGAACATCGCGGGATGGACCTGGCCCAGCGACCGTCCCTGCCAGAGGGCTCCGAGCGAGACCGCCAGGAGCGATCCGCCCACGGCGAGGATGACGGGACCGATCCGCGGATCCTCGAGCACGGTCGGCAGGCAGGCGATGATCACCGCCGCCGCGCCGAGCGCGGTCGACGCCAGAGCCCTGCGCGAGGCGCGCCGGCGCAGGATCAGCCGCGACAGCAACGCCGTGACGACCAGGTTCATCGCGATGACGAGCGCCGTGAAACCCGCGCCCACGCCGTGCCCGAGCGCCCAGTAGGTGCCGACGAACTGTCCGCCCTGCGACAGCAGACCGGCGCCCGCAGCGATCGCCAGGAGACGTCCGCGCGGAATCGGCGTGCGGAGCACGGCGCACACTACGAGCAGCACGAGCACGGAGAGGGCGAATCGCAGCAGGAGCAGCAGGAACGGGCTCATCGTGCGCAGGGCGAGGGAAGTCAGCGCATAGTTCGTCGCGTAGAGCGCGACCATGGTGCACGCGGAGACGGCGACGGTCGTTCTGGTCATGCCGCCAGATTCGTCGCTCGCCGCCGAGGCCCGTGCATCTCATCACGAATCCTGATGGATAGACGCAGGCGTGGTCGCGGTGACGCAGGATGGATCCATGAGCAGCATGGAGATCGCCGAGCTGCGCAGTCTCATCGCCGTCGCCGCCTTCGCGGGCGTCGGCCGGGCCGCGGCAGCGCTGCACCTCTCCCAGCCCACGGTCTCGGCCCACCTGCGCCGTCTCGAAGCCGCTCTCGGCCTGCCGCTCGTCGAGCGCCGCGGGCGCAGCATCGCGTTCACCGTCGCCGGGGAGTCGCTCGTGCGTGACGCGCACCGCATCGTCGCGCTGCACGACGAGGCCCTCGACCGGATCGTCGGGACGTCAGGAGAGGACATCGTGGTCGCGTCGACCGACATGGCCAACGCCTCGATCCTGCAGACGGTCACGCGGGTCCTCACCGAACGCCACCCCGAGCGGAGGGTCCGGTTCCGGTTCCACCGCACCGACAGCCTGCGCCGCTTCGTCCGCGCGCACACGGCCGACGTCGTGCTCGGCTACGGCGACCTCGGGCCCGGCCGCATCGACATCGGTCCGGTGCGGCTCGCCTGGTTCGGGGCCGCGGGAGCCGCCGCCGACGCCGGACTCGTCGTCTTCTCGCCGCCGTGCACTCTGCGCGACGCGATCCTCGCCGCTCCGGCGGGCGCGCGACGCACGGTCGTGCGCGAGTGCCTCGACCTGTCCAGCGTGCTCGCGGCCGTGCGCTCCGGCGCGGGGATCACGGCGCTGCCGGCCTTCCATCGGACCGAGTCGCAGCTCCGCGAGCTCGACCTGCCGGCTCCCGCGCCGCTCCCGCTGACGATGGTCGCGTCCGAGCGCATCCCCGCGGACACGAGGAACGCCCTGGTCGGGGAGCTCCGCCGTGCCGTCGCCGGCGGTTGAGGCCTGCGGCCTACTTCTTGTCCTTGCCCTCGACGTCTCCCGAGAGCGCGGCGATGAACGCCTCCTGGGGGACCTCGACGCGACCGACCATCTTCATGCGCTTCTTGCCCTCCTTCTGCTTCTCGAGGAGCTTGCGCTTGCGGGTGATGTCGCCGCCGTAGCACTTGGCGAGCACGTCCTTGCGGATGGCGCGGATCGTCTCGCGGGCGATGATGCGCGCGCCGATCGCGGCCTGGATCGGCACCTCGAACTGCTGGCGAGGGATGAGCTTGCGCAGCCGCTCGGCCATCATCGTGCCGTAGGCGTACGCCTTGTCGCGGTGCACGATCGAGCTGAACGCGTCGACCTTCTCGCCCTGCAGCAGGATGTCGACCTTCACGAGATCGGCTTCCTGCGAGCCCGCCGGCTCGTAGTCGAGCGAGGCGTAGCCCTGCGTCTTGGACTTCAGCTGATCGAAGAAGTCGAACACGATCTCGCCGAGCGGGATGTTGTAGCGCAGCTCGACGCGCTCCTCGGAGAAGTACTCCATGCCGAGCAGCGATCCGCGGCGGGACTGGCAGAGCTCCATGACGGTGCCGACGTAGTCCTTGGGCAGCAGGATGGCCGCCTTCACCATGGGCTCGGAGACGGATCCGATCCGACCGTCCGGGTACTCGCTGGGGTTCGTGACGGTGACCGTCTCCCCCGTGTCGGAGGTGAGGACCTCGTAGATCACGCTCGGCGCGGTCGTGATGAGGTCGAGCCCGAACTCGCGGGAGAGGCGCTCCGTGATGATCTCCAGGTGCAGCAGGCCCAGGAATCCGCAGCGGAAGCCGAAGCCGAGCGCGACCGAGGTCTCCGGCTCGTACTGCAGCGACGCATCGGAGAGCTTGAGCTTGTCGAGCGCCTCGCGCAGCTCGGCGTAATCGCTGCCGTCGATCGGGTAGATGCCGCTGAACACCATGGGCTTCGGGTCGGTGTAGCCGGCCAGGGCGTCGGTCGCCGGCTTGCGCGCGGTCGTGATCGTGTCGCCGACCTTTGACTGGCGCACGTCCTTCACGCCCGTGATGAGGTAGCCCACTTCGCCGACGCCGAGGCCCTTGCCGGGCACGGGCTCCGGGCTGGAGACGCCGATCTCGAGCAGCTCGTGGTTGGCGCCCGTCGACATCATCTGGATCCGCTCGCGCGGCGTGAGCTTGCCGTCCACCATGCGCACGTAGGTGACGACGCCGCGATAGGCGTCGTACACGGAGTCGAAGATCATGGCGCGGGCCGGGGCTTCCGCGTCGCCGACGGGAGCCGGGATCTCCTGCACGAGGCGGTCCAGCAGGTCCTCGACGCCCGCACCCGTCTTCCCCGAGACGCGCAGCACGTCATCGGGGCTGCCGCCGATGAGATCGGCCAGCTCCTTCGCGTACTTCTCCGGCTCGGCGGCGGGGAGGTCGATCTTGTTGAGCACCGGGATGATCGTGAGGTCGTTCTCGAGCGCGAGGTACAGGTTGGCGAGCGTCTGCGCCTCGATGCCCTGCGCCGCGTCGACCAGGAGGATGGCGCCCTCGCACGCCGCGAGCGAGCGGGACACCTCGTACGTGAAGTCGACGTGCCCCGGCGTGTCGATCATGTTCAGCGCGAACGTCTCGCCGTCGATCTGCCACGGCATGCGGACGGCCTGGCTCTTGATCGTGATGCCGCGCTCGCGCTCGATGTCCATGCGGTCCAGGTACTGGGCGCGCATGTCGCGGTCCGACACCACGCCGGTGATCTGGAGCATCCGGTCGGCCAGGGTCGACTTGCCGTGATCGATGTGGGCGATGATGCAGAAGTTGCGGATCTGCTGCGGGGGCGTGACGGACGGCTGCAGCGGAGTGAGGGCGCGAGGTGACATGGGGTCCTGAACGATGCGGGGTCCGGCGAGCGGATCGGGCTGGCCCGGACGGAACCGGGTATCCCGACGATTCTACGGGAGCGCCCGGCGCGGCCGCCCCGTGCGCCATTTCGGCCGGGTCGACGCCCCGGGTGAGGCGTGCCTCATCCCCCATCGCCTCCGGCCGGTGATAGTCTCGCGAAGTTGCCGCGCCCCGGAACCGGGTCTCAGCGGTGACTGCACTCCGTCCCGCGCTGCGCAGGTCGGAGCACCGTGTCACCGGTTCGGGTCGTGTTGATATGGCATCGACCCAGCGCTGCGTCGGAGATCCCGCGCCGCGTCTGTGACAAGAGAGAGAACACCATCTTGATCAAGTACCTGCTGCGCCGAGCTCTCGGCTGGCTCCTCATGATCGTGGTGGCGACAAATGTCACGTACTTCCTCGCGTGGGCCTTCCTCGATCCCCGCAGCAACTACGTCGGACGTCGCCCTCCGCTGAGCGAGGACCAGATCAATCGCCTCCTCGAACCCCGCCACCTCAGCGACACCACGCCGCTGCTACAGCGCTGGTGGGGCTGGTTCTCGGACATCGTCCTGCACTGGAACTGGGGCGTGAGCCCCACCGGCCAGTCGGTGAACAGCCAGATCGCCTACCGCATGTGGGTGTCCGGCGAGCTCGTGCTCGGCGCGACGATCATCGCGGCCGTCCTCGGTATCGCGATCGGCGTCTACACCGCCTCGCGCCAGTACAAGGTCGCGGACCGGGTCTGGCAGGGCATCTCGATCGTCACGATGAACATCCCGATCATCGTCGCGGCCCTCGGCATCGTCCTGGGCGCGATCGCGATCAACGACGCGCTCGGCTTCCGCCTCTTCTACGTCACCGGCGCCTCCAGCGATGGGGTGACGGGCTTCTTCCCCGTCCTGATCGATTCTCTGCAGCATCTCGTGCTGCCGACGATCGCACTGGTGTTCATCGGCTACTCGAGCTATCACTTCCTGCAGCGCTCGCTCCTGCTGGACAACATCAAGGCCGACTACGTGCGCACCGCACGGGCCAAGGGCCTCACCAAGCAGCAGGCGATCCGCAAGCACGCGCTGCGCACGTCCCTGATCCCGGTCGCGACGCAGCTCGCGTTCAGCATCCCGACCGTCTTCACCGGCGCCGTGCTGACCGAGACGATCTTCGCGTGGAACGGCATGGGCCGGTACTTCGTGCAGACCATCGGCACGAACGACGTGCACGGAGTGGTGGCCATCGCCGCCTTCACCGCCGTGCTCACGGCGATCGGCGCGATCCTCGCCGATGTCGCCGTGGTGGTCCTCGATCCGCGAGTGAGGGTGAGCTGACATGACTTCCGCAACCATCCAGCCCCCCGTCGGGCCCGACACCACCGCCGCGCGCATCCCGCGCAAGCGGATCGGCACGTTCCGGCTGTACTACCGCCGCTTCGTGCGCAACCGCCCCGCGGTCGGCGGAGTGTTCGTCTTCGCCTTCCTGGTGCTGTTCGCCGCCGTGGGGCCGCTCATCGCGCACTTCAGCTTCAGCGAGCTGGACTTCCTGGCGCTCGGCACCCCGCCCGACGGCACCCACTGGTTCGGCACCGCTGCCGACGGCGGCGATCTGTTCGCGCAGACCGCGGTGGGCCTGCAGCGCTCGCTGATGATCGCGCTCACGGTCTCGATCGGCACCACGGTGATCTCCGCGATCGTCGGCACCGCGGCCGCCTACTTCGGCGGCACGACCGAGCGCATCATCCTCCTGATCATCCACTTCCTCATGGTCGTGCCGACGTTCCTGATCCTCGCCCTGGTGTCCTCCAACGCGGGCGGCGACTGGCGCGTGATCTCGGCGGCGATGATCTTCATCAGCTGGTTCTTCCCCGCGCGGGTCATCTGGACGATGGCGCTCTCGCTGCGCGAGCGCGAGTACGTGCACGCGGCGCGCTACATGGGCGTCCCCGGCATGAAGATCGTGCTCCGCCACCTGCTGCCGAACATCGGCTCGCTGCTCGTGATCAACTTCACGCTCGGCGTCGTCGGCGCCGTCATCACCGAGACGGGCCTGTCCTTCATCGGCTTCGGCGTGAAGATCCCCGATGTCTCGCTCGGATCCCTCATCGGCATCGGCGCGAACTCGCTCTCCAGCGCCCCGTGGACCTTCTACTTCCCCGCGCTCGCGCTCACGCTGCTCACCGTCTCGATGGCGCTCATCGCCGACGGCCTGCGAGACGCGCTCGATCCCACCTCGGCGGCGGGAGGCCGCGCATGACCGCTCCTCTTCTCTCCGTCCGCGACCTGCACGTCAGCTTCGCCTCCGAGGCCGGCCGCGTCGACGCCGTCCGCGGCGTCTCCTTCGACCTCGAACCCGGCCGCACGCTCAGCATCGTGGGCGAGTCCGGATCCGGCAAGTCCGTCACGTCGCTCGCCGTCATGGGGCTCCTCGACGACAACGCCAAGGTCACCGGCTCGATCATGTTCGACGGCATCGAGCTCGTCGGCAAGAGCGACAAGGAGCTGTCCGCACTGCGCGGCAACGGGATCGCGATGATCTTCCAGGATCCGCTGACCTCGCTCACGCCCGTCTACACGGTCGGCGATCAGCTCGTCGAGGCGCTCACGGCGCACCGCAGCATGTCGAACGCGGATGCGAACGCGCGCGCCGTCGAGCTGCTGCGCATGGTCGGCATCCCGACCCCGGAGCGACGGATGAAGTCGTTCCCGCACGAGTTCTCGGGCGGCATGCGCCAGCGCGTCGTCATCGCGATCGCGATGGCGAACAATCCGAAGCTGATCATCGCGGACGAGCCCACCACGGCCCTCGACGTCACGATCCAGGCCCAGATCCTCGATCTCATCGCGACCGCGCAGCGGGAGACCGGCGCCGCGGTCATCATGATCACGCACGACATGGGCGTGGTCGCGAAGACCGCCGACGACGTGCTGGTGATGTACGCCGGCAAGCCCGTCGAGCAGGCGCCCGTGCGCGAACTGTTCCACGAGACCCGGATGCCGTACTCGATCGGCCTCCTCGGGGCGATCCCGCGCGTGGACAAGGCGGAGAAGACGCCGCTGGTGCCGATCAAGGGCAACCCGCCCCTGCTCGTGAACCTCCCCGACGAGTGCCCCTTCGTGGCACGGTGCCCGATCGCGACGGAGGCCTGCCGCGTCCGCGAGCCCGAGCTCCGCCCGATCGCGACGGCCGGGGGCGGCGCCCACCTGGTGGCGTGCGTCCGCGCCGACGAGATCGAGGACGGGATGATCGGCGCCGCGCCGGTGTATCCCGTGCCGGAGCTTCCGACGAGCGCACTGGACCGCGTGCCCCGCGAGGACCGGCCCGTCACGCTCGACGTCCGGAACATGCAGAAGACGTTCCCGCTCACCCGGGGCGCCTTCCTCAAGCGCAAGGTCGGCGAAGTGCACGCGGTCAAGGGGCTCACCTTCGACATCCGCGAGGGCGAGACCATGGCGATCGTCGGCGAGTCGGGCTGCGGCAAGACCACGACGCTGCTGCAGATCATGGATCTCGTGAAGCAGACGGACGGCGAGATCACGATCGCGGGCACGCCCGTGTCCTCGCTGCGCGGCGGCAAGGCGGAGCGCACCGTCCGTCGCGATCTGCAGATCGTGTTCCAGGACCCGATGGGCGCCCTCGACCCGCGGCTCACCGTGGCGGACGTGATCGCGGAGCCGCTGCGCGCGATCGGCGTTCCGCGGGCGGAGGCCGACGCGCGGGTCGACGAGCTCATGGACCTCGTGGGCCTGGACCCGGCGCACGCGAGCCGGTTCCCCGGCGCCTTCTCCGGCGGCCAGCGTCAGCGCATCGGCATCGCCCGCGCGCTCGCGACCAACCCGAAGATCGTGGTCCTGGACGAGCCGGTGTCGGCGCTCGACGTGTCGATCCAGGCCGGCGTGATCAACCTGCTCGACGAGCTCAAGGTCAAGCTCGGCCTGTCCTACCTGTTCGTCGCGCACGACCTGTCCGTGGTCCGGCACATCGCCGACCGCGTCGGCGTCATGTACCTCGGCGAGTTCGTCGAGCACGGCGACGTGGACGCGATCTTCGACAACCCCCAGCACCCGTACACGCAGGCGCTGCTCTCGGCCATCCCGGTGCCGGATCCCGACATCGAGCGCACGCGCGAGCGGATCGTGCTGCAGGGAGACCTGCCGAGCCCCACGGACCGCCGTGACGGCTGCTCGTTCACCTCGCGCTGCCCGCTGTACAAGATGCTCCCGCCGGAGCAGCAGGCGCGCTGCGAGACCGAGGCGCCCGCGCTCCGGGGATCCGATGCGCACGCCAACGCGTGCCACTTCCGTTGACATCGAATCAATAACGGTATCGGGTCGCCTCCGGCGAATCTGGTTCATGCCGGTTAACTGTGTCTGTCCCCAAAGAGCCGAAAGGCAATAGAAGGAGAACCATGAAGAAGCAGCACAAGCTGTGGGGCGTCGTCGCCCTCGGCAGCGCGCTGGCGATCGCCATCAGCGGTTGCTCGGCGGGCAACGCGGGTACCGGGAGCACCGACAAGCCCTCCACGACCAAGACCGCGGACTACAACCCGCAGCCGCGCGAGAACCTCAAGCAGGGTGGCGAGGCGCACTTCTGGACCGCCGAGGTCCCGCCGCAGATGAACTCGTTCAGCGGTGACGCGTCCGCAGACACCGCACGCCTCGCGGCGTGGTACATGCCGCAGGTCTTCCTCATGGATCCGGACGGCACCGTCAAGGCGAACCCCGCCTACCTCGACAAGTGGGACACCACGGTCAAGGACGGCAAGACCGTCGTCACCATGAAGGTGAACGACAAGGCCGTCTGGAACGACGGCACGCCGATCGACTGGACCGCGTTCGAGACCACCTGGAAGGACAACAACGGGTCGAACCCGGACTTCAAGGCGAACGCCACCGACGGCTACAAGGACATCGAGTCCGTCACCAAGGGCGCGACCGACAAGGACGTCATCGTGACGTTCAACCGCGAGTTCGCCTGGCCGGCCATGCCGTTCCTCACGGGTCTCCTGCACCCGAAGGTGAACACGCCCGAGCTCTACAACGACGCGTTCAACGGCAACGCGCACCCCGAGTGGGGCGCCGGCCCGTACAAGCTCACCAACTACGACGTGAACGGCCAGAAGGTCACCTTCGAGCCGAACGAGAAGTGGTGGGGCGACAAGCCCATGCTCGACAAGGTCACGTTCACCGGAATGGATCGTGCGGCCTCGCTGAACGCCTACAAGAACGGTGAGCTCGACCAGGTCGAGACCGGCTCGGCCGACGCCGTCAAGCAGGTCCAGGGCGTCAAGGACACCGTGATCCGTCGCGCGCAGCAGACCGCGAAGACGATCATCATGCTGGACGGCGACAAGCCGCAGCTGAAGGACCCGAAGGTGCGTCAGGCCTTCTTCTCGGCGATCGACATCGACCAGCAGAAGAAGATCGCGTGGAACGGCCTGAACTACAGCGAGCCGGCCGCCGGCTCGCTGATCCTCTACTCCTTCCAGAAGGGCTATGAGGACTCCTTCAAGACCGCCGGCCTGAAGTTCGACGTCGACGGCGCGAAGAAGATCCTCGACGACGCCGGCTGGAAGGCCGGTTCGGACGGCATCCGCGAGAAGGACGGCGTCAAGCTGTCCGTCACGTACCCCGTGTTCAGCGACAGCCCGGTCCAGGCCGCACTCGCCAAGGCGCTGCAGCAGCAGGAGAAGGCCGTCGGCATCGACCTGAAGATCGAGACCCGCCCGTCGGCGAACTTCTCGACCGACCTGACCACGAAGAACTGGGACGCCGTGAGCCTGCGCTTCACGGACTCCGACCCGTTCGGTCCGGCCTGGTTCTGCCAGATGTACTGCTCGGACAGCCAGCTGAACCTGTCGGGCACCAGCACCAAGGCGATCGACGACAAGATCAAGAGCGACGTCGAGTCGCAGACCACGGCTGACGCCTGGACCGCTGCGGCGATGAAGCTCGAGCCGGAGATCATCAAGGAGACCTGGGGCGTCATCCCGCTCTACAACGGTCCCGAGATCATGGCCGTCAAGAAGGGCCTCGCCAACCTCACCCCGGAGACCTACGTCGGTCTCGACCTCTACGGCGTGCTGCCGGTGGAGAACGTGGGCTGGGAGAAGTAAGCACCCGCGATACCGGAGCGGGGTCGGTGGTTCGCCACCGGCCCCGCTTCGTCGTCCGCGCGGACAGTCCGCGCCTAGACTGACGCGCATGCGCCGCTCCCCCGACACGGTTCCGGTCTCGGTCGTGCTCGTGCACGGGATCCGCACCTCCGCCACGATGTGGCGCGCGCAGGAGGAGTTCCTCGCCGACCGGGGGAACCCCGCGGTCGCCGTCGACCTCCCGGGTCACGGGACGCGCAGGGACGAGCCGTTCTCGCTCGACGAGGCGATGCGCACGATCGACGCCGCGGTGCGGGACGCCGAAGGGCCCGTGCTGCTCGTGGGCCACTCGATGGGCGGGCTGCTGTCGACCGCGTACGCCGGTGCGGAGCCCGCGCCGCCGGTCGCCGGCTTCATCGGCGCCTCGTGCACCGCGCTCCCCCGCGGTGCGGGGCTCGCCGCCTATCGCATGCTCGCGGGCGCGTTGAACGCGATGCCGGATCGCGGTCTGTGGCTGAGCCGACAGGTGCTGGACGCCACGCTCCCCGCCTCGACCCGCGAGGACTTCGGCGCGGGAGGCTACGCCATGGCGGCGCAGGACGACGCGCTGCGCTCCCTCGCCGAGCTGGACCTCGTCTCCGCCGTCCCCCGGATCGCGGTGCCCACGTGGTTCGTGAACGGGCAGTTCGACCAGCTCCGCACGCACGAGACGCTGTACCGCCGGCTCGCACCGGAGGCGGAGTTCATCATCGTGCCCCGCACGACGCACCTCGTGACCGCGATGCGCCCCCGGGTGTTCAACGCGGTCCTGCAGGTGGCTCTGGCGACGCTGGAGACGCGGCCCTGACCGCGTAGGTCATCGCCGCCCCCACGACCGAGAGCACGGCCGCGGCGGCGAACAGCAGCCAGAATCCGCCGACCAGGGCGACGAGGCCGGCACCGAGCAGCGGGCCCAGCAGCTGCCCGAGCTGCGCGGAGACGTTGACGAGTCCGAGGTCGCGGGCATGATCGTCCGGATCCTTGAGCAGATCCGTCGCGAACGCCAGGCTCACCGCCATGTATGCGCCGTAGCCCGCGCCCATGATGCCGGCGGCGACCGCGGTCATCTCGAACGAGGGGCTGATCAGGATCACCACCCCGGAGACCGCCTGCACGACCGCGGAGATCGCGGTGATGGTGCGGCGGCGGCGCAGCGGACTCGCCGAGGCCCGGTCGGAGAGGATGCCGGCGACGATCGAGGCGATCACGACGAACACCGTGTAGATGACGATCAGGACGAGGAGGTCGTCCTGGGCCGCGGCCGACGGGACCCGGACGCCGTAGAGCAGGAAGAACAGCAGCAGAGAGGTGCCGAAGGCGTTGCCGATGTTCACCGTGAAGCGGCTGATGAGCAGCCACAGGAAGTCACGATCCCGCCACGACGCCGTCCGGGCGGCCATGCGCGGGGCGGGAAGGGCGAGCTCGTGCGCGGGGGCGTCCGGCAGGAGCAGCGCGGTGCCCGTCCCGATCACCGCGATGATCGCCGCGAGCAGGTAGTACGACTGCTCCACGTTCAGTCCGATCAGCACGACGGCTCCCACGCCGACCACGATGCCGACCGCCTGCGCCGAGCTCGCCGCGGCGGAGGCCGCGCCGCGCTGGGTGGTGAGCTGGTCGGCGATCATCGCCGTGAGCGCCGCCGAGGCGACCGAGACCCCGACCGAGACGACGATCCAGGCGCCCCCGACCGCGACGGGTCCGGACACCGCGCCCGTGAGTACGAGTCCGACCGCCGCGAGCAGGGATCCGCCGATAGCCCACGGCCTCCTGCGACCCCATCGTGAGCGGGTGCGGTCGGACCAGCGGCCGGACACGGGCGCGGCGATGATGCCGACGAGCCCGCCCACCGACAGCACGACGCCCGCCCACACGACGCCGGCGATCCAGTTCTCACCCGGGGCGCCCGTGTCCAGCTGCAGCGGGAGCAGGAGCTGGATGGGTGTGAGCTGGACGGTCCAGATCGCGAGCCAGGCGAGGGTGAACAGCGTCATCCAGAGCGGGCCGACCCGCTTCGCCGCGCTCGCGACGAATGCGCCGGAAGGTTCGGTCACGAGCGGGCCTCCTCGATGAGCGCGCGGTACCAGGCGTAGGAGGCCTTCGGGGTGCGCCGCCCCGTCGCCATGTCGACGTGCACGAGGCCGAAGCGCTGGGTGTACCCGTCTGCCCATTCGAAGTTGTCCAGCAGCGACCACACGGTGTACGCGTCCACCCGCACTCCGGCGCGCATCGCCGCGAGCACCGCGGCGATGTGAGCGTGCAGATAGGAGATCCGCGCGGCATCGTCGATCGGTGCGTCCACGTGCTCGGGCTCCGGGAACGATGCGCCGTTCTCTGCGATCACCACCGGCGGCAGTGCCGCGCCGTAGCGCTCCTTCGCGTCGACGAGGAACGCCGTCAGCGCCTCCGGCACGATCGGCCACAGCGGCCCGAAGCCGGTCACGGGCGCGCCGGGCGTCGGCACGACCTCGAACGGCACCGGCCCCGCGGATGCGGCCACGGTCGTCGGGTTGTAGTAGTTCACGCCGTACAGCTCGCAGGGGGCGCCGATCAGTGCGAGGTCTCCGTCCTGGACCGGCAGCGTGACGCCGAGCGGCTCGAGGTCGGGATAGTGGCCGAGCAGCACCGGATCCGCGTACATCCGGTTGTGGATGAGGTCGTAGACGTAGGCGGCCTGCTGGTCGGCCTCGGACTCGGACGCGGGCAGCACCTGGGTGTGATTGTTCACGATGCCCACGCTGGTCGCGCCGCGGGCGTGCAGGATCCGCCCCGCGTACCCGTGCGCGAGCAGCTGGTGATGCACGGTCGGCAGCGCGTCGAAGAGCAGCGTGCGGCCGGGGGCGAGCTCGCCGATCGCGTAGCCCTGCAGCGTCGTGGAGACCGGCTCGTTGATCGTGTACCACTGCCGCACCCGATCGCCGAGCGCATCGGCGACCACCTCGGTGTACTGGGCGAAACGCTCCGCGGTCGAACGGTTCAACCAGCCGCCGGCCTCCTCCAGCCGGGACGGCAGATCCCAGTGGTAGAGCGTCGGCGTCGGAGTGATCCCGGCGTCGAGGAGGCGATCGACGAGGCGGTCGTAGTAGGCGAGCCCCTGCGGGCTCGGACGGCCGTCGGGGAGCACGCGCACCCACGACATCGAGAACCGGTACTCGTCGACGCCCAACCGCGCCAGGAGTGCGACGTCCTCGTCGGCGCGGTGGTAGCTGTCGGGGCCCGGATCCGCCGTGCTGCCGTCGCGCACGCGGCCCGGCGTCTCGACGAAGTCGTCCCAGATGGATCTGCCGCGTCCGTCCTCGTCTCTCGCCCCCTCGATCTGGAAGGCCGCCGTCGCGGCGGAGAATCGCAGCCGGCGCAGCAGCGCGCGATCCAGGGGAGGTACGTCGGCGGTGACGGATTCGGGCATGGACGACTCCTTCGGGTCCTTCGCCAGCGTGCACACGCTACACCGACACCTCGCCCCGGACGCGACGCCGTGTCATGAGAAACGAGACCGCGTCCCACGGTGATGCCGAACCCGCCGGGCCCGGATCCGCCGGTTCGGCATCAGGTCGGATCCCTGATAAGATCGGTGATTGGCTTGCGTGCCAGGTCCCACCCCTGCACGCTGCCGGAGGCGCCCCTCTACCGCCAGGCCGGCATGACCATCCATCACTCGAACGAAGGTTCCATCCGTGGCGAACATCAAGTCGCAGATCAAGCGCAACAAGACCAACGAGAAGGCGCGCGAGCGTAACAAGGCCGTCAAGAGCGAGCTGAAGACCGCCGTCCGCAACACCCGCAAGGCCATCGCCGGTGGCGACAAGGCCGCCGCCGAGGCCGCCCTGAAGGCCGCGTCGAAGAAGCTCGACAAGGCCGTCAGCAAGGGTGTCATCCACTCGAACCAGGCCGCGAACCGCAAGTCGTCGATCGCGAAGCAGGTCTCCGCTCTCTGAGCCGGATCCGACTCTGACGAAGGCCCGTTCCCTCTGGGAGCGGGCCTTCGTCGTCCCCGGGATCCCCTCTCCGGGCCCGTCGTCCGGATCGAGCAGATTCGGGGCGCACTACCCCGTTTTGGGGCGCACCCCGCCGCCGAATCGTGGCCTGACACGCCCCAAAACACGAGGGCACGCCCCAAACCGCGCAGGGGACGACCCGACACAGCCCTCGGGGTCTCCCCCGGGATTGGGACGCAAGCCCGGGGTTTGGGGCGCACTTCCCCGGTTCGGGGCGCGTGCCGCCGGCGAATCGTGGCTCGGCGCGCCCCAAAACAAGAGAACGCGCCCCAAAACGTGAGGATGCGCCCCATACGGAGACGGTTCCCGCGCGGCGTCAGCGGACGGCTTCGCCGTAGGGCGCGCGGGTCGCGATCACGGTGATCATGCGCTCGAGCGCGAAGATCGGGTCGCGGGCCGCACCCTTGACGTCGGCATCCGCACGCGCGGTGGCCTGGATCGCGAGGCCCAGGCTGCGCTCGTTCCAGCCGCTCAGGTCGCGGCGGGCGCGGTCCACCTGCCAGTCCTTCATCCCGAGCCGGGACGCGAGAGCCGCATTGGACTCCCTGGATCCGGCCACCCGCGCCATCGACCGCAGCTTCATCGCGAACGCGGCGACCATCGGCACGGGATCCGCGCCGGACGCCAACGCGTGCCGGAGGGCGATGAGCGCATCGCCCAGGCGTCCGGCGATGGCGGTGTCGGCGACGACGAAGGCGGAGACCTCGACGCGTCCCCCGTAGTAGCGCTCGACGACGTCGGGCGTGACGTCGCCCTGGACGTCGTTGATGAGCTGCTGGCAGGCGGCGGCGAGCTCGGTGATGTCGTCGGAGAACGCGGAGACCAGCGCTCGCAGCGCCTGCGGCTGGATCCGGCGTCCGACGGCGCGGAACTCGCCCGCGGCGAAGTCGGCCTTCTCGTCGTCGCGCTTGATCGCGGGACAGGCGATCTCGATCCCGCCGCCCGTGCCGGCGCGGATCGCGTCGAGCAGCTTCTTGCCGCGCACGGTCGCTCCGGAGTGCCGGAGCACGACCGTCGCCCCCTCCTGCGGGTGCTCGAGATACGCGACGGCCTCGGCGAGGAACGCGTCGGTGCAGCGCTCGACGCCGGAGATGCGCAGAAGGCGCGGTTCGCCGAACAGCGACGGCGAGGCGAGCGCGAGCAGACTGCCGCCCTCGTAGTCGTCGGCCCGCAGGTCGCTGACCTCGAGCGCCGGATCCTCCGCGCGCAGGTAGGCGCGCACCCCCGCGATCGCCCGCTCCGCGCAGATCTCCTCCGGCCCCGACACGAGGACGATCGGCGCCGGTCGCGGCTCGCGCCACGACACCTGCGGGATGTTCGTCGCCTTGCCTCCCCGGCGTGCGGCGGAGGACGAGCGCGGTGCGGGCATGGATCCAGCGTACCGGCGGGCACGGACGTTCGCCGCGCCTCAGGGCCGGATCCGCGCGTTTCCGGGCGGCGTCCGAAATTCCCCTTCCCTTCGCCCCGTTGTTTCAGGTAACCTGAAAACGAGGCGATGTGGCCTCCGTGCTCCGCACGAAGCGACGAAGCGATGAAGCGAGAAGGAGTGCCATGACTGCTGCGGATGTCTCCGTGACCGTCGAGGATCTGCCCGGCCTCGAGGGGGCCGAGTTCGGACCGTCCTCATGGCGCGAGGTCACCCAGGAGGAGGTGGATCTCTACGCCGTGGTGTCCGGCGACGATAACCCGATCCACGTCGACGAGGACTTCGCCGCGACCACGCCGTTCGGCACGCGCATCGCGCACGGCCTGCTCACGCTGAGCCTCGTGGTCCCGCTCATGCGCCAGGTGTTCGAGGTCTCCGGCGCGAGCATGGGGATCAACTACGGCATGAACAGGGTCCGTTTCCCGGCTCCCGTTCCCGTCGGATCCCGTATCCGTCTGCGCGGGCGGGTCGCCGCCGTGACGGACGTCGGCGGCGGGTGGCAGCTGGAGGTGCCCGTGACGTTCGAGATCGAGGGCGTCGAGAAACCCGCCTGCGTGGCGGAGCTGGTGCTGAGGTACTACCGATGAGCGGCGCGATCCGCCTGGACGGCAAGGTCGCGATCGTCACCGGCGCCGGTCGCAGTCTCGGTCG
The DNA here is from genome assembly GCF_044749045.1 of Microbacterium sp. NPDC089698. Taxonomy (NCBI): domain Bacteria; kingdom Bacillati; phylum Actinomycetota; class Actinomycetes; order Micrococcales; family Microbacteriaceae; genus Microbacterium; species Microbacterium sp. NPDC089698. The sequence goes on from NZ_JBIVHE010000001.1 coordinate 600,014, forward strand.
GGCCTACGCGCTCGCCCTGGCGGAGGCCGGGGCCGCCGTCGTCGTCAATGATGTCGATGCCGGAACGGCGGCTCAGACCGCTGCCGACATCGAGGGCGCTGGGGGACGCGCCGCGGTGGTGGTGGGGCCGGTCGGTCCCACCACCACCGCCGAAGAGCTCGTCGCCACCGCGATCGCCGTCTTCGGGCGGATCGACGTCCTCGTGGCGAACGCAGGGGTGCTGCGCGACCGGGTGCTGTGGAAGATGGACGACGACGACTTCGACGCGGTGATCGGAACCCACCTGCGCGGATCCTTCACATGCGGACGCGCCGCCGCAGTCGCCATGCGCGCGCAGGGTTCGGGCGGGCGCATCGTGCTGATCGGCTCCCCCGCCGGGCAGTTCGGCAGCTTCGGGCAGACCAACTACGCGGCGGCGAAAGCCGGGCTGGTCGCGATGGCACGCACCTGGTCCCTCGAACTCGCCCGTGCCGGGATCACCGTGAACGCCGTGATCCCGACGGCCCTCTCCCCCATGACCGCGACCATCCCGGCCTACACGCAGGTCTACGAGGACTACGTCGCGGGTGGGGACATCCCGGTCGAGTACCGCCGCGACCACGCGCTCGGCACCCCGGAGGACGTCGCCTCGCTGATCGTCTGGCTGGCCTCCGACGCTTCCGCGGAGGTCACCGGCCAGGCGGTCGGGATCGGCGGCGACCGGCTGACGCTGTACGCCCACCCCGCGGCGCTGCGGACGCTCGACCACGACGGAGGCTGGACCGCCGCGCAGCTCGACGACGCCTGGCGCGAGGAGCTCTCCGCCGACGCCCAGCACTCCGGGCCGCCGCAGGGCTGACGGATGCGCGCCCATTACGCAGATCTCTGGCAGGCCGTCGCGCGCTCCCTCCCCGAGCGCATCGCGATCCGCACCCCGGATGACAGTTGGACCTACGAGCGCCTCTCCCGCGAGGCGGGGGCGCTCGCGGGCACGTTCGCGCGACAGGGCCTGCGCTCCGGCGACGTGGTCGCGATCCTCCTGCACAACCGGCCGGAGTTCCTCATCACGCTCTTCGCGTGCCTCGCGACCGGGCTCATCCCGGTGCCGCTGAACTTCCGCTTCCGCGCCGGGGAGATCGCGGCGCTCCTGGACGATTCGAGCGCCGCCGCGATGGTGCATCCGACCTCGCTCGGCGCGACCGCGCGCGATGCCGCCGCACAGGCGGCTGCTGATGTCCTGCTCGTGAGCGTGCCGGACGACGACGGGGACGCCTCCGGGCTCACCTGGGCCGAGGCGATCGCGGACGACGTCCCCCTGCCGGCCGAAGCGCCCGAGGGCACTGAGCTCTGGATCTACACCGGGGGCACGACCGGGCGTCCGAAGGCCGTGCGCTGGGCCGAGCTGGATCTCTTCGAGGGTCAGATGTTCCCGACGTACTCGATGTGCGCGTTGCCCTGGCCGCGCACGGCCGATGAGGCGCTGGAGATCGCGATCGACCCGACGGCTCCGCGCCCCGTCACGCTCCCCCTTGCGCCGCTCATGCACGGCACCGCGCTCACGATGTCGATGAACACCTTCACGCTCGGCGGAACGGTCCTGCTCACCTCGGCTGCGCACCTGGACGCGGAGCGCGCCCTGCGCTTCGCACAGGCGCACGGAGCAACCCGGATCGTCGTCGCGGGCGACGCGGTCGCCCTCCCTCTCGCGGAGGCCGCGGAACGCGCCGTCGGATCCCTCGGCGCCGTGACCTCGATCATGAGCTCCGGCATGCGCTTCAGCCCCGAGACCAAGCACCGGCTGCATGCCCTCGGCGAGCTCACGATCTTCGATCTCCTCGCCTCCTCGGAGGGCGGAGGCCTTGCGGTCACCGTCACCGCAGGCATGGACGACCTGCCGGGCCGCCCGCGGCTGCTTCCCACGACGGTCGTGCTCGACCAGGACCGGACCGAGGTCCAGGATCTCCCCGGCTCCCTCGGCGTGCTCGCCCAGCGCGGGGCGCTTCCGCTCGGGTACCACGGCGACGAGGAGAAGACCGCGGCGGCATTCCCCGTGATCCGCGGAGTGCGCCATGTGATCCCCGGCGACTGGGTGCGCGTCGAGGACGACCGTCACGTCGAGTTCCTGGGGCGCGGCAGCGCGGTCGTGAACACGGGCGGGGAGAAGGTCTACCCCCTCGAGGTCGAGGAGGCGCTCCTGACCCATCCCGCCGTCGCCGACGCCGTGGTGCTCGGGGCCCCCGACCCGAGGTTCGGGGAGATCGTCACCGCCGTGGTCGAGCGCTCCGGCGATGTCACAGCGGAGGAGCTCCTCGCGCACGTGGACGGCCTCCTGGCCGGCTACAAGCGCCCCCGCCACATCCTCTTCCGCGCGTCGATGGATCGCACCCCGACCGGGAAGGTCGATCTGGTCCGCCTCCGCGAAGAGATGATCCGCGACCGCAGAGAGGAGACGCCCTCATGACGGCTCTCCCGACCATCCGGGCGATCGACACGCACGTGCACGTCCAGATCGACGACGCCGGCCGATACGGCGCCTCCGCCGAACAGCGCGAGGCGATGGACCGCTACTTCGGCACCACGGACCCGGCCAAGACGGTCGACGAGACCGCGGCCTACTTCCGCGAGCGCGACATGATGGCGGTCGTGTTCACCGTCGACGCGACGACGAACACCGGGCACGCGCCGAACAGCATCGACGACATCGCCGCGGGTGCCGCCCGCAACCCGGACGCGCTGATCGCGTTCGGATCTGTGGATCCGTTGCAGGGACCGGCGGCGCTGCGCGAACTCGAGCGGCAGGTCTCGCAGCTGGGCGTGCGCGGCGTCAAGTTCCACCCGACCCTTCAGGGCTTCGACCCCTCGGCGGAGGAGTTCGATCCGCTCTTCGGCGCGATCGAGGATCTCGGGATCCCGATCGTCGTGCACACCGGGCAGACCGGCGTGGGCGCGGGCGTGCCCGGCGGACTCGGGCTGCGGCTGGGCCTGTCGAACCCGATCCTGCTGGACGACGTCGCGGCGCGGCATCCGCGCCTGCAGATCGTGATGGCCCATCCCAGCGTGCCCTGGCAGGACGAGGCCCTCTCCATCGCGACGCACAAGGCCAACGTCTGGATCGACCTCTCCGGGTGGTCCCCGAAGTACTTCAGCCCGGGCCTCGTGCGCGCGACCCGCACCTATCTGCGGCACAAGATGCTGTTCGGCTCCGACTTCCCCGCCCTGACGCCGGACCGCTGGCTGCGCGACTTCGCGGCGCTGGAGCTGCCGGAGGAGGTCGAGCGCCTCGTGCTGCGGGAGAACGCGATCCGACTGCTCGGCCTCGACGGCGGAGCGGCCTGATGCGCGTCTCCGCCGGCGACAGCGCTCCCGCCCTGCGCGTCGAGGGCCTCAGCGTCCGATACGGACGGTCCGTCACGGCGTTGCGGGATGTCTCGCTCACCGTCGCGGACGGCGAGGTGGTGACCCTGATGGGGCTGAACGGCGCGGGCAAGTCCACCCTCGCCCGGGCGATCACCGGACTCCTGCCCGTGCAGGGCGGGTCGATCCCGGCAGGCACGATCACGAGCTTCGGCGCGCCGCTGCTGCGGCGTTCCCCCCGCGCGATCGTCCGTCACGGCGTCGCGCAGGCGCTCGAGGGCCGGCGGATCTTCGGCGCGATGACCGTCAGCGAGAATCTCGACATGGGCGGCGCGACCATCAGCGCGAACGCACTCAAGGCCAATCGCGGCCGAATGATGGAGCTGTTCCCCCGCCTCGCCGAGCGGCACGATCAGTCGGCGGGCCTGCTCTCCGGGGGCGAGCAGCAGATGCTCGCGGTGGCCCGCGCGCTCATGTCGTCGCCGCGGCTCCTCATCCTCGACGAGCCGACGCTCGGGCTCTCCCCCAAGCTCGTGACTCAGGTGAGGGACACCATCCGCGCGATCCGGGCCGCAGGCACCAGCGTGCTGCTCATCGAGCAGAACGCGACGATGGCCCTCGCCGTCGCCGACCGCGGCTACGTGATCGAGCACGGCCGCATCGTCCACGCGGCCTCGGCCGCGGAGCTGCGCGCCGACGAAGGTCTCCAGCGGCTGCTGCTGGGACTCGGAGCGGAGGACGCCGCATGAGCGCGCCCGCCGCACCGCTGCTCGAGGTGCGCGACGTGGAGCTCCGGATCGGAGGACTGCATATCCTCCGCGGAGTCACCTTCGACGTGCGCGAGCACGAATTCTTCACCGTCATCGGCCCCAACGGCGCGGGAAAGACCTCGCTGCTGAACGTCCTCAGCCGCATCTACCGCCCGACCACCGGATCGGTCGCCTTCGACGGGCGATCACTGCTCGACGTGAGCCGCACCGGGCTGGCCGACCTGGGCATCGCCCGCACCTTCCAGAATCTCGCGCTGTTCGAGCACATGGACGTGATGGACAACGTCGTGCTCGGCCGCCAGCGCCTGATGCGTTCCGGCGTGCTGACCGGTGCGGTGTGGTGGGGCCGTGCGCACCGCGAAGAGACGGAGGCCCGGCGGGCCTGCGAGCCGCTCATCGACCTGCTCGGACTCGGCGCCTTCCTGAACCGTCCGATCCGCGATCTCCCCTACGGCATCAAGAAGCGCATCGAGCTCGCCCGCGCCCTCGCGGTGGAACCGCGCCTGCTGCTGCTCGACGAGCCCGCCGCGGGGATGAACGACGAGGAGACGGACGAACTCGCCAGCTGGATCCTCACCGCCACGCAGGAACTGGGGCTCACGGTCGTCATGATCGAGCACGACATGGGCATGGTCACCCGTCTCGGCGACCGTGCCCTCGTGCTGGACTTCGGAACCGTCGTCACGATCGAGGCCCCCCGCGCCGCGATCGCGGACCCGCGCGTCATCCGCGCCTACCTCGGAGACGAGACGGAGGCGGCGGCGGATCCGACGGCGACGGGGAACGTCGCGCTCGACATCCCCGGCGACCGCGTAAGGAGGGCGAAGCGCGCATGACCGACGTCCTCCAGACGCTGACCTCCGGCATCGCGCTCGGATCCCTGTACGCCGTGCTCGCGCTCGGCTTCGTGATCGTGGCGCGGGCGTCCGGCATCCTGAACCTCGCTCAGGGCAGCTTCGTCGTCCTCGGCGCCTACCTCGCCTACGCGCTCATCCATCAGGCCGGCCTGCCCTTCTGGGCGGGCGTGGTCGTCGCGATGGCGGCCGTCGCGCTGTTCGCCGTGCTCCTGGAGGCGCTCGTCCTGCATCGCGTCGCCGACCACTTCGCCGCGCTTCTGATCACGTTCGGCGTGACGATCGCGGTCGCACCCGTCATCACGGGCATCTGGCCGGGCGATTCCCTGAACCTCGGCGATCCCTGGGCGCTGAGCGTGCTGCGCATCGGCGGCATCGGCATCACGGCGCGCGACGCCACCCTCATCCCGATCACCGCCGTGCTCCTGCTCTGCTTCTTCCTGTTCTTCCGCTACACCCGCATCGGTCTCAGTCTGCGTGCGACGGCGATCGACAGCGAAGCCGCGCTGGCACAGGGTGTCAGCACGCGGCTCGTCTACGGCATCTCCTGGGGCATCGCCGGAGCCCTCGGCGCCTTCGGGGGCGTCATACTCTCGACCACCGTCGGCGGCGGCGTGCGGCCGGGGCTCGAGGTGTACGCCTTCCTCGCCCTCCCGGTCATCATCCTCGGCGGACTCGAGTCTCCGCTCGGCGCGGTCGTGGGAGGCCTCATCATCGGCGTCGTCCAGCAGTTCGCCGTCTCCCTCGTCCCGGAGAGCTGGGGATCGGGGTTCTCCGAGGTCGTGCCCTATCTCGTGATGCTCGTGATCCTGCTCATCCGACCCGCCGGACTGTTCGGCCGACGAGAGGTGCGTCGCGCATGACCCTGACCGCTTCCGGATCCGCCCTCGCACCGCGCGCACGGGCAACGGCGCCACGGCTGTTCGACACCCTGAGGAAGAAGATCCTCGCGATCGCGTTCCTCGTGGCGATCGTCGCGCTCCCGCTCAACGTCGCCGACAGCTACCTCCTGACCGTCCTGACGACCGCCGCCATCGCCGCGATCGCCGCGACCGGCCTGAACCTGCTGACCGGATACGCGGGGCAGATCTCCCTCGGGCATGCGTTCTTCGTCGGCGCCGGGGCGTTCTGCGGTCAGGTCCTCGGTGGTCAGCTCGGCCTGCCCCTCGTGCTCTGGCTCCCCTTGTCCGCGCTGTTCGCGGGCGCTCTGGGAGCGATCGTCGCCCCCTTCGCCCTCCGGCTCAAGGGTCCCTATCTGGCGATCGTGTCGCTCGGCCTCGTCTTCATCGGCATCTACGCCGCACGCAACCTGCCCGCCCTCACCGGAGGTCTCAACGGAACGGTGGTGACCGCGCCGGTCTCGATCGGGCCGCTGGACTTCGCCGCGCTCCGAGTGGGACCGTTCCTGCTCACCCGAGAGCAGGGCATGTTCATCCTCTGCTGGCTGGTGCTCGCCGCGATCCTCCTCGCGACCGCCAACATCGTGCGCTCCCGGTCCGGAAGGGCCATGCAGGCGTTCCGGGACCACGACCTCGCGGCCGAGGTGCTCGGGGCGCGGCGGCTGCCCACGATGATGAACGCGTTCATCGTGTCCTCCGCGCTGGGCGGCCTGTCCGGAGGGCTGCTCGGCGTCGAGCTGCAGTACATCCGGCCCGAGAACTTCGGGCTCGACCTGTCGATCCAGTACGTCGCGATCGTGGTCATCGGCGGGCTCGCGAGCATCTGGGGGCCGGTGCTGGGTGCCCTCTTCATCGGCCTGGTCCCCGTGATCGCGATCCGGCTCGCCGACGTGCTGCCCTTCATCTCGAAGCCCGGCGAGCAGGGCGGCGTGAGCGTGTCCGGCTTCGGACTCATCGTCTACGGCGTCCTCATCGTCGTGTTCCTCCTCTTCCGGCGCGGCGGGCTGATCTCGTTCTTCCGTCGCCCCGGTCGCCGGCCTCCTGCAGCGCCGGCCAAGACGCAGGCCGCACCCGCGGCCTCGCCACCCGACCCCGCACCGGGGATCACGACACACCAGGAAGGACACAGCCTGTGAGACACCGCACTCCTGGCGCCATCGGCATCGTCGCCGCTGCCGCGCTGCTCCTCACGTCCTGCGCCGTTCAGACCGCTCCGAGCGCTCCGAGCGGCGGCTCCACCACCGCCTCGGCGACGCTCGCGTCGGTGCCGGGCTTCGACCTGTCCGACGGCGTCATCCACGTCGGCGAGATGACCGCGCTGAGCGGTCCGATCGCGCCCTCGGCGAACGAGCAGGTCGCCGGACAGCAGGCGTACTACGACATCGTCAACGCGAAAGGCGGCATCGCCGGGAAGTATCCGGTGAAGGTCATCACCGCGGACAACCAGTACAACCCGCAGCTCGCCGTGCAGGAGTACCAGCGGATCAAGGATCAGGTGGTGATGCTGTCCGGCATCCTCGGCGACGCCTCGACCGAGGCGCTGCTGCCCATCCTCACGCAGAACAGGGCCGTGGCCCTGCCGTCGACGCAGAGCTCGCGCTTCACCGCGCAGGAGAACCTCGGGATGACCTTCACGTCCTACCAGTCGAACGTCTGGAACGCGCTGTCCTACCTGTTCGAGAAGGGCAGGATCAGCAAGAGCTCCACCGTCTGCTCCATGGTCCAGGCGGATCAGTCGGGACAGGCCCGGCAGGACGCGCTCGAGCATGCGGGCAAGGAGCTGGGCTTCACCGTGGGCCCGAAGACGGAGTTCGCGCCGACCGACACGGCGTTCACCGCGCAGATCCAGACCCTCAAGACCGCGAAGTGCGACCTGGTGGTGTTCGGCGGCGCCAACGGCAACGTGCCCAATGTCGTCGCGGCCTCCACCCAGCTCGACTTCACGCCGATCTGGGAGACCGAGTTCTTCTCGATCGCCCAGTCGTTCAAGGACACGGACATCGCGACCTACCTCAAGGACAACTTCGTGATCACCGGACTTGCCGGAGACCTCGACGACACCTCGATCGAGGGCATCAAGCTGCTGACCGACAAGCTCGGGAAGACGCCGACGATGCAGAACGTCTACGGCTTCATGCAGGCGATCACGGCGACGACGATCCTGGAGAAGGCCGTCGAGCTCGGCGATCTCTCCGGGTCCGGGCTCATGAAGGCGATGGACGGCCTCGGGAAGATCGAATACCTCGGCCTGAACGGCGACATGACCTACGGGCCGGTCGCGAAGCGCCTGCAGCCCGATACGTCGTCGATCTTCTCGTACGATCCGGCCGCGCCCGGCAGCCTCAAGGCGCTCACGGCGCAGTATGTGGCTCCGAAGGGCCGCGGGCCCGGGTTCTGAGTCCCGCGAGGATCTCACATGAGGGAGCCCGCTCGCGTTCACCGCGGGCGGGCTCCTTCTCGCAGTGCGGGTGCTCGCGGTGCGGGTGCTCGCGCTGCGCGGATGTCAGTCCCGCGTGCGCAGCAGGGCGATGACACCGGCGAGGTGCGTGCGGGTGGCCGTCTCGGCGGCGTCCGGATCCCGCGCGAGGACGGCATCGATGATCGCGGTGTGCTCCGCCGCCGAGGCGGCCGCGCGGCCGGGCAGGAAGCCGAGGCGGAACTGGTGCCGCGCCGACTGCGCCAGCAGTCGCTCGAGCAGCAGCGTCGCCGTCTCGTGGCCGCTCAGCGCACGCAGGAGCCGATCCAGGTCCTGGTTCAGCCGCGAGTATCCGAGGAGGTCGCCCGTCGACACCGCGGTCTCGAGCGCGGTGCGCAGCGCGCGCAGCTCCTCCGCGCCATCCTCGGTGAGGTTCTCCGCGGCCTTGCGCGCGCACAACGACTCCAGGCCGACCCGCACCTCGACGATCTCGATGGCTTCGCCGACGCTGATCGCGCGCACCCGTGCGCCGCGGTTCGGGAGCCGCTCGATCAGTCCTTCGCCCGCGAGAGTGAGCAGCGTCGTGCGCACCGAAGCACGGGTCGCGCCGTACTGCGCGCTGAGGTCCGCCTCGACGAGGCGCTGATGAGGCGCGAACTCCGCGTTCAGGATCGCGTCCCGCAGTTGGGCGGTCAGGTCGGGGCGCGCTCGCGCGCCCCGCTCGGCTACCGTCATCACTCCACGCTCCCGCCCGCGCCGCCTCGGCACAGGGCGACCCGCTTCGCCCCGAAGACTATCGCCCGGGGCGAAGCGGGCAGGGGCGGAGGTCAGCGTGTTCCGAGGTCCTTGCGCCGCCGCCGGGCGACCACCAGCAGGAGCAGGCCGGCGACGATTCCGCCCCCGGCGAGGAGCGAGGCGAGCAGCGGCCCCTCGGACCCCGTCGCCGCGAGCCGGCCGGACGCGTCCGTGTCGCCGCCGGTGGTCGCGGTTCCGGGGCCGGTCATGCTGCCCGAGGGGGGCGCGGGAGTCGGGGAGCCGCCCGGGACGGCGGTCGGTGACGGGCTCGGACCGGGGCCTCCGGTGCCGCCGGGCTCGGTCGGCTCGCCGGGCGCCCTGCGTGTGATCCGTCCCTCGATCATCGGCGCCACGGGGCTGTGCGCCACGATGTAGTCACTGAGCATCTCGGTCACCCCGGGATACTCCGCGAGGACCGTCCCCGTGAAGCCGCTCGCGACGCCCGTCGTCGTCACGACCGTGTAGGCGGCATTCGGGTCGAGCGCCCTTCCGGCCGCCTGCACCCGGTGCACCTTCGAGGTCGTCCCGTTCGGGTCCAGCACGATCGACAGACCGCTCACCTGCGGGAAGGATCCGGAGGGCGCAGGATAGCTCGCGGTCAGCGATTCCAGGAGCCGGAGGAGTTCCGCCCCCGTGAAGGTCTTCTTCGTCATCGCGGTCGGGGCACGGGACAGGGTGAGGATGTCGCCGCGGGTGATCGGCCCCGGCTCCTTGCGGCCTCCCACGTATCCCGCGGGGAGCACGGCGATCTCAGCCTCGGCGTACTCGGCGACCGCGTCGGCGAACAGGTTCCCGAGGGCGGTCTCCTGGGTGCGGACGATGTCGCGCGTGCCTTCGAGCAGGACGGTCGTGCTGCCGATCGGCGTGGCGAAGTACGCATCGGACACGGTCCGGAAGGCCTCGACCGCCGCCGTGGTCTCCGGCTTCTCCGGCGCGTTCGCCATCTCGCTGCGCGACACGAGCCGCGCGGCCGCGGTCGTCACCTTCCCGTCCACGACGCCGAGGTCCACCACTCCGAGATTGTGCCCGAACTCGCCGGTCTGCACGATCAGGGTGCCGTTCTGCCGTCGTCCCTGCGGCAGCACGCTGTGGCTGTGGCCGTCGATGATCAGGTCCATGCCCGTGACGGCATCCGCCACCTTCAGGCTCGTCATGTCCGACCCCTGGTCACCCAGGTGCAGGAGCCCGATCACGAGATCCACGCCCTGTCCGGTGACCTCGTCGACGAGGGACTGGGTCGCGGCGATGGCGTCCCGGTACTCGACGTCCTGCGAACCCATCGCGGCGGAGACGGGCGTCGTGACTCCGATCACGCCCGCCTTCATGCCGTTCGGCAGCGGGATGATCGCGTACCCCGGCAGGACCGGCTGCCCCGTCGCGGAGTAGACCATGTTCCCGGCCAGCATCGGGTGATCGAGGCGCGACGCGAGCTCCTGGAGATACGCGGAACCGTAGGAGAACTCGTGGTTGCCCGCGGTCATCGCGTCGAAGCCCAGCGTGTTCACGATCGGCACGATGCTCGCGCCGCGGTCGATCGCGGTGTACTTCGATCCGGAGAACGTGTCGCCCGCGTCCAGGAACAGGGTGTTCGGGTTGTCCGACCGCAGCTGATCGACATAGCCGCCGATCCTGGCGTAGCCGATCTCGGTCGCGGTCTCGAAGACGTTGCCGTGCACATCGTTCAGATGCGCGATCGACACGGTGCCGGTGAATCCGGAGGACGCCTGCGCCGGCGGCGCGAGCGCGCCGCCGGCCCCCAGACCGAGCAGGACGGTGAGCCCGAGGATCAGGACTCCGGGCATTCTTCTTCTACGCTTCATCGCGTTCTCATTCCCCAAGGAACGGATCCTCGTCGCTGAGGATCCGGGATGGTACGGACCGGGACGCGGGATGCGGCCGATCGCGGGTTCGCTCGGACGCGGTCAGCGTTCGAGCACGACGGCGAGTCCCTGCCCGACGCCGATGCAGATCGCCGCGACGGCCACGCCGCCCCCGCGGCGGACGAGTTCGTGCGCGGCGTGACCGATGATGCGCCCGCCCGAGGCGCCCAGCGGGTGCCCGATCGCGAGCGCACCGCCGTGCCGGTTGACCTTCTCCGGATCGAGGTCCGGCCACCCGCGGACGCAGGCGAGCGTCTGCGCGGCGAAGGCCTCGTTGAGCTCGACCACGTCGACGTCGCCCCAGGTGCGGCCCGCCCTCGCGAGAGCCTTGTTCGCGGCTTCGATCGGCGCGATCGGGAAGTCGTCGGGGTCGACGCCGTGCGCGGCGCGTGCGGCGATCCGGGCCAGGGGTTCGGCGTCCAGGACGCCCTCTGCGCCGATGAGCACGGCGGAGGCGCCGTCGTTGATGGGCGAGGAGTTCCCCGCCGTGACCGACCCGTCCGCGGCGAAGAGCGCCTTCAGCGCTGCGAGGCGCTGCAGCGAGGTGTCGTCGCGGATCCCCTCGTCCCGGCCCAGCTCCGCGCCGGGGACCTGCACGATCTCGTCCGCATAGACGCCCTCCGCCCATGCGCGCGCTGCGAGCCGGTGCGAGCGCACGGCGAAGACGTCCTGCTCCTCGCGGGAGATGCCGCGCTCGCGGGCGATCTTCTCGGCCGAGGCTCCGTTGGAGATCGTCCAGTGCGCGGGCAGTCCCCGGTTGACCATCCGCCAGCCGATCGCGGTGTTCCACAGCGTCTGGTTGCCGACGGCCGGCCATGCCTTCGCCGACTTCTCCATGACGAACGGCGCGCGGCTCATCGACTCGACGCCGCCCGCGAGCACGAGATCGGCATCGCCCGCCTCGATGGCCCTCGATCCCTGCACGACGGCCTCGACCGACGATGCGCAGAGGCGGTTGACCGTCGCCCCGGTGACGCTCGTCGGGAACCCCGCGAGCAGTGCGGACATGCGCGCCACGTTGCGGTTGTCCTCACCCGCCTGGTTCGCGTCGCCGAGGATCACGTCGTCGATGCGGGCGGGATCGAGCCCGGTGCGCTCCACGATCGCGCGCAGCACCACAGCGGCCAGATCGTCCGGACGCACCCCGGACAGCGCCCCGCCGGCGCGGCCGAACGGCGTGCGGACGGCGTCGTAGACGAAGGAGGCGGTCATCGCAGCACCAGCCCGGTGATCTCCTCGAGCTCCGCGATCGTGGCGCCGAACGTCTCGCGGACGACGAGGCCCTCCGCGCTCACATCGAACACCGCATGATCCGTGTAGATCCGGGTCACGCAGCGGACGCCCGTCAGCGGGTACGTGCACCGCGACACGAGCTTCGAGGTTCCGGAACGGGTCAGCAGATCCGTCATCACGTAGACCTGCTTGGCGCCGATCGCGAGATCCATCGCGCCGCCGACCGCCGGGATCGCGTCTTCCGCACCGGTCGACCAGTTCGCCAGGTCGCCGGTCTCGGAGACCTGGAAGGCGCCGAGCACGCAGACGTCGAGGTGACCGCCGCGCATCATTCCGAAGGAGTCCGCGTGATGGAAGTACGCGGCCCCGGGCAGCGCCGTGACCGGCTGCTTTCCGGCGTTGATGAGGTCGGGGTCGATGCGCTCCCCTGCCGGAGCCGGCCCCATGCCCAGCATCCCGTTCTCGGTGTGCAGCACGACCTCCCGCCCTTCGGGGAGGAAGTCCGCCACCAGCGTCGGTGCGCCGATCCCGAGGTTCACATACGACCCCTCGGGGATGTCGGCCGCGATCCGCGCGGCCAGCTGCTCCCGGCTGATCCTGGTCATGAGGCGACCCGTCCTTCCCGGTCGACTCCGCCGACGAAGACGCCGTCGTCGAGCCACGCCCGCTCCCCCACAGCGACCACCCGGTCGACGAAGATCCCCGGCGTAACGACGGCCTCGGGATCGAGGGCGCCGAGCGGCACGATCTCGTCCACCTGCGCGATGGTCCTCGTCGCGGCTGCGGCCATCACCGGACCGAAGTTGCGTGCGGTCCCGCGGTAGACGAGGTTCCCCCAGCGATCGGCCCTGCGCGCCGACACGAGCGCGTAGTCCGCCCGGATCGGGTGCTCGAGCACGTACTCTCGACCGTCGATCACCCGGTGCTCCCGTCCCTCTGCGAGCTGCGTCCCGACGCCCGTGGGCGAGTAGAACGCTCCGATCCCGGCGCCCGCGGCGCGGATCCGCTCCGCCAGGTTGCCCTGCGGCACGAGTTCGAGCTCGATGCGCCCCGACCGGTACAGGTCGTCGAACACCCACGAGTCGGTCTGCCGCGGGAACGAGCACACGATCCGGCGCACTCGTCCGGCGGCGAGCAGCGCCGCGAGACCGGTGTCGCCGTTGCCCGCGTTGTTGTTCACGATCGTGAGGTCGCCCGCGCCCTGCGCGATCAGCGCATCGATCAGCTCGACCGGCTGTCCCGCGCGCCCGAAGCCGCCGATCATGACGGTCGCGCCGTCCGGGATCCCGGCGACGGCGGCCGCGGCGTCCGGCGCCGTCTTGTCGATCACGGCGCCTCCTCCTCGGCGAGCACCCCGGCAGCGAGGCGGAACGCGGTGTTGGCGGCCGGCACGCCCGCGTACACGGCCGACTGCAGGATGACCTCCCGGATCTCTGCGACCGTGAGCCCGTTGCGCCGCGCCGCGCGCACGTGCATCGCGAACTCCTCGTGGTGCCCCAGGGCGATGAGGCTCGACAGCACGGCGATCGAGCGCGACCGGCGATCCAGGCCCGGCCGGGACCACACATCGCCCCATGCGACACGCGTGATGAAGTCCTGGAAGTCTGCGGTGAGCGCGGTCGTGCTCGCGATCGCACGGTCCACGTGCGCATCCGAGAGCACCTCGCGGCGCACGGTCATGCCCTGCGCGCGGCGCTCCTCGTCGGTCGCTCCGGTCATGTCGACGTCCTCTCGGGGGTCAGGAATCCGCTCAGCAGGCGGGTCACCGCGGTGGGGTCGTCGACCGGTGCGAGATGCGAGGCGCCGGGGATCCCCGCCGCGCTCCCGGTGCGCACGCCGTCCACGATCTCGCGTGCCGAGGCCTCGGGCGTGACGGCGTCGTGCGCGCCCCAGATCGCCAGCACCGGAGCCCCGATCTCGCCGAGTCGGGCTCGCACGTCATGAGCGGCGAGGGCCTCGCAGGCCAGGGCGTAGCTCTCGTCGTCGGCGTCCTGCAGCGTGTGCAGGAGCCGGCCGGCGAGGTCGGGATGCCGTGCGATCGAGCCGGGCGCGAACCAGCGCTGGGCGGATCCGACGACGAGCGACGACGTCGACTGGGCGCGCACCTGCGCGGCTCGCTCATGCCATCCCTGCGGCGTACCGATCACGGCGCCGGAGCAGAGGATCGCGGCACGGCCGACGTGCTGGGGGTGACGCAGCAGGAGTTCGAGCCCCACGGCGCCGCCGAGCGAGACGCCCGCATAGTCGAACCGCTCCTCGCCGAGGCTTCCCGTGAGGGCGCGGACGAGGGCGTCGGCGAGATCCGCGACCGCGAACGGCTCCCGCACCGGCGCAGAGCCTCCGTGGCCCGGAAGCTCCCAGGTGATCACCCGATGGTCCGGGGCGAGCGCGGGCAGCACCGACTCCCAGAGGATGCTCGATGTCCCGAGAGACGGACCGAGGACGAGCAGCGGCGCACCCTCCGGTCCGACCGTGGCGGAGACCGCGACGTCGATCATCGGATGCCCTCGTCCCGAGCGGTGCGCACGGCGTCGTCGACGAGGGCGCCGGAGCGCCCCAGGTACCGGGCCGGATCGAGCAGGTCGGCGAGGTCCTGCTCCGCGACCTCGGGCAGCGCGCGCACCAAGTCGGCGAGCGACTCTCCGGCGGCGGCGCGGTCGATCACCTCGGCGAACCGTGCGGCGCCGATGCGGGGCTTCAGCACGAGGGCGAGGCGCTCCGACAGGATCAGCCCGCCGGTCAGCGCGAGATTCCCCCTGGCGCGCTCCGCGTCGAAGCTCAGCCCCGCGCACAGCTCCCGCGTGCGGGCGGCCGCGCCCACCAGCAGCCGCAGCAGCTCCTGCAGGGCCGGCCATTCGGCGTGCCAGGCGCCGTCCGGCCGCTCGTCGCCGACGAGCCCCGCAGCGGTGTGGAGCTGCCCGATCAGCGCCGGGGCGCGCATCGCGGCGGACCGCAGGAGCACGGCGTCGACGGGATTGCGCTTCTGCGGCATGGTGCTGGATCCGCCGCCGCGCTGGACGGAGGCCTCCGCGATCTCGGGTCGGGTGAGGGTCACGACGTCCGCCGCGAGGGCGCCCATCGCCGCGAGCGCCGCACCGGCGGCGTGGGCGAGGTCGAGGATCGGGTACCGGTCGGTGTGCCAGGGCGCGGCCGGTGCGGCAAGGCCGGTGGCGGCCGCGAAGGCGGACGGCAGCCGCGACGCGATCTCGGACCCGAACAGCTCGACGAAGGACGCCTGGGTCCCCGCTGCCCCGCCGAGCTGCGCGGGCAGCGCTGCCGCGGCGTCGAGGAGCGTGCGACGTGCCCGCACCAGGGCGCGCAGCCGGCCGGCGATCCGCGCCCCGACCGTGATCGGGACCGCGTGCTGCCCCAGGGTCCGCGCGGCGGCGGGGTCATCGCGATGCGCGACCGCCTGAGCGACCAGACCCGATGCGGCGGCGGCGAGATCCTCGACGGCCACGCCGATGCCATCCTTCGCGACGAGCATGAGGGCGGTGTCGAGGATGTCCTGACTGGTCGCACCGCGATGGATCCAGAGCGCGGCGTCGGCGTCCCCGGTCCGGCGCCGCAGCGCGTCGACGAGGGGGACGACCGGGTTGCCGCTCTCGAGGCCCGCCGCCGCGAGCGCCCTCACCTCAGGGCGGAACCCCGGCGCGACCCGCTCCGCACGCGCAGGGGGCATGACGCCCAGGTCACCATAGGCCGTGAGCAGAGCGCGTTCGGCCCGCACGAGCGCCACGGCGACGTGCGCGTCGCTCGCGATCGCCGTCTCGCCGTCCGCGCGCGCTCCGGCGGCGGAACCCGCGAGCAGCGGATCCAGCAGCCCGAACACGGCCGAGCCGAGGGCGCTGTCTGTCTCGTCGTCAGTAGGCAAGGAACACCGTCTCCCGGTCGCCCTGCAGCCGGATGTCGTGGCGCAGGCTGCCATCCGCCTCGCGGATCGCCACGAGCGTCGCACGTTCCTCCTCGGACAGCGACGCGAGGAACGGATCCCCCTCGGCGCCCGGCAGATAGATGCGCGTGTGCAGCTTGTCGGGCAGACCGCGGGCGTAGACGATCACGGCGAAGAAGGGCGCGCCGGATCCCGAGGGTCCCGGCTCTCGGGTCCAGAACTCGTAGTGGCCGTCATCGGTCGTGAACGAGCGGCCGAAGCCCGTGAAGGTGTGATCGTCGCGGCGGAACGCGCCGCGGGCGCGCGAGACCGTTCCGTCGGCGTCCGCACCCCAGATCTCCACCATCGCGTCCGGGATGGGGGCGCCGGCGCCGTCGTAGACCGTGCCGGACAGCACGACCGATCCGGGGCTGTACGGGAAGACGACCTCGTGCATCCGGTCGTAATCGGTGCCGTAGGCGAAGAACGGGCCCACGGTCTGTCCTGCCGTGGGTGCGAGGGCGGGTTCGGCGCTCACTGGTCCGCCTCCTGCTCGGACCACGTCGCATCGGGTCCGTCCACGACGATGTCCCAGCGGTAGCCCATCGAGAACTCCGGCACCGTGGCATCGTGGTCGTACGCCGCGATCATCCGCTCGCGATCGGACGCGCGCCGGATCGAGTTGTAGATCGGGTCGAGGGCGAACAGCGGATCCCCTGGGAAGTACATCTGGGTGACGATGCGCTGGGTGAACGCACGGCCGAACACCGAGAAGTGGATGTGCGCGGGGCGCCAGGCGTTGACGTGGTTCTTCCACGGATACGGTCCCGGCTTGATCGTCGTGAAGAGGTATTCGCCGGCGTCGTTCGTGATCGCTCGGCCCGCACCCGTGAAGTTCGGGTCGAGGGGCGCGGGATGCTGGTCGCGCTGGTGGATGTAGCGCCCGGCGGAGTTCGCCTGCCAGACCTCGATCAGCTGGTTCGCCAGCGGCCGGCCCCACGAATCCAGGAGCCGCCCGCGCACGGTGATGCGCTCGCCGAGCGGTTCGCCGACGTGCTGCAGGGTCAGATCCGACTCGATCGCGGCGACGTCGCGCTGGCCGAAGGCGGGCGAGAGCAGTTCGATAGTCTCGGGATCGACGAGCTTCGGGTTCTTGGTCGGGTGCCTGAGGAGGCTCGATCGGTAGGGCGGGAAGTCGTGCATCGTGCGCGGCAGGGTCTCCCCCTCCGTCTCGCGCCGCGCAGAGTCGGCGTGCGCGGCCTCGATCTCGGCGGTGATCTCCCGCTGCGTGACCTGGTCGGGCGCGGCGAGCAGCGACTCGGGCGCCGCAGCGGTGTCGTACATCGTCGTCTCCTTCGACCGTTCGGGGAACAGCAGAATCGTGCGTCGTGGCCGCGGCGCGTGGCGAAGGATTCCCACTCAATGGGAATCATCTCGGGACCATGGCATCCTGAGTCCATGGCGAACTCCCCCTCCGGCGACTCGGTGACCGACCGCCTGCTCCGCGTGCTCGAGACCTTCACCCCGACGCGCACGGTGCAGACGGCGGCCGAGATCGGTCGCAGGGCGGGCCTGCCCGCCTCCACCGCGCACCGCGTGGTGGGCGAACTCGTCGAGGCGGGACTTCTGGAGCGCGATGAGGATCGCCGGATCCGCATCGGCATGCGGCTGTGGGAGCTCGCGACGCGCTCCTCGCACGCACTGCGCCTGCGCCAGGCGGCGATGCCGTCGATGGAGCGCGTGCAGAGCCGCCTGCGCGAGCACACCCAGCTCGCGATCCTGGAGCAGGATGAGGCGCTCTTCCTGGAGCGCCTGTCCGGCCCGGAATCCGGCTCGAACGTCACACGGATCGCCGGACGCCTGCCGCTGCACGCCTCCTCCTCCGGCCTCGTGCTCCTGGCGTTCGGCACGCGCGACCTGCAGGAGCGGATCCTCGCGGGGCCCCTCGCCCCCGTCACGAGGGAGACCATCACGGAGGCGGGGGCGCTGCGCCGCGCTCTGGCCGATATCCGCCGCCTCGGGCACGTGGTCGCGCCCGGGTACATCGAGGACGTCTCGACCGGCGTGGCGGTGCCGATCCGGGACGAGACCGGCGCAGTGATCGCCGCTCTCTCCGCCGTGCTCCCGCGCGATGCGCAGACCGACATCGCGCTCTACGAGCTGCACGCCGCGGCGCGGGACATCGAGCGAACCCTCGGCTTCCGCCGCTGAAGACGGATCCCGTTCAACGGGAATGGTCGGGCGCGCGGCTCGGCGCATCAGGGAGGCTTTCGCCGTCGAAGGAGACCCATGACCCCCACAATGCGCACCCGAGTCGCCATCGTCGGCGCCGGCCCGGCCGGCCTGCTGCTCTCACATCTGCTCGCCGCCGCCGGGATCGGATCCATCGTGATCGACCGTCGCCCGCGCGAGGAGATCGAGCGCACCGTCCGCGCCGGCATCCTCGAGCAGGGCACGGTGGATCTCCTGGTCTCCTCCGGCGCGTCGACCAGGGTGTTGACCGACGGCCACCGCCACGACGGCATCGACCTGCGTTTCGACGGGGCGGGTCACCGTTTCGACTTCCCCGCCCTGACCGGTCGCAGCGTCTGGCTGTACCCGCAGCACGAGGTGCTGAAGGATCTCATCGCGGCCCGCCTCGCGGATGGGCAGGATCTTCGCTTCGGTGTCACCGCCACGGCGGTGCGCGACGCCGCATCGTCGCGCCCGACGGTCGTCGCGGAGGACGCGGACGGCGCGGAGTTCGAGATCGAGGCGGAGGTCGTGGTCGGCGCCGATGGTTCGCACGGCGTCGTCCGCAAGGCGGTGAGCCCGACCGGCGGATACTTCCGGGAGTACCCGTTCGCCTGGTTCGGAATACTGTGCGAGGCCCCTCCGAGCAACGACGTCCTCGTCTACAGCAGCTCGAACGCCGGCTTCGCGCTGATCAGCCAGCGCAGCGAGACCGTGCAGCGGATGTACTTCCAGTGCGACCCCGGCACGGATCCGGCCGCGCTGAGCGACCGGCAGATCTGGGACGAGCTGCACACGCGCACGCCGGGCACGGCACTGGCCGAGGGGCCGATCATCCGGCGCGACGTGCTACGGTTCCGCAGCTTCGTCGCGCACGAGTTGCGCCGCGGGCGGACGGTCCTCGTGGGCGACGCCGCGCACACGGTGCCGCCGACCGGCGCGAAGGGCATGAACCTCGCCGTCGCCGACGTCGTGCTGCTGGACCGCGCGATCCGGGCGCTCCTGCTCGAGGGCGACGAAGGCCCGCTCAGCCGGTTCCCCGAGGTCGCGGCCCGGCGGATCTGGAAGGCCCAGCACTTCTCCTCGTGGATGACGAACCTGCTGCACACCGCGCCCGACGCGACCGACTTCGATCACCGGCGCCGCCTCGGCGAGCTGCACATGCTGACGGAGTCCGAGGCCGGCCGCCGGTCCCTCGCCGAGGCCTACACCGGCTGGCCCTTCGAAGCCGCCCTCTGACCCCGCGCCCCCTCCCCCTCCCCCACCACTTCCGAGTCGTCCCCGCCAGCGCACGCCAGGGGCTCCGCTCATGGGGACGACCCGAAGAGAGCGACCCCACCATTCCGGGTCGTCCCCGCCAGCGCACGCCAGGGGCTCCGCTCACGGGGACGACCCGGAAGTGGGTGGGAGCGGAGGCGGGACGAGCGGGGCGGAGTGAGCGGGCGACGCTCGGGCGCGCGGGCGGGGGAAGCAGGGGTGCTCATACGAGCGGCGGGAGAATGTTCACGCGCGCTTTGTTGTCGCCGACACCCCCGCGTGGTTGCATCGGTCCTCATGACAGATGAAACACATCTCCACCGCCACGCCGACGCCCCGCAGCCCCGCTGGTGCTCGTGCGCCGTCCCCGAGGACGTCGAGCAGGAGCGCCGCTCAGGGCTGAGCCGGCGCGGGTTCCTGACCGGCGTCTCCGCCGCGAGCGCCCTCGCCGCCGCGGGCTGGGTCGCCACGAGCTCCGACTCGGCGTCCGCGGCCGCCGGCGGTGTCGGCAAGTCCGTGACCATCACGATCATGGGCTCCTCCGACATCCACTCCCACGCCGTGAACTGGGACTACTACACCGACGCGGAGTACAAGGACAAGGCCGGCAACGTCGTCGGCCTGTCGCGCGTCTCGAGCGTCGTGAACCAGATCCGCGCCGACCGCGGGCGGGACCGCACGCTCCTCTTCGACGCCGGCGACACGATCCAGGGCACGCCGCTCGGCTTCTACTATGCGACGGTGGATCCGATCACGAAGAGCGGCGCGATCCACCCCATGGCCGCGCAGATGAACGCGATCGGCTACGACGCCGTGGCCCTGGGCAACCACGAGTTCAACTACGGCCTCGACTTCCTCGACACCTGGATCTCGCAGATGAAGGCGCCCGTGCTCGGCGCGAACGCGGTGCGCGCAGGCACGACGGTGCCCGCCTACACGCCGTACACGATCAAGACCCTGCACCCGAAGGGCGCCAAGCCGATCCGGGTCGGCGTGCTCGGCCTCACCAACCCGGGCATCGTCATCTGGGACAAGGCCAACGTGAGCGGCAAGCTCGAGGTGCTGGACATCGTCGAGACCGCGAAGCGCTGGGTGCCCGTGATCCGCGCCCAGGGCGTCGACGTGCTCGTCGTGAGCGTGCACTCCGGCGACAGCGGCACCTCGTCCTACGGCGACGCGCTGCCCAACGAGAACGCGGCGGCGGTGCTCGCCGAGCAGGTCCCGGGCATCGACGCGATCCTGTTCGGCCACGCGCACAAGGACATCCCGCAGCGCTTCGTCACCAACGCGGCCACCGGTCAGCAGGTCGTGCTGAGCGAGCCCATGTGCTGGGGGCAGCGGCTCAGTGTGTTCGACATCGAGCTGCAGCAGGTCAAGGGCCAGTGGACCGTCGTGTCGAAGAAGGCCACGAACGTCAACACCAACACGGTCCAGGACGATCCGGCCCTCGTCTCTCTCATCCAGGCGCAGCACGACGCGGTGGTGGCGTACGTCAACAAGCCGGTGGCGAACTCCACCGAAGAGCTGTCCGCCGCCGAGTCCTGCTGGAAGGACACCGCGATCCTCGACTATGTCAACAAGGTGCAGGTCGACACCGTGTCTCAGGCGATCGCCGGCACCGCGGAGGCGGCGCTGCCGATCGTGTCGATCGCAGCTCCCTTCAACCGGCAGGCCACCTTCCCGGCGGGAGAGGTCACGATCCGCGACGTCGCCGGCCTGTACATCTACGACAACACGCTCATGGCCTCGGTGCTCACCGGTGCGCAGATCAAGGACTACCTGGAGTACTCGGCGAAGTACTTCCAGCAGGTCGCGCCCAGCGCTCCGGTGGATCCGGCGAGCTGGACGAACGCGCTGAACACCCCGGACTACAACTACGACCAGTTCTCGGGCGTGACCTATGACGTGGACATCGCGCAGCCGCAGGGATCGCGGATCCAGAACCTGTCCTGGAACGGCGCTCCCGTCGACCCGGCGCAGAAGTTCGTGGTCGCGGTGAACAACTACCGCCAGTCCGGCGGCGGCGGCTTCCCGCACATCGCGACGGCGCCGGTCGTCTACAACGCGCAGGTCGCGATCCGCGAGGCCATCGTGGCGTACGCCTCGGCGGCCGGCACGATCGACCCGAAGGACTTCCACGTCGTGAACTGGCGGCTCACGCGCGCCGGGACCCCCGTCTTCTGATCGCCACGATGCCCCTCCGTCCGACCGGGCGGAGGGGCGTCGTCGTCTCTGCGCTACTTCACGGTCGGCGGCGCGGGGATCGCGTAGCCGGAGGGGGCGATGTTCGCGTCGAGGGACTTCTTCCACGCCCCCGAGGAGATGTACTCCTTGAGCGCGGCGCGCACCGTGTCGATCCGGTCGTCCCCCTGCTTGAGCCCGACGCCGTAGTCCTCGTCGGTGAAGCCCTTGCCGATCACGCGCAGCACGCCCTTGTACTCGGGCTGCGTCGCGAAGCCGGCGAGGATGAGGTCGTCCGTCGACACCGCGTCGACCGTTCCGGCCGCGAGATCTCGGACGCACTCGGACCAGGACGGCACCTTCACGACGGTGATCTTCCCCTGGTAGTGCGAGGTGAGGTAGTCGATCGAGGTCGTCCCGGCGGCCGCGCACACCTTCTTCCCGTCCAGGGTCTCGGGTCCCGTGATCGTGTCGTCGTTGCGGCGGATCAGCAGATCCTGGTGGGCGACGAAGTACGGGCCCGCGAACGCGATCTCCTTCTCCCGCTCGGCGGTGATCGAGAACGTCGAGACGACGAGGTCGACCTTGCCCGAGGTGAGCGCGCTCACCCGCTCGTCCTGGTCGATGCGCTGCCACGTGATGTTCTTCGTGGGCACGCCGAGCTTGCCGGCGACGTAGTTCGCGGTGTCGATGTCGAAACCCGCGTATCCGGAGTCCGTCTTGAGGCTCACCCCGGGCAGGTCGTCGGCGATCCCGATCGTGAGCGTGCCGGATCCGGTCGCGCTGTTGTCGCCGGTGTTCTGCGGAGTCGCCGAGGAGCAGCCGGAGACGAGCACGGAGGCGGCGACGAGGCTCAGCGCCGCGGCGGCGAGGCGGCGCATGTCACCGTCCCCCTTCGTGCGGGCCGGCGGCATCGCCGGGCTGGTTCTTGTCGGGCTCGTCGAGGTTGTCCCACTCGTGCATCTCGATCTCGACGGGGCCGATCGGGATCCCCTCGTCCTCGTCGTCCTCGTCGCGGTCGTGCACGTCGAACTGCACCGTGCCGATGGCCGCGATGGACTCGGTGCGCGGCCCCGCGGGCCGAGGCGGGTAGCGCAGGCCGCTGTCGGTCCACTTGCTGAGCATCCTGCCCTCGGTCTGCGCGGCCACCCGGCCCTTCACGATCAGCCAGCCGAGCTCGAAGATCACCAGGAGCACCGGTATTCCGATCACGACCACGACGAAACCGGTCTTGTGCCAGAAGTACGGCGACGCCTGCCATCCGGAGATCGCCATCCCGACGATCACGAACACGAGGAAGGCGAGACCCAGGTAGCTCGTCCAAGGCGTCCCCGGCGCCCGGAATGCGCTGGGCGGCAGCACTCCCCTGTCGGTGAGTCTTCGCAGCCGCAGCTGGCAGACGAAGATCGTGCCCCAGGTGAACACGACCGCGATCGAGGCCGCCTCCAGGGCGATCTCGAAGGCATCCGGGCTCACCGCGTTCAGGATGGATCCGAACACATAGACCACGGCGGTCATCACGATGCCCGCCCACGGCACGCCGGACCTGCTCATCTTGAGCGTGAAGCCCGGCGCCTGCTTGGCCATGCCGAGACTGCGCAGCACGCGGCCCGTCGTGTACAGGCCGGAATTCAGCGAGGACATCGCGGCGACGATGAGGATCGCCTGGATCACGTTGGCCATCCACGGCATGCCCATCCGCCCGAACACGGTGACGAACGGGCTGATGCCGGGTGTGAATTCGCTCGTCGGCAGGATGCAGACCAGCAGCAGCAGCGCGCCGCAGTAGAAGACGGCGATCCGGACGATGACCGCGTTGACGGCCTTGGGCACCTCGCGCTTCGGGTCCTCCATCTCACCGGCCGCGATTCCGACCATCTCGATCGCGGCGTAGGCGAAGACCACGCCCGACATGACGATGATCGGCCCGTACCAGGCGAAGCCGTCACCGGTCGGCCAGAATCCGCCGGGATTCGACCAGAGGTTCTGCACCCCGGCTCTGTGCCCGCCGACGTCGAAGCTGAAGGCGACGACGACGATCCCCACCACGAGGAAGACGATGATCGCCGTGACCTTGAGCACCGAGGCCCAGAACTCGAACTCGCCGAACGCCTTCGCGGAGAGCAGGTTGACGACGAGCACCACGGCCAGTGCGATGAGCACCGTGGCCCAGGTGGGCATCTGCGGCCACCAGTACTGGATGTACAGGCCCACGGCGCTGAGCTCGGCGATGCCGGTGAGGGCCCAGTTCGTCCAGTACATCCACCCCGTGTAGTACGCCGCCTTCTCGCCGAAGAACTCGCGCATCCAGGACACGAAGGCGCCGGACGTGGTGCGGTAGAGCACGAGCTCGCCGAGCGCCCGCATGAGGAAGTAGGCGATCACGCCGACGAAGGCGTAGCTGAGCACGAGCGCGGGACCGTTGCTGTGCAGCCGGGAGGCGGATCCGAGGAACAGGCCCGTTCCGATCGCACCCCCGATCGCGATCATCTGCACCTGACGACGATTCAGGCTCTTCTTGTAGCCGGCCTGTTCGGCATCGTGCTCTGCACCGTGGTCCTCCGCGTGCGTGAGATTCCCGGCATCCGTCTGCGACATGCGATCCCCCTGTCGTTCACCCGTGTTCGCCGGTGGGGCGGGTCGCAGGACGGCTCGGAGCATCGGCGCTGGCGTGGTACTGAGAATGGCACGGTTTCTGGACCGAGGGCAATCGGCCGCGCGGCGCGTTCCCGTTCCGGAGATCAGCCCTTCCGCTCGGCGATGTCCTTCACGCTGCGGACGAGGCTGTCCCACATCGTCGTCGAATGCAGCGCCGCGGCTTCGTCCGGGTTGTTGTCCTGGCTCAGCGTCAGCTCGACCGGCCCCTCTCCCGTGATCGTCCACGTCAGCGTGTGGTAGTTCTCCGGGACGTCCGGCTTCCCCGTGAGCGGGCTGAAGTGCGTGCAGACGAGACGCCGCCCCGGCTCGGCCTCGAGGATCACGCCCCTGTCCTCGTAGGGGCGTCCCTCCCACTCCCCCTGCCAGCGGATGGGGCCGCCGACCGTCCAGTCCGTGACGACGGTCGTGCCGAACATGAACTCGCGGACCGCCTCCGGATCGGTCAGCACCTCCCAGACGCGATCGGGAGACGCCTCGATCGCGATGCTCGAGGTGGCGATGTGGTCTTCCGGCATGTGCTGCTCCCGTTCGCTCGCTCCCCGCCCCATGATCCGCCGGATCGGCCGGCACGTACAGAGGCTGCCGGCACGACGGCGATACGGACGGCGCGCGATGTCGCCCGCGCACGGCATGATGAGTGCGGGGATCCGGTCGCGGATCCCGACGCGACGGGAGGCACCACGCATGGGCGAGACGATGCAGGACTGGGTGCGGGCGCGCGTCGAGGAGCTCCCCGGCGTCACGGTCGATCAGCCGTTCGGTCCCGAGGTCGACGTGTTCCGCGTCCGTGGATTGATGTTCATGGCGCTCTCCCCGTCGAGCTCCACGCGCGTGACGCTCAAGTCGGCGCCGGCCGACGCGGAGGCCCTGCGCGCCACGTACCCCGCGATCATCCCGGGCTATCACATGAACAAGAAGCACTGGATCACGCTGCTGCCCGACGAGAGCCTCGAGCAGGGCCTCGTCGAGGAGCTCGTGACCGAGGCGTATCGCCTCGTCGTCGCGAAGCTCCCCCGGGCGCAGCGCCCCGTGGATCCGGAGCTCTTCGGGCGGGTGTGATCCGGCGTCACCCCACCGTCACGACGACCTTTCCCACGGTGCGCCCCGCCGCCAGATGGGCGAGGGCCGCCCCGGCCTCCGCGAGAGGCCAGGTGCGCTCGATGACGGGAGCGATCCGGCCATCCGCGGCGAGCGCGAGCAGTTCGCGGAGCGCCTCCGGTTTGGCCGTCGCGGCGAGAGGGCGCAGCGGGCGCCGCGAGAACAGGGAGAGGGCGGCCGCGCGAGCGACCCGCGGAATCGGGCCGAGCACCCGTCCGCCTTCGCCGGCGATGAGGATCGCGGATCCGCCATCGCGCACGAGCCTCCGCACCGCGCGCAGGGGGCTGTCGCCGGCGATGTCCACCACGACGTCGAAGCCGCTCTCGGGCAGATCCGCGAGCGACACGGCCCTCCGGTCATAGGTGACCGACGCGCCCAGAGACGCGACGAGCGGGCGGTTCCGCTCGGAGCACGACGCATGGACCTCCGCGCCGCGCAGCGCGGCGAGCTGGACCGCGAACGTGCCGACGCCTCCGGATGCGCCGAGCACGAGCACTCGGTCCCCGGCCGACACGGCGGCCCGGTCGAGAGCCTGCCACGCCGTGCCCCCGGCGATCGGCAGCGCGGCGGCGGTCACGGGATCGACCGGGGCCGGTCGCGGCACGAGGCGGTCCGCGGGCGCGATCGCGTACTCGGCGAGTCCGCCGCCGGCGGGGATCTCCCCCACCACCTCATCGCCCACGGCGAATCCCGAGACTTCGGAGCCTAGAGCGACGACGGTGCCCGCGACGTCGATGCCACGGACCGGCTGCTTCGGGCGCGACCAGCCGAACGCGCTGCGCAGCAGCAGCGGCTCTCCGGTCATGATGTGCCGATCGGCAGCGTTGAGCCCGGTCGCCCGCACGCGCAGCAGCACCTCGCCGCGCGCCGGCGCCGGGATCTCCGTCCGCGTCCGGGCGACCTCCGCCACGCCGCCGTAGCGGGACTGGGTCCATGCGTCCATGTCGTTCATCTCAGGCCTCCGGGTACTGGAATAGGTCGTCGAGGCCGACCTCGAAGACGCGGGCGAGCTGGAACGCGAGCTCGAGGGTCGGCGAGTACCGGCCCGCCTCGATCGCGATGAGGGTCTGGCGCGTCACCCCGACGCGAGAGGCGAGCTCCGCCTGGGTGAGCCCACGGGCGTCGCGGAGGGCGCGGATCGAGTTCGTGACCCTGGTCGGCTTCACCATCACAGGCCCCGTCGGTACGCGATGAGCCGGGCGATGCTGCCCACGATCGCGGCGACCGCGAAGCCGAAGAACATGGTGTGCGCGATCCAGAACCAGTCGGCGCGCACGGCGCAGAGGATGAGCACGCCGACGCCCGCGATCGCGAGGAAGGCCTGTTCGACACGCGTTCCCATCCGGGCGATGTCGCGATCGCGGACGTCGCTCTTCCCGACGCCCTCCGGTTCGCGCATGCCCGCGACGATGCCCCAGAGGATGCTGAGCACGATCGTCGCCACGATGCTGGCGCCGATCGTCCACAGCATGATCGGCACCCAGTCGACGTCGGTGAGCGGGCCGCCGCCCGCGGCGCGGAGGACGACCACGACGTACACCGCCATGGCGATGATCGTGACGACCAGGCCCGTCCAGACGTTGCGCTCCTCGTAGACCATGAGCGTCTCCTCCTGTCAAAGATTCTTTACACGGTGATCGTACGGATCCTTCATCCGTGATGTCAAGAATCTTTTACAAGGATCCGGCGCAAGAAAGTTCTCGAAGATCCGTCGTCATGATCCCGAGGGGTCGAGGTCTCTCTGTGCATCGGCAGACGAAACCCGAGAAGCGAGTGCACGTGAACCCTGAGAACCCGAGCGGTCGACCGCAGACGCGGAGCGAGCTCCGGCGCGCCCGCGCACGCCGGCGGCGGCAGACGGCGGCCGCCGTGTTCGGAGTCCTGCTCCTCGTCGGAGGCCTGTTCGCGATCCTCGGCAGCCCGAGGGCGTCGGCCGTCACCCCCGACCCGACCGCGCAGCCGTCCGCGGCGCCCGCACCCGACTCGAGCACGCCGCAGCCCAGCCCCACGCCGACCCCGGCGCCGGGCACGCCCGCCCCGACGGCCGGCCCATCGCCGTCCCCCTCGGTCACCGCCACGGCTCCGGTCGCCAGCCCCCTCGCCCCCGCCGCACCGCTCGCTCTGGCCGCGGCCGCCGCGCCCGCGTTCGGCTGCGGGTCGACCTACGTCTACTCCGTGACGACCACGGGTGGCATCTATCAGACGACCGCCAGCACGGGTGCGTCGACGGCGAACGGCGCCTTCACGGTTCCTTCGGGGGACATCGTCAACGCCCTCGCCCTCGGCCAGGCGGGCAACTACATCTGGGCGCTGGATCGGACCGCGGGCACCATCCTCCGGTACGACGCATCGACGGGGCTCACCACGACCTACCCCACGAACGTCACCGGGTCGCTCCTCAACGTCATCGCGGGCGCCATCGATCCGCTGACCGGGATCTACTACTACGCCTGGGTGCCCGACACCCCCACGGGCATCTGGTACATCTACGGCTTCAACACGATCACCAACACCACGATCGGGGCCATGGGCTCGATCAGCGGGATGGGATCCTCCGCGAACGGCGACATCGCCTTCGACGCGGCCGGAAACCTCTACATCGTCTCGAACGCGAGCGACACCGCATCGGGGATCGTCTCCCGCGTGAACGGCCCACTGCCGACGACGCAGGGCAACGCGGCGCTGACCGCCACCACGATCACGAACTCCCTCCCGGCGAACGCGGGCCAGTACAACTCCGTCGCGTTCGGACCGAACGGCAATCTCGTGATCGGCTCCGCTCTCTCCTCCGGCGCGTCGTCGACCATCAAGCAGGTCGATCCGGCCACGGGAGCCCAGCTCTCCTCCGCGGCAGGCCCGATCGCGTGGGTCGACATGGCCAGCTGCATCTATCCGAACACGATGGTCCTGCAGAAGAACCTGCCTCAGGGGCGCTATGCGGCCGGCGACCAGTTCACCCTCACGATCGGCAACGTCACCAGCTCGGCGAACACGGCGACGACGACGGGATCCGCGACGGGCATCCAGAGCAGCATCGTCGGCCCGCTGCTCGGGCGGAGCGGCCAGACCTACGCGATCTCCGAGACCGCGGCCTCCGGCAGCCTGAGCAACTACACGAGCACATGGTCCTGCGTCGATCAGGCCAACGCCAACGTCGTCGTCGCCTCGGGCACCGGCACCAGCGGCAGCTTCGCGATGCCGAACAACACCGCCGGCGGAGCGAAGATCGTGTGCACGATCACGAACACGGCGATGCCCTCGACCGCGACCGTGACGCTCAGCAAGCAGATCACCGACGTCAACGGCAACAACCCGACGGCCGCCCCGGGCTGGACGCTCGGCGCGGCCACGACCGCGACGACGGGCACCGTGACGACATCCCCGACCGGGACCACCGCGGTCACCGGCGCCGGCGGATCGACGGCCCCCTGGACGATCACGTTCGGATCCGCCGCGTCGCGCGCGACCGTCGCCGTCTCCGAGACGCAGCAGACCGGCTACACGTTCAAGTCGGGGACCTGCACGGTCACGCCCGCGACCGGCAGCCCCACGACCTACACGCTCACCAGCGCCGCATCCTTCCCGCTCACCGGCATCGCCGGCGGTGCGAGCGTGGCCTGCACCTATGTCAACCAGCCGACGGCCGGGACGATCTCCTGGCAGAAGGTCGACGCGGCCTCGACGGCGCATTACCTCGCCGGCTCGGAATGGACGCTGCGCGGACCGGGCGCGTCTGGGCCGACGATCACCGTGAAGGACTGCACGGCGACGCCGTGCACCGGCACGAACGACACCGACGCGCGAGCCGGATATCTCACCGTGGGCGGACTCGCCTGGGGCGTCTACACGCTCACCGAGACGAAGGCTCCCGCCGGATACCTGCTGGACACCACGGCGCGCACCGTGACGATCGGCGCCGGCGCGCTGACCGCGAGCCTCGGCGCGATCAAGAACACCCAGCAGACCGTGCCCGCGATCCCGCTCACCGGCGGGCTCGGCGCGGACGCGTACCTGATCGCGGGCGTCCTGCTCGCGGCGCTCGCCCTGGCGCTCGCATCGCTGCAGTTCTGGCGACGACACCGAGGACAGACCCTCTGAGCCCGTCCGGGACTTTCCCGAGCCCCGGACCACACGTCACGCCGCGCCGCGTCGTGATCCACCAGAAAGAAAGAGACAGATCGATGTCTAACTCACCAATGTCAGCGGTGCGGATGCGCCGGGTGGCGGTCGCGGCGACTGCGCTGTCGCTCGGCCTGCTCACCGCGGCGGTCTCGGCCACGGCGGCCAACGCGGCTCCGGTCCCCGGCCCCGTAACGAACCAGACCGGGTCCCTGACCATCCACAAGTACGCCTACCCGGCCAACGGCTCCCAGAACCCGTCCGGCACCGGGACGAACCCGACCACGTCGCCGATCGACGGCGTGACGTTCCAGGTGTGCGCGATCAACAACGTCACCTCGCTCACCGACACCTCGAACCTCGGCTGGACGCAGGTGAAGAACCTGCAGAACGTCGCCGGCGCTCAGACCGCGACCGCCCTCACGGGAACGACGGCCGGTGTCGACAGCACGACGAACTTCCCGCTCGGCACCTGCACCAACGTGACCACCGCCGGTGGCGGAATCGCGACCGCCGCGAACCTCGCGGTCGGCGCCTACCTCGTCCGCGAGATCAGCGCACCGGCGAGCGTCATCACGATGTCGTCGCCGTTCGTCGTGACCGTGCCGACCCCCGCCGACTCGACCGCGGGCGCCGCGAACACGGGCATGTGGGAGTACAACGTCAACGTCTACCCGAAGAACGCCACGGGCACGTCCCCGCAGAAGACGGTCGGCGACCAGAGCGCCAACGGGTACACCCTCGGTTCCCAGGTCGACTTCTCGGTGTCCCAGCTCATCCCGTCGCTGCCGACCGGACAGGCCTACACCAAGCTCATCGTCTCGGACGTCCTGGACGCGAAGCTCACCCCCAACACCACCTACGTCCCCGTCGTGAAGATCGGGGCGACGACGCTGGCCAACCCCGGCGACTACACCTATAGCTGGTCGGGCCAGACCCTCACCGTCACGCTCACCGCGTCGGGCCTCTCCAAGCTCACGGCCGGCCAGACCCTCTCCGTGGGCTTCCGCGCCACCGTCAACGCCGTCGGCGCGATCGACAATACCGCGACGGTCAACCTGAACGACCTGAAGCTGGACGGCACCACGAGCCCGACCCCGACCAACACCGTCACCACCCGCTGGGGCAACCTGCTCGGCACGAAGACCGACGCCGGCAACCCGACGCACACGCTCGCCGGCGCCACGTTCACCGTCTTCGAGACGACGACCACCACCGGCACCTGCGCGGTTCCGGCCGGAGGCACCACGGGCCTGACCCAGGTCACCCAGCCGAACTCGACCAGCCCGCTGGTCGTCACCTCCGACGCGAGCGGATCCATCGCCATCGCCGGCCTGTGGGTCGGCGACACGACCACGGCCGCCAATGACGTGACCAACCGCTGCTACATCCTGCAGGAGACCGCGGCTCCCGCGGGCTACGTGCTCCCGGCAGGCAACGCCGCGCTGACCGCGGTCAACGTGCAGTCCGGATCGACGGTGACCACGCCCACGTTCACCGTCACCAACAACCAGCAGCTGGTCCCCGGCCTGCCGCTGACCGGTGCCGACGGACAGATCATCCTCACCACCGCGGGCATCGCACTGCTGCTCGTCGCCGCCGGCGGCGTGCTCCTGGTGATGCGCCGCCGCGCACGCGCGGAGAGCTGAGCTCCCGCGCCCCGGCCGAGTGGGGGCCTGCCGTTCCAGATCGGCGGGCTCCCGCTCCCCACGCGGGTCTACGGCTTTCCCACTCTCGCCGTCGGCCCGCCTCTCCCGCGGGCGGGTGGTCGCCGTCCCCCAGATACGCGACCACCCGCCCCCTTCCATGAACCTCGATCAGGAGCGATCCCGTGATATCAGCACCCACGGTCCCCGCACGGCGCCCTCGGATGCGCCGGCTGCGCCGCTGGAAGCCGAACGGCCTGCTGATCGTCACCGCGCTCGTCGCCCTCATCGGCGCCACGACCCTCACCTACTCGAGCGCCGCGAGCTGGGTGTCCTCCGTCAACCAGGCGCAGGTGGTCACGGGCTACCAGGAATCGGTCAACCACACGGAGCCCACCGCCGCCGAGCAGCTCGCCGCAGCCGATCGCTACAACGCGACCCTCTCCTCCGGCGTCGAGGTCGAGGCGAACACGCGCAAGCCCGTCGGCTCGGGAACTCCTTCCGGAACCATCGGGGACTACGACAACCTGCTCACGGCGCCGACCGGGATCATGTCCCGCATCCAGATCCCGAAGATCGGCGTCGATCTGCCCGTCTACCACGGCACGAGCGACGCGACCCTGCTCCGCGGCGCCGGGCACCTCGAGGGGACCTCGCTCCCCGTCGGCGGCAAGGGGACGCTGTCCGTCATCACCGGCCACAGGGGCCTGGCCGAGGCGACGATGTTCACCGATCTCGACCGGATCCAGCCCGGCGACACCTTCACGATCACCACGTTCGGCCGTGTGCTCACCTACCGGGTCTTCGACACCCGGGTCGTCGAACCGTCCGACACCGCGTCACTGCACCCGCAGCAGGACCGCGATCTCGTCACCCTGATCACGTGCACGCCCCTGGGCATCAACTCCCACCGGATCCTCGTCACCGGCGAGCGCATCCTTCCCACGCCCGCTGCGGCCGCCAAGGCGGCCGAGAGCGCTCCGGTCGCGGTCCCCTTCCCGTGGTGGCTCGTGTTCTACCTCACCGGCCTCGCCCTCATCGGGCTCTACCTGTGGTGGGGCGGCTGCGTCCGCAGCGTGCGCCGCCGACAGCCGGAACAGTCCCGACCCCTCGCCGCGGCGGCCCGCTGACCGAGATCAGGGCAGCCGGGTCGAACGCGCTCCGAGGGGTGCCGCCCTCGGATCAGGGGACGATGATCGTGCTGGTGACTCCGTACCGGCCGGCCAGCGCGTAGCGGACGTCCACCGTCGCGGCGGCTCCCGCGTCGACCGGCACGGTGAGCCGGCCCGTCGCGTCGAGGACGGCCGGCGTCCACGCTCCGCCATCGGTGCGCGCCTCGACGCCCGCACCCGCGTCGCCCGTGACGACCACCCCGCGGGCGGCGTCCGCAAGGGCGAGGCCGGGAGCGTGCAGCGGCGCGTCGACGAGGAGCGCGGACGACGTCTCCCCCGCCAGGACCTGGGTCAGGCTGATGCTGTCGTCCCCGGCGGTCAGCCCGTCGGCCACGGTCATCGTCCAGGAGCCCTGCCGGTCGACCGGCGCCGTCGTGTCCGCGGATCCCACGGCGGCATGGACCGTCGCGCCGGGAGTGCCCGTTCCGGTGAGGACCGGGAAGAGCCGTCCGCCGCCGTCGATCGCGGTCAGCACGACGGCGGGCAGTGCGCGGCCGACCGTGATCGGCACCGAGGCCGGCCGGCTGGCCAGGAGCCCCTGGGACGCGATCACGGACAGCGTGTACTGGCCGTCGGGGACGCCGGTGATCTTCAGGGGCGTGGTCCACATCCCCGAGGGGTTCGCGGAATCGGCGGCCCGGGCGACGACCTGGCCGGCGGCGGCGACGAACTGCACCGCGATCGCGACGTTCGGATCCGCGGTTCCGTGCACGAGGATCAGATCCGATGGCGCCATCCCCTTGCGCGGCGAGACGATCACCGGCGCCGCAAGGGACGGAGCCGGCGCTGCGGCCGCCGCGACCGGCAGGGAGAGGGGATCCGCGGCGACCGGCGCCGCCGCAGACGGAGCAGGCACCGCGGGGGCGGTGGTCGACGGTGACGGCGCCACCGGGCCGGTCGATCGCGCCGCAGTCACGGGGGCGGTGGGCAAGGCCGGGAGGCGGAGATCGGTCTGCGGCGCCGCGGGCGAAGGCACCGCAGGCAGGGGCGCACCGGCGATGGGGCCGGCCGGGACCGGCGCGACGACGCCCGTCCGCGGTGACGGCGGAACCGCCGTCGGCAGGCTCATGGCGATCGTAGGCGGCTCGGCGTCGGGGGTGAGAGCCCCGACCATCGTCACCGCCATCGACGCTGCGACGGCACCGGCGAGGACCAGCGCCGAGACCTTGAGCGCCACGCCCGTGGATGCGGACGCGGACAGGATCGGCGCGGACGGCGACAGCGCCGCCGCCCCGGCGAGCACCCCTTCCGCCGCGGAGGCGGATGCTCCTCCGGAGGTCGCCATCCACGCGGTGTACGCGGCCGCGCCGCCGACACCGGCGGCGAGCGGCAGCAGGACGAAGCCGATGTGCCGGTTCGCCTCGTCGGCCTCCTCCGCGACGAGGGGGCACGTGGGGCACGTCTCGAGGTGGTCGTCGACGCGACGCTGGTTCGGCGTCGTCAGCCTCTTCCGGAAGCTCGCGCCGAGGTGCTCGATCGTCCACCGGCAGTCGGACTCCGCGGGCAGCGAGGCGAGATGCACCTGGATCCAGGAGGCGCGCAGACCTTCCCGCGCCCGGTAGGCCAGAGCCGCCACGGCATTCGGTCTCATGCCCATCAGGGGTGCCACATCGCGCGGCGGCATGCCCTCGACCTCGGTGTACCACAGCACTTCCTGCCACTGCGAGGGCAGCGTGCGGAACGCCTGTGCCGCCAGCGATCCGTTGAGCGCGGTGAGCTGGGTCTCCTCGGTGAAGCGGACATCGGGGACCGTCTCGGCGTACTCCATCGGGATCTCGCGGGATCCGCGCCCCCAGCTGGAGGCGGTGTTGCGGATCGCGGTGAAGAGATAGGGACGGAAGCCGGCGGTCGGCCCGCCGCCGCGGGAGATCGTCCGGTAGATCTTCGTGAAGGCCTCCGACACCAGATCGTCGGGGTCGAAGGTGCCGGTGAACGAGCGCGCGACGGCGAGGCCGGCACGGTAGTGCCGATGCCAGAGCTCCGCGTACGCGGCAGCATCTCCTCCTCGCGTGCGGTCGACGAGTTCGGTATCGGATGAGGTGTCGACGGACTTCGTCAAGTCCTGCAGGCGTGACACGTGTAGCGCTCCAGATGTGTTCCCCAGGGTGAGGAGCTCTCCCATAGAACTCCTGCTGGTAGAGAGACGCAGGATCGACGGTTCCATGACGCGAAATCCATCTCGGATCGTCATGCGTCGGGCGCTGCGGATCGGAGTCCGGTTTCCGGACGATCCGCGCGGACCGGCACGTCATGATCGCGGGGCTGCGGCGTCTCTCCGGTCGTGACCCGCTTCCCGCGGCGCCCGCCGCGATCCGCAGCATCCCACCGGGTCCAGAAAGGACAGTCCCATGGTTGAACGGACCTCGTACGCACCCGGCACCCCGAACTGGGTCGACCTGCAGTCTCCCGACGTCGACGCGTCGCGCGCGTTCTACGGCGCCCTCTTCGAGTGGGCCTTCGAGAACGCCATGGGCGACGACGGCGAGTACTGGATGGCGAGCCTTCGAGGACTCCCCGTCGCGGCGATCGGCGGTCACAACCCGGAGAGCACTCCCGCCGACGCCCCGGCCCGCTGGAACACCTACCTCGCGACCGATCGGGTCGACGACGTCGTCGCAGCGACCGCGGATGCCGGCGGCATGGTCGTGCTCCCCGCCTTCGACATCCCCGGCGCGGGGCGGATGGCGTGGATCGCCGACCCCTCGGGTCCCGATGCGGGACTCTGGCAGGCGGAGGGGCACATCGGTTCCCGGCGCGTCAACGAGCCAGGAGCCCCCGTCTGGAACGAGCTCATCACGACGGGCCTCGACGCCGCGCTGCCCTTCTACAAGAACGTGCTGGGCATCGACGCCGTCACGACGCAGATGGGCGACGGCGAGTACACGATCCTCCGCGTGGACGGGAACGATGTCGGCGGCGCCACCCGTCCTCCCATGCCGGGGACCGCGAACCACTGGCACGTCTACTTCGCCGTCGAAAGCGCCGAGGGCGCGGCGGCGAAGGCGGAGTCCCTGGGCGCGTCCGTGATCGTCGCACCGTTCGACATCCCCACGGTCGGCCGGGTCGCCGTGCTGCACGACCCGCAGGGCGGGTTCTTCTCGGTGCTGGAGCCGGCCAACCCGGCCGGCGAGTAGGCCGCAGGGCGGGTGCGTCGCCGACCGGAACACCCGGTGACGCACCCGTCTCGCGACATCCTGCCCAGAGGGCCACTATTGATAGAGGTTCTCAATAGACTGGATCCCACGATCGCAACAGGGAACGGGCGGGCGAGGATCCTCATGACGGCACAGCACGATCCCGCAGGCTCCGCGCCTTCCCGCCGTATCCCCGTCATCGCGATCACCGGATTCCTCGGCGCGGGGAAGACCACCCTGCTGAACCACCTCCTGCGCGCGCCGGGCGCACGTCTCGGCGTGGTCGTGAACGACTTCGGCAGCATCAATGTGGATGCGACGCTGGTGAGCGGTCAGATCGACGAGGCGGCCGGGATCTCCGGCGGCTGCCTGTGCTGTCTCCCTGACACCGGCGGGCTCGACGACGCGCTGGAACGGCTCTCGCATCCGCGGCTGCGCCTCGACGCCATCCTCATCGAGGCCAGCGGCGTCGCCGAGCCGGGGGCGCTCGCCCGGGTGATCCGCTTCAGCGGCGCCGAGCGCGTGCGCCCGGGCGGCATCGTCGAGGTCGTCGACGCCTACGAGCACTTCCGCACGGTCGACACGCATCCCGCACCTCCCGCCCGCTACGGCGCAGCGACGCTCGTGGTCCTCGGCAAGGCCGACCTGCTCCCCGACGACGAGCGCGCGGACACGGTCGCGAGGATCCGGGAGCGCGTGCGCCTGCGCAACCCCGCGGTGCATCTCGTCGAGGCGGAGAACGGGCGGATCGACCCCGCTCTCGTCTTCGACACCGCGAGCGCGGAGGATCCGGTGGATGAGCTGCCGCTGGCGCGGCTGCTCAGGGAGGACGCGGGCGAGCACGATCACGCGCATGCGGAGGCGGTGTCGGTCGCGCTCGCGGGTCCCGTCCCGCCGGGAGCGCTCGTCGACCTGCTGGAGGATCCGCCTCCCGGCGCGTACCGCATCAAGGGGAGGGTGCGCGTGCGCGGCGCGAAGGGCGAGCACGGCTACCTGGTGAACGTCGTCGGCGCCTCGGTGCACGTGCAGCCTCTGTCGGATCCGCCCGAGATCGGCGAGCTCGTCGCGATCGGCATGCACCTGGATCCGTCCGAGGCTCACGCCCGCCTGCACGCGATCGCCGAGGCTTCCGGCGAGCGCCCGGATCCGGCCGGCCTGCGAAGGCTCCGCCGGCACCGCCGCCTCAGCGAGTAGCCGCGCGCTCAGGCCCGCTTCCCGAGTGTGGGCGCACTCCCCGGTTTTTGGGGCGCGCCCTCTCGTTTTGGGGCGCGCCACGCCTGCGGAACCCGGCGGGACGCGCCCCAAAACGACGAGATGCGCCCCAAACGACGCGGCTACTCCCCCGGTGCGAGCACCCCGAGCTTCCCGCGACCCGACCGTCCCCGACTTTGGGGCACCCTGACCTTCCCTGACGTTGGGGCGCGCCCACTCGTTTTGGGGCGCGCCACGCCTGCGGACCCCGGCGAGACGCGCCCCAAAACGACGAGATGCGCCCCGAACGACGCGGCTACTCCCCCGGTGCGAGCACCCCGAGCCGCTCCCCGACCCGACGGCGCCCGCTCCGACGGCGCCCGCCCCGGCGGCGCCTATCCCGACCGCGCGCACCCAGACCGCGCCCACGCAGACCGCGCGCACCCCGGTGCGCAGGGCCCAGCAGAGCGGCGAGCGCGGCGAGGTGCGGGAACTCGACCAGCATCCCCAACACGATCGCGGCATGCACGAGCGGCGCGTCCGGCAGCGCGATCGTCGTCAGCGCGAGCATGAGCGGCGCGTTCCGGGCTGAGGTCGTCATGGTCAGCAGCACCCGCTCGGGCCTGGTCACCCCGAAGGCGCGCGCGACACCGTGATCCAGGGCGAAGACGATACAGAAGAACAGGAAGACCACGCCCAGCACCCCGAAGAGCGAAGTCGGCGCCCCCAGGACGACGCGGACGTTGCCGGCGAAGATCACGAAGATCACCCCGGCGATGATCCAGGGCACCGCCCGATCCACGACCGCCTCGCAGGCCGCCGCTCGCGGCGCGGACAGAGCCCTGAGGAGCAGAAAGCGCGCCCCGAGGCCGATCCCGCAGGGAAGCACGAATCCGCTCCACAGCGCGGGGATCGCCGCCACGGACGCGACGCTCTCGCCGGCGAACCAGCCCAGCCACAGCGGGTAGAGCGCGAGCTGGAGCGTCAGCTGCACCGGGATGAGCGCAGCGCCCGTCGCGGTGTCACCGTCCGCGAGGCGCGTGAACCCGAGGAACCAGTCGGTGCACGGTGCGAGGCAGTAGAGCAGCACGCCGAGCCGCACCCCAGCATCGGGCAGCAGGGACGCCAGGGCGACGGCGAGGAGCGGGACCAGCAGGAAGTTGATCCCGACGGCGACGAGAGCGGTCTTCGGCGCCGCGCGCCGCGCCCCCGGCGCCCGCCCCGGCAACCCGAAGAAGAGAGCCGCGACGAGCAGGGCGATCAGCGGATCCGCGACGGATCCGAGCCCCGCGGCAGTGCCGGGAAGGAGAACCCCCAGTGAACTCCCGCCCAGGATCGCGACGAGGAACAGACCCGCCGCCGCCCCCGGACGCGTCAGGGCGTTCAGCACGCGCACTCCACGCCGCAGCAGGACAGGTCGTCGGTGAGCATGCCCGCCGCCCGCCAGGCCTCGAGCGCGCCGACATCCTTCCCCGCACGTTCGCCGATGATCCTCGCGATGTGGGCGAAGCGCTGACGGAACTTGTAGACGAAGCAGAACTTCAATCCGCCGTGCCGGATCGCCGGTCCGGACAGGAACAGACCGGGGGCGATGGTCGACTGGTCGTCCTCGTCGAGCTCCGGCCACCCGTCCGGACGCTCGGCGAACAGCTGCGCGACCGGCCCGAGGCCCGGACCGTACCCCGCCGCCGCAATCGGGCGGGAGGAGCAGCGCAGGCGGGACCCGTCGTCGATCCGCACCGCCCAGTCCTCGCCGTCCCGCACGATGCCGGTGGCCCTGCTGCCGACAAGCGAGAGCCGTCCCGTGGCCCGCGCCGCCGCCAGTCTCACCCGGGAGCGCGGCGCGAGGCGGAAGGACGGATCCGATCCGCTGCCCGCATCCCACGGCGTCGCCCCATCGACGACCGTGACCCGAGCCCCCTGCTCGATGTGATGACAGGCGATGTCGATACCCGACTCGTAACCGCCGATCACGACGACGTCCCCGCTGCGCCGCATCCACGCCTGCGGCGCGCGGGCGAGGTCCGCAAGACCGCTCCCGGGGATGCGCGGGTTCCGCGGCGCGTGGAACTCCCCTCCGGCCCACACGAGCGAACGCGTCCGGGCCGGCCCCCTCGCACTTCGCACCTCGAAGCCGCCGTCCACCCGCTCCACAGCGGTGACCTCGGCGTCGGTCAGCACCGGGATCCGGAAGTGCTTCGCGACGCCCCGCAGATAGGCCGCGTATTGAACCCCGGTCGGGTAGTCGACGCCCAGGCTGAACGCCGGCGACGTCTCCGGGTGGACCGCATTGAGGTCCGTCGCACCGAACCCGTTGCCGGTGAACGACGGCGTGAGGAACGTCTGCGCCTCGGGCCACTCCAGGAACGTCTGCCCCACTCCGCCGCGCTCGAGCACCCCGAACGTCAGACCCTCCACCGCGGAAAGCGCGAGCGCGGTGCCGATGCCCGCCGGGCCGGCGCCGATCACGAGCGCGTCGAGGACGACAGGATCCTGCTCCCTGGTGCTCGCCGTCATGCGATCGATGCCCGGTGGATCGATGCGATCGACGCGTCGAGGGTCGCATCGAATTCCTCGTCGGTCTGCTTGGCGCCGAGACCGTCGAGCAGGGCGCGGCTGAAACTGGCGATCATCCCGGGGTTGCGGGAGAGGCGCGCGTTCGCGTCGTCCCGGCGGTAGCCTCCGGACAGCGCGGCGACACGGGCGACTCGGGGATGCGCCATCAGGTCGGCGTAGAAGCCGTCGATCGTCGGGAGGGTGACCTTGACCGCGACGCGGCCGGGCACGGAGAGCCTGTCGAGCCCGCGCAGCAGGGCTTCCTTCAGCTGCTCCTCCGCCTCGGTCTTGTCGGGAGCACTGATGTCGATCTCGGGCTCGAGGATCGGCACGAGCCCGGCCGCGAGCACATGCTCGGCGATCCGGATCTGCTGCGTCACCGCCGTCTCGATGCCCACCGGGTCCGCCGCGAGGATGAAGGAGCGCTCCTTCGTGCCGAACACTCCGCGCGCTGCGGCGTCGGCGAGGGTCGCGTCCAGCCCCGGGATCTCCCGCATCGGCCGCACGCCGTCCCGCACCTCGTCCAGTCCGACGTCGATCTTGAGGAACGTCAGGACGCCCTTCGCGTTCCACAGGTGATCGACCACGTCGAGCCCCTCGACACGGCGATCGAGCGTGCCGCCGAACAGGATCGCCCCGAGGATCCGGTCGCCGGTGAACGCACGGCTGGCGATGACCCGCGACCGTGCGGCGTGGATCAGCTCGAACATCTCCGCCTCATCGGCGTAGTCGTCCGGGCCGATCCCGTAGGCGCTCAGCGCCTGGGGTGTGCTTCCGCCGCTCTGATCGAGTGCGGCGAGGAACCCCGCCCCCGTCTCGAAGCGATGGAGCCGCTCAGCGCGGGCCTGTGTGCTGTTGTCGAACATCGTGTCTCCGGGGGCTCGTCGTGCCGGTCTCGGGGCGGGTGCGGGGTCAGCCTTGACGTCCTTTGAACCGGGGGTTGAGCTTGTTGATCACGTAGACGCGGCCTCGGCGGCGCACCACCTGCGCGCCGGGCTGCTTCTTCAACGACTTGATCGATGCGCGAACCTTCATGAGCACTCCTTATCGATAATGATTATCATTACGGATGATACGGGCTTTCGCGAAGAAGGAGCAACACGTGGACATAGAGGGTGTCATCGCCGTCGTCGAATCCTGCGGGCCGGAGCGGATCGGCTTCGCCCGCCGGTTGGCCGCCCAGACGGACAGGGCGTTCATCTCGGCATCTTCCGCGGCTGGGTCGCCGAGCCCCGCGGACGAGGCGATGGTCCTGACGACCTGGACGCGCCGGACGCGCGGCACCGTGGTGGACGTGCCCGAGGGGATCCCGGTGACCGAGCTGATCGGAGCCTTCGCCGAGGATCCCCGGCACACCGGACTTCTCGGCCTGGTGTGCGTCGTGGACGCCGCCCACCTGCTCGAGGATCTGCACCGGGACGATTACGTCCCGCTGCGCGGCGACACGGTCGGCGACCCCGCTACGCCCTTGACCGCGCGCGCGGAGCTCACCGTGACCCAGCTCGAGTACGCCTCGACGATCGTCCTGGTCAACTGGATGCCGCTGCCGACCGCGGATCTCGCCGTGACGATGGCGCTCGTCAGCCACCTGAGCCCGCGCGCGCAGCTGCGGCTGCAGCACGAGGCCGCGGAGCACGTCGAGCTCCGCGAGCCTTACCGCGCCGGGCAGGACCGCGCCGGATGGATGTGCGTGCTCAACGAGGAGTTCGACCCGCACATGACCGATCTGCGGGTGAGCACGCTGCGCTACGAGCAGCCTCGGCCCCTGCACCCAGACAGGCTCCGACACCTGCTCGACCGGATCGAGGCGGGCGATTTCGGGCGGGTGATCCGCTCCGCCGGCTTCTGCCGCTTCGCCACCCGCCCCGGCATCGTCGCCCAGTGGCTGCACGTCGGGCGGGTGATCTCCCTGGATCCCGTCGCCGAGGACGCCGAGCTGCACGACGACGAGGAGCTTCTCGCTCTCGGGCAGGACCTGGCCTTCATCGGCATCGACCTCGACCGCCCCTCGCTCACCGCGGCGCTCGACGCGGCGGCCCTCGACGACACGGAGATCGCGGCCGGCCCCACCGCGTGGACCGGTTTTGCAGATCCGTTCCCCGCCTGGAGGACCGCGGACGACCGGAGCGCCTGAGTCGCACCCTCCGAACACGATGCCGTGCCCGCCCGGAGAAGGGCGGGCACGGCATCGTATTCAGGACCTCAGTCGGACGCGACCGCGATCTCGTTGGGCGTGTGCTTCAGCCGAGCGGTGGTGAGGATCTTGCCGGAAGCGAGATCGACCACGTGCACGCTGTTCGCCGCGGGCTCCGTCACGTAGGCGATGTCGCCGCGGATCTTGATCGCCGGGTGCGGATCCTGCCACTCGACCGGACCCTTCCACGGCTCGACGACCGGGAACGAGCGCGTGATCTCGCCGGACGACGGATCCAGCACGTGGATCGACCCGTCGGTCGCGAGGATGTACGCGAAGTCACCGGGCCCTCGCGCCACGTCGCGGAAGGTGTACTGCACGGCGGCCGGAAGGTCGACGACGCGGTAGGTGCTCGCCGCGGTGTCGATCAGGGTCACGGCGTTGAGCAGGTATCCCTCGGCGTCGCGATCCTTCTTATAGTCGCCGACGACGATCGGGCTCGTGGGCGAGACGAAGGCGTTGCCCATCCGTCCGTACGCTGCGGGGGCGGCGAACTTCGTGAAAGCACCGTCCTTGTAGAGCAGCGCGCCGTCCTCGCAGCCGAAGACGGCCGCATCCCCCTGGGCCGTCCCCTCGCCGTGGATCCCGGGGCACTGCGCATTCACGGCGGTCTGCTCCCAGCCCCCATCCTTCGCCCGCAGCGCCTCGGCGCCGGTCCGCGCGGTCTTGTCTCCGACGGTCGTCAGCAGCGTGCCGTCCTTGAGCGCGATCGAGACGCCGTGGTGGGCGCTCGCGGCCTTGTGCCGGTCGCCGGTCGGCGCCGAGGCGTAGCCGCCGGCGAACGCGCCCGTGTCCAGGATCGTCGTTCCGCCCGTCCCGTCGTCGTAGAGCAGGGTCTTGCCGCCATGCGCCACGACGTGGCCCGCCGTGGTGGCCGGGATGGTGAGGTCTGTCAGCGCGGGCTTCGCCGTGTCCAGCATCTGGAAGCCCTGCGAGGTGGTCACGGCGATCGTGCGTCCGTCGCCGAAGGGATTGACCCGCGTGAACTTCTCCGTCTCGAACTCCTTCACGGTCTCGAGCGTGGTGCCGTCGAGCACCGCGATCCCGTTCGGGTAGGTTACGGCGATCCTCTCCGTCGTCGTCACCGCCTCCGTCGAGGGCGCTGCGCCCCCTGCCGCGGTGCTCGCGCACCCGGTCGCGAGGACCGCGATCCCCGCGAAGACGGCCGCCGCCGTGAAGCGTCGCGTGTGTCGTTGCATCGTTCTTCCTTTTCTTCGAAGTGGCCTCATGCGCCGAGACCCTGCGCGATGCGCGCCGTGTTGGCCCGCATCATCGTGAGATAGCTGTCGGCTCCCCCGCCCGGAGCCGTGAGGGATTCGGTGTAGAGCTCGACGACGTCGACACGGAGCGCGGCCTCCTCGGCGAGCACACGGACCAGACGATCGGGCTGGGACGATTCGGCGAAGAGCGTGTGCACCCCTGCGGCCTCGATCGCGGCGACCAGGTCGCGAAGGTCCGCGGCGCTCGGGGCGGCGAGCGTCGTGCCGCCCGGGATCACCGCGCCGATCACGCGGAATCCGAACCGGTCGGCGAGATAGCCGAACACGTGGTGATTCGTCACGAGGGCGCGCTTCTCCGGCGGTATCGCGGCGAAGGCCGTCGTCATCTCGGCATCCAGCGCGGCGAGCTCCTCGCGGTACGCGTCGGCGTTCGCCCTGATGGCCGCCCGGTCGACACCGTCGATCCCGGAGAGCGCGGGTTCGAGCGCGTCCACGACATCGCGCATCCTCGCCGGGTCCGTCCAGAAGTGCGGATCCGGTGTGCCCCGAGCGTCCCCTTCCGCATAGGGCAGCGTGTCGATGCGGTCGCCGGCGACGAACATCCGCGCGCCGGCCTCCGCGGCGCGATCGAGGTGCTGCTGCAGCCCTTCCTCGAGGCCGAGTCCGTTGGAGACGAGCAGGTCGGCCGCGGCGAGCCGCGCCGCCTGCTGAGCCGAGATCTCGAAGGAGTGCGGATCGGCGTTCGGCTTCATGAGCGTTGTCACGTCCGCCTCCTCCCCCGCGAGGCGGGAGACCACATCGCCGAGGATGTTGGTCGTCACGACGACCTGAGGCCGGCCCGACCCGGCGTCGGCGACGGCGCACCCGGCGAGCACGGTGCCGAACGCGACGAGAACCGTCAGAGCGGCGAGGATCCGGCGGATCATCGCCCCACCTCCGCGAAGAAGACGGGCCGGGTCGGGGTCTCGATCGCGCGGGCGACGCGCGCGCCGTCGGCGTACGCGATCTCCCGGACGACGCCCTCGGACGGCGAACCGACGTAGACGCGCTGGGCGTCGACC
Organism: Microbacterium sp. NPDC089698; assembly: GCF_044749045.1. Taxonomy (NCBI): domain Bacteria; kingdom Bacillati; phylum Actinomycetota; class Actinomycetes; order Micrococcales; family Microbacteriaceae; genus Microbacterium; species Microbacterium sp. NPDC089698. Next base: position 643,784 of record NZ_JBIVHE010000001.1, read on the forward strand.
CAGAGCGACGCGGCGCGCGGGTCCTCGAGCACCACGGGCGCGGTCGCGGCGATCTCGGCACCGTCGGCGTAGACCCGGATCCGCCCCTCCTCGTCCAACCCCACGACGTGACCGGCTTCGTCATCGACGGCGACCGCCCGGACCAGCACCCGGCCCGTCGCGAACCTCGTCCACGCGCGCTCCCTGGTGTCGAGCAGCATGAGATCGTCGCCTCCGGTCACGCCGGCGACGGTCGGGCGCCCCTTGCGTCCGTCGAAACCGAGCGGGCGGGATCCGCCGTCGACGACGGGGATCCGCTCGAAGACGGGCTCGCCGTCGCCGGTGACGAGCACGGCGCCGTCCGCACAGCCGAACGCGAGCCCCGCGCGGGTGGTGATGCTCCCCGCCGGATCGACGCACGCGGCCTCGGCGCCGGACGGGTCCCCGGACCTGTCGTGATACCGGAGCACGCCGTCGACGGCGACGACAGCACCCTCCCCCCAGGGCGCCACGATCCCGCGCGCGGCGCCGGTCCGCAGCCGGAACGACTCCTCGATCCTCCCCTTCGAGAGCGCCTCGTTGTCGAGCAGCACGGCCTCTCCGGACGCCTCGAAGAAGATGCCTGTGGATCCGGCGGTCGAGAGCGGACCGGTGGCGACGACCGCCGCCCCTTCACCCCGGACCGCGCCGAGGATCGCGGGCGCCGTGCGGTAGTAGTGGAAGTGGTCGACGTGATCCCAGGTCCAGGCGCCGCTGTCCACGACCTCGACCCCGGCGTCGGTCGTGACGAACGCGTAGCGCCCGTCGCTCGCGAATCCGCGCGGCGCGCCGATGCGCCCGACCGTGGACGAGGTGCCGTCGAGCAGGTCGACGAGCCCGACCTCGCCGCGCTCGTCCACGGAGAGCAGCATCAGCGGCGGCTCAGCGACCTCCTCCGCCCCGGCGATGGCGCCGTGCCCCGCCGAAGAGGACGGTGGAGCGGTGGCCGCGGGCGACGGCCCGGAGCAGGCCGAAGCACTGAGGAGGAGGATCACCGTGCCGAGCACGGTGGCGACACGGTGGCGGGTCGGGATGCGGCGAGGAGCGGGCATCGGGGCCTTTCCAAGGACAGGTCGGTCGGAGGTTCAGACGCGCGAGGCGGCGGAGCGAGGCGGGAGCACGTCGGCGCCCTCGCCTTCGACTGGAGCGAAGGCGATCGGGGCGAGCTCCGCGCCGGACGGGTCCGCGGACGGGGCCCGACGCGGCCGGATCACGGCATGCAGGATCCCCGACGACGCCGCGATCAGCACCGCGGCCCCGGCGATCGAGGCGCCGGCGGCCGCGCCCGCGTGCCACGACAGGAGCAGGCCGGAAGCGACGGCGAGAGCGCCCAGGAGCGCCGCGAGCACCATCGTCGCCGGGATCCGCGGAGCCCAGGCTCGCGCCGCGACCGCGGGCGCGAGCAGGAGTCCGACCACGAGGAGCGTGCCCACCGCCTGGTAGGCCGACACGACGGCGAGCGTCACGAGGCCGACGAGCACCACGTGCGAGAGCCCGGGATGCAGGCCGAGAGTCGCCGCGATCCTCCGGTCGAAGGCGGCGGCGACGAAAGCGCGGTGGAACGCCGCGGCCACGATGAGCGTCACGGTCAGCGCGACGGCGAGCACGACGAGGTCGGCGCTCTCGACCGCGAGGATGTCGCCGAAGAGGATGGCTGTCGCGTCCGTCGCGAAGGCTCGCGAGTGGGAGACGATGATGACCCCGGCCGAGAGCATGCTGACGAAGAGCAGACCGATGCTCGTGTCGAAGGACAGCCGACCGCGCCGCTGCAGGATCCCGATCGCCCCCGCCATCGCCGTCGCGGACACCGCCGCACCAGCCATCGGCGGCATCCCGAGGACGGTGGCGAGCGCGACGCCGGGGAGCATCCCGTGCCCGAGAGCCTCCCCCAGGAACGCCATTCCGCGGATCACGACCCAGGTGCCCACGACCGCGCAGATGACGGCGACGAGCACGCCGCCGGCGAGCGCGCGCAGGAAGAAGGCCGCGCTGAAGGGATCGGTGAGCCAGGACATGGGTCCCGATCCTAGCCACAATTGAGAATGATTATCAATTGCTAGAGTGTCGGCTATGAATGACCCGGGATCCGCCCTCGTCGCGACCTCGCTCCGCTTCGGATACGGCGGCAGGACGGTCCTCGACGGCCTCTCGCTGCGACTGCGGGCAGGAGAGGTGACCGCGATCGCCGGACCGAACGGCGCCGGGAAGTCCACGCTGGTGGAACTGCTCGCAGGCGTGCTCCGCCCCCATGCCGGGACGGTCTGGCGCACCGATCGCGCCACCCTCGTCGTGCAGCGCCCCGACGCGCCGCCCGCACTCCCGCTGACCGTCGCCGACGCCGTGTCGATGGGACTCTGGAGGCGGGGCCCGCGGGTGCGGCCATACTCGCGCGACGATGCCCGCCGGAACGTCGCGGCGGCGATCGAGCAGGTCGGCCTGACAGGCCGGGAGCGCTCCCTGCTGTCCGAGCTCTCCGGGGGTCAGCGCCAGCGCGCGCTTCTCGCACAGGGCATCGTCCGCCGCCCCCGGATCCTCCTGCTCGACGAGCCTGCGGCGGGACTCGACGCCGAGAGCCGCGCGCGCACGCGCTCGATCCTCGCCGAGGAGGCTGCCCGGGGCGCCGCCGTCGCCTGCGTGACGCACGACGAGGAGGCGATCACCGCGGCGGATCGCGTGATCCGGCTCGAGCACGGCCGGATCACGACCGTCTGAGACGGCGCACGCCGCCCCGCGGCACGGTCAGGACGCGTCGACGCGAAGGCTGTGGATGAGTCCGGCGACGTACGCCTCGAAGTCGGCGACGAGGTCGATGCGCTCGGGATCCAGGAGCCACTGGGTCTGCAGGCCGTCCATGACCGCGATGATCTGCCGCGCGATCTGGTCGGCGTCGATGTCGGCGCGATACTCGCCCGATTCGATCCCGCCGCGCACGCTGTACGCCATGGTCGCGCCGAGGGTGCGATAGCGCTCGCGCGCCCATTCCGCGGCCGGATGCTCGACGGTCACGGACTCGCCGACGACCACGGCGAAGAGGCGAGCGAGGTCCGGCACCGTGACGTTGAGCTCGAGCAGGCGACGGTTGTACTCGAGATCCGCCTTCCCGACGGGACGGCCGGCGGCTTCCCAGTTGCGGTCCGAGGCACGGTCGCGATCGCGCAGGATCTCGACGAGGAGCTCGTCCTTCGACCGGAAGTGATGACGAAGGCCCGCTTCGGAGATCCCCACCCGTTCGGCGATGCGCGTCATGGTCGAGCCGCGGTACCCGTACTCGGCGAACTCGCGCAGCGCCGCGCCCTGGATCCTGGCGCGCGTGCGCTGGCCGACGGCGTAGCCGTTCGCCCGCGGCTCCGTGGGGGCCTGGGCTTCTTCTGCGGGCATGACTGCGAGTCTAGGGGACCACATAATCTCGTTTCGGTAACAAACCGCGATGCGTCACGGTTTTTGCCTCTACGCTCGTGGCCAACCCGACCGAAGGGGGCACTTTTGCCCGAATCTCCCGCGACCACGACCGCGCGTCCGCGACCGACGGCCCCTGCCGATCTGCAGGATCGCGTCGCCTCGCTGAGCGGCCAGGACGGCTGGCGCACCCGCGCGCTCCCCGCCATCGGGCTGCGCTCGCTGAGCCTCTCCGACGGCCCGGCCGGAGTGCGCGGAGGCGCCTTCGGGATCGAGAGCGAGGGCGTGCTGCTCCCGAATCCGACCTCCGTCGCGGCGGGATGGGACGAACACGCCGCCGAGCGCGCGGGACGGGTGCTCGGCACCGAGGCCCGCCGCGCCGGCGTCGACTGGCTGCTCGCCCCGGTCCTGAATCTGCAGCGCACGCCGATCGGAGGCCGCCACTTCGAGTGCCTCTCGGAGGACCCGCAGCTGACCGCGCGGATCGGCGTCGGGCTCGTCCGGGGCATCCAGTCCGCGGGGGTCGCCGCGACCGCCAAGCACTTCGTCGGCAACGAGTCCGAGACCGAGCGGTTGAGCTATGACGCGCGGATCGACGAGAAGACGCTGCGCGAGGTCTACCTCGTCCCCTTCGAGGCGGCCGTGCGCCGCGGCGACGTCGACGCGGTGATGGCCGCCTATAACAGCCTCAACGGCGTCACCGCGACCGAGAACGACGAACTGCTGCAGCGCATCCTCCGCACGGAATGGGGCTTCCGCGGCGCGGTGGTCTCCGACTGGGGCGCCGCGCGATCGACCGCACCCACGGCGTCGGCCGGCCTCGACCTGTCGATGCCCGGCCCCGACGGCCCCTGGGGGCCTGCGCTGGTCGACGCCGTCCTCCGCGGCGACGTGTCGGAGGAAACGATCGACGAGAAGCTCGCCGCCCTCGCCCGCGTCGCCGCCCGCCGCGACCGCACGACGGCGCAGTCCGATGCGGACGATGCCAATGACCTCGACGAGACCCTCGCCGCCCTGGCCGCGTCGGGCATGGTGCTGCTCGAGAACGACGGGACACTGCCTCTCGGCGCGCCCGCGCGGATCGCCCTGATCGGACCGCTCGCGGAGCGGCTGACGCTGCAGGGCGGGGGCAGCGCCAAGGTGCGCCCGAAGCCGAGGCCCGGACTCCTCGCGCAGCTGCAGACGGCGTTCGGTCCTGACACCACGATCGCCGTCGAGCCCGGTGTCTCGATCCACCGCAACCTGCCCCCGCTGGCGGACGAGCGCATCCCTGAGGGGATCACGGTGCGTTTCGAGGATGCCTCGGGGGCGACGCTTCTCGTGGAGCAGCGCCGGCACGCCGACCTCGTCCTGGACGAGGCGGTCCCCGCCGGCACCGCCCGCATCGTGGTCTCCGCCACGGTCCGCCTCGTCGAGGAGGGCACCCACGGGCTGGCCGTGCGCGGCAACGGCGCCTACACGGTCCGCGTCGACGACGGGATCGCGCAGGCCTTCACCCTGGCGGTCCCCGATCGCGATCCGCTCTCGCCGCTCGTCGAGCCGTACGAGCACCGCATCGAGGTCCGCGGCGGCCGCGAGGTCCTGCTCACGGTCGTGCACGAGTGGGATCCCCAGGCCGAATGGCATCTCGCCGATCTGGGACATCTGCCGCCCACACCCGACGACGACGTCCTCATCGCGCGCGCCGTCGAGGCCGCACGGCGTGCCGAAGTCGCGATCCTCGTGATCGGGACGACCGCCGAGCACGAGACCGAAGGCATCGACCGGGAGAGCCTCGCGCTGCCCGGCCGCCAGGACGAACTCGTCCGCGCGGTGTGCGCCGCGAATCCGCGCACCGTGGTCGTGGTGAACGCCGGATCTCCGGCCCTGCTCCCCTGGGCCGAGCTTCCCGCGGCGGTGCTCTGGGCGTGGTTCCCCGGCCAGGAGGGCGCTCGCGCGCTCGCGGACTGCCTGCTCGGACGGCGTGAGCCCGGCGGACGCCTTCCGGTCGCGATCCCGGCCACCGAGAGCGGGCTGCCCTCGGTCATCCCCGTCGACGGCGTCCTCGCCTACGAGGAGCGCGATCGTTTCGGGTCGCGCGCGCCGGTCGCACCGCTCTACCCGCTCGGATACGGCCTGGGCTACACCCGCTGGGAGTACGACGCCGCCGAGATCCTGACACGCGGCGACGAGCTCGCGGTCACGGTCGCCGTCCGCAACACCGGCACGCGCCCCGGCCGAGACATCGTGCAGGTGTACCTCGACGACGACGGCGCCCCGCCCCGGCTGCTCGGATTCGCTCCGGTGACCGCCGAGGCCGGAGCCTCCGCCGTCGTCGACGTCCGGATCTGGCCCGAAGCGCTCCGCCGCTGGACGGACACCGGATGGAGGGTGCTTGAAGGCCCCCTCCGCCTCACGGTGAACCGCTCCTTCGCCGACCCCGTCCTCTCCTTGGACGCCGTCCTCCCCCGTACCTGATCTCCACCCACCCGAAAGGCGAAACCATGGCTCTCAACGACGAAGCCTCCGCTCCGATCATCACCCCCGCGGCGACTGCCGCACCCTCCCGGCCACGACTCGGAACGCTCGCGATCACCCTTCCGACGACCATGATCGTGCTGTTCATGGTGTGGACGGCCGTGCCGAGCATCCTCCTCCCGGTGCAGGTGCAGGCCCTCACGGGATCCACCGACGCCGGCGCGCTCGCGATCGCGAGCGTGCTGGGCACGGTGGCCGCCGCGATCGCGAACCCCGTCTTCGGCCACCTCTCCGATCGCACCCGCTCTCGATTCGGTCGTCGGACGCCCTGGATCGTCGTCGGCGCGGTCAGCGGAGCGGCCGTGCTGCTGCTGCAGATCGCGGCGCCGTCGATCGCCGTGCTCGGACTCTGCTGGGCCGCGACCTGCCTGACGCTCAACGCGTTCCAGGCCGCGTTCATGGCCGTCGTGCCCGACCGGGTGCCGACCGCCCGGATCGGACTCGCGTCATCGCTCATCGGCACCGGACTCAACGCGGGCGTGCTGGTCGGATCGCTCATGTTCGTCGTGTTCCCCGGGCTCGCCGGCTCCGGCGGCTACGTCCTCCTCGCGATCCTCATCGTCGCGGTCGCCGTGCTGTTCGTCGTGGTCAGCCCCGACACCGACTCCCGGGCGCTGCCCCGCGAGCCCTTCCGTCTCGGTGAGTTCTTCGCGACGTTCTGGGTCAGCCCGCGCCGCTACCCGGACTTCGCCTGGGTCTTCATCGCACGCGTACTGCTCATGCTCGGCTACTTCCTCCTGTTCGCGTTCCTCATGTTCGCGCTTCAGGACTACGTCGGCCTCGCGCAGGACCAGGCCGTGCCGCAGGCCGCCCTCCTCTTCGCGATCAACGGCGCCGCATCCGTGGTCGGATCGATCCTGGCCGCACCGATCGCGGACCGCAGCGGGCGCCTCAAGGTCTTCGTCCTGATCGCCGGCGCCGGGCTCGCCGTCTCCCTCGTGATCCCGCTCGTGCAGGCCAGCATGGTCGCGATGTACGTCTTCGCGGTCGTGAACGGCATCGCCTTCGGCATCTACATGTCCGTCGACACCGCCCTCGTGAACCGCGTCCTCCCCCGCCCGGAGGACGCGGCGAAGGACCTCGGGATCATGAACCTCGGCATGGTGATCCCGCAGGTGCTCTCCGCCTCGATCGGCGCGATCGTGGTCTCCCTCGTCGGCTACGCGGGCCTGTTCGCGATCGCCGCCGTGATCGCGGTGGTCGGCGCTCTCGCGATCCTCCCGGTGCGCAAGGTGGTGTGAGATGGCGGCCTCCGCCTCTCCGGTCGCCACGACCCACCTGGGTCGTGTGCGCGGCGTCGCTCTCGACGACGGACTCGTGTTCCGCGGCATCCCGTACGCCGAGGATCCGGTCGGCGGACTCCGGTTCGCGCCGCCCGCCGAGCCCGAGCCGTGGTCGGGGGTGCGCTCGACCGTGGAGTTCGGCCCCGCGGTGCCGCAGACCGTCGATCTCGGCCGCCGCGAGATGTTCGGTCTGCCCGACTATACGACGTCCGAGGCCGGATCCCTGTCCCTCAACGTCTGGACACCCTCGGTCGACGACGCTCGCCGCCCGGTGCTCGTCTGGATCCACGGGGGCGCGTTCTCCTGGGGATCCGGATCCGACCCGGTCTACGACGGCCACCGGCTGAGCGCTCGGCGCGACGTCGTCGTCGTGACGCTGAACTACCGGCTGGGTGCGCTCGGGTTCCTCGCCCTCCCTGGAGCGCCGGGATCCGGCAACGCCGGGCTCCTCGACCAGGTCGCCGCTCTCCGCTGGGTGCACCGGAACATCGCGGCCTTCGGCGGAGATCCCGGGAACGTCACGGTCTTCGGGCAGTCGGCGGGGGCAGTGAGCATCGCCGCGCACCTCGTCGCCCGACCCTCCCGCGGCCTCTTCCACCAGGCCGTCATGCAGAGCGGTAGCGGCGAGATGGTCCTGTCCGCCCAGGAGGCCGCGACCCGCGCCGCGGAGTTCACCGCGTTGCTCGGCACCGTCCCGGAGGATCTCGAGCGCCTGCGCAACGCCCCTGTCGAGGATCTGCTCGCCGCTCAGGAGCGGTTCGACGCGATCATGGAGGAGCGCGGAGAACTCGCCGCGTTCCTGCCGGTCGTCGACGGGCTGCTGCTGGACGAGAGTTCGCTCGCCTCCGTCTCCGCCGGACGCGGCGCGCCCGTCCCGCTCCTCCTGGGCAGCACCAGGGACGAGGCCCGCCTCTTCACCGAGCTGCTGCCGGGGCCGGAGGTCGGCGACGAGGATGTCCTCGCCCTGCTGTCCGACCGCCCCGATCCCATGGCCGCCCGTTCCGGCTTCGCCGCGCTCGAGGGGCGCTCCGCACCGCGCGACCTGTTCGCCGCAGTCCTCGGCGACCGCCTCTTCGCGGCGCCGACCGAGCGGCTCGCGATCGCCCATGCTCGTGCCGGCCATCCCACCTGGCGCTACGAATTCCGCTACCGATCGCCGATCCGAGACGGGGTGCTGGGGGCCTGCCACTCGCTCGACATCCCCTTCGTCTTCGACCAGCTCGACACGGATGCCGCGCGCCGCTTCGCCGGCCCTGAGGCTCCTGCCGGCCTGGCCGACCGGATCGGCGCGGGTTGGGCCGCGTTCGCCCGGTCCGGTGCCGCCGACTGGCCGGCCTTCGTTCCGGAGACCCGCCTCACCCTGCTGCTCGACGAGCGGTCCTCGCTCGCCGCCGATCCCTACGCCGCGCGACGGGACCTATGGCCGCAGCAGGAAGAGTCGGCGCAGCGCCGGTCCTCGACGACCTGACCCTGGCAACCGCCCGGAACACGGTCTCGAAGCGCGTTCGTACCGCAAGACAATCGTCTACGCAATCGCAATTCGTCTCGCCCGCGGCGACTTTCGTACGCCCTCCGTCGCGATCACCGAGGATCAGTGGCGAATCTGAATGGGGGCCTGATTCGGCACAAGAGATCAATTCGCATAAATGACGAGAGAAAATCGCATTCTGGATCAAGTTTCTTCGATCCCATGCTATTCCTGATCGATGCGTGTCACGGATCGGGGGGTCATGAACAAGAAGACCGGCACGGATATCTTCGTCGACGAGCAGCGACTGCGTTCCCTGGGGTGGAAGTCGCTGGACCGCCGTTTTCCGCGCATCGTCGCGCACTCCGCTGTTTCGCAGAAGTGGGTCGCGAGCCGCATCTGGTCGTCGGCGTCGCACCTGACGAGCACCACGCCACCGCGTCGAAGAGCGGCACGGGTCGTCATCGGCATCGAGGGGACCGGTCGGGTAGCGGTCCGGGACCGCTCCTACGATCTGCCGGCGAAGCACATCCTCGTGGTGCGCTCCGACTCCCCGGTCGTCATCTCATGTGAGAAGAGCTGGGCGCGCTTCTACTGGGAGTTCGAAGACCTCGAGCGCGGAGACAGCCTGCTCCTGCATGCGCTGCAGGGGCCGCGCCTGCTCCCCGACCTGTACTGGAACCTCATCGCGGCGACCACGAACACCGTGGTGACGAGGGCCGAGCAGAACGACATCCGGTTCGACGATCCGTTCCTCAACGAGTCCATCCTGACGCTGTTCTCGGCCGCGGTCGTGAACTCCCTCGCCGTGGAGAAACTGCGCACCGACGAGCTCTCCCGCCGCTTCCTGGAGGCGATCCAGCTGATCGAGGCCCGGCACTCCGACCGCGCACTCAACGTCGCGCAGCTCGCCCGCGCGCTCGGCGTCTCCATCCCTCACCTGCATCGGATCTTCGCCGCACAGGACACGACGCCCGGACGGGAGATCGAACGCCATCGTGTTCTCTCGGCGCAGGCGTTGATCACTTCGCGTCAGCGCAGCGGGCGGCACTCGGCCGAGGCCGTCGCGAGGCTCTCCGGCTTCACGTCCACCCGCCGCATGCGCGACGCCATCCAGCGGCACGAGGAGGACAGCACGGCATCCCTCGGCGCGTAGCGCGGATCCAGCGTCCGCCGAATTCGGGGAAGAACCCGGGTGGAGCGGCCGGCTCGGGCCTTTAGCCGCCGCCCCACCCGGACCCGCCGGGAGACCCGGCGGAGCACCGGACTCCCATAGTCGGTGCCACGGGCGCCCGAGGGCCGCTGGCCCCCGAACGCCTTTCCCCGTGCCGGTGATCCGTGCCCGAACCCGTACCCGAATCACCGGCACCACAAAGGAATAGCACGCCCCTGCCCACCTTCATCGAACACTCGGCGACTTTCTCTCGGACTTCCAGCGAATTGATCTCTGATTTCGGTTTCAGCGCGTATTCGCTTCATTCCACGCGCTGAGATGAGACAAATGCACTCTCGCCCGGCGGTCATTCCCGCGGGCCGATACGACATTGTGCGAAGGGGAATCTATGGACGAGTGGAACACCAGCGAGCTGCAGAAGAGCTCGGCATCCGATCCGGGGGGATCGTCGAGCCGGATCATCCGGCGCCGGACGATTGTGAAGGGCGCAGCCTGGTCCCTCCCCGTCCTCGCCGCCGCGGCAGCGGTGCCGTTGGCCGCGGCGTCGACCACGCCCGTGTGCGCGACGCAGAAGACATCGTTCGCGCTTCCGGATTCCACGAGCGCCGGGGGGATCAGCACGGCGTTCGTGGTGCCGGCCAAGGTGACGTTGCTCACCGTTGTCGTGTCCGGTGGTGCTGGCGGTACGACGAGTGGATCCGCAGGGATAATCCGAGGCGGGAACGGCGGCCTCGTCACTGCGACGATTCCTGTCGTCCCAGGCGAGACGCTGGACCTCGTCGTTGGCCAGGGCGGCGCTCCACGCACAAGCCTCACCGCGAACGCCTCGGTCATCTCCGGCGGACAAGGGTTCGGAGACGGAGGAGACTCGGATCCTGCAGCCGGCAACCCTGACAGTGGCCCTGGAACGTGGTGGGGTGGTGCGGCTGGCGGAGCGGGCTCGGCGATCTCGCGCGGCGGCCAGCCTCTTGTCGTCGCGGGCGGAGGCGGAGGCGCCGGCGGCATCTACGGCGTCAACTGGTACTACGTCTCAGGCGGACGCGGCGGCAGCGCCGACTCCGCCGGTGAGGCCAACTGGTCAGAAGCCGGCGGGCGGATGGATATCCCCGGCGGACTTCTCGGTGGCGGTGCGGCCGGCCCCGGAACGGCGACGCCGAATGGCGCCTTCTTCCTCCTTCCCGGCATCGCCACCGCATCATCGCGGGACGGCGCGGTCGGCGGCGGGGCCTCCTTCGTCTATGCGGGCACCCGTTGGGGCTCGGGCGCTGGAGCGGGTGGCGGTGGCTATGCGGGCGGCGGCAGTGGAGCACGAGGCGGCACCGCGTTCACGGGAAGCTCCTACACCGTGCTGGGCGCGGGAGGCGCCGGAGGAACGAGCTACCTCGACACTTCATCCGGCGTTGCCGGATCCACCTCGACTTGGGCGCAATCGACCTCGACGATCGCACGCCAGGGCGGCACCATCACGATCGAATGGTGCGCGTAATAGCAGACTCCGGCACCCGAAGCCGATGAACCGACTCCTTGCGTCCCAACCCCAGAGGGCGCAAGGAGTCTTCGGCGTTACGTCGACTGTCGGACGGATCAGCTGGCTGACGAGCGCGGCTATGGAGATGAAGCTGCACGGCTTCGAGTGTCGAAGAGCACCCAAATCATGAGCGCACGCGAAAGCATCAACGGCGTGCAGGTCACGGAAGAGCAGATCGCCACGTGGGCTGCGGAGGCCGAAGCCGGGTACGACATCCACGCGCTCAAGAAGCGCGGACGAGGTCATCCCGGCCGTGGCGCCGAGCCACCTCACGCCGCGACAACCGCTGGCGAGTCACGACCTCTGGCGCGCGGCGCGAGCGCACAAGTGGCGATCCGAACTGATCCGCGACGCCCTGACCGCCCGCAGGGCGCGTTGGGGTCCGGGCAGGCTGTGTCACTCAGCCATGGGTTTGCAGCCTGCCCGGGGTTTGGGCGCTCAGGACGCGAGGGCTTGGGTTCGCTCGGGCTCGTGTGCGTCCGTCAGCGTGTCTGGTGTGGTGAGGGCGGCCGTGTCGATGGCGAGGATGCGGTCGAGGGTGGTGGGCGTGATACGGGTCCGTGTGGTTCTACCTTCGCCGGTGAGTTGGGCGATGGTGGTGCGGCCGGTTCCGGTGAGGGTGGAGATGTGGCGGAGGGAGAGGCCGAGGGCCCGGAGTTCGCGGATTCTGGTGGCGGCCGCTCGGGCGTCGATGCTTTCGGTGCGTGGGGCGATTCCGGCGGCTCTGGCGAGTTGTTGCCGGTAGCGCGACCTCGCGTCGGTGCAGGTGTGTCCGGTGGGGTTGCGGGGGCAGGTTGCGGGGTTGCGGCATCCGAGGAGGTATCCGTTGGAGGTGCCGTGTTCGATGGGGGTGCCGGTTCCTGCGGCGCGGCGGGCGGTGTAGGTCTGCATGTAGCGGCGGCGTGCTTCGGGGCAGGTGATGCCGCCGCGGGCCCAGTTCGGGCAGGTGCGGGTGTCGCGGCAGCCGCGGGCGTATCCCCAGGGGGTGCCGTGCACTTCGCGCACGGCGGTCTCCGATGGCGTCGCGGGTTCGGCGAGGACGTGTCGGGGCAGGGGTTGCGTGTCGGGGAGGTGGGCGAGGTGGTAGTCGGCTCGGCGGCGGATGGCGGCTTCGGTGCAGGAGAGGAAGACGGAGTCTTCCCCGTGGGGGCACATCGCACGGGTGCGGCAGCCCTGGGTGTGTCCGGCGGGGCTGCCGTGCGGGGCGGGGTCGTTGTGCGGGGCGCGGTTGTGGGGGTTCATGGGGTGTTCAGCGGGTGTGGAGGGCGTGTGCGGCGAGGGTGGTGATGCGTTCCACGGGCTGGTCGGCGTTGAGGGTGAGGCCGGTCTCGTGCGGGGTGAGGGGTTCGAGGGTCGCGAGCTGGGATTCGAGGAGGGTGAGCGGCATGAAGTGCTCGGAGCGCAGCAGCATGCGGTTCGCGAGGATCTGCGCGGTCACGTCGAGGTGGACGAAGAACACGCGGGGTGCGTGGGCGCGGAGCAGGTCCCGGTAGGCGGTCTTGAGGGCGGAGCAGGCGATGACGATGCCGGTGAGGTCGTTGCGGGCGAGTTCTTCGCCGACCGCGGTGAGCCAGGGGCCGCGGTCCTCGTCCGTGAGCGGGGTGCCCTGTGACATCTTGTGGATGTTGGCGGGCGGGTGGAAGTCGTCGGCGTCGGCGAACGCGACCCCGAGCCGGTCGGCGAGGGCGTGCCCGATCGTGCTCTTCCCGCACCCGGACGCCCCCATGACCACCACCACCGGGGCGGTCGTGCGGACAGGGCTGATGGGGGTGGTCATCTCCTGCCTCGTTCCGGACCGAATTTGAGGAGCACTTTGCTGGATGCGGTCGGGTCCGCGGCGGTCTGGAACGCGGACAGGGTCTGCCGCCAGGGGGTGATGTGGCTGATCACGGGCGTGACGCGCAGGGTCCGGTCGGCGAGGGCACGGATGACGTCGTCGATCTCGTCGTTGAACCGGAACGAGCCGAGCAGGTCGAGTTCGCGGGCGATCGCGAGCGCGATCTGCACGGGCTGCGGGCCTGCGGGCAGCAGCCCGACCATGCCGACGACCCCGCCGCGGGTCGCGCCGCGGATCGCGGTGTCCAGGCCCCGGTGGCTGCCGGAGGACTCGATGACGACGTCCGCGTCGATCGCGGCGATGTCGGCGTCGTCGGGTTGTTTCAAGACCGTGTCCGCGCCGAGCTCGGCCGCGATCTGCAGGGGCCGGTCGTGCAGATCGATCGCGGTGACGTGGCCCACGCCACGGGCTTTGAGCACCGCGATCGTGAGCAGCCCGATCGGCCCGCATCCCACGACCAGCGCGGACAGCCCGGTGACGTCCCCGATCCGGGACACGGCATGCCAGGCGACGCTAGCGGGTTCGATCAGTGCCGCGTCTTTCAGCGCGATCCCGGCCGGCAGGGCCCGCAGCATCCGAGTGGGCAGGGCGATGCGGTGCGCGAACGCGCCGTCTCGGTGCGGGAACCGGGCCGCGGATCCGAGATACCCGCCCCCGGACAGGTTCGGCCGGTCCGCGGGATGGCGGACGTATTCCCGTGCCGGGGTCGCCGGGTGCACCGCGACCCGGGTGCCTTCCGCGGGCCCGGTGCCATCCGGCGCCGCCCGGCGCACGATGCCGACGACCTCGTGGCCGAGGACCATCGGGGCTTTCAGGATCGATTCCCCGGCCGCGCCGTGCTGCCAGTAGTGCAGGTCGGAACCGCAGATGCCCCCGTAGACGACGTCGATGACCGCCTCGTCCGGCGCGGGGACGGGTTCCGGGATCTCATCGATGCGCAGATCCCCGGCCTCGTGGATCACGACCGCGTGCAACGTGCCCATCAGACGACCGCCGTCATTCCACCGTCGACGAACACGACCTGCCCGGTCACGAACCGGGACGCATCCGACGCCAACCAGACCACGGCCCCGCCGATGTCTTCCGGCTCCCCCCACCGGCCGGCAGGGGTGCGCCCCAGCACCCACGCGTTGAACACCGGGTCGTCCACGAGCGGCTGAGTCAGCTCCGTGCGGATATACCCGGGGGCGACCCCGTTCACCCGCACCCCGGACCCCGCCCACTCCGCCGTCATCGCCCGGGTCAAACCCCGAAGACCATGCTTCGCGGCCGTATAGGCGCCGATCGTGGGCCGGGCAAGGTCCGTCTGCACCGAGCAGATGTTCACGATCGCGCCCGCCCCGCGCCCGATCATCCCCCGGGCGACGGTCCGCCCGACCACGAACGCGCTGGTCAGATCCGTGCGGATCACCCGCTCCCAGTCCTCCACACTCACCTGCAGCATCGGCTCCCGATGCTGCAAGCCCGCATTGTTCACCAGGATGTCGATCGGACCGGATGCCTCGACCCCCGCGACGCCCTCGACCACCGACTGCTCATCCGTCACATCGAACACGGCCGTGGACACCGCGTCCGCTCCGAACTGCGACGCCAGCGCGACCGCCGTCGCCTGCACGGTCTCGGCGCTGCGGCCGTGGATCACGACCTGCGCGCCCGCACCCAACAGCGATCGGGCGATCGCCAGCCCGATACCCCGACTGGAACCCGACACCAGGGCACGACGCCCCGTCAGATCGAAAGGACTGGTGGGCTCGAAAGGACTGCTCATCGTCTGTTCCCTCTCCCGTTCTCAGTAGAACTCGACCGTGTCGACCACGTTGCGCAGCGGCGCCCCGTCCAGGAACCGGGTCGCGTTCTCGACGAACAGCTCCGCGATCCGCCGCTCCTCCCGCACCTCCAACGCCGCCGTATGCGGACTCACCAGCACCCGCGGATTCCCCCACAGAGGACTGTCCGCCGGCAGCGGCTCCACCTCGAACACGTCCAGCGCCGCGAAACCCACCACCCCCGTATCCAACGCCTCGAGCAGCGCCTGCTCATCGATCACCGTGCCCCGCCCCACGTTCACGACCGTCGCCCCCGGCTTCAACCCGGACAGGAACTCCCGCCCGATCAGATGACGCGTGGCATCCGTGCCCGGCAGCGTCGCCACCACCGCATCCACCCGTGCGAGCACCTCGCCCACCTCATCCGGATGCACCGTGCGGGACACCCCCGGCACCGATGCGCCACTGCGGGACGTCCCGATCACCGTCGCCCCCAACTCGGACAGCTTCGCCGCGACCACCGCACCGATCCCGCCCAACCCCAGCACCAGCACCGTCAGATCCGACACCTGCCCCATCACCCAGCGCCCGCTCCACACCCGCTCCGCCTGCTGCCCCAGCAACCGCGGAAGATGCTTCGCCCCCGCGAACACCCCGAACACCGCGAACTCCGCAAGAGCACCCCCATGCACCCCCGCCGACGTCGTGAACACCACCCGCTCGAGCTCCTCGCCCGTCAACCCCGCAGCGCGCACCTGACCGCCCCCACCCGCGGCCATCGTGTGCACCCACCGCAACAACGGATTCGCGCGCACCGTCCGCGCCAAAGCCACCGGATCCACATCCGGGATCCCGTACAGCACATCCGCCGAGTCCAACAACCCCTCGAACACCGCCTGCTGCTCCGGCGTGCGCCGGAACAACGGATCCCCGGAGAAATCCGCCGGATGACGCATCGGCGCCACCAACGACGAATCCACCACCAGATCCACCCGCGGCTCCAACCCCACGATCAACTCGCACAACTCCGACGCCAACGGCGCCGCCACCACCACCCGCAGACGCCCGGTCATCGGAGGTCCTCCACTGCGGCGCCGATCGCGTCGACCGCGGCGGTGATCGTCTCGAGGTCCGTCGCGAACGAGATCCGGAAGAAGGGCGACTGCCCGTATGCGGATCCCTGGATCACGGCGACGCCGGCGTGGTCGAGGAGATACAGCGTCACGTCCTGATCGTTCTCGAGGAGGCGACCGTCGGCCGTGGTCCTCCCGATGAGTCCCGCGCAGTCCACGTAGACGTAGAAGGCGCCGTCGGGGATGATCGGCGTCAGCCCGTCGATGGCGCTGAGACCCGCCACGGCGACGTCGCGTCGCTCCCGATACACGGGCACCGACTCGGCGATGAAGTCCTGGGGGCCTTCCAGCGCCGCGGCAGCGGCGGCCTGGCTGATCGAGGACGGGCACGAGGACGTCTGCGACTGCAGGGTGTTGATCGCGCGGACAAGGGCCGGATCCCCTGCCGCATAGCCGAGCCGCCACCCGGTCATCGCGAAGGACTTGGAGACGCCGGAGACGACGAGCACCCGGTTCCGGAGGTCGGGCGCGACGGATGCCAGGCTGGGAGCCGGCGCGCCGGTGAAGGAGATCTCGCTGTAGATCTCGTCGGACAGCACCGACACCGCAGGGTGCCGGCGCAGCACCTCCGCGAGGGCGGAGAGATCCTCCGTCGTGTAGACCGCACCGCTGGGATTGCCGGGACTGTTCAGGATCAGCCAGGTCGTGCGATCGGTGATGGCGGCCTCCAGGTCGTCGGCCGTCAGCGTGTACCCGGCTTCGGCCGACGTCGGAACGATGACCGGCCGGCCGTCGTTCGCGCGAACCATGTCCGGGTACGACACCCAGTACGGCGCCGGGATCAGCACCTCGTCGCCGGCGTCCACCGTCGCCATCAGCGCGAGAAAGATGACCTGCTTGCCCCCGCCGCCGACGGTGATCTCGGAATCCGCGTAGTCGATCCCGTGCGTGCGCCGCAGCGAACTCTTGATCGCCTGACGCAGACGTGGCGTGCCGTTCACCGGGGTGTACTTCGTCTCCCCCGCCCGGATCGCGGCGATCGCCGCATCCTTGATGTGGTCGGGGGTGTCGAAGTCCGGTTCGCCGACGGTGAGGTCGAAGATGCGGCGTCCGGCGGCCTTCAGCTCGCGCACGCGCGCGGCCGCGGCGGTGCTCGGAGACGGCGCGATCCTCGCGAGTCGCTCCGCTCCCCGGAAGGAGGACGTCATGGTCTCGCTCACGACTCGTCCTCGAGGTCGGTGGTGAGCCCCTTCGCCTTCAGCACCTCGGTCAGGTTGCAGAGATCGATCGTCGTGCGCCCGGCCCAGTACTGCTCGATCAGCGTGGCCTCATGGGCGTCTCTCGCGGCGGACAGTTCCGCCGCCTCGCGCACCTCCTCACGCCGGACGACCACCACGCCGTCCGCATCGCCCTTGACGACGTCTCCCGGACGGATGCTCTCGCCGGCGAACACCACCGGCTGGTTGAGCGCACCGAGAGTCTCCTTGACCGTGCCCTTGATCGAGACGCTCCCGGAGAACACGGGGAGCCCGAGCGAGCGCAGCTCCTGAGTGTCGCGGACACCGGAGTCGGTGACGAGGGCCGCGATGCCCTTCGCCTTGCAGGCGTTGCCGAGCACGTCCCCGAACATCCCCGCCTCGGGGAACCCGCCGGCGGCGACGATCAGCACGTCTCCCGGCTGCGCATAGTGGATCGCCACCTGCAGCATGAGGTTGTCGCGCGGCGCGCAGACCACCGTGAACGCGGAGCCCACGAAGGACGTGTCGCGATCGATGGGCTTGATGCGCGAGTCGAGAGCTCCTCGACGCCCCTGCGCCTCGTGGATGGTGGCGGAGGTGAACTCGCCGAGGCGTGCGATGTCGGCGGCATCGGCCCGCTCGATCTTCGTGGTGACGTGAACCATGGTGTCGTCCTTACTGTGCGTCGTGCGCGAGTGCGTCCTGCGGGCGGCGGTCGAAGGTGAGGCCGCCGGGAACCTGGAAGGTCGGCATGAGCTCGATGAGCCCGATGTTGACGTGGGCCGGCGCATCCACCGCGAACTCGATCGCCGAGACGAGGTCGTCGACGGTGAGCGACTCGAAGCCCTCGTAGAACTCGGCCCACGCCGCCGCGTCGGTCTCCGGAGTGCCCCCGAGATTGCGGGAGAAGATCTCGGTCTCGATGCGCCCGGGGCTGAGCTCCGTCACCCGGACCCTCTTGCCGAGCGCGTCGTTGCGCAGCTGGCGGGAGAGCTGATGGATCGCGGCCTTCGTCGCGTGATAGGCGGTGTGCCCGAAGAAGTTGTAGTGCCCGGCGATCGAGGAGATGTTGAGGACGTGTCCGCGATCGCGCTCCACCATGCCCGGATAGACGAGGCGGAGGATCTGCATCACCGCCGTGAGATTCACCTCGACGAGGTCATCGAGGTCCTCGGCCGACGAGCTCAGCAGATTGCCCGGGCGACTCACCCCCGCGCTGTTGAGCACGATGTCGGCCTCCACGCCCTCCAGTTCGCGGGTGAGGGCGACCGTGTCGCGCACGTCGACCGCATGGGTGATCACGCCCTTCTCCGCCAGCGCGGCGAGACGCGACTCGTCCCGCGCGATCGCGTGGACGGTGAGCCCCTTCGCGAGGAAGAGGTCGATCGCACCGCGGCCGACGCCACTGGTCGCGCCCGTGACGACGGCGACACGGTAGTCGGAGAAAGTCATGAGAAGGTCCTTCCGGTGAGTGAGGTGGAGAGGGCGTCCAGAGCCGAGAACACGGATCGGACGCGAAGACGAAGAGCCTCCAGCTCGACGCGATCGGCGCGTGCACGCGCCGCCGCATCCGAGGACGAGACCTTGCGGAAGCGGACGCGCTCACCCGGTCGCACCTGGGCGAGAGTGTCGAGCGAACCCGAGGTCACGACCGCGAGCACGGGATATCCCGCCGTGACGCCGCGTCCTCGATGGAGCACCAGGAGCTCCTCCCCCGGCGGGACCTCCACGGCGCCGACGGGAACGCCGCGGGACAGCACCTCGCCGTGCGCGCGGCGCTCCGGGAGCGGGCCGACCATGCGCAGGCCGATGTGGTTGCTCGTGGGGGTGATGAGATACGGCTGCGCGAAGAGGCGGTCGGCCGTGCCGGCGAAGTCGCCGATGTCGGGTCCGTCCGTCACGTCGACGACGAAACTCCTCGAAGGTCGCGGGACGTCGAGGCTGTAGAGCTCGGCGGCGAAGTGATCGTTGAAGATCGCATCGGTCGAGCGTCGCACCGGGATGGTGGCACCGCCGGCGATGCGGCCGCCGAAACCCAGAACGGAATCGGGTGCGCAGCTGCCGAGCAGCTGCGGCACATCGAACGAGCCGCGGACCGCGAGGTACGCGCGCAGCCCGCCCTGGAGATGCCGCAGGGCGACGGTCTCCCCCGCCCGGACGGAGACCGGTTGGTTCGAGGGACGCCCCACGCCGTCCACGGTGAGGTGGCCGTCCGATCCGGCGACGGCCAGGAGGATGTCGGCCCCGGTGACGAACTCGACATCGAGAGCCGTGATCTCCAGCAGCGGATCCTCGTCGGCGTTTCCCACGAGGATGTTCGCGATCCTGGCGGAGCGCTGATCGAGGGCGCCGTTCACCGGAACGCCGTAGCGGGGTCCACGGCGGCGTCCGAGGTCGGTCACCTGGGTGGCGCCCGCCTCGGTGAAGGTCAGCGTGCCGGCGCTCATCGCGCCACCATCCTGGTTCCGCGCAGCGCCTCGAACTCGTCCCGGCCGATCGGGCGGAAGCGGATGAGATCCCCCGGCTCGTACGGCACGAACGGCTCGGCCTGCAGATCCAGCACGGTCAGCGGCGTCCTGCCGATCAGTCGCCACCCCCCGGGTGCCGCCGCGGGCGTGATGGTGGCCTGGCGCCCGGCGACCGAGACCACGCCCTGCGGGACATGCGGGCGGGGCTTCGCCAGACGCGGCACAGGGCGCGGGAACGCGGGGCCGTCGAGCATCGGGGATCCGCCCGGCGCGCCGAGGCAGCGCACCACATAGGTCGGCTCGCTGTGCAGGAGGACGATCTCCTCAGTGCTCAATCCCTGCGCATCGGCGACGTCCTGAAGGTCGAGCTCGCCGTCGAGGTCGTAGAGGACGGGGACGTCGAAGGTGCGAGGGGTCTCCGTGAGCGGCCGATCGGCGTCCAGCCCGTCGACCAGGTGCTCGAGATAGTCGCGCAGTCGATCGAGGGAGACGTCGATGGGGTCGATCTCGATCAGCGCCGCGTCGTACGTCGGGATGACGCACTCGACGCCGGGCACGTGCGAGGAGTCGACGAGCCGGGCCAGGTGATGGACGAGTCGCCAGCCGGCCTCCCTGTCGGCCAGGGTGCTCGAGACCCGGAGAGCCGAGTTGCCGCTGGGCGAGATCACGACGGATCCGTTCGTCATGGTGCTCACTCCAGCCAGTCCGCGAGCGGCGCGATCACGACGCCGGCGGCTTCCAGGCCGTCCCGGATCCGCTGCGCGAGGGCGACGGCACCGGCGGTGTCCCCGTGCACGAGCACGGTGTCGCAGGCGACGGGGATCGGAACGCCGTTGCGGCTCTCGATCACGCCGTCGACCACCATCCGCACGGTCCGGCGCTGGATCTCCTCCGGATCGCGGATCACCGCACCGGGCTCGGTGCGCCGCACGAGCGTGCCGTCGTCCTCATAGGCCCTGTCGGCGATTCCGACGATCCCGACCCGCAGGCCGGCTGCGCGAGCCGCCTCGGCGAGCCTGCCGTCCTGCGCGAGGACGATGAGCTCCGGGTCGAGTCTCCGCGCCGCCGTCGCGACGGCATCCGCGTAGTCCTCGCGGACCGCGACCAGGTTGCCCAGCCGTCCGTGGGGAGCCAGGTGCGTGACCTTCGCGCCGTGGAAGGCGGCGATCGCCTGCAGGGCGCCGAACTGGTACAGCACGTCGGTGCGGACCTCTTCCGCGGTCAGGCCCATGTCACGGCGACCGAACCCCTGCAGATCGGGGAAGGACGGGTGCGCGCCGATGCCGACGCGGCGCTGTGCGCACCCGCGGACCGTCTGGTCCATGATCCGCGGATCCCCGGCGTGGAAGCCGCAGGCGACGTTCGCCGACGTGAGGATGTCCAGAAGCGCCGCGTCGTCGCCCATGCGCCACGGGCCGAAGCCCTCACCGAGATCTGCGACCAGATCGATCGTCCGGGTCATCGTCAGCTCCTCTCCTCATCGTGATTCCGCTGTCCTGGATCAGGCTAGGACGGGCGGCATCACGTCGTGCATGTGCGTGCCTTTCTCGTGCCACTCTCGTCCACAGCTCTCGGTGGAATAGGGGGACGTAGCGAAGCGCTTGGCAACTTTTGTGCCAATCCGTCCTTCACAGAGGTCGCTGATGAGGAGTCAGGTTCGGTAGCATCGACGAATCCGGTCAGGTCCACGACATCGATGAGGGGCCAGCCGCAATCCCGTTGCCCGAGGAGTCCGCCATGGTCATTCCTGGTCGTCGTGTCCAGCGTCGTGTCACCCTCACGGAGATCGCCGAGGCCTGCGGGGTCGCGCCCTCCACCGTGTCCCGCGCGCTGTCGAACCCGAACCGCGTGAGCACCGTGATGTACGAGCGGATCACCAGCAAGGCGCAGGAGATGGGCTACACCTCGGCGCTGCTGCCCTCGGCCGACAACCGGCTCGCCCGCGGCACGATCGCCCTCGTCCTCCCCAACCTCACCAACCCCTTCAACCTCGACGTGATCCGCGGGGCGCAGGCGCAGATCCGAGCCGCGAGCTACCTGCACCTCCTCGTCAGCACGGAGGAATCGCTGCCGATGGAGGCGCAGTGGATGCGGGAGATGGCGCGGACGGTCGACGGCATCGTCGTCTCCTCCCCCCGGATCGACGACGAGGCGCTGCGAGCGGTGTCCCAGGTCGCACCGACCGTGGTCGTCAATCGTGCGGCGCCCGGTCTGTCCGGCGTCGTGATCGACACCCCCGCCGGGCTCGGGCAGGCCGTCCACTACCTGAACTCGCTGGGCCATACGCGCATCGCGTACGTCCGCGGTCCCCACGCGTCCTGGACCGACCGGACGCGCTTCGAGGCGATCACCGCGGCCGCGCACGAGAGCGACGTGGAGATCGTCGCCGTCGGGCGGTATCAGCCGACCCTGTCCAACGGTGCCGCGGCCGCGGATGCCGTCGTCCTCACCCGCGCCACGGCGTGCATCTTCTTCAACGATGTCCTCGCGATCGGCGCCCTGGACCGGTTCCATCAGCTCGGGGTCGCGATTCCGGACGACCTCAGCGTGGTCGGCTGCGACGACATCTTCGGGGCGTCGTTCTCGCATCCGCCACTCACCACGGTCACGTCCCCCGGCGAGAGCGCCGGCCGAGCGGCCGTTGACATGCTCATCGGCCGGTTCGCGACGCGGGATCGCTCGGATCGCATCGATCACATCTCGGCCCACCTCACGGTCCGCGCGTCGACGGGTCCCCGCAATAACGACTGACCCCTGGGCCGCGACGGCGGGCCCAGGGGTCAGGAAGGCGGAGCTAGGCCTCGGCGGGCAGCACGGTGGCTGCGGTGACCGCTTCCTTCTCGCGCTCGGTCTGCTGCAGGTCATCGATCTCGTCGAGCGTGTAGCCGCGGGTCTCCTTCGCGGTGAGCGCCGAGATCGTCGCCACGGCCATCAACCCGATCGCGAGAGCGGCGGGACCCACCCAGCCTTTGAGGTCCGCGCCGGCGAGCGCCGTCGACGCGACGGGACCGATGGCCCCCGCGATCGCGAAGCCGATCTGGGTGCCCGTGGCGAGGCCGGAGACGCGCACGCGGCTCGGGAACATCTCGGCGAAGAACGCAGGCCAAGCCGCGTTCGCGGTCGAGTAGAACAGGCCGTTGCAGAGGATCCCGAGGATGAAGATCAGCGGCCAGTTCGCCTGCGTGATCGCCCACAGGTAGGGCGCCGTCGTGAGTCCCGCACCGACCGCGCCGATGATGAACACGGTCCGGCGACCGATCCTGTCCGCGAGGATGCCGGCGACCGGCGTGTACAGGATCGCGAGGAAGCTCGCGCCGACGGGAACCCACAGCATCGTCGGCTTGTCCAGTCCGTAGCCCACGGTCGCGAAGGAGACCGAGAAGGCGGCGAACAGATAGCTGACTCCGGCGATCATCGCGCAGGCCGCGACGCGGATGATCTTGGCCCAGTGGAAACGGGTCGCCTGCTTGATCGGCGACAGCTGAACCTTGATGGCCTGGGTCTCCAGGAAGGCCGGCGGCTCCTCGAGGGTGCGTCGGATGACGTAGGCGACGATCACGACGACCGCGGAGAGCCAGAACGGGATGCGCCACGCCCAGCCGAGCAGCTGCTCCTGAGGGAGCGCGGCGAACGGGATGAACACGGCCGTCGCGAGCAGACCGCCCGAGGCGGAACCGCTCGTCACGAAGCTCGTCGCGAACGCCCTGCGCTGCTCCGGGGCGTGCTCCAGGGTCATCGTGATCGCACTCGCCTGCTCCCCCGAGACCGAGAGCCCCTGGATGATGCGGATGACGATCAGCAGGATCGGTGCAAGGATGCCGACCTGACCATAGGTGGGCAGGCATCCGATCAGGAAGGTGCACGCGCCGATCCCGAACAGGGTGATCATCATCACGAACTTCCGACCGAACCGATCGCCGAGGGGGCCGAGGATGAAGGCGCCGAGCGGGCGGACCACGAAGCCGATCGCGAAGGTCGCCATGCTCAGCAGCACCTTGATCCCGTCGGGCAGCTCCGGCGGGAAGAAGAGGACGTTGAGTACCAGCGCCGCCGCCGTGCCGTACACGGCGAAGTCGTAGTACTCGAGTGTCGTGCCGACCCAGGAGGCTATCGCGGCTTTCGCCGGAGTCTTCTGATGAGCCACAGATTTCGTCATGTCGCCTCCATTGGCGGTATCTCAGGGAGGCCCGGCGGTCGGGAGCCGTTCGCTGCGAACGGATGCGGGGCCTGCTGATCTGCTCTCCGGAGCATTGGTGCCCCAGGTACGGAAAACTGTAGGAATCGGCGCTCATCGCGACAAGTGATGTGCCAAGTCATTGCCGGGCGTGGCCCGGGATCCTTGAGAACACCGGGGAAGCGGGGATCCTCGCTGAGATTCTTATGCCAAGAAGTTTGCCAGTTCGGCCTTCGGTCGGCGTCGCTGAAGGAAGGACGACGACGCGACGATCGAGGCGGTTCCTAGAACCCGTCGGTCAGCAGGCGCAGGGCTGCGGCCGATGCGCTGCCCGGCTCCGCGGCGTGAGTGAGGATGCGCTGTCCGTTGCCTTCGGGGAGGTGCAGGACTTCGAAGCCGAGCTCGAGCTCCCCGACCTCGGGGTGGCGGAACCGCTTGCTGCCGCTCGTGCACAGGCGGACGTCGTGGCCCGCCCACAGCGTCGCGAACTCGGTGCTCTTCACGCTCAGTTCGCCCACCAGTTCTGCGAGCCCTCGGTCGTCCGCGAACTGCGCGGCCACGTATCGCAGGGACGCCACGGCGCGCGCAGTCTCGTCGCGCCGATCGATGTAGAGATCGCGGGTGTGCTCGTCCAGGAACAGCAGCCTGATCTGGTTGGGCCGCTCATCCGCGCTCGCCGGAGCATCGACGTCGAGGTGACCGGCGAGAAGGCGATGACCGGCGTCGTTCCAGGCGAGGATGTCGTTGAAACGCCCGAGGAGCACGGCCGGCACGTCGCTCATCGCACGCAGCAGCTGCACGGCTCCAGGCTTGGCGATCTCGGGCGCCCCTGCCCGGGGGCGCTTGACCGGGGCGGGACGCGCGAGCGTCTGCAGGTGAGCCCGTTCGTCCGGGTCGAGCTGCAACGCGCGTGCGAGTGCGTCGACGATGGCGTCGGAGGCGTTCTGCGACTGCCCCTGCTCCAGTCTCGTCAGATAGGTGACCGAGACCCCGGCGAGAAGGGCCAGCTCCTCGCGGCGCAGACCGGGAACGCGTCTTCTGCCGTAGCTGGCGACTCCGGCCCGGTCCGGACTGATCCGATCGCGGCGGGAGCGCAGGAACTCGCCCAGCTCCGTCACCGGCCGCTCGAGCTCACCCGGATCCGGTGCGTCGAAAAGGTGTCCGTCCACGCGTCCAGTCTCGCGCACTCCCCGCAGGCGAGCCTGTCCCTGCCGGTGCTAGGCAGCGGCGGAGGGGTCTGCACAGGGATCTGGCTGCTCCCCTGCGCGAGAACGGAGCCTGGATCCCATGAGCGACACCGATGCTTCACCGGCCCTGCACTCCCCCGAGGCCCGAGCGCGCGCCGAGCGCTTCACGCCCTCTCAGCGCACCGCGATGACCGTGCTCCTGGCTGCGAACTTCACCCTCGCGGTCGACTTCTCGATCCTCAACGTCGCCCTGCCGGTCATCGGCAGAGATCTCGGGTTCGTCACGGACGCGCTCCAGTGGATCGTCACCGCGTTCGCGCTCTGCGCCGCCGGGTTCACGCTGCTCTTCGGCCGGGTCGCCGACCTGTTCGGCCGCAAGAGGCTGTTCCTGACCGGCATCGTGATCCTCGGACTCGCGTCTGCCGCCGGTGGCCTTGCGCAGGAGCCCGCCCTGCTGCTGACGGCACGGGTGGGTCAGGGCCTCGCCACCGCGATGGTCACGCCCGCCGCACTGTCGCTGATGACCACCATGTTCCCGGACGGCCCGGCCCGATCGCGCGCGCTCGGGCTCAACGGCGCCCTCATGGCGGCGGGCTTCACCATCGGAGCCGTGCTGGGAGGCGTCCTCACCGGTGCCGTCTCGTGGAGGTGGGCGTTCTTCATCAACGTCTTCATCGCCCTCGCGGTGGTCGCGATCGGGCCGTTCGTGCTCCGCGAGCCCGCCCGCCTCGGCAGGGCGCGCCTCGACGTGCCGGGAGCGATCCTCGTCACCGCCGCGCTCATCGCGCTCGTCTTCGGAATCGACAATGCCGGCCGGATGGGATGGACGACCCCCGGGACCTGGGCGCCGATGGCGGGCGCTCTCGTCCTCTTCGTCGTGTTCCTCGGCGTCGAAAGCCGCGCGGCGCAGCCGCTGATCGCGCCGAGTCTGCTCTCGCGCCGCAGCATCGCCTGGGGCAACGCAGCCGGACTCCTCGCGTTCGCGACGTTCACCTCGCTCGTCTTCCTGCTCACCCTCTACCTCCAGGAGGTGCTGGGCTACACCGCCGTCGCCGCCGGTCTCTTCCTCGGCGTCCTCGGTGTCGGCACCGTCCTCGGAGGACTCATCGCTCCGAAGATCATCGGAAGGAGGGGCCCGAAGACGGCGATCGTCGGCGGCCTCCTGGTGCAGGCGGCCGCCGTCGCACCCCTCGCCTTCGCCGGCACCCCGCGCACCTGGCTGGCCCCGGTGCTCATCCTGACCTTCGTCGGCGGGATCGCGAACCTCGTCGCGATCGTCGGCTACGCGGTCGCTTCGACCGCGGGCGTGCCCGCCGACCAGCAGGGACTCGCGACCGGCCTGGTCACGATGAGTCAGCAGGTGGGCATCACCCTGGGCACACCTGTGATGTCCGCCATCGCGACCGGCGTCGCAGCTTCGACGCTTCTCCCGGGCCTCCACCTCGCGATCGGCATCAACGCCGGCATCGCGCTTCTCGCAGCCGTCCTCGTCGCGGTCTTCCTGGGGCGGACGGGCGCAACGGCCCGCCCACCGGGAGGACTCACTCCTCGTCGAGAGGGTGCCGCACGGTCGGGATCGACCCGGTGAGCGGGCGGCCGGCCCTGATCAGCTGTCTCTTGCGGATCTGCCAGAACACCGTGAGCAGGAGGAACCACACCGGTGTCGCGAGCGTCGCGTACCGGGTGCCCTCGCTGTACAGCAGAGCGACCACGATGAACACGAAGAACGCGAGGATCGCCCATGGGGTGACGGCGGCGAAAGGCAGACGGAACTTCGATGCGGCATGGCGATCGGGATGGCGACGACGGTAGACGATGTAGCTGACCACGATGGAACCCCAGGTGAAGATCACGAGGGACGCGCACATCGTCGAGACGAAGTCGAAGGCGGCGACGACGCCGTCTCCCGCGTACAGCAGCGGGATGGCCGTGAACAGCAGTACGGCGGTGGTGAAGACCGCGCGCGTGGGAACGCCGCGACTGTCGGTGAGCGCCAGTCCCCTGGGGGCATGCCCGTCCTTCGAGAGCCCGAACAGCATGCGCGTACCGGAATAGACGCCCGAGTTGGCGCTGGAGGCCGCCGACGTCAGCACGACGAGGTTCATCACCAGCGCCGCAGGCACGAAGCCGGCGAGCAGGAACGTCTGCACGAAAGGGCTCTCGCCGGCCTTGAGCTCCGACCAGGGCGTGATGCTCATGATCACGGTGAGGGATCCGACGTAGAAGATCAGGATCCGCACGACGATCGAGTTGATCGCCTTGGGCAGGGTCCTGCGCGGGTTCTCCGTCTCGGCCGCCGTGGTGCCCACCAGCTCGACCCCGATGAAGGAGAAGACGCCCATCTGGAATCCGAGCACGAATCCGCTGAACCCCATCGGGAACATGCCGCCCAGATCCCACACATGGGTGATCGATGCCTGCACCCCGTTGTGGGTGAACCCGGTGAGCAGCAGCAGGATGCCCGTCGTGATGAGAGCCAGGATGGCGACGATCTTGATGATCGCGAACCAGAACTCCATCTCGCCGAACCACTTCACCGGCTGGAGGTTGAGGAGCAGCAGGATCAGGGCCGCGACACCGGCGGGGACCCACAACGAGACGTCGGGCCAGAAGAACCTGGTGTAGCCGACGATCGCGGTGATGTCCGCGACGCACGCGATGACCCAGCTGAACCAGTAGTTCCAGGAGACGAAGAACCCGGCCCACGGACCGAGCATGTCCTTCGCGATGTCGCCGAACGTCTTGTAGTGCAGGTTCGAGAGGAGAAGCTCCCCGAGCGCGCGCATGATGAAGAAGACGAAGAACCCGATGATCGCGTAGACGAACAGGATCGACGGGCCGGAGACGGACACGAGGCGCCCGGAACCCATGAACAGACCGGTTCCGATCGCGCCGCCGATGGCGATGAGCTGGAGATGACGGTTCTTGAGCCCGCGCTTCATCTCCTCGGGCGGCGCGGCCTTTTCGGTGAGGGACATGACACTCCTTCGTATCGGTCGGGGATGAGAGCAGGAACGGGTGAGCGCGAGTGAGCCGCGGCGGCGCTCACGCGACCAGCGGTCGAGGATCCAGGTGGATGCCGGCGATCATGCACCGCACCGACCCGCCCGCGAGCTCGATGGTGGGTACGGGGACGGCGACGATCCGGGCGCTGCGCTCGATCTTCGCGACCTGATCCGCGCGAAGTGCTGCACAGGCGCGCGCCGACATGACGAGGATCCGGCCGGACGCTCCCTGCAGCTCGATCGCATTGCCGGCGAACTCCGCGATCTGCGCGCGGGTCAGCGCGATCACCTCGTGCCTCGCCGAGAGCCGCGCGGAGACCTCGGCGCGACGCCGGGCGTCGGTGATCATGTCGAGCGCGATGAGCGCGAGCTCGGTGCCGACGGCCATCATCACGTTCGTGTGATAGACCGGCGCCCCGGTGTCGTCGACGGCGTCGAAGGCCATCGGCTCGAACCCGAAGTTCGTGCAGAACCGCTCCAGTGCCACGGGATCGGCCCGGTGGGAGCGGGCCACGTAGGCGATCCGCGCCTGGTGATCGAGCACCATGGCTCCCGTGCCCTCGAGGAACACGTCGTCCGGCTCGAGCCCGGAGTAGTCGATCACGTCCTGCACCCGGTACTGCGACTTCAGCATCTCGACGATGTCGGCGCGGCGCTCCCCCCTCCGATTCGATGCATACATCGGGAAGAGCGCGACGTGTCCGCCGGCGTGCGTGGAGATCCAGTTGTTGGGGAACACGCTGTCGGGGCGGTCCGCGCCCTGATCGTCGAAGAGGTGCACGGTCACGCCCTCCGCCCTGAGGGCCTCGGCGAGCGCGGCCACCTCGTCGAAGGCGCGGCGCGCGATCTCCTCCGCCGAGGCGTCGGACGTCGACTGGAAGGCGTTGTCGGCCGCGGTCTGCGCATTGGGCGAGAAACCCGAAGGACGCACGAGGATGACGGCTGAGGGTGCTTGCGACATCTCAGGCGACCGCCCCGTCCGACGACGGCGTCTCGACCCGCGGGTCGACGATCCTCTGGGCCAACGGCGCATCATCCAGGAACGGAGGCCGTTCCGTCTCGCTCTGCTTCATGCAGTAAACCGTAGGATCCAGCACTATTCATGCGCGATACACAGAGGAAGCGACAATCTGTCTAATTCTCGTCATATTGCTACCCCTGGAGATACAGTTTGCTCATGGGCACTCTGACCGAGCTCGATCGACAACTCATCGCCGCACTCCGGGAGGATGGTCGGATGCCGATCGCCACGCTGGCGCGACGTCTGGGCGCCGCTCGTGCGACGGTCACCTCCCGGCTGGATCGGCTCGTCGCAGAGGGCGTCATCATCGGCTTCAGCGTGCGCGTGCGCGATGAAGCCGCCGTCGACAGGATCCGCGCGGTCTCCCTGATCGCGGTCGAAGGGCGCGCGACCAGTGCGGTGCTCAGCAGGCTTCGGGGCTTCCCCGAGATCACCGCTCTGCATACGACGAACGGGGGCTGGGATCTCGTGGCGGAGCTCTCGGTGGACAGCCTCGCGGAGTTCGATCAGCTCCTCGGTCGCATCCGCGGGATCTCGGGCATCGTCAACAGCGAGACGAGCCTGCTGCTCAGCTCCGTGCTGCGCTGACGCGAAGACGGAGTCGTCTCCGGCTGAAGGCGTCGCCGTCAGCGCGCCGCCGCGGCATAGCCGTTGGCGGCGCGCGCGACATCGGCGACGTACTGGTCCAGATCGTTGTAGCGGAGGATCGCCCGCCGCCACCCCTCGGGCGTCGCGACGGATCCGGAGGCGCACAGGTATCGCGCTGCGGCGAGGGCCGCGTCGTCGATCTGGTTCGGATCCGCCACGCCATCGCCATCGCCGTCCGCACCCCAGGTGCGCCACGTCTCGGGAATGAACTGCATGGGTCCGACGGCCCGATCCCAGACGGTGTCGCCGTCCCAGGCGCCGCCGTCGGTGTCGGGGATCGCCATGACCCCGTTCCCGTCGAGCGCGGCGCCCCGGATCGGCGGGTCCGGGCGCCCGTCCGCACCCAGGACGGCGCCGCCGTGCCGGCCGTGATCGGTCTCGATCAGGCCGATCCCCGCGAGCGTGTTCCATCCGATCCCGCAGGAGGGATCCTCGGCGGAGACGATGAGATCTGCGGAGGCATAGGCCGCCAGCGCCCGCTCCGGGATGCCGGTCGACGCCGCGGTGCGCGTCAGCCAGCCGGCGTCGACGGCGCGCCGGGTGGTGCTCTCCGCGTCCGTCGTCGCCCCCGAGCGCGGCGCCTGCCCGACCCCTGGTGCCGGCGCACGCGTGGCCGTGGTCGCCTCGGCCGGGGTCTCCGCGCCGGCGAGCTGCAGCAGGATCACGGCGGCTGCCGCGATCACCAGGACGCCGAGCACCACCGCGAGCCTCGTGACCACCTGTGCCGCGCGGGTCACGAGCCGACCCCGTCGGGCGAGGTGGGCTGCGGCGTGACCGGCGCGGAGCGCTCGAGCCGGAGGATGACCGCGGATCCGACCGGCAGCGTCACACCGGGGCCGGGATCGCTGCCGAGCACCCGCGCCGCATCCGCCGCATCGCGAGGATCCGCACTGGGGCGGAAGCCCGCGGCCTCGATCGCAGCTCTGGCCTCGGCGAGGGTCAGTCCCGCGGTGTCCGGCATGCTGCTGCGTCCGCTGGCGATCACGAGATCCACGGTATCCCCCGGCTTCGCCTCGGCACCGGGCCGCGGGGACTGTGCCAGCACGCGGTCGGCGAGTTCGCTGGAGTCCATCCGGGTCACGGTGCCCCGGGCCAGTCCCATCCGGGCCAGCACGGCCTCCGCCGCCGCCAGATCGCCCTTCAGCTCGGGGACGGTCACGATCTGGGCCGGCGATGCCTCCGGTGGCGCTACCGGAGCATCGGCCCCGGGCGTCGCAGCAAGGACGGGCGGAGAGGCGAGATCGGGGTCGGGGAGCACCTCGACCGACGACGGCGCCGGTGTGTCCTCTCTCCCGTTCGCCGAGGCGAAGGCCGCCACGAACACGCCCGCGATCACCGCCATCGCGAGCACGACCGCGCCGAGCCCGACTGCCACCGCGGCGCCGTGCGAACCGGGAGCGGGATCGGCCCCCGGCCGTTCTCCTGAGGATCCCGGGGAAAGATAGTCGAGGTCGTCGGCCGTCGCGCCGCGGGGCAGGAGCGTGGTCGGCCCGGTCTCTCGGGTCTCCTCGCCCTCGTCACGCGCGGCGACCTGGACGGCGAACGGATCCGGGAGGTCTGTCACGGCCTCCGCGAGCGCCGCACGGAACTCGCCGGCGTCTCGGAAGCGACGCGCCGGCGTCTTCGTGAGCGCACGCACGACGACGCCGTCGAGGGGCCGCGCGGCCGGGACGACGGCCGAGGGGACGGGAGGCGGTGCGACCAGATGCGCACGGAGCACCTCCTCGTTCGTGGACCGCGGGAAGGGCGGCGCCCCGGTGAGCAGGAAGAACAGCACCGCGCCGACCTGGTACAGATCGCTGCCGGCGCGCAGCGGCCGCCCCGAGGCCTGCTCGGGCGACATGAAATGCACATTGCCGACGATCGCCGCGCCCTCGCCGGCCGTCGGGCGTCCGGCCAGCAGCACGTCGGCGCCCACGGTCGAGCGCCCCGAGGCGTCAGCGAGACCGAAGTCGAGGATCCGCACATCGTGCGCGCGCGCATGCGTTCCCGCGGTCTCGAGGACGACGTTCTGCGGTGAGATGTCGCGGTGCACGATGCCCGCCGCGTGCGCGGCCTCGAGTCCCGCGAGCATCCCCGTCACGACCGCCGCCGCCTCGGCAGGCGGGAGGGGTCCGTGCGTGCGCACCCAGTCGCGCAAGGTCTTCCCGCGCAGCAGATCGAGCGCGATCCAGGGCATCGTCACCCCGCCCGCCTCGTGCAGACCGGCGTCGTGGATGAGCACGACGTTGCCGTGGGTCACGGACGCGGCATGCCGGGCTTCGCGGAGGAACGCCCGCCGGGCCGCCGCATCCGCGCAGAGGTGCGGGTGCAGGATCTTGATCGCCACCGGCGGGCCGCCGAGGACGTCGTCCGCGCGGTGCACCGCGGCGGATCCGCCCACCCCGAGCAGCGCCCCGAGCCGGTAGCGACCGCCCAGGAGCTCCCCCTCGGCCTCGGATCCACCGTGCGTCCCGGTCATGGCCTAGCCGAACCGCCCGTTGACGTAGTCGTAGGTGCGCTGGTCCTGAGGCTCCGCGAACATCGCATCCGTGTCGCCGTGCTCGACGATATGGCCCGGCTGACCGCCCGAGGCGAGGAAGAACGCGCACTGCTGCGAGACGCGCTGCGCCTGCTGCATGTTGTGCGTCACGATGACGATCGTGACCTCCTTCTTCAGTTCGGTCATGGTCTCTTCGATGACCCTGGTGGAGGTGGGATCCAGAGCGGAGCAGGGCTCGTCCATGAGCAGCACGCGGGGCTTGACCGCGAGCGATCGCGCGATGCAGAGCCGCTGCTGCTGACCGCCGGAGAGACCTCCGCCGGGCTGGCGCAGCCGGTCCTTCACCTCGGTCCAGAGGCCGGCGCTCGTGAGCGACCGCTCCACCAGCTCGTCCTTGGCGCTTCGTCCCGCGCGCACGCCGGTGAGCTTCAGGCCGGCGACCACGTTGTCGTAGATGGACATCGCGGGGAACGGATTCGGCTTCTGGAAGACCATGCCGATGTGGCGGCGCGCGTCCTGCAGCTTCCGGTCGCGGTCGTAGACATCGTCCCCGTCCAGCAGGACCTCCCCGGCGAGCGACGCGGAGGGCACGAGCTCGTGCATCCGGTTGAGGATCCGCAGGAACGTCGACTTGCCGCATCCCGACGGGCCGATGAGCGCGGTCACCTGCCCCGCGGGCATGGTCAACGACACACGATCGAGCACCTTGTGCTGCCCGAACCACGCCGAGACGTCGCGCGCCACCAGCTCCGAGAGCGGCGCCGCCGGACTCGCGACGGGCTCCTCGTGGAACGTCACGATGCCGTCCGTCCGGTCGGGATCGCCGGCCGGATCCGGAGCGGCGAACGGCCGCGGGTGCGGGCCGACCGGGATCACGGCCGTCACGTCCTCCGGCGGGGCGGCGGCCGGGGGCGCCCAGCGCTGTTCCGGAGCCGGCACCACGCTGGTGACGTCCTCGGGGTGCGCCGCGCCGATGTGGGCGTCGATGGCGCTGCGCTGTGCGGCGAGTGCCGCGGCCTGGTCGGTGTAGGGGTTCATGTCTTCCTCGTGGTCGGGCGCCGGGGCGCGGTCGGTGAGCCGTGCTCCGGGGTCACAGCAGGTTCGGGAGGGCGTTCATCACGGCGTCGGCCGTCGCGACCCCGAAGGCGACGAGGACCGGCACGCCGATCACCCAGGCCTGCCAGCGCCCCCAGGATCGCCACAGCCACCACACGGCGATGCCTGCGACCGCGAGGAACACGAGCGCGAAGAAGGCGAGGAACCATCCCGGTGAGTCCTGTCCCATCCCCCGTTCCCCGATCGGCAGCGCCGGGTAGGCCATCACCCGGGACGGCGTCTGCCGCGCGGTCGAGGTCAGCTGGGCGTCGACGTGCAGCACGCCCGACGGGAACAGGGCGAGTCCGTCGGCGGTCTGCAGCTCGAGCCGCCCCTGGGTTCCGGAGAGCGGCGCGGGCATCGGATCCCCGGCACGGCGCAGACCGAAGACCGTGAACTCGTTCGTGCCCTGCCCCGTCGTGACGCGGATCTCATCGCCCGGCTTGAGCCGGTTCAGCTGCGAGAACGGCCCGCCGTACGTGCTCTGCCTGCCGAGCACCACCGCGGTCCCCGACTGCCCCGGCATCACGGAGTCGCGGCGATGTCCCGGCCCGTCCCGGAGCACCTCCGCGCCGGTGCCTTCGACGACGACCTCCTTCAGGCCGATCGCGGGGATCTCCAGGTAGGCGACCGGCGTGCCGATCTCGGCCATCCGGTCCGCGTCGACGAGCTGTCCGACCGGCGTCTCGGCCTTGGCCAGCGAGACGCGCAGCGCGTTGTAGGAGAGCGTCTGCGCCCGATAGTGCTGCAGGGCCGAGAACACCGTCGCGTGCACGACGAGGGAGAGGAGCAGCACGGAGACGGTGAGGATCGCCGCACCGGCCCACCAGCGCCCGTCCCTCGGCGGGGGCGCCGGTCGCATCACGGGAACGGAGAGGCGGTGCCCGAAGACGCGCCGGCGCCGCCGCGCCGACGTCCGCGCCGTCGACTCGGTCGCGGGCGTCATGATCGTGCTCCCCGAGCGCTTCATGCCGTCCTCGCCTCGGGCACGCGCAGGGCGCGCATCAGCCACCAGGCGACCCCCAGGAGCAGGAGGAGTCCGATCCCTCCCCCGGCCCACCAGGCCCAGGGCGGGACGCCCTGGATCCCCGGGGCGGCGGTCGCGGGGACCAGCTCGACCAGGAAGCGCGAGGCGGCGACCCGATGGGACTGCCAGCCGGTGAGCTGCACCGTGTGCTGGCCGGCGTTCAGCTCTTTGGGCAGCGCGAACGCGTGCTGCACCCTGCCCTCGGCGTCGGCCGCGACGTTGGCGACGAGAGTCCCTTCGCCGAAGAGCACGATCTGCACCTGCTCGCCGGGGGCGAACCCCTCGCTGCTCACCGTGACGGTGTCGCCCGGGCGATAGGTCGCACGATCGACCGCGGCGTGCTCCGCAGTGCCGGCCGGCGCCTTCGGGATCGACGGTTCCTTGGCCTCTGTCGCGGATGCGATGCCGGCCGAGCCGATCACCGTCGTCCCGGTCCCCGCGGAGCCGCCGGCCCCGCCCCCGCTCCCGGCTCCGGAGCCGGTCCCGGCCTTCCCCGGCGTCACGGGCTGCGTCGGAGACGTCGGCGACGCGGTCGCCTCCGGCACGGTCACCGTCACGGCGACCGGTGCGCCATCGGGGGGCGTGCTGTCGTCGGCCGAGGCGGGGAGCGAGGATCCGAACGGAGCGACGAGCCCCAGGACCAGGGCCAGCGCCAAGAGCGGGACGGGGACTCCGCGGCGGAGGCGGGGACGGCGGATCATCGCGCGTTCTCCTTGTCGAAGACGGTCGCGGCGCGCTCGGCGCCGACGAGGTCGGGGGCGTCGGAATCAGGAGCGGATCCCGCCAGGAGTGCCGTCTGGCGGGCGCGCTCCTCGGCGCGGATCGCGTCGGCGTAGTCGGCGAAGTCCTGGGCGAGCAGGTCCCGTCGCCGACGGCGAATCCGCAGCACGACCCATCCGCCGCCGACCAGGAGCGCGATCAGGGCCAAGAGCGACCAGGGAACGGCCCAGGTCTCGGCGGACGCGCGCGCGGGGGCCGGGAGCGGATCCTCGGCGGCGACGCCGTCGGCCGGCGCCGGGGCGAGCACGACGTCCGCGAAGAGCAGGAGGAGCGGCGGGATGCCAGGCACCGAGGCCGTGACGTGGCCCGTGCCGCCGGGCATGAGGTTGCGCACCTCGGGGAGCGTGACCGTCCCGAGGTCGATCCCGAACGGGCCCGTGAAGCGCACCGAGGGCTGCACGGAGAGGCGGGTGTTGCCGGTGTTGGCGACGTCGACG
Source organism: Microbacterium sp. NPDC089698 (assembly GCF_044749045.1). NCBI lineage: Bacteria > Bacillati > Actinomycetota > Actinomycetes > Micrococcales > Microbacteriaceae > Microbacterium > Microbacterium sp. NPDC089698. The sequence goes on from NZ_JBIVHE010000001.1 coordinate 679,406, forward strand.
CCGAAGAACCCGCCGCCTGCGGCGAAGGGGTTCAGGTTCGCGTCATAGCCGGCCACGGCGCCCGAAGCCCCGACTCCGGCGCGAAGCGCGCCATCGACGCGCAGGTAGATGCGGGTGCCGACCCGGTTTTCACGACGCACACTCGCCGCCCCGTCGCCGGCGCCCGTGCTGAACGAGGCGACGATGCCCGCCGCGTGGTCGCCGGGCGACGCGTCGTGCGGGACCGTGATCGTGATCGGGATGTCGGCGCGGGCACCGGGATCGAGCACGAGCACGATGCCGAGCCCGGCGGCGCAGGCGGCGTCAGCCGGGTTCGCGCAGGCGGCGGGACCGTCGTGCACCGCGGTCCACGCGCCGAGGTCGGTCGAGGCGCGGTCCGCGCCGATCAGGGTGAACGCCGCGGTGTCGTAGTCGGTCTTCGCATCGGCCGCGTAGACGCGGAAGGTCGCGGGCTCCGCCGACCGGTTGGTGACGGCGACCCAGTCGGTGATGACCGAGCCGGGGGCGACCTGGTACGAGAACTCGGTGCGCCCGTCGGGGCCCGCGGGCGTGGAGGGCTGGATGCTCCAGGTGACCTCGCCGTCGGCGTGCGCGGGCTGCGGCGACGCGACGGCGAGCTCCGCTCCGACGGCCACGACGAGCAGGGCGGCGAGCAGGGCGGGCGGGCGGATCCGTCGGGCGGTCGGGCGGAGCGACGTGCGCATGGGGTCTCTCATTCGGAGGGGCGGGATCCGGGGCCCGGCCGTCGCGACGGCGACCGGGCTCCGGTTCTCAGATGAGCGTCAGGGTGAGGACGCCGCTGTACTTGCCACTGGGTGCGTCGGCGGGCACCGACAGCTTCAGGTCGGCCTTGACGCTGGTCTTGACGTTGGCCTGACTGTCGCCGGCGCCGGTCACGAGGGTCTTCTCAGAGCCGAGTCCTCCGTTCGATCCGGGCGCGACGGCCTCGCCGGCGGAGCCGGCGCCGTCGACCCGCGCCGGGGTCCAGCCGAGGTTCGACGCGGCGATCTTGCTCGTGCCGCTCGTCAGATCGGAGATCTTGCCGTTGAGCGTCCACCCCTTGGCGGCGCTGCGCCGGTCGTCGTTCACGGTGACCGTGCCCAGCGCACCGGTGGCGATCCAGACGGATCCCTTCACGCGCTTGTCGGTGCTGCTCAGCGCGAGCGGCTGCGGCTTGACCGAGATGCTGAGGCCCGTCGGAGCGGTGTCGGTCGCCTCCGGCACGCCCACGCTGATCTCGGTGCTCGAGGAATCGCCCGGGGTGGGGGTTCCGCCGTCCGGTGGTGTCGTGGCGTCGGCGGATCCTTCCGACGCGTTGTAGGCGGAGTCCCCGGAATAGCTCGCGCGGAAGGAGTAGGCGGTGCCGGGGGCGAGCCCGGAGACGGCGAGCGATGCCACGCCGTTCGCGACCTCGACCGCGGACCCGACATTGACGCCGCCCTGTGCGAACTGCACCGTCCCGGTGGCCCCGGCCGGTGCGACCGTGGCGGTGAGGGTCAGCGAGGTGGCCTTGACAGACGCCACGGCCAGGACGGTCGTGGTGTCGCTCTTCGGAGCGGTCCGCGGGACGAAGTCCCACCTGTTCTGCTCCCAGCTGCCCTTGATGAAGCCGAAGAAGTACTTCGCATTCCCGATCGGGGACGTCGCCGTCGGGGCTCCTGCCGCCCCTGCCGGCGGGTCGCAGGTGATGACGAGGGCGTTCGTGCCGCTCGGGTTGGACTCCGGCGTCAGGTTCTGCCAGGTACCGAGCGGGAACTCCGGCAGGTAGATGGGATTCCCCTCGAGCCCCCACGCCGGGGCGTCCGGGTTGGGCTCACGCATCTTCAGTCCGGTCGTCGCACCGGACGCCGTCACGATGAAGGTCCGGGACGAGGAGCGGTAGCCCTCCGGGCAGCCGCGGTCGATGCTGACGTCGGGAGCCGACTGCATCGCCGTGCTCTCCCATTGGCCGGTGTTCGCCAGCGGATCCGTGGTGAAGGCGTAGCGTCCCCCGTCGATGTCGTTGGCCGGGTCGAGCCGGTAGGGGAACGCGCTGTTGTCGACGCCGGGGTCGTAGGAGGGCGCGCCGGCGGCCTGTGCGGGGGCGGCGAGCCCGAGCACCAGCAGGGGCACGACGCCGAAGGCGGCGAGGGTGAGACGTGCGATCTTCATGGAGGTTCTGTTCCCTGGGATAGAGGTTCGGGGAGGGAGGCGGTCGGGAGGAGCGGTGGGGTCCGGGCGTGGACGGCCGGAGTCGTCCACGCCCGGGTTCATTCAGTTGGCGCGGAACGAGGTGACGTCGCCCGCGGTGTAGGTGACGCCGTTCACGACAGCGCCGCCCGTGATGTCACCGAAGCCGAAGTCCGTGATGGTCTTCTTGCCGGTGGTGGGGTTCTTCGCGGTGTACGCGAGACCGGTCGCGCCCTGGAACACGGTCGCCAGCGGCGAGCCCGCGGTCAGGTCGGCCGCCTTGACGACGGTGAAGACCGGACGCGAGATCGGGAACGCCGTGTTCAGCACGTTCGAGACGGTCGGTGCGGTGCCGTTCACGCTGCCGAGGACGGCACCGTGACGACGGTCGACGACCGTCACGCCGTACTGCGACGCGAGGGATCCGCTGTTGTTCTGACCGATCCACTGCGCGATCGAGAACGGCGAGATCGCGTTGGGGACGTCCGCGAGGACGCTGCCGTCGTGCTCCTGCACGCTGACCGACGCGCCGGCCTTCGTGTAGTTGTCCGCGACCGCGCTGCCGACCGTCGTGATGCCGAGCTCGCTCAGCCAGAACTTGCGGGTCCCGGAGTTCGCCTGCGGCAGGAACGGCACGATCTGGGCGCCCGCGGTGGTCTGCTTGCCCACCTTGAAGGTGCCGACGCTCAGGGTGACGTTCGTGTTGTCGTTGGCGGAGTAGATCGCGGTCAGGTCGGCCTTCGTGAGGTTCGCCGGAACCGAGGTCGTCGGCGCCTTCGCGAAGGACACGGCGTCGAGCGCGAGCGGGACGTAGGCGTAGGTGCCGCCCGTCACCCAGGTCGCCGCACTCGAGGAGCGCGCGAACTGGAGGTCGTTGTTGCCGAGGACCACGCCGTTGTACGCCGTGCCGGCCTTGGCCGCCTTGAGAGCGTTCACACCGGCGCCCGAGCCATCGGGACGCGAGAAGGTCGCGCCACCGGTGCGCGGGTTGATCGTCGCGGTGCCCGTCGCGTCGTAGGACGCGAGGACCTTGGCGCCACCGATCTTGACGACCTCCGAGAGACCGTTGTTGACGTCCTGCGTGGTGTCCGAACCGACGCCCGCGAGCGGACGCGTGGTCGGGCCGCCGGCAGGGGTGCCGCTCGGGTCGGCGAGCGCCGGAGCGGCCGCGCCGAACGCCACCGCGCCGGCGACGAGAGCCGCGAGCGCGCCGAGACGCCAGGTGTTCTTGGTTGACATGTGCTTAACCTTTCGGTTACTGTTTCCCCTCGTTACCCTTGCCCCTTGTGGGCACCGGCCCTCTTCCGCTCCACGGAGGAGGGCCGTTCCCATCCCGGCGGGGAACACGTTCCGGGTGGAAAGCCTGTGCGCCGCGCTGAGCGCGACGGTGCGCGCGCGGTTCATCCGATCCCCCGCCGACGGAGCAGGAAGGGGCTGGCCACGAGGCCGGCGATGCCGGCCACGAGCGTCCCGCCGAGCGCGGTCTGGCTCGCCGCCGACACCGCGTCGGTGTTCGTGGCTGGCGTGACGCCGGTCGCGGTGACGCCGGTGCGGGTGGCGGGCGTGTTCGCCGCGGGAGCCGCTGCCGCCGGCGCCGCGCCCGCCGGGCGGGCTGCCGCCGGCGCCACGGCAGCAGGGCCGGCGCCGTCCTTCGTCGGCGGGTGCCGTAGCTGCTCGGCCACCGCGGATGCCTGCTGGCGCTGGCTGTCGCTCAGCGGGACGTAGCTGTCCGGGAGCTGCCCGGGCGCCGTCCCGGGGACCTGCCCTGCACCGGCCGCATAGTCGAGGAACCCCGCGTAGGACGACCGCGCCGCCTCGTCCAGCTTGGCCTGGGTGACGTCGACCGCCGCATAGAGGGTGGTCGTGAGCGGGTAGCCGTCCTCGGGGAACGCCCCGAAGTCGGCCGTCGCCGTTCCGGTCGCCGGATCGGTGTGCTGGGCGGCGAGAGCCGCCGCCATCGACGCCGCCGTCGGAGCGACGAAGCTGCGTGCGCTCACGACCGTCGACTCGTCCGTCCGCTCCGCCCGCGGGGCACCCAGACTCGCGAGGGCGAGTCCGTACCGATGGGCGGCGCCGAGATCGGCGGGACCGAACGCGCGATACCCGAAACGCCCGCTCCCCGGATCCACGGTGACCCACCCGGGGACGACCTGCCCTCCCGTGACCCTGTTGGTGCTCCAGGAGTCGATCCGCTTGGTGTCGCCGCGGAAGATCCGGCTGGTGTTCCCGGCGAAGCTCTCGGAGAACGGGATCTGGCTGACGGCGTCGTACGTCTCGCCATGGGTCTGCTCGACGAGCTCGCCGCGCAGTGTGTAGTCCGGAGCCACCGTCCGATCGGCGCGGAGGAAGCGATCCATCGGCTGGGTCGCCAGGTCGATGTCGCGCAGTCCGCCGTCCCGTGCCTGAGGGTTGCTCGCCGGGAGATAGTACGGATTGATCGTGTTCCCCCACGGATCGGGCTCACCGCGCAGGAAGGCGGCCGCGTCGGCATCGGATCGCAGATACTGCCAGAGCAGCGCCGTCACGTCGTCGGATTGCGGCCCGACGACGAGGAACAGTCCCCGGCATTCGCCCGGGCTCCCCGGCGCAGGATTGCCGAGGGCGACCCATTCCGGGTCATCGCACATCGAGAGCGGACGGTTCGGCCAGTACTGGTCGACGTTGTCCGGGAAGCTGTACTGATATGCGGGGACTTCGAACTTGTACGACATCGTCATGACCTTCGCGAGCAGACGCGGGGTCAGCTTCATCTCCCGGCTGGTCGCCGGCTTGTCGGCGGCCGACTGCCATCGGAACGCGATGGCGAGGGCCGTGTTCGCCACCGGGGCGTAGCGCAGGGTCGCGCTGTTCAGCAGCGCGGGATCGGCGAGGCCGATCGTGCCGGGTGTCAGCGGTCGACCGACGACGACCATCGAGGACTGCCCGGTGAGCAGCTGCGCGCGATTGAGATCGCCCGAATTCGTGTTGAAGCTCAGGGTGCCGGTCCCGGAGCCGCAGAGCGCCCCCTGCCAGGAGCTGAATGCGGTGGCGAGCAGCTCGGTGCCGGAGACGCGCCGTTCCATGGCGCCGGGCGGGCACGACGGCGCGGTGCTGGCCAAGTCCAGCGGGACGACGATCCGGTCCTGCCAGGCCGCGCACGCCGGGTCGACCGGCGAGCCGCTCTGAACGCCGTTCCAGCCCTGCTTCCCCCATGGCACGGGGTAGAAGGCCCCGCCGGTGGTGCAGGGCTTGTCCGCCGCCAGGGCGTTGGAATGCGTCCCTCGCGGGACGACGACGAGCCAGCACCGCTCGCCCGCGCCCTGGAGCTCCGCCGCCTTCCCGCAGCCGAGATAGGGCTGGCTCAGCGCCGACTGGACCTCGAAACCCGTGCGCGCGGTGCCGTCGGATCCGATCGCGACGAAGGGCTGCTCGTTGCTGGTGCTCGGTCCGAAGAAGCGCGCCGTCCCGTCGGTCGTGATCGTGACCGGCGTCGAGCCGGAGCCCGTCACCGTCGTCTGCACGCTGGCGTCCCCGGTGACCGCGAGGAACCTGCTCGGATCGGAGAAGAGGTTCTCCCCCGCCCTGCTGACCACGGACGTCCCGAGCGCTGATCCGAGGACCGTCCCCGAGGACGACGCCGCGCCGCTGTAGGCCCCGTACTGGCAGGTCTGGTTGAAGTCCGCGGCGCTCGGATCCGGACCCCAGCACTGCATGAGCTGGAGGAAGTTCGAGGCGACGCCGTTCGTCGGCAGGTTCGAGGTCCCCATGCCCTTGGCGCTCACGACGACGGCCTCCTCCCGGAGGTCGGCGGTCTTCGACACGGTGACCTCGAGGTCCTTGAAGTCGTCCCAGTGCCCCGAGCCGTTGTCGGTGCCGTTGCCGTCGCTGGTGAGCGCGGCGTGATCCGGCTGGAACCGCTGCACGGCGGTGTCGTTGCCGCCCGCCCACTTCACCGTCACCGCGGATGCGGTCGCCCCGGCACCGTCCTCTGCGGCGGCCGGCGCGACGCCGAATCCGGCGACCCCGCCGAGACCGAGCATCGCGCCCACCACCGCTGCCAGCGATGCCAGGGCGATCCCCCGGCCGGCGAGACGGCGGATCCTGCTGCGGCGTGCCCCCCGGCGCGCATCCGTCTCGCGGTTCCCCGCTCCTGCCGACATCATCGTCCTCCTCCGAGGCCGTGCGCCTCGGCACGGACGTGAGCCGGCGCGCCCGGACGCCGGCGCCGGCGGGTCAGCAGCGGCGGGAGCACGGCGGCGAGCGCGAGCCCTCCCCCTCCGCCGAGAGCGGCGATCGCGGGCACCGGACCGGCGCCGGTCGCCGCGAGCACCTGCGGCGTGGCGGTGAGCACGGTCGGCGCCTTCCCGGTATCGACCGCACCCGGATCCTGCCCCGAGGGCCCGGCGGATCCGGCACTCCCGGCCGGTCCGGTCCCGGTCGCCGCGGGCCCTGCGCCGTTGGTCTCCGCGGCGGCTGCCGGATCGTTCGCCGAAGGCGCGGTGTCGGTGCCCTTGGCTCCTCCGGTCCCGGTTAGGCACTGGCTCGGCCCCTGGCGATCGCAGTCCGGAGGCAGCGGCGCCTCGTTCGCGAGCCGGTTCGATCCATCCGGCGTGAAGGTCGGGTTGTTGCAGTCGTTGATGCCCTTGATCTGCGGATTCCCGCCGGGGATCTTCTTGATCTGCGACTGCCCGGCCTGCACCAGGTTGATCGGAAGCGGCGAGTAGCCGAGAACGTCGGCCTGCTGCTGCCCCTCGCAGAGGAAGTACGCGCCGAAGTCGGCGAGGGTCATGCCCTTGTCCTCGGTGAAGTTGTTGCTCAGATCCGTCGGCAGGATGATGTAGCTGTAGCTGGAGAGCGGGTACGTGCGGGGGTCGCCGTCGCCGTAGACGTCGCGCAGATCCTGCGTCAGGTAGTCCGGCGAGCCCGCGTCCTCGTTGATGTGCGCACGCAGCAGCGCGACCGCCACGTTCGGCGCGGTCGGCTCGGAGTAGTAGCCGGAATTGTTCAGCATCTTCACCACCGGGAAGCCGCTGTTGAGCGCGTACGAGTACTCCACGAAGGTGATCGCCCCGGCCGACTGCGGCTGGGCCACGTAGCCGGCGACGCCGTTCGACCCCGCGCGGGCCACGAAGCCGCTGCCCGCCTGCACCGGGTAGTTGCTCGTGACACCGCAGTGGTCGCCGATGACCGGGCGCCCCACCTTCGCGCAGTAGGCGTCCCACAGCGCGGACTGCTCCTGGCGCATCCAGATCGTGAACTGCGCGGTGGCGCCCGAGCCGTCGGAGCGCACCACGGGCACGATCGGGATCGCCGGAAGCGCCAGCGCCGGGTTGTCGGCGGCGATCGCCGGATCGTTCCAGGTGCTGATGACGCCCGTGAAGATCTTCGCGAGCACCTCGCCGGACAGGCGGAGGTTGGTCACCCGGCGTCCCGCGATCTGAAGGTTGTACATGAACGACGTGCCTCCGGCCACGATCGGCATGTAGGCGAAGCCGCGGTTGGGTCTGGTGTCGCCCTCGTTGCTGTTCCCGATCGCGTAGGGGATCTCGCTGACGCCGAAGTCCGAGGTGCCGTTCGCGAAGTCGTTGCGCCCCTGGGTGGATCCCGACTCGGAGTAGGTGATCTTCCACTGGTAGTTCGCGAAGACGTTGCGGATCCACTGCTGCAGGGCGTTGGCCGACCAGGTCGAGCCGGAGCCGTTGATCGGCGCATGCACCGACCCCGCGGCGTTCGCGGGGGCGGCGAGCTGCAGTCCCCCGCCGACCGCGATGAGGACGCCGAGCAGGGCGACGAGCAGGCGCACCCGGCCGAACCGGCGGCTCATCGGTCCGCCCCCTGCGCGACCACGCCGGCGGAGGGAGGCACCGGGGCCGGCAGCGGCATCCGCTCGCGCTCCCGGGCGGCGAATCGTGCCGCGTCCCGCGCCGAGGCGGACCGCGCCCTGGCCTGCCCGCGCGGCGAGAGCACTCCGGCTCCCTTCCCTCCGATCGCCCTGGCCAGCAGGAACAGCAGGAAGACGAGCGTCATCAGCACCGCCGCCGCACCGAAGCCGCGCGCGATCTGGGTCGGCTCCGGGCTCTTCACGAGGGTGAAGGTCGCGAACGGCAGCGACACCATCGGGCCGGAGAACGGATTGAGGTTGAAGAACGTCGTGTACCCGGCCGTGAGCAGCACAGGGCTGGTCTCGCCGATCCCCCGGGCCGTGCCGAGGACGATCGCCGTCATCAGTCCGGATCGGCTGGTCGGCAGCACGACGTTCCACACCGTGCTCCACTGCGAGGCGCCCATCGCGAGCGACGCCTCCTTGAGCGTCGAGGGCACGAGCCGGAGGACGACGTCCGCCGAGCGGATGATGATCGGCAGGATCATGATCGTGATGGCGAGCGCGGCGGCGAACCCCGACTTGTCGAGTCCGAACATCAGCACGTAGGTCGCGTAGATGAACAGCCCGCACACGATCGAGGGAAGCGCCGTCATCGCCTCGGTCACCGTGCGCACGATGTTGGCGAACGGCGAGGGGAACTCCGACAGGAAGACCGCGCACAGCAGTCCCAGCGGGATCGCGATGATCAGCGCGATCCCGATCATGATCAGGGTGCCGACCGCGGCGTGCGCCATGCCGCCGACCGTGAGCGGATCCAGCGGACCGGCGAGCGAGAGGTCCTGCACCCAGAAGTTCGCGCGCAGGAACGCCGATGAACCCCGCACCAGCGTGAAGACGACCACGACGGCCAGCGCGAGCAGCAGGACGACCGCCGCCGAGTGGATCACGACCGCCCAGACACGGTCGACGATCGTGATCCGGTTGTCGTCGAAGCTGATGAGCACGACGAAGAAGCCCAGGAACAGCACGTACGAGATGAGCACGAAGGGCAGTGCGCCCTCGAACGCGGCTGCCTGCGTCGCCAGCCACCACGTGGCGCAGAGCGCCGCGACCGCCGCACCGACGACCCGCAGCACGTCCCCGCGGCGCACCGACGAGAGGTCGCGCCGGGACTCAGGAGTGCTCTCGTGCAGGAACCCGTCGCGTCCGGGCACCCTGGTACGGGTCATCCGCCCGGCCAGCTGGGCCCGGCGCACCCGCGGCGTGCGCTCTCGTGTGGTCTCGATCGTCACGGTGTCTTTCCTCAGCTAGCGGCGCCGGAACGCGAACGGGAGATGATGAAGCCGGCGATGAAGTTGACGGCCATCGTGATCAGGAACAGCACCAGGCCTGCGGCCATCAGGGCGGAGAGCTCGAATCGGGAGGCCTCGCCGTAGCGCAGCGCGATGAGCGAGGAGATGCTGTTGGTGCCGGTGGACAGCACGTGCCCGTTGATGACGAAGATCGGCGAGATCACGAGGTACACCGCGATCGTCTCCCCGAGGGCGCGGCCGAGACCGAGCATGGTCCCGCCGATCATCCCGCCGAGCCCGAACGGGAACACCACGGAACGGATCATCCCCCACTTCGACGCGCCGAGAGCGAGCGCCCCCTCGCGCTCCCCGATCGGCGCCTGCGAGAACACCTCGCGCATGATCGACGCGGCGATCGGCGCCACCATCATCGACACGACGAGTCCCGCGAGGAACGCCGATGCCGTGAAGACGGTCGGGGTCGCCAGCGGGTCGGCCGGGTCGAACTTCGGCACGGAGAGGAACGGGATCCAGCCGAAATAGGTGCTGATCCACTGCGCGACCGGCAGGATCTGACCCTCCAGCCAGAACATCCCCCAGAGGCCGTAGACGACGCTGGGGATCGCGGCCATCAGATCGACGATCCCGATCAGGAGCCGCTTGACGCCCTGCGGCGCGTACTCCGAGATGTAGGTGGCCGTGCCGATCGCCAGCGGGAGTGCGACGCCGATCGCGATGAGCGCGATGACCACGGTTCCGAACAGCACCGCGGCGATGCCGAAGTGCCCGGAATTCGGCTCCCAGGCCTGGGTGCCGAGGAACCCCCATCCCGCCTTCTCGATCGCGCCGAAGCCGCGGATGAGGAGGAAGAGCCCGACGAGCGTCATGATCGCGAGCACCACGACACCGCCGCCGTGCGACCCGATCCGGAACAGGTTGTCCTGCCAGCCGCGCCGGGTGGAGAGCGGCCGGCGGGGATCGACCCTGGCATCGGCCGGCGCCGGGGAGTCGTCGAGTCCGAGATCGCGCAGCATGCGGCGCTCGTTCTCGATCTCGTCCGCGAGGGCGGCGCGCTCATCGGTGCTGCTGCGGCGATCGGGCTGGCTCATCGGGTCTCCGTGACGGGCGGGCGGCGGGCCGGTCGGCGCGCTGCCGCAGTCATCCTTGCTCAAAGGAGGCCCGGACGAAAAGCCGGATGAGCGCTGAAAAGCGGCAACCAGGCGATGACCTGGAAGTGAACTTCCGGTGACCACGGCGGGTCCTGGCCGCGAGAATCCGCGGAATGGCGTCCGAGCCGTCCAGGCCCGCCGCGTTCGACGGCGCGTGCAGTGGGAGCATCGAGGGGCAGGAGAACCATCCAAAGGGAGGGGCCATGCCCGAGGGCGTCACCGCTCGCCACGGCTCGACCGTGCGCGTCGCCCGCGCATTGAGCCGGACGATCGTGCCCGCCGCGGTCTGCGCCAACGTCGGCTGCTACCTGCTCGGGGTGATCGTGCTGCGTGAGCTCGGCCTGGATTCCGCGGTCCCCGCCGACGCCTGGCGCATGGTGAGCGTCATCGCCCTCATGGGCGTGCAGGGCATGTGGCTGCTCTGGCGCCGGTCCGCCAGCTGCGCCATCGCCTCGCTCGTGCTCTGGACGGCGGCGATCCTGGTCGGCGGTTCGGTCGCGGTGGCGGTTCAGCCGGGGATGCTACTCGCCCTCTTCACGCTGGCCGCAGAGGCCCATCGCCTCACGGTGGTCCTCATCGCAGGGACCGGACTCCTCTCGACGATGCTGACGTTCGGCATCACGCACGTCCTCCTCGACATCGGTCACCCCGGAGCATGGGCGCGCCCCGCGGTGTGGATCGCGGCCGGCGCCGGCGCGCTCGCGACCGTCGGGACCCCTACGGTGCTGGGCGGCTGGTACGCGCAGCTGCGCGCCAGGGCCGAGCGCATCGCCGACCTCGCGCAGCGCGCCGCTGCGGGAGAGGCCGTCCGCACCGCGGAGGCCGTGGCGGCGGAGCGGCGCACCCTCGCGCAGGAGCTGCACGACACGTCCTCGGCGCACCTCGCGGCCATGCTCGCCCTCGCCGCCGCCGCGCAGAGCGGGCCGATCCGCACCGAGTCCCGCCACCGCGTGCTGATCGAGCAGATCCGCGACGAAGGCGAGCAGCTCTACCTCGGCTTCGAGCGGATGCTCGGCGCGATGCGCCAGGGCGACCGCACCCAGCCCGACACCCACCAGCCGGGGCATCAGCCGGGACAGCGGAGCGCGACAGAGATCGGCCCGCTCGTGGCGGAGCATCGCCGCATCGGCGGCGCGACCGTGGTGCTGGTGTGCGAACCGTCCCTGGAGGAGATCGATCTGCGCCTCGGACCCGTCCGCAGCCACATCGCCTACCGCGTGACGCAGGAGGCGCTCAACAACGTCCGCAAGCACGCGCCGGGCGCCGCGGTCTCGGTGACCCTCGAGGAGGATGGTGCAAGTCTGCTGCTGACCATCGCGAACGAGGCCCCGCCGGCGAGCGCCTCGGGGATCCCCGAGCCCGCACGGCTCTCGCTCGGCTACGGCCTCGACGGCATGCGGGATCGGCTGCTCGCGGCCGGCGGGAGCCTGCGCACCGGACCGCGGCATGGCGGCGGCTGGTCGGTGAACGCGCTCCTGCCGCACCCCAGCCGGGGCGGCGCCGTCCTCCGCGCCGGCGAGAGCGCCGGCACGGCGTACGCGGCATCGCTCCCGCCCGAGGCCGTCGCATGATCCGCACCCTGATCGTCGACGACGTCGGCTCCGTCCGGCGCAGCCTGCGTGCACTCCTCGAGACGACCGACGACATCAGCGTCATCGGCGAGGCATCGGGCGGGATCCAGGCGATCGGGCTGGCCAGGGCGCTGCGTCCCGATGTCGTCCTCATGGATCTGCGGATGCCCGACGGCGATGGCCTTGATGCGGTGGAGGCCCTCAGCGGCATCGGTGTGACGGATCCGATCCCCGTGATCGTGTTCACGACCTTCCATCTCGACGAGTATCTCTACGGCGCCTATGAGCGCGGGGCTGTCGGCTTCCTGCTCAAGAAGAATCCGGGCGACATCCCGGCGGCGATCCGCGCGGCCGTCAACGCGAACGCACTCCAGTCCCCTGCGGTCCGCGAACGGCTGCTCGCGGACTACGCCAGAGGATCGCACCGCGCGCGGCGGACGACCCGAGGCAGCGCCGAGCCCGCAGCCGAGCCGCGCCTCGTCGACATGCTCACCGAGCGCGAGCTCGAGGTCGTCGCGGCGCTCGCCGGCGGGCTCAGCAACAAGCAGATCGCCGCCAGGCTGAACCTGGGCGAGAACACCGTCAAGTGGCACATCCGCAACATGCTGGACAAGTCGGGCGCGACCGATCGCACCCAGCTCGCGCTCTGGGCCGTGCGCCACGGGCTCAACCCGTAGCCTGCGACGTCATGTTACGTCGCCCCGCCCCCTCCGATCGGAGGGTCCTGCCGGCCGGAATCCTGCGGAATCCTCCGCTCGGCCCCCTCCGACGGACGGGGGTGCCCGGAAGGACCGACCGGATCGGTGGTTGGCTGTGCACGAACGCGACGCCCACGAGGCGGATCGCGCCAGCGGACGACGGAGGCCGGTCCATGTCAGAGCCCCTCAGGCGGGTTTCGCGACTCGTGCTGTTCTCGACGGCCGATCCCTGGTATCCGATGCGCACGGCCCGACGTGCCCAGCTGCTCGCGATGCTCCCGGTCGACCCGACCGAGGCGGTGTCGGCACCCGATCCGGACTCGAGGCCTCACCGGTCCGGCGCCTACTGGGAGTACCTCCAGGCCGACGATCGCCCGTTGTTCCTGCGGGCTCACGATCTCGAGGACGAGAACGACGCCCGACGCGATGCCAGAGCGACCTTCGAGTCGGCGGGGATGCTCAGACCCGTCTTCGTCCGCGATCCCCGGTCCGACGCCCTCGCGTGGTGGCTCGTGCGCGACCGGCGGGTCGTGCTGGTCCCGTCCCGCGTGTGGCTCCCCACGCAGCGCCTCGCCCTGGCCCGCCATCTGCGCGGTGCACGCCGCGCGCTCCGGGCGCAGCCCCCGTGGGGCGGCTACATCCCGTGACCCTGTCCGCTGGCATCGCCGGAGGCGTTCTCCGCCGGGAACGACAGAGGCCCGGAGCACTGATTCCTCAGTGCTCCGGGCCTTCTCTGTCTGCTGGGGTACCTGGACTCGAACCAAGAACAACTGAACCAGAATCAGCCGTGTTGCCAATTACACCATACCCCAAGGGCGAAACCTGGGCCTCGCACCGAGAGTCAAGCCTACCCGAGCCAGCACCGGAAGCGCAAAACGACCGCGCCGCCGTCACGCCCGGGCGCGTCGCTTCCCTGCCGCGTTCGGGGCGGGATCCAACGTTTTGGGGCGCGCTACACCGGGAAACCCGGGCGTGGCGCGCCCCAAAACGATCGAATGCGCCCCGAACCGAGGCCGAGGCAGCGACCCGGGGACCCGTGTCAGCCGAGGAACTCCGCCAGCGCGCGCAGGCGGCGCAGCGATTCGTCCTTGCCAAGCAGCTCCATCGACTCGAACAGCGGCGGAGACACCCGGCGGCCGGTCAGCGCGACGCGCGGCGGGCCGTAGGCGACCCGGGGCTTGAGGCCGAGGCCGTCGACGAGAGAGGCCGCGAGGGCATCCTGGATCGCCTCGGTCGTGAAGGTCTCGAGCGGTTCGAGCGCGGCGGCGGATGCGGTCAGCACCTCCGCGGCGTTCGCCGGAAGGCCCTTGAGCGCGTCCTCGTCGTACGACACCTGGTCCGAGAAGAGGAAGCCGAGCAGACCAGGCACCTCACCGAGCAGCTGCACGCGCTCCTGCACGAGCGGCGCCGCACGGAACGCGAGCACGATCTGCTCATGCGTCGGCTCGCCCTCGAACACGTCGGCGGCGGCGAGGTACGGCAGGATCCGCTCGGCGAAGTCCTTCGCCTCGAGCTTGCGGATGTGGTCGCCGTTGATGGACTCGGCCTTCTTCTGATCGAAGCGGGCCGGGTTCGGGTTCACGTTCACGATGTCGAACGCCGCGGTGAACTCCTCGAGCGAGAAGACGTCGCGGTCGGGTCCGATCGACCAGCCGAGCAGCGCGAGGTAGTTCAGCAGGCCCTCGTGGATGAAGCCGCGCTCGCGGTGCAGGAACAGGTCGGCCTGCGGGTCGCGCTTGCTCAGCTTCTTGTTGCCGGTCTCCCCCAGCACGAGCGGCATGTGCGCGAAGCGCGGGACGAACGTCGTCACGCCCGCGTCGATGAGCGCGCCGTAGAGTGCGAGCTGACGTGCGGTGGAGGGCATGAGGTCCTCGCCGCGCAGCACGTGCGTGATGCCCATGAGCGCGTCGTCGACCGGGTTCACGAGCGTGTACAGCGGGGCGCCGTTGGGGCGCACGACGACGAAGTCGGGGAAGGATCCTGCCGGGAACGTCACCTCGCCGCGGATGAGGTCGACGTAGGTGAGGTCCTCGTCCGGGACGCGCAGACGCAGCGCGGGCTGACGCCCCTCGGCGCGGAACGCGGCGCGCTGGTCGTCGGTCAGATCGCGGTCGAAGTTGTCGTAGCCGAGCTGCTTCGCGCGGCCGTTCGCCTCGTTGCGGGCGTCGATCTCCTCCGCCGTCGAATAGCTCTCGTAGACGGCGCCGGACGCCTTGAGCTTCTCGATCACGCCCTGGTAGATGTCACCGCGCTGCGACTGGCGGTACGGCTCGTGCGGGCCGCCGACCTCGACGCCCTCGTCCCAGTCGATCTTGAGCCAGGTCAGCGCGTCGACGAGCTGGCGGAAGCTCTCCTCGCTGTCGCGCGCGGCGTCGGTGTCCTCGATGCGGAAGACGAGCTTGCCGCCGGTGTGCCGGGCGTAGGCCCAGTTGTACAGCGCAGTGCGGACCATGCCGACGTGCGGCAGGCCGGTCGGCGAGGGGCAGAACCGGACGCGGACGTCGGATCCGGAGGCGGTCGTGGTGCGGGGATCGGGAGTAGCCATAGCCCTTCGATTCTAGATGCGCACGGCTCGTCCCCCGAGCAGGGTCCGGGGCCGGACGGAGGATCCCCGCCCGGCCCCGGATCCCGGATTCACTGCGCGACGAGCTGCGCGACGTATCCGGGCACCGTGGGCGAGCCCCATCCGGTGGTCAGGTCGTAGCCCGTCGTGGTCGGGTATCCCGGGACGGCGTTCGGCGTGAGCGAGCCGTCGGCGGCGAGCGCCCACATCCGGTTGCTGTCGAGCACGCCGCTCGGCGTCGTCCCGTAGGTCTGCGGCACGATGTCGTTGAACGCCGCGGAGTGGTCGAACGTCGGGCTGTAGAGCGCCTTGTTCAGATCGCCGATCGGCCCCTTGCCCACGGCCGCCCTGGCCTGGTTCGCGATCGCGGTCGCTGCGGCCGCCTGCGGCGAGGCCGCCGAGGTGCCGCCGTACACGCCCCAGGCCGCGGGACCCTCGGTGCTCGGGAAGTAGGTGTGGTAGACGAGCACACCTCCGTTCACCGCCGCATTCCACGCGATGTCCGGGACGCCGCGCGCACTGCCGACCACGCCGGAGACGCCGTCCTGGAAGGCCGGGCGCGGGTAGATCGTGGACAGGCCGCCGCCCGTGCCGATCTGCAGTCCGCCCTCGTTCCAGACGGCCTCGGTGTCACCGCCGGAGTTCCACGCCCAGTACGCCGGGTTGCGGGCGCCGCTCGCGAGATACGGCACGTCCTGCGTGGGGTTCCACGTCCAGCCGTCCTGCACCTGGGTGCCGCCGACCGAGGTCACGTACGGCGAGACGTTCGGGTAGCTGACCTCGGGGGTCGTGCCGACGGTCGACTTGCGCTTGACGTTGGTGAATCCGGTGGATCCGTTGTCGCCAGAGGACGAGAAGAACGTGTCGCCCTTCGCGAGGCCCCGCTGGAACGTCTGGTCGAACTTCGTGAACTGCGACTTCGCCGCGCTGGCGGATCCGAAGGTCTGCTCGTCGGTGCCGAAGGACATCGAGAACACGGTGCCGGAGGGGTACTTCGCGATCGCCCAGTCGATGGCCTTCATCAGGTTCGGCACGCCCTGCACGCCCTGCGTCTCCGAGGGCGGGGTGCCCAGCAGCACGATGTGGGCCTTGGGGGCCATCGCGTAGGCCCACTGCACGTCGAGGTTCGCCTCGCCCGCCCAGCTGGCTGCGGCGTTCGGACCGGACTGCCCGACGCCCTTGCCCGTCGGGTTCTTGTAGTCGGGCATGCCGAGCGGCGCCACCGACTCGAAGTCGGGGGTCGGACCGCCGAAGGTCTGGGCGAAGAAGTTCAGGTCATCGGCGGCGGTGGGGCTGCCGTAGGCGTCGACGAGCACGATCGTCTGGCCCGCGCCGTCGTTGCTGGACGCGAGAGGACCGAGGCCGTAGTGCGCGCGCAGCTGATCCGGCGTGTAGCAGTGGATCGTCGTCGACACGCGATTGTCCGGCGCGGGGCGCTGGCACGCGATCGCCGCGCCGCCGGCATCGGCCTGGGAGGTGAACGCACTGTCCGGAGCCTGCGCCGCGAAGGGGACGACGCTCGCGGCCGGCGGTGGCGACGAGACCGGGGAGAGAGCGAGAGCGGTCGCCCCCGCCAGCGCCGAAACGCCGAGTGCGGCGAAGAGGGTCCTGGTACGTGACATGCCAACCTCCTTGTTGACGGATCACCCGAGCCACCGGGTCAGCGGCGCGGGACCGCCCATGACGCTACACCCGCGTCAGCGCTCTGCTACCGGATGTTCAGCGGTCTCATAAGGACGGATCCCGGCGCATCATCGCGACCGCGGCGACGTGCTCCTCATCGCTTCCCGAAGGGCGAGAGCACCACGATCGCGGCGACCACGACGAGGGCGGCGATGGCGAGCCCCGCGTAGGAGAAGGACTGCAGGATCACGCCGGCCAGCACCGCACCGCCCGCCGCGCTCAGGCTCATGAGAGAGTCGCTGCGGCCTTGGCGGCGTGTGCGCAGTTCGGGCGCGGAGGCTTCGGTCAGCAGCGCGGCACCGGCGACCGTCGCCGCGCTCCAGCCGAGCCCGAGCAGGATGAGCGCGACCATCACGCCCCACGTGGTCTCCCCCGCGAACATCGCGAAGCACAGGGACGCCACGAGCAGCGCCTGCCCGAGCAGCACGGTGCGCAACCGGCCCCAGCGGTCGGCGAGGATACCGAACACCGGCGACAGGCCGTACATCCCGGCCACGTGCATCGCGATCGTCACGCCGACGAGCACGGTGACGTCGAGCTCCATCGACATGCCGTCCATGCCGCCCATCGTCCCGCCGGCCACGGCCATGTGGGACAGGTGCACCGGCGTCATCGCCATGACCGAGGCCATCGTGACGTGCGAGCCCGCGATGGCGAAGATCGCGTAGCGGGCCGCGACCGGACGGTCGACGCGCTCGACGCCTGCGGCCACGGATCCGGTCTCGGGCAGCGTGCGAGAGGTGAGGAGCGGATCCGGCCGGAGCGCGATGAGGTACAGCGCGAACGCCGCGATCTGCGCGACGAGCGAGAACAGGTACGAGCCGGTGTGCGGCGGCATGCCGATCGCCCGGCCGAGCTGTTCGCCGGGGCCCAGCAGGAGCGGTCCCGCGACGCCGCCGATCGTGGTGGCCCACACGACGATGGACAGATCCCGGCCTCGATGCCGCGGCTGGGCGAGGTCCGTCGCCGCGAACCGGGACTGCAGATTCCCGGCGTTGCCCATGCCGATCATGATGATTCCGACCAGCAGCAGCGGGAACACGCGGATCGCGGCCGCGCCGATCACCACCACGATGCCGACCAGCGCGAGCAGGTTTCCGACCGTGAGCGCGAGGCGGCGTCCGCGGAGCCCCGCGAGGCGTGCCAGCGGGATCGCCGCGAGGGCGGCGCCGAGCGTCACCGAGGCCGTGGCGAGACCCGAGAGCGCGTCGCTGCCGGAGATGTCCGCGGCGAGCAGCGCCCCCAGCGAGACCGTCGCACCGAACGCGATCCCGCCGAGCACCTGGCCGAGCGAGAGGATGCCGACCGTACGGCGCTGGATCCTGGTGCGATCCAGCTCGGTCAGGGTCGCCGCGGTCACGAGGCGGGCAGGGCGTCGCGTACGGCGTTGCGCAGCGTGCCGATTCCGGAGATCTCGACCTCGACCGCGTCGCCCGCCCCGAAAGCGCCCACGCCGGCGGGGGTGCCGGTCATGATCACGTCGCCCGGGAGCAGGGTGAAGACGGCCGACGCGTACGCGATGATGTCGGCGACCGAGTGGATCATGTCGGTGAGCGGAGCGTGCTGGCGCACCTCGCCGTTCACACGGGTCGTCAGCTCCGCGGCGTCGAGATCGAACTCGGTCTCGATCCACGGGCCGAGCGGGCAGAACGTGTCGAAGCCCTTGGCGCGCGACCACTGGCCGTCCTTGCGCTGCAGGTCGCGGGCGGTCACGTCGTTGCCGACCGTGTATCCGAAGACATACTGGTGCGCATTCGCCGCGGCGACGTTCTTGGCGATGCGCCCGATCACCACGACCAGCTCGCCCTCGTGCTCGGTGCGCTCCGAGAGCGCGACGGGCCGCACGATGGTGTCGCCCGGGCCGATCACCGCGGTGTTCGGCTTGAGGAACAGCAGCGGCTCGGCCGGCGCTTCGCCGCCCATCTCGGCGGCGTGGTCGTGGTAGTTCTTGCCGACGCAGACCACTTTCGAGCGCGGGATCACCGGGGCGAGCAGCGCGGCGTCCGCGAGCGGCACCCGCTCCCCCGTCGTCTCGTAGCCTGCGAACATCGGGTCGCCGGCCAGCACGACCAGCTCGCCCTCGTCGAGGATCCCGTACTTGATGCCGTCGTTGTGGCTGAACCGAGCGATCTTCACGGATTCAGCCTATCCAGCGCCGCCCCTCGCCGGGCGACAACGGCGGCGGATCCGCGGTCTTGCTCCTGCCTGTCACTGCAGACCGTGTCCCACTTTCGGCGGTGAAACCGGGCTCAGGCGCACCGGATTCGGGACACGGCGACACCAGAAGTGGGACGCGGTGTGCCCTCGCCAAGTGTGCCCCGGACCATGTCCCACATTCGGCGGCGAAACCGGGCTCAGGCGCGCCGGATTCGGGACATGGTGACACCAGAAGCGGGACACGGCCTGCCCCGGCCGAGTGCGCTGCGGACCGTGTCCCACTTTCGGCGGTGAAACCGGGCTCAGGCGCACCGGATTCGGGACATGGTGAAACCGGGCTCAGGCGCACCGAATTCGGGACATGGTGACACCAGAAGCGGGACACGGCCTGCCCCGGCCGTGTGCGCTGCGGACCGTGTCCCACTTTCGGCGGTGAAACCGGGCTCAGGCGCGCCGGATTCGGGACATGGTGACACCAGAAGCGGGACACGGCCCGCCCCGGCAGACCACACCCCGGACCATGTCCCACATTCGGCGGCGAAACCAGCCCCAAACCTGTGAGACTCGGACCGGCCGATCTGGGATTGGTTGGCAGGGTTGGCGTTGGCCGTTCCTACCGAGTTCGTGACTCACCCCAAACCTGGCCCTTCGGGTGCCTTCTGCTGGACATGTCCGTTCTCGATAGGACCGGCCGACGTCGACCCGGCTCCACGACCCCGAGACCCGCGCCTACGTCACCCGGCGGCTCGCAGATGGCCACAGCAAACGCGAGATCCTCCGCATCGCCAAGCGCTACCTCGCCCGCAGGCTCTTCCGAATGCTAAAGACCCTCCATGCCCTCCCTGCGACGACGTAACCAAAATTGGTCGATGACTCGATGCAGCACCGGCCGCCGGGTCCTGTGTCTCACCGCAGCTCTCCACTGGCTCACTTCACGGACCTGATGAGCTCAGAACTCCTGGAACGCGGGCGCTTGAGCGCGTTGCGTAGTCGCGGCCTGGGCATTCAAACCCGCACACCAACTCGGATACACCCGGAATCCACGCTTACCTGGCCGTTTGCCTGACGTGATGCCGAGCTCAGTGAGATGCGCGCGGGTGAACCGAAACACCCCTCGCCGATCATGCTGCGCCACGAAGACAAGCAGCCCTGCCGTGGGGTCGTCGTCGCTGAACGGCGTCGTGTTCCCCACCGCGTTCCGCTGCCAGAACGCGACGAAGGCACCGGGTTTGGTTGGGGTGTTACGCGCAGTCCGGATATGCCAGGCCTCTTCGCAGATCTGGACAATCCCGGACTCGTAGTCGCTGTTCTGCACCTCGGGAATGACTTCAGCGGCCAGGCCCACCGTGGCCGAGTAGGCCGTAAAGGCGTTGAACTGCACATGGCCACGCTATCTTGCCGAGCCGTCAGCCGTCGAAACAGGACGAGGAACCCAACTTGACATTGATAGAAGCGTCCACCAGATCCGGGACACGGTGACACCAGAACTGGGACACGGCCTGCCCCGGCAGACCACACCCCGGACCATGTCCCACATTCGGCGGTGAAACCGGGCTCAGGCGCACCGGATCCGGGACACGGTGACACCAGAAGTGGGACACGGCCCGCCCCGGCAGACCACACCCCGGACCATGTCCCACATTCGGCGGTGAAACCAGGCTCAGGCGCACCAGATTCGGGACATGGTGGCACCAGAAGTGGGACACGGTCCGCACAACGGGCGGGCCATGTCCCACTTCAGAGTTGCTGCGGGATCCGGAAGGATCAGGCGTGGTCGGCCTTGTTGCCGCCGGCCTCGAGGACGTCGCCGGCCGGGAGCTCCTTGTGCCCACCGAACTGCAGGCGCATCGCGGAGAGCACCTGGTTGGCGAACAGATCCTCGTCGCGGGAGGCGAAGCGCTCGAACAGGGATGCGGCGAGCACCGGCACCGGCACCCCCACGTCGACAGCGGCCTTGACCGTCCAGCGACCCTCGCCCGAATCCGAGACGCGACCCGCGAGGCCCTGCAGTGTGGGGTTGCCCTGCAGCGCCGCCGCGGTCAGATCCAGCAGCCAGGACGAGATGACGGATCCGCGGCGCCACAGCTCGGCGACCTTCGGGGTGTCGATGTCGAACTGGTAGTACTCGGGCTCCTCGAGCGGGGCCACCTCGGCCGAGTGCTCGGCCTCGCGGATCCCCGCATCGGCGTTCTCGAGAAGGTTGAGCCCCTCGGCGAGGGCGGCCATGACGCCGTACTCGATGCCGTTGTGCACCATCTTCACGAAGTGCCCGGCTCCCGAAGGACCGCAGTGCAGGAAGCCCAGCTCCTCGGGAGCGAGTGCCCCGGTGCGACCGGGCGTGCGCTCCACGTCCCCGGCGCCCGGAGCGATCGTCTGCAGGATCGGCGTGATCGTGGCGAATGCCTCATCCGGGCCGCCCACCATGAGGCAGTAGCCGCGCTCCAGGCCGAAGACGCCGCCGCTCGTGCCGACGTCGACGTAGTTCAGGCCCTTCTCACGCAGCGCCTTGGCGCGGCGCACGTCGTCGCGATAGTTCGAGTTGCCGCCGTCGATGATGATGTCGCCCGGCTGCAGCACCTCGCTGAGCTCGTCGACGACGCGCCCCGTGAGACCCGCCGGGATCATCAGCCAGACGACCCGCGGCCCGTCCAGCTTCGCCGCGAGATCGGCGTAGTCGGTCGCGCCGATCGCCCCCTCGGCGACGAGCGCCGCGACGGCATCCGGGTTGACGTCGTAGACGACGCACTCGTGCCCTCCGCGCATCAGGCGGCGCACGATGTTCGCGCCCATCCGTCCGAGTCCGACCATGGCCAGCTTCATAGCAGGGTCCTCTCCTGTCAGAGATCGCGCTTCATGCGCCGCCTCCGCGTCAGAGGCGACGGGTTTCGTGGAGGGTCAGCCGTCCAGGCGGACGAGCCAGCCGCGGGTGTCCTCACGACGGCCGTACTGGATGTCGGTGAGCTCCTCGCGCAGCGACATCGCGAGCTCGGTCGACGCCGGGCCGGAGTGCACGATCTCGAAGTCGTCGGCCTTGAGGGATCCGATCGGCACGACGACGGCGGCCGTGCCGCACGCGAACGCGCCCACGATCTCACCCGACGCGGCGCCGTCGCGCCACTCCTGGATCGAGAGCTTGCGCTGCTCGACCTCGAGCCCGCGGTCCTTCGCAAGCTGCAGGATCGAGGCGAGCGTGATGCCCTCGAGGATCGAGTCGCTGGCCGGGGTGATCAGCTTGTTGTCGCGCGTGACCAGCACGAGGTTCATGCCGCCGAGCTCCTCGATGTACTCCCCGTCGAGGAACAAGACCTGCTGGCAGCCCTTCTTGTACGCCTCCTCCTGCGGGAGCAGGCTCGAGGCGTAGTTGCCGCCGGTCTTCGCCGCGCCCGTGCCGCCGTGGCCGGCGCGGGCGTAGTCCCGGGACAGCCAGATGTTCACCGGCTGCACGCCGCCGGGGAAGTACGCCCCGGCCGGGCTCGCGATGAGGTAGTAGGCGACCTTCTTGGCCGCGCGCACGCCGAGGAACGCCTCCTTCGCGAACATGAACGGGCGGAAGTACAGGCTCTCCTCGGGGTTGCTGGGCACCCACGACGAGTCGACGGCGACGAGCTGCTTGAGCGACTCGATGAACAGCTCGGTCGGCAGCTCGGGCAGCGCCAGGCGTCGCGCGGAGCGCTGCAGCCGGGCGGCGTTGCGGTCGGGGCGGAAGGTCCAGACGGATCCGTCCGCGTGGCGGTAGGCCTTGAGGCCCTCGAAGATCTCCTGCGAGTAGTGCAGCACGGCGGCCGCGGGGTCGAGCTCGATGGGCCCGTACGGCGAGACGCGGGGGCGGTGCCAGCCGCCCTTGTCCGACCAGCACAGGTCGACCATGTGGTCGGTGAAGTGCTGCCCGAAGCCGGGCGCGGCGAGGATCTCCTCGCGGTCGGCGTCCGAGCGCGCGTCCTCGTTGCGGGTGACGCGCCAGATGAGTCCGGCGGGTGACGGGGCCTGAAGAGGGAGTTCGATGGTCATGAGTGCGTCCTGACAGGTCGAGGGGTGCGGCGTCGTGCGCTGACTTCAGATTACGCCTGGAGTCGGGCGATGATCGCCGCGCCGGTCTGTTCGGTGGTGCGGGCGCCGTCCCGCGCTGCGATGTCCTCCTCGACCGCGCGGTGCACGCGCGCGGCCTCGTCGCTCAGCCCCAGGTGGTCCAGGAGCAGCGCGACCGAGAGGATCGCCGCGGTGGGGTCGGCCTTCTGCTGACCCGCGATGTCGGGTGCCGAGCCGTGCACCGGCTCGAACATCGACGGGAACGCGCCATCGGGGTTGATGTTGCCCGAGGCGGCGAGGCCGATGCCACCGGTGACGGCGCCGGCCAGATCCGTGAGGATGTCCCCGAAGAGGTTGTCGGTGACGATCACGTCGAAGCGCGAAGGGTGGGTGACCAGGAAGATCGTGGCCGCGTCGACGTGCAGGTAGTCTACGGCCACGTCGGGGTGCTCGAGCGCCACCTCGTCGACGACGCGCTTCCAGATCGCACCGGCGTGCACCAGCACGTTGGTCTTGTGCACGAGCGTGAGCTTCTTGCGGCGCTTCTCGGCGAGCGCGAAGGCGTAGCGGACGACGCGCTCGACGCCGAAAGCCGTGTTGACGCTGGTCTCGTTCGCGACCTCGTGCGGCGTGCCCTTGCGGATGGCGCCGCCGTTGCCGACATAAGGGCCCTCCGTGCCCTCGCGGACGACGACGAAGTCGATCTCGCCCGGGTCCGCCAGCGGGCCGGAGGCGCCGGGGTAGAGCCGGGAGGGGCGCAGGTTCACGTAGTGGTCCAGCTCGAAGCGGAGCTTGAGCAGCAGGCCGCGCTCGATGTTGGCGTCCTTGAGACGCAGATCCCCCGGCTGACCGCCGACCGCGCCCAACAGGATCGCGTCGTGCGCGCGGATCGCGTCGAGATCCTCGTCGGTCAGGGTGTCGCCCGTCTCGAGGAATCGTGCGGCGCCGAGCGAGAAGCGCGTCTTCTCGAACGTCACGGGGCTCGAGGCGGTGACGGCGTCGAGCACCTTCTCCGCTTCGGCGACGACCTCGGGACCGATGCCGTCACCCGGGATGACAGCCAGCTTCACGACACGGGACGACGATTCCGACACGGGCGCTCCTTGCGATTCGTTGCGGGTGGAGGATCCCAGGCTATCGGGCGCCGACGCCCCTCCCCGCGCGCATGTCACAACCGAGTCGTCCCCCTCAGCGGCGCCCAGGGGGTGCGCTGAGGGGGACGACTCGGAACTGGGATCAGCGGCCGAGGCGACGGCCGAGAGTCAGCGCGGCGATCGTGGCCGCGCAGACCACGAGGAAGCCGCCGATGAGCGAGGTCACCATGACGCCGGTGCCGAACGCATCGGCCGCGGCCTGCTGCAGCGCCTGTCCGAGCGCGGCCGGGAGCTGCTCCGCCACGGAGAAGGCTCCGGCGAGCGTCTCCTTGGCGCGTTCGGCCAGCGCCTCCGGCACGCCCTCCGGGACCACGAGCGAGGTGCGGTAGAACGCCGTGATGATGCCGCCCAGGATCGTGGTGCCGAGCACCGCGCCGAGCTCGTATGCCGTCTCGGACACGGCGCTGGCGGCGCCGGCCTTCTCCGGCGGAGCCGCCGCGAGGATCAGCTCGTTCGAGACCGTCTCCGCGGCGCCGATCCCGATGCCGAGGAGCACGAACGCGACGATCAGCGGCGCGACCCCGTGCGCGTGCGTCGTGAAGGCCACGACGAGATAGCCGGCGAGCGAGAACACCAGCGCCGAGGGCACCAGGATCTCGGGGCGCACGCGACGCGCGATCGGGACGACGACGAGACCGGAGACGATCATCACGGCCATGCCGGGGATGAGCGCGAGACCCGCCTCGACGGGCTTGAGCCCGAGCACGAGCTGCAGATGCTGCGACACATAGTACAGGAAGCCGACGAGGGCGACGACGCTCAGCAGGTTGACCAGGATCGCTCCGCTGAACATCCCGCGGCGGAAGAGCGCCATGTCGAGCATCGGGATCTCCGCGCGCAGCTGCCGGCGCACGAACAGCACGCCCATGCCCACGCCGACGACGAACAGGATCACGACGAGCGGGGTGATGCCGTCGACCGCGAACTCCTTGATCGCGTAGACCACGGGGACCATGGTCGCCATCGACAGGAGGATGCTGATCGGATCGATCCGGCCCGGGTTCGGGTCGCGGCTCTCCGGCACCAGGATCGGCGCGAGGATCAGCAGCGGGATGAGCACCGGCACGGCGACGAGGAACACGGATCCCCACGCGAAGTGCTCGAGCAGCACTCCGCCGACGATCGGCCCGAGGGCGGATCCGGCGGAGAAGGCCGCGGCCCACACGGCGATCGCGAGCCGTCGCTGTTCGCGGTTCTGGAACACCGAGCGCAGCAGCGAGAGCGTGGAAGGCATGAGCATCGCGCCGAAGAAGCCGAGCAGGGCGCGGGCCGCGATCAGCAGCGCCGCGGTCGGGGCGAAAGCGGCGAGCGCGGAGACGAGCGCGAAGCCGGTGGCGCCGATCAGCAGCATCTTTCGCCGGCCGAACCGGTCGCCGAGCGTGCCCATCGTCACCAGCAGGCCGGCGAGCACGAGCGGGTAGACGTCGATGATCCACAGCTGCTCGACGCCGCTGGGGCTCAAGGCCGTGGAGATCTCGGGCAGGGCGAAGGACAGCACGGTGTTGTCGACGGAGACGAGCAGCACCGGCAGCATGAGCACGACCAGCGCCGCCCAGCCGCGCGCACCGACGCGGGGGCCATCTTCGGTCCCCGGCAGGGAGATCGACGCTGTTGCGGACATGTTGCACCTCTCGGTTCCATCGTGGGAGGACGGGGTTACTAAACCGTCCGGATGGTATAGTAACAGACATGGCCAGACCTCCGCATGCCCGTGAGCGCGTTCTCGACGCCTACGAGGCGCTGCTCATCTCCGGCGGCGAGCGCACCGCGACCCTCGATGCCGTCGCACGGGCCGCCGGCGTCTCCAAGGGCGGGCTGCTCTACCACTTCGCGTCGAAGGACGAGCTCGCGGCGGCGATGATCGCACGGCTCGACGCGCTCGCGACCGAGGACATCGCGCGGATCCGGTCCGCCTCCGAGGGACCGGTCGAGTACTACCTGCGCACCTCGGTCATGATGGATGACGCCCTCGACCGCGCGATCGTCGCCGCGTCCTGCCTCGCGCAGAGCGGCAGCAGAGCCGCGACCGAGGCGCTGCACCGCATGCGCGAGGAATCGGCGGAAGCGATCCGCCCGCATGTGCGCGACCAGGCGGCGCTCGACCTCGTGATGCTGCTGAGCGACGGCCTGTTCTTCAACAACGCGCTGGACTCGCACGGCCCCCTGGACGAGGAGGACGCCGTGGTCCCCGCCGGGGCCGACCTCGACGCGCTGGTCGCCCTGGTGCTCCGCTCCGTCGCGCCCTGACCTCTCCCCCATTGACCTTCCAGGTCGTTGAGCGAGGACGCCGGAGGCGACCGAGACGAAACGCGGCACCCTCGCAAGGGCACCGCGTTTCGTCTCGCGTCGTTCGACGACTCCGAGGGGTCTCGAGCCGGCCGATCAGGCCTCGACGAGCTCGATCTGACGGAACAGGTCGGCGTCGATCGCCTCGCGCACCTCGTCGAGGAGGGTGTCGGGGATCGGCGAGTCGAGCGTCAGCACCGAGAGGGCCTGGCCGCCCGCGGTCTCACGGGCGATCTGCATGCCGGCGATGTTGATGCCCGCGTCGCCGAAGCGCTGGCCGTAGACCGCGACGATGCCGGGGCGGTCGGTGTAGAGCATGACGACGTGGTGCTTCTCGATCGGCAGCTCGACCGCGTGGCCGTTGATCGCGACGAGCTTCTCGATCTGCTTCGGGCCGGTCAGGGTGCCGGACACGGAGACCTGGCTGCCGTCGGCGAGCGCTCCGCGCAGCGTGATGACGTTGCGGTACTCCTCGCTGACGTCGTCCTGCACGAGCCGCACGGCGACGCCGCGCTGCTCGGCGAGCAGCGGCGCGTTCACATACGACACGGTCTCGCTCACGATCGGGGTGAACACGCCCTTGAGCGCGGCGAGGCGCAGCACGCCGACGTCGTAGCCGTTGAGCTCGCCGTGCACCTCGACATCGAGGCTCGTGAGCGGCGAGTGCGCGAGGCCGGAGAGGATCTGGCCGAGCTTCTCGGTGAGGGGGATGCCGGGGCGCACGTACGGGTCGATGACGCCGCCGGCGACGTTGACGGCGTCCGGGACCAGGTCGCCGCCGAGCGCGAGGCGCACCGAGCGCGCGACGGAGACGCCGGCCTTCTCCTGCGCCTCGTCGGTCGACGCACCGAGGTGCGGGGTGACCACGACGTTCGGCTGCGCGGTGAGCGCATGCGCGGCGCTGCCCTCGACGGGCGGCTCGGACGTGAAGACGTCCAGCCCGGCGCCCGCGATCTCGCCGTTCTGCAGGGCGACGAGCAGCGCCTCCTCGTCGATGAGGCCGCCGCGGGCCACGTTGACGACGTAGGCCGTCTTCTTCATCGCACGGAACTGCTCCGCGCCGATCATGCCCGTGGTCTCGGGCGTCTTCGGCATGTGGATCGTGAGGAAGTCGCTCTCCGCGACCAGATCCTCGAGACTCAGCAGCTGCACGCCGAGCTGCTGGGCACGGGCGCTGGTGACGTAGGGGTCGTAGGCGACCACGCGCATGTCGAAGGCCGCGAGGCGGGCGGCGACGAGTGCGCCGATCCGGCCGAGGCCGACGATGCCGACGGTCTTCTCGAAGAGTTCCGCGCCGGTGTAGGAGCTGCGCTTCCACGCCCCCGCCGACAGCGACGCGTGTGCGGCCGGGATGCGGCGGGCGAGGCTGAGGATGTGGCCGACCGTGAGCTCGGCGGCCGAGACGATGTTCGACGTCGGCGCGTTCACGACCATGACGCCGGCGGCCGTCGCGGCCTTGATGTCGACGTTGTCCAGGCCGACGCCCGCGCGGGCGACGACCTTCAGCACGGGGGCGTGCGAGAGTGCCTCGGCGTCGATCTTCGTGGCCGAGCGGATCAGCACGGCGTCGGCGTCGGCGAGAGCCGCGAACAGCGCGTCCCGGTCGGTGCCGTCCACCGAGCGGACGTCGAAGTCGGGGCCGAGCGCGTCGACCGTGGCCGGAGACAGCGTCTCGGCGAGCAGGACGACGGGCTTGCGGGCGGACGTGTTCACGGCGTTCTCAGGCACAGAGATCCTTCGGGACAGGAGGGAGGGGGCCGATGCGCCGCACCGTCGGGGCGCGATTGTGCCCACACTCTACCCGAGACGGCAGGGCCTCCCGAACCGTGTGACGGTGCGCGACCCGACGCCGTCAGTGCGCGCCGGAGAGCGTGTAGCCGACCACGTCGAGCCAGAACACTGCCACGAGCCCCAGGCCCGCGAGGAGGACCAGCGCGACCGTGCCGAGCCGGCGCCGACGCGTCACGGCGATCGCGACCACGTAGATGACGGCGGGGAGGATGATCGCCAGGATCAGCGCCACCCACGTCGTCGCCCCGATCGCAAGCCCCGCGAGCGGGATCGTGTAGGCGATCGCGTTCCAGATCGCGAAGGCATAGAGCAGGCCGAACACGCCCAGCAGCGTGTAGAAGAGCCAGCGGGGACGCCGCGGATCCGCCTGCGGTGCGGTCGTCATCGACTCGGCGCTCATGCTCCCACCGTCCCGAACATCACGAAGGGCCACGGCACCAGCAGCGCGGCGCCGGCGATCAGCGCCACGACGCGGATCCAGGTCGCACGGCCGCGGGTGAGCACCCAGGCCGCGACGAACCACAGGATCGGGGCGAGGGCGGCGAGCCACATCCAGGGGAAATACGTCCAGTCGCCGAGGAGGAGGGACGCGCGCGGGCGCAGCCGGAAACCGCCCACGATCCAGCCCACGGCGAAGAGCAGGTACACGCCGCCGATGATCCCGTAGAACACCAGCGCGGCATTGCCGATCGCGGGCGCCTCGTCCTCGTCCTGGGCGTCGACGGAAGCCGTTCCGGCCTTCGCCGCCTCCCCCGTCGCGGATGCGCTCTCCGCGGTCCGCTCCGTCTCGGAAGGAGCTGGGGCGGGCGCCGGAGCCTGCGGCGCGGCGGGAGGCGCGTTCTTCGCGGCGGCGTCGGGCGCATCGGGCTCGTCGCCCTCCCAGCGCAGCGCGTCGTCCGGATCGGTCGTCATGCGTCCAGCGTAGCGACCGATATCCCCGGATCCGCGGGCCCTCGCCGCTAGGCTCGGGTCCAGCACCAGGCGGAAAGGACCACCGTGCCCGAGAACAGCAGCAAGAAGCCCGCCCGCGCGGCGAGCAAGCCCGCACCCGCGTCGGCGAACGCCGCCGCCTCCACCGACGCGCCGGCGGATCCTCCCGCCGGCTGGACCCCCACTCCCGAGGCCAAGGCGAAGGCGACCCGGTTCCGCTGGATCGCCGTGGTGCTCTGGGTCGTCGCGATCGCGGCCGAGGCCGTCGGCATCTTCTGGCTGCTGCGGCAGCGCCAGGTCACCGGCGGCGACGGCCGGTTCGTCCGCAACCCCGACACGGGACTCCTCGAGCAGCAGGGCGCGACAGCGACCTTCCCGCAGTGGGCGTTCATCACCCTCATCGTCCTCTTCGTCGTGATCGCGGCGCTGTCGATCACCGGATCCTTCCTCTGGAAGAAGGCGAACCGCCTGGATCCGGCCCGCCGTTCCGACACGGTGCGGTTCTTCGTGCAGAACCAGCTGGGCGCGATCATCGCGATCATCGCCTTCGTGCCGCTCATCATCATGGTGTTCCTGAACAAGGACATGGACAAGGGCCAGAAGACGATCGCCGGCATCGTGGGCATCGCGCTCGCGGCCCTCGCGGTCGTGCTCGGGATCGACTTCACGCCGCCGTCCGTCGAGCAGTACACGGCCGACCAGTCCACCGTGATCCAGCTGCTCGGCAAGGACCAGGTCGTCTGGGTCGACGGCGGGACCGTCTACCACGTGTGCGAGCAGGTGTCGGCGATCCAGACCGGCAGCGACAAGCGCACCGGCACGACCGCTCAGGCGGTCGAGGCCGGCAAGACCCGCCTGACGCTCGAGTTCGCGTCGGAGCTCCGCAAGTGCGGTCTGGCCGTGCCGGAGAACTCCGCCGCCATCGCCGACGCCCTGCGTGCCATCCGCGACGGCAAGACCGACACGGCCCTGCCCGCGCCGGTGTGGGCGAACGCGTCGGACGCGCCGATCACGGTGCCGGACGCCTCGTCGTCGGGCTCGACGCCCGCGCCGACCAGCACCCCCTGAGCCTGATTTCGCGGGGAACCGCGAACAGACGAGCGCGACGTCCCCCTCAGGACGTCGCGCTCGTTCGTTCTGCCTCGGGTCAGCTCCGGCCGCGCACCGCGGCGTCCGCACGGCGCACGATGTCGCCGTCGGTCACGTCGAAGCCGCTGCTCCCGCCGCCCGGGCCGCTGGGCGCGGCATCGCCCGAGGGGCGCCGCGCCGAGAGGTGGATCGCGTCGACACCGCACGCGGTCAGCGCGGGGATGTCCTCGACGCGCACCCCTCCTCCGGCCATGATCTGCAGTCGTCCCGCCGCGGCAGCGACGAGAGCGCTCAGAGCCGCGGCACCGTCGATGCTGCGCGCGGCGCCTCCGCTCGTCAGCACGCGCCGCACCCCGCTGTCCACGAGGTCGTCGACGAGGGCGGCCGGATCCGGCACGGTGTCGATCGCCCGGTGGAAGACGAGATCCGCGCCGGCCGCGGCATCCCTCCAGCGCTCGAGGGCGCGGAGGTCGACGGCGCCGTCCGCGGTCAGCGCACCGACCACGACCGCGCCCGCACCGCGCCGCACGAGGTCGGCGACGTCGGCGGCCACGAGGTCGATCTCCTCGGCACTGTAGACGAATCCGCCCACGCGCGGTCGGACGAGCACGGCGACGCGCTCCGGATCGCCGGCGACGGCGAGCACGGCGTCGACCGTCGCGCCGGAGGGCGTGAGACCGCCGGTCGCCGCGAGCGCCTGGCAGAGCTCGACGCGATCCGCGCCGCCCTCGAACGCGGTCCGCGCTCCGGCCGGCCCGTCGACGGCGATCTCGAGTGCGATGCGGGTCACAGTGCGACGGTGAGGGTCGCGACGGGTTCGGTGCGCAGCCCTGCGGGGATGCGCACGATCCGCGTGCCGTCGGAGGACGTCTCCGACTCCGCGGCGGAACCGTCCGCCCAGCGCGCCGCGCCGACGGTCAGCTCGGCCGGAAGACGGACCTCCCCCGCGCTCGGGTCGAGCGCGTGCACGTGCACGCCGGCGGCCGACCGCGTGTAGCGGCGCGGCTCGCCGACCTCTTCGCCGAAGCGCACCCAGGGGCGCGTGCCGTGGATCGCGTCCCCGTTCAGGCGCATCCAGGCGCCGAGATCGCGCATGGTCCGTCGCTGCAGCTCGGGGATCCGTCCCGCCGCGTCGGGGCCGACGTTGATCAGCAGGTTCCCGTTCTTGGAGACGACGTCGACGAGCATCCGGATCAGGTCAGGCCCGGACAGCGTCTGGCGCTCGTCCTCCGCCTGGTTGTATCCGAACGAGTAGCCGAGGCCGCGCGTGGACTCCCACGGAGCATCCAGGATCCCCGGGATGTGCGTGTACTCGCGCGTCAGGAAGCCGTGGTACGGCACGCCCCAGCGGTCGTTCACGACGCCGTTCGGCACCCGATCGAAGTAGCGGCGCAGGAGCGCGGCGACCGCGAACTCGTCGTCGCCCTTGCCACCGTCGGGCCATTCGATGTCGTTCCAGAGCACGTCGGGCGAGAACCGCTCGACGAGTTCGTCGAGCTGCGCGGCGGCGTAGCGCGAGAAGTGCTCGTCGTTGCGGCGGTAGCGGAACAGGTCGGTGTCCGACTCGATCGCCGGGAAATCGCTCGCGTGCCAGTCCAGCGCGCCGGAGAAGTACACGCCGAACCGGGCGCCGGCACGGCGCGTGGCGTCGTGGAGCTCCGCGATCAGGTCGCGCCGGGGTCCGCGGGCCACCGCGTTGAAGCCGGTCGTGCCCGTGCCCCACAGGCAGAAGCCCTCGTGGTGCTTGGTCGTCGGGATGACGTAGCGCGCGCCGGCGTCGACGAGCTCCCCGACGAAGGCATCGGCGTCGAAGGACGACGCGTCCCAGAGGTCGGCGAGGTCCTCGTAGGACGTGCCGGGGCCGAAGAGCTCCTGGTGCCGCTGCCAGGTCGGGCTGCCCGTGATCCGCACGGTGTTGCCGTACCACTCCGCGTACTGGTGCCAGGCGTAGGCGTCCTCGGTCGGGATGTTCACGCCCTCGCCGTGCTGCACGGCCCAGGCGGGCACCGAGTAGAGACCCCAGTGCACGAAGAAGCCGAGCTTGGCGTCGCGGTACCAGTCCGGCACTCCGGCGGCCGGGTATGCGGGGGCGGCGGATCCGAAGTCGGGTCCGGTGCGCTTCTCGAAGTTCATCATGCGGACAGCTCCTCTCCACGGCGGCTCACGTGCGCGGTGAGCGCCGGCACGCCGTCGGTGTCGAACGGGAAGACTCCGGGGGCGAGCCGGTGGTGCCCCAGGCGCAGGAGGTCCTGGTCCACGCCGCCCGGGGTGAGCGCGAGCGTCCAGTCGGCGGCGAGGTCGTAGAGCTCGGGCTCGAGGTAGCCGATCTTGACGATCACGACGTCCGCGGCTTCGGGATCCAGTCCCAGCATGCGGAAGTCGTCGAGGTGGTGGAAGGGCTTGCGGCGCTCGGTGACGATCGCGTGCACGCTGCCGGAGCGGATCACGACCTGGGTTCCGGCGTCGGGGTCGCCCTCGGTGATCGAGAACACCTCCCCGGAGAGCGCCACGGGTCCGCGCGGTCCGGGATCCACCCGCCCGCCGACCTCGAGGTCCACGGTCGCGCCGACGCCGGCGGCCACGGCCTGGGCCACTGCCGCCGCGTCGAACACGGAGGCGTGCACGACGACGCGTCCGGGTTCCGCGAGCTCGGGCCGCGCGAGCAGCTCGCCGAGCGTCCAGGAGACGTCTCCGGCCCCGCCCGCGGTGGGGTTGTCGCCGGAGTCGGAGATCACGTACGGACGCGCGGCCTCCGGAGCGAGTGCCCGGTCGAGCGCCTCGCCGAGGGCGGCGGTCGGTCCGACGAACACGAAGTCGGCGCGCGCGTCCCAGTACTGCCGGGCCAGGCGCTCCGCCTCCTGCGCGATGACGGCGCGGTCGTCGCCGGTCACCATCACGATCGCCATGTTGCGCGGCTCGTCGGCCCAGGCGTAGCCGACCCAGATCGCCGCATCCACGACCCCGTCGAGCTCCTCGACGTCCGGCACCTGCGCGTAGATGCCGCGCGCCGGCTCCAGCCGGGTGCTCGTCTTCTCACCCGGCAGCAGCACGGGCACGGGAACCCACGCCTTGTACGGGCGGCGGCGCAGCGGATCGGATCCGTGCGGGCCGCGCAGGCGCGCCAGCAGGTTCCACACCGCGCGCTCCTTGGTGTTCATCCAGTCCTCGTGCGGCGCCATCCGGTAGCACGTGAGAAGATCCAGCGCGTCGCGCAGCACCTCCGACACGTTGCCGTGCAGGTCCATCGAGGTCGAGACGAGCACGTCCTCGCCGAGTTCGGCGCGCACGGCCTCCGCGAGGTCGCCCTCCGCGTCCTGCATGCCGACGACGCTCATCGCACCGTGGATGTCGAAGAAGAACCCGTCGAACGGGCCCCCGTCCGCGATCTCGGCGCGGATGCCGCGCACGATCGCCTCCTTCATCCGCTGATAGGTGGCGGGGGCGACAGCGCCGCCGGGCAGCGAGCGGCCGTGGTGGATCGGGACCCACTCCGCGGCCTCGCGCAGCTCGCGGCCCTCGTCGAGGAACGGGTAGTAGCCGAGGAGGTCGGCGCCCTCGCGGATCGTGAAGGCCTCGTCGCCGGAGATGTGCGGCGAGAACGTGCTGGACTCGATCGAGATCCCGGCGATGCCGATCCGGGGGCGGGCGAGCCCGCCTTCCTCGACGGCGGCGAGCGGCCCCATCCAGACCGTGTCGGCCTCGGGGCGGAAGTCAGGGGTGGGCGCTGTCATGACGGCTTTCGTTTCCTTCTCAGGCAGAGCGGGCGGTTCAGACGGTGGCGGGCACGGAGTCGGCGAGTCGCGCGGACGCGAGCGCCGCGGCTCCCCGGGCGACCGCGTCAGCCGAGATCTCGGCGGGCACGATGCGCAGCGGGAACCCGGAGACCGGGGCGTCGGTGCGCAGCGTCTCCAGGATGCCGGGCTCGAGCAGATCCCAGGCCTCGCGCACCCCTCCGCCGATCACGACCATGCCGAGGTCGAGCAGGGAGGACGCGACGGAGGCGGCGAGAGCGGTCGCACGCGCGGCGTCCGTGAAGACGTCGATCGCCGCCGTCTCCCCCGCCCTCGCACGATCCGCGATCTCCGGAGCGGTGGCGTCGGATCCGGTGGCTGCGCGGTAGCGGCGGGCGATCGAGGTGCCGGAGGCGAGCGTCTCCAGATGTCCGGTCTGCCCGCACGTGCACACCAGGTCGCTGAAGCCGGGCGTGTGCCCGATCTCCCCCGCCGCGCCGTGCACGCCGTGGTGCAGCGCGCCGTCGAGCGCGATCGCGCCGCCGACGCCGGTGCCGAGCATGATGCCGAGCACGTCGCTCTCGCCGCGGGCGGCGCCCCAGCGGAGCTCGCCGAGCAGGAAGGCGTTCACGTCGTTCTCGACCCACACGGGTGCGCCGAGGCGTCCCTCGAGCTCGTCGGCGAGCGGGAACCCGCTCCAGTCCGTGAACGTGGCGGAGGCCGCGACGACGACGCCGCGCTCCTGGTCGATCACGCCGGCCGCGCCGACGCCCGCGCCGGCGAGCGACGCGTCGAGCGCACCGCACAGCCGGAGGACGAGGTCCGCGGCGGCATCGGCCATCGCGAGGCCGCCCTCCGCGGCCGGGGCGGGCACGACGCCCTTCGCCAGGACCGCTCCGCCCTCGTCGGCCAGCACGGCGGAGATCTTCGTCCCGCCGATGTCGATGCCCGCGATCACGGGCGCACTCGTCTGCCGGTGCGTCGCAGCACCGGATCCTTCGTCCTGCGTCATCGTCCGCCGAGCCCCGCCATCGCGATGCCCTTGACCAGGTGCTTCTGCAGCACGATCACGAGGACCGTGGTCGGCACCATCGAGATGATCGCCGCCGCCATCTGCAGGTCCCAGCGGGTGCCCGTGAGACCGGAGAACGTCGCGAGACCCACCGGGAGCGTGCCGTGCGCGTTGTAGTCGACGGTCACGATCAGCGGCCACAGGTAGCTGTTCCAGAACGAGAGGAAGGTGAACACCGAGAGCACCGCCACCGCGGACTTCGCGAGCGGCAGGATGATCTGCAGGAACGAGCGCAGCGGGCCTGCGCCGTCGACGCGGGCCGCCTCCTCGAGCTCGTAGGGGATCCCGCGGAAGAACTGCCGCATGAGGAAGGTGCCGAACGCGGTGAACGCGAACGGGAAGATCAGCGCCTGGTAGGTGTCCACCCAGTTCAGCCACTGCATGACCTGGAACATCGGGATGACGAGCACCTCGGCGGGGACCATCAGGGTCGCGAGGAACAGCACGAACACGGCGTCCCTGCCCCGCCAGCGCAGCCGGCCGAAGGCGTAGCCCGCGGTCGTCGAGACGATCAGCACGACCAGGGTTCCGGCGATCGCCACGAAGAACGAGTTGCCGATGTAGGTGAGGAACGGGCCGTACGCGAACACGTCGGCGAAGTTCGACCAGCGCACCTCGGATCCGACCAGCTTCGGCGGCATCGAGAACATCTCGTTGTTCGGCTTGAGGGCCGAGAAGAACGAGTAGACCAGCGGCGAGACGAACACGAGCGCCGCGAGGTAGACGAAGACGTGGGCGATGATGAGGCGCGTCCGCTCTGCGGCGGACAGCGGAGCCTTGGAGCGCTTGCCGCGGTCCTCGGCCGCCACCTCGACCGACTCGGCGATGGCTGCCTGCTGCAGATCAGTGCTCATAGTGCACCCACTTCTTCTGCGCCCCGAACTGCAGCGCGGTGATGATGATGATGAGCGCGAACAGGATCCACGCGCCGGCGGCGGCGATGCCGAGGTCCTGGAACTTGAAGCCCTGGTTGTAGATGAACTGCACCAGGGGCTGCGTCGCATTGCCGGGGCCGCCTCCGGTGAGCAGCTGCGGCTGCGCGAACACCTGCAAGGACGTGATCATGGTCATGATCGTCGCGAAGAAGATCGACGGAGAGATCATCGGGACGACGACGCTCCACTGCATCCGGAATCCGGAGGCCCCGTCGATCCGCGCCGCCTCGATGACCGACTCCGGCAGCTGCTCGAGCGCGGCGGAGAAGATCAGCATGTTGTAGCCGAGGCCCTGCCAGACGCTCATGATGATGACCATCGCCATGGCCCAGAACGGGTCGGCGAGGAAGTTCGGCAGCTTGAGACCGAACCAGCCCTGAGCGATCCCATTGAAGAGGCCCTGCGGCTGCAGCATCATCTTCCAGACCAGGACGCTCGCGACCATCGGGGTGACGACGGGGATGAAGAACAGCACGCGCAGCGCGCCGCGGCCGCGGATCCGCGGGCCGAGGGACATCGCGAGGATCAGGGAGCAGACGATGCTCAGCGGCACGTACACGATCGTGAAGACGGCGGTGTTGCGCATCGCCGGCCAGAAGTCCGGGCTCGACGTGAAGAGCTTGATGTAGTTGTCCACGCCGTTGAACGTCTTGTCGCCGAACGTGGGCCAGTTGTAGAAGCTCATCACGATGGAGAGCACGACCGGCACGACGGTGAACACGGCGAGGCCGATCAGGGCGGGGCTCGCGAAGCCGAGCGCCTGACGGCCCTCCGCACGCATGAGGGATCCGCGGCGGGGCGGAGCACCGCGTCGACTCTGCGACGCGCGGCGGGATGCGGCGATGGTCACCGTTCCTCCTTCTTCCAGAATGGTGTCCCGGCCCGGCGGACGGATCCGCCGGGCCGGGAGAGGATCACTTGCCGAACTGCTGCTGGGCGCTCTTGAGCACGTCGGCCATGGGGGTCTGGCCGTTGTAGACGCTCACCAGCTGCGGCTGGATGAAGGTGCCGACCTTGGACCAGTTGTCGGTCACGTACTGACCCTGCACGTTCGCGAACGCGGCCTTGAAGACCTCCTCGACCTGCGCGCGGTACTTGGCGTCGATCGACTCGAAGTACAGCGGCTGGCTCTCGGTGCGCGCCGGGTAGCTGCGGCCGGAGGAGGCGATGTAGTCCTGCGAGTCCTTGCTGAGCAGGGATCCGAGCACCTTGAGCGCGGCGTCCTTGTTCTTGCAGGTCTTGGAGATGCCGTAGCCCGAGCCGAGGATGAGACTCAGGGAGTCCTTGCCCTCGCCCGGCAGCGGCGCCATGCCCGCGGTGAAGCCGGCCTGGTTCTTCAGGTAGCTGACCGCGTTCCAGGTGCCGTCGACCGCCATCGCGGCGTTGCCGTTGGAGTACTGGTCCTCGCCCCAGCCGCCGTCGGAGGCGCTGGCGACGGGAAGGGCGACCTTCTGGTCGGTGACGAGACCGGCGTACCAGGTCGCGGCGTCCTGGAACTTCTTGTCCGTGAGCTGCAGCTTGCCGTCCTGCGTGGCAGGCTGCACGCCCGCCTTCGCGATCGGCAGCGCCTGCCACTGGAAGTCGCCCATGCCGACGGCGAAGCCCTGCTTGCCGTCACGGGTGGCCGCCTTGGCGGTCTTCTCGAAGTCGTCGAAGGTCCAGCCCGGCTTCGGGTCGGCGACGCCGGCGGCCTTGAGCTGGTCGGCGTTGTAGTAGACGAGCATCGTGGCGGTGTCGAAGGGCAGGCCGTAGAGGTCGCCCTTGTTCTTCAGGATCTCGGTGGTGCCGGAGGCGAAGTCGCCCTCCTTGAGGCCCGCGGTCTTCAGATCGTCCGCGGTGAGCTTCTGGAAGCCGGAGGTGTAGCCGGACAGCATGCCGCTGTTCATGCCGGTGACGCACGCCATGTTGCCCGAGGCCATGTTCGTGGTCAGCTTGGTGAAGAAGTCGTTCCACGGCGCGGTGCGCAGCTCGATCTTCAGGTCGGGGTTCTGCTTCTTGGCGACGTCGATCTGGGCCTGGAGGGCCTTGGTGTCATCGGCGGATCCCGCCCACATGTCCACCACGACGGTCTTGTCGTCGGCGCCGGCGCTGCTGCTCGAGCCGCCGCAACCGGTCAGCACGAGCGCGGCGCCCACCGTGAACGCCGCCACGGGGACGAGGTGAGTCTTCTTCATTGAAATGCCTCCTCAGGCACGAACAGATCCATGCTTCATTCGAGATCGAACGAAGTAATTCGGGGTTATGCCCTCATCCTGTCAGAGGCGCGCGGGAAACTCCAGCCGAACATCGGATGTCTGGCGTGGATCGTGAGAATTCCGTGATGAATCCCGACGCGGAACAACGTGACCACTAGAGTGATCTTCATTCGACCTCGAAGGAAGTGTCATGGAACGTTCGGCAGACCGCTCCTCCGATCGCCGGGAGCCTCCGGCATCGGGTGACCACGCCCGGCAGATCGTCGAGCTGGTGACGCGCGGTGAAGCGCTGTCCCGCTCGGATCTCGCGCGCCTGCTCGGCATCGCCCCGTCCACCGTCTCCCTGCGCGTGCAGGAGCTCGTCGACGCCGGAATCCTGCGGGAGAACGGCCAGGCGCAGTCCTCCGGCGGGAGGCGCGCCCGTCGCCTCTCGCTCGGCGGCACGCCGCACCGCGTGCTGGCCGCGGAGCTCGGCGGCGAGCACGCCCGGCTCGGGCTGCTGGATCTGGGCGGCCACCTCGACCGGACGGCGACGATCCCGATCACGATCGCGGACGGGCCGGAGGCGACGCTCACGCTCGTCGAGGCCGGTCTGCGCGAGCTCGCCGACCGCGCAGACATCCGAGCGGTGGGCATCGCACTCCCCGGACCCGTCAACTTCGAGACCGGCAGCGTCGACCAGCCCTCCCGGATGCCGGGCTGGCCCGGATTCCGCGTCGGAGAGGCGCTGACGGAGCGCTTCGGCGTGCCGACCGTGGTCGACAACGACGCGAACCTCATGGCCCTCGGCGAGCACCACCGCAGCCTCACGCGTGACCAGCACAGCATCACGGTCAAGGCGGGGACCGCGATCGGCAGCGGCATCATCGTGGCGGGCTCGGTGCATCGCGGAGCCACCGCCGCGGCCGGGGACATCACGCACACGCGCGTCGCGGAGGCCGCGGACATCCCCTGCTCCTGCGGCAACCACGGCTGCCTGGAGACGATCGCGAGCGGCGCGGGACTCGTCCGCCAGATGCGCGAGCGCGGCGTCGCTGTCACCGGCGCCGCGGAGGTGCTGGAACTGGCGCGCAACGGCGATCCGATCGCGACCACGCTGGTGCGCACGGCCGGCACGCACCTCGGTCAGGTGCTCTCCGGCGTCGTCAACTTCTTCAACCCGCACGCCGTGTTCCTGACGGGGAGCATGAGCGCGAGCGAGCCCTTCCTCGCCGCCGTGCGCAGCCGCGTGTACGAGGCATGCCATCCGCTCGCGACGCAGACGCTGCGGATCGAGTCCGCGCGGACCGGTCCGGATGCGGCGCTCTACGGCGCCGCCCGCCTGGCGATGGAGCTCGTCGACCCCGTCGCCTGAGGCGCGACGTCGGAAGAGCGGGTCAGGCGCCGGGAGCGAGCGTCAACTCGATGACCGGGATCAGCACGTCGGGGCGCCGCACGGGCAGGTGCACGGTGAGCGTGCCCTCGGACTCCCCCGCCGGGGTCATGAGCGTGGCCTCCTGGTCCGGATCCGTCACCGAGGTCTTGAGCCAGGATCCGTCGTTCAGCAGCCGCGCGTAGGTGACCCGGTCCGCGAGCCCCTCGAGGTGCACGTAACCGAGCGGCCAGGAGAACAGGTGCAGGTAGAGGCGGTCGCCTCGTCGGGTGTAGACGCCTTCGCGGGGAGCAGCGAAGGGGGCGTGCCCTGCGCCGATGATCGCGTCGCGGTGCAGCCGCATCCATTCGCCCAGCTCGGCGAGCACGGCCTCGTCCCGGGGAGCGACGCTCCCCCGGCCGTCGGGTCCGATGTTGAGCAGCATGTTGCCGTCCATCGACACGGAGTCCGCGAGCATCTGCGCGAGCAGCACGGCCGACTTCTGGTCGTGGTTGTCGCGGTGGTAGCCCCAGGATCCGTTGATCGTCTGGCACGCCTCCCACACCTGAGGGACGCCGTCCACGACGATGGGCGCGGTCGGCTGGTACTGCTCCGGCGTCACGAAGTCGGCGGGGATCCCGAGCCGGTCGTTCACGAGCATCTGCGGCTGCAGCTCGCGGCAGAGGGCGAGGAGCGCGTCGGCGTCCCAGTCCTCCGGACCCTTGCCGGCCCAGCCGCCCTGGGCCTCGGGGTAGGTGAAGTCGAAGAACAGGTAGTCGATGTCGCCGTACTGCGTGAGCAGCTCGCGCACCTGGCCGTGCAGGTACGCGCGGTAGCGGTCCATGTCCCGCTCGCTGTTGCGCTCCTGCTCGATCGCGTCATCGCGGCGCGGGTGGTTGGCGTCGACCGTGAAGTCCGGGTGGTGCCAGTCGATGAGCGAGTGGTAGAGACCCACGCGCAGTCCCTCGGCGCGGAGCGCGTCGACGTACTCGCGGACGAGATCCCGCCCGCACGCCGTGACGGAGGTGTAGTCGGTGAGGGCCGAGCCCCAGAGGCAGAACCCGTCGTGGTGCTTCGTGGTGAGTACGACGTAGCCCATCCCCGTCGCCTTCGCACGGCGCGCGAGCGCGGCCGCGTCGAAGAGGTCGGGGTCGAAGTGGTCGAAGTAGGCCCGGTACTCCTCGGCCGTCAGGCGCTCGTAGTTCTGCACCCACTCGTGCCGGGCGGCCCCGCTGTACAGGCCGAAGTGCACGAACATCCCGAATCGGGCCTCGTCGAACCACTGCTGTCGCATCTCTGCCTCTTCTCGATCCTCGGGTGGGTGCCGCTCAGGCGGATGGGTGCCCGACGACGCCCTTGCGCAGCAGCGCGTTGCCGTATTTGCGGGTCTCTCCGGTGCGCACCATCAGGTAGGCGCCCTTCGCGACGTCGTAGTACGCGAAGCGCTCCACGAAGCGCGTGGTCTCCTCGTCGGTGCCGGCGGCGGCCATGAGTTCGCGCTGCACATCCAGCACGGTCGCGTCGGCCGACTCCATGAGGTCCATGCCGGGGGCGTCGTCGAGGGGCAGCACCGAGCGGATGGCCGCGACCACGGCGGGTGTCGTCGTGCCGGGCAGATCGACGATGCGCGCGCCGAGCGCCCACGCCGGGAAGTGCGCATCGGCCACGACGACCGCGTCCGAGTGCCCCATCCGGTCGAGGTGCAGCAGCAGCTCACCCGTCAGCAGCGGGTCGATTCCTTCGAGCATGTCGTTCCCTTTCGTCCGTGTCCGGTCGCTCTCGCTCCCGTGCGATGACTGCGGCTTTCCCTGGTCTCCCCCGGGTCAGCCGGGGATCAGGGCCTCAGCCGCGAGTTCGCGCCAGAGGTCCGCCGGGATGTCGAGCGCGGCCAGCTCCGCGTTCTGCCGGAGCTGTTCCGGACGGCTCCCGCCGACCACGACCGAGGTCACGACCGGGGACTGCAGCGGGTACTGTATCGCGGCCGCGGGCAGCGGCACATCGTGCGCGCGGCAGACCTCGGCGATCCTGGTGAGCCGCTGCCAGAGCTCCTCCGGCAGCGCACCGTACTCGTAGCGCCCGTCGCGGCGCGGCTCGCTCTGCGCGAGCAGGCCGGAGTTGAAGACCGAGGCGGCGACGATGTCCGTGCCGCGCTCGGCGCAGGCCGGGATCACGTCGGCGGCCGCGGGCTGCTCGAGCAGCGTGTAGCGGCCCGCGACCATGATCGTGTCGAGACCGGCGGAGCGCACCGCGGCGGTCAGCGCGTCGGCGGTCATGGATCCGATGCCGATCCGACCCACCTGCCCTTCCGCACGCAGCGACTCGAGCGCGGGGAACGCCTCGGCGAGCGCGAGGTCCAGGTCGTGCCGCTCCGGGTCGTGCAGGTAGAGGAGGTCGATGCGCTCGATGCCGAGGCGCTCGCGCGACTCGTCGAGGCTGGCGCGGATCCCCGCCTCCGAGAAGTCCCACACGCGCTGCAGGTCGTCGGGGACGAAGAAGTCGTTGGCGGTGTCGAGGCCGCCGGCGATGTGGTCCGGGTTCGGGCGCAGGAGACGTCCCGCCTTGGTGGAGAGCACGTACTCGTCCCGCGGCTTGGTCTGCAGGAACGCGCCGAGCCTGCGCTCCGAGAGTCCGAGCCCGTAATGCGGGGCCGTGTCGTAGAGGCGGATCCCGCTCTCCCAGGCGGCGTCCAGCACGGCCCAGGCCTCGTCATCGCTGAGTGCGCGGAACAGGTTCCCGACGTTCGCGGCACCGTAGCCGAGGGCCGGGATCGCGGGCCGGGCGGCCGTGCGGACCGGCTCAGACATGCGCACCCGCCTCGCGGTGCTCGCCGGTCCAGGTGAACTCGGCACGGCTGGCCGCCTTCATCTCCATGCCGTTTCCCGGTGCGGTCGGCGCCGTGTAGGAGCCGCCGCGGATTTCGGTCGGCACCACGAAGTGCTCGTGCAGGTGATCCACGTATTCGATCATGCGCCCCTCACGGCTGCCGGAGACGGCGACGAAGTCGAACATGGACAGGTGCTGCACGGCCTCGCACAGGCCCACGCCGCCGGCGTGCGGGCACACCGGCACACCGAACTTCGCGGCGAGCAGCAGGTTCGCGATGTTCTCGTTCACACCGGCCACGCGCACCGCGTCGATCTGCATCACCTGGATCGCCTCGGCCTGCAGCAGCTGCTTGAAGATCATCCGGTTCTGCGCGTGCTCGCCGGTCGCGACGCGGATCGGCGCGACGCCGCGGGCGATCTCGGCGTGCCCGAGCACGTCGTCGGGGCTCGTCGGCTCCTCGATCCATGCGGGACGGAACTCGGCGAGCGCGTTCACCCAGGCGATCGCCTCGGACACCTCCCAGCGCTGGTTCGCGTCGATCGCGATCGGGAAGTCCGGCCCGCACACCTCGCGGGCCTTGCGGAACCGGCGGATGTCGTCATCGAGGTCGGCGCCGACCTTGAGCTTGATCTGCGTGAAGCCGTCGGCCATCGCCTCCCGGGCGAGGCGCTCAAGCTTCTCGTCCGAGTAGCCCAGCCAGCCGGGGCTCGTGGTGTAACCCGGGTAGCCGGTCGCGAGCAGCTGCTGCTCGCGCTCGGCACGGCCGGCCTCGGCGTCGCGCAGGATCGCCAGCGCGTCCTCGCGGGTGAGCGCATTGGTGAGGTAGCGGAAGTCGACGAGGTCGACGATCTCCTCCGGCGTCATCCGGGCGAGCAGCTGCCAGAGCGGAAGCCCGGCGCGCTTGGCCTTGATGTCCCACAGGGCGTTGATCACGGCGCCGATCGCCATGTGCATGACGCCCTTCTCCGGGCCGAGCCAGCGCAGCTGCGAGTCGCCGATGATCTCCCGGAACGTGCCGCCCATGTCGTCGAGAAGCGGCTCCAGCTCGCGGCCGACGAGGTGCCCGGCGAGCGCGTCGATGCCCGCGACCTGCACATCGTTGCCGCGGCCGATCGTGAACACGAACGCGTGCCCTTCGATGCCGTCGGCCGCGTCGGTGCGCACGATCACGTACGCCGCGGAGTAGTCGGGGTCGGGGTTCATCGCGTCGGAGCCGTCGAGGCTGAGCGAGGTGGGGAATCGGATGTCGCTGGTCTCCAGCGCGACGATGCGGCTCACGGTTCTCCTGTTCTGGGCCGGTCGTCGGGGCTGCGGCACAGAAGGCCGTCATGCTCCCCGACAGTTGGAGTGTAAACATCGGATGTCTATACTGTCAACGCGGGATGCATCCGCTCACGTCGTTCCGGCGGCGGATCCGCCCATCCCCGTGAGAAGGCAGGAGAATCATGAAGTTCGCGCGTCTGGGCGACCCCGGATCCGAGATCCCGGTCGTCATCGCCGAAGACCGTACCTACGATCTTCGGTCCGTGACCTCCGATGTGAACGGCGATTTCCTCGCGGCAGATCCCGTGGGGCGCACGCGTGCCGCCCTCGACGCGGGCACGCTGCCGGAGCTGACCGACGCGGACGCGCGGCGCATCGGAGCGCCGATCGCACGCCCCAGCGCCGTGATCTGCGTCGGGCAGAACTACGCCGCGCACGCCCGTGAGTCGGGGGCGGAGCCGCCCACGGTCCCGATCCTGTTCCTGAAGACCCCGAACACCGTCGTCGGCCCCGACGACGCGGTGACCATCCCGCGCGGCAGCGAGAAGACGGACTGGGAGGTGGAGCTCGGCATCGTGATCGGATCCCGCGCCGCCTACCTCGACTCCCCCGCCGACTCCGCCGCGCACATCGCCGGATACGTCGTCTGCAACGACGTCTCGGAGCGGGCGTTCCAGATGGAGGTCTCCGGCGGACAGTGGTCGAAGGGCAAGGCGGCCTTCGGCTTCAACCCGACCGGACCGTGGCTGGTCACCCCGGACGAGGTCGAGGTGCAGAACCTGCGCCTGCGCAGCTTCGTGAACGGCGAGCCGCGGCAGGACTCGAACACGAACGACATGATCTTCTCGGTTGCCGAGATCGTGCACCACATCTCGCAGTACATCACCCTCGAACCCGGGGACCTGATCCTCACGGGCACCCCGCAGGGCGTCGCGTTCGGGGGGAAGTTCCCGTACCTCCGCGCCGGGGACGTCGTGGAGATCGACATCGAGGGGCT
Organism: Microbacterium sp. NPDC089698; assembly: GCF_044749045.1. Lineage (NCBI taxonomy): Bacteria > Bacillati > Actinomycetota > Actinomycetes > Micrococcales > Microbacteriaceae > Microbacterium > Microbacterium sp. NPDC089698. The sequence continues at coordinate 724,157 of NZ_JBIVHE010000001.1, forward strand.
GGGCGGCCAGCGTCAGGAATTCATCGCATGGGAGGCACAGGCATGACCGGTCAGGTCGAGGGGCTCGTCGCGATCGTCACGGGCGGCGCATCCGGGATCGGCGCGGCGATCGCCGCACAGCTGCACGAGCAGGGCGCGCAGATCGCGGTGCTCGACCGCGACGTGGCCGGCGCGGATCCGCGCTTCGCCGCATTCACCGCCGACGTGTCGGATCGTGCGAGCGTGGACGCGGCCATCGCCGCGATCGGCGAGCGGTTCGGCCGCATCGACATCGTCGTGAACAACGCCGGGATCGGCGCACAGGGCGACATCGCGGCGAACGACGACGACGAGTGGGCGCGCGTCCTCTCGATCAACGTGACGGGCATCGCCCGCGTCTCCGCCGCGGCCCTGCCGTGGCTGCGCAACTCGCCGGCCGCCGCGATCTGCAACACGGCCTCGATCGCCTCGACGACGGGCCTGCCCCAGCGCGCTCTGTACTCCGCGTCGAAGGGCGCGGTCTCGGCGCTCACCAGGGCCATGGCCGCGGATCACCTCCGCGAGGGCATCCGGGTGAACGCCGTCAACCCCGGCACCGCCGACACCCCGTGGGTCGGGCGGCTGCTCGACTCCGCCGCGGATCCCGCCGCCGAGCGGGCCGCGCTCAACGCGCGCCAGCCGCACGGTCGCCTGGTGTCGCCGGACGAGGTCGCCGGCGCCGTGTTGTACCTCGTCAGCCCCGCCTCAGGATCCACCACCGGCACCTTCATCGAGGTGGACGGCGGCATGGCGCAGCTGCGCCTCCGCGCGGAGTAGCCCCCACCGTCCCGCAAAACCGTGTCCCACTTTTGGTCGGCCCGTGTCCCACTTCTGGTCGCGAATCACCAGGATTCACAGCCAGAAGTGGGACATGGTCTTGCAGGACCCGGTCCGAGGCGACCGCACCCCGAAGGAGCCGGGCTCAGCCCTGGGCGGCCTGGCGCAGCCAGCGCTCCACGCCCGCGATGTGCGCAGTGGCGAGAGAGGTCGCGAGGGCGGGGTCGTGCTGCGCGATCGCGTCGGCGATGGCGCGGTGCTCCGAGAGCGTGCGCTCCACGGCGCCCTGCTCCGTGAGACCGCGCCACACCCGCGCGCGGATGGTCTGGCTCGACAGGCTGTCGATGAGGCTCGCGAGGTAACCGTTGCCGGTCATCTGCACGATCTCCTGATGGAAGCGGATGTCGTGCGCGACGAGGTCGTCGATCGAGACGCCCGCGTCGATCCCGTCGATCTCGGCCTGGAGCTCGGCGATCGCGTCCTCGTCGCCGTACGTGGCGGCAAGGCCCGTGGCCTGCGATTCCAGCATGCGCCGCACCGCGAACAGTTCGAGCAGCGAGTCGTCGTCGTGCATGTCGATGACGAAGCTGATCGCCTCGAGCAGCAGGTGCGGCTCGAGGCTCGTCACGTAGGTGCCGTCGCCGCGGCGCACGTCGAGGACGCGGATCACCTCGAGCGCCTTGACGGCCTCCCGCATCGAGTTGCGGCTCAGGCCGAGCCGCTCGGCGAGCCCCTTCTCGGGCGGCAGGCGATCGCCCGGGCCGAGTTCGCCCGACACGATCATCGCCTTGATCTTCTCGATCGCCTCGTCGGTGACTGCCATGGCGTCATCCTAGGGGCTTTCGGGAACATCGGATGTCTGCGCCGCACGCGCGCCGATCTGCGAGAGGATGTCACCATGCGCCTCCTCGACTCCCATCTGCACCTGTGGGATCCGTCCCGACTCGACTACGAGTGGCTCTCCGGACCGCTCGCTCAGCGCTTCGCCGCCGAGGAGCTCGCGCACGCGAGCGTCGACGGGGTCGACGGCGCCGACGGCTCGGCGGCGATCTTCGTGCAGGCGGAATGCGTCGAGTCGCAGTTCCTGGACGAGGCGCGCTGGGTCGCCGAGAACGCCGCGCTCACGGGTGTCGTCGGCATCGTCGCGGGCGCGCGGCTCGATCGCGGGGAGCGGACCACCGCGCACCTCTCCGCGCTCGCCGGACTCGACGGCGTCGTGGGCGTGCGGCACAACCTGCAGGACGAGCCCGACGGCACCGCACGCAGCGCCGCGTTCCGTGCGGGCGCCACCGCGCTGGCCGCGCACGGACTGCGCTTCGACGCGTGCGTCCGCGCCCGCCAGCTGTCCGATGTCTCCGACCTCGCCGCCGCGGTGCCCTCCCTGCCGATCGTGCTCGACCACCTCGGGAAGCCCGCGATCGGGACGGCGACGGATCCGCTCCGCCCCGCCGCCGCCTGGCTGCGCGATCTGAACGACCTCGCCGCGCATCCGCAGGTCTCCATCAAGCTCTCCGGGCTGCCCGCGGAGGCCGGTGGATCCTGGAGCCCGGCGCAGGTGACCCCCTTCCTGGATGCGGCCGCCGAGGCGTTCGGATCCGGCCGCCTGCTCTGGGGCGGCGACTGGCCGGTCTCCGCCCTCGGCGGTGATCCGCAGGAGTACGACCCCGCGAGCCGCGGCCGGTGGGCGCAGGCGGTGGCGGACTGGGCCGAGGCGCGCGGTCTCGATGCCGACGCGATCCTCTGGGGCAACGCCGCGCGGTTCTACGGGGTCGCGTGACGCGCACCTGCCCGGCTGCCGGCGCAGGCCTCGTCATTCACAGGAATGTCATCAGGTTGTTGAGTGAGGCTTGCCTTACCTACTATGTGATTCGCGACTTCCGCGCTTCTCCCTCCTCGAAGGACTCTCCGTGAACCGTTCCCTCCGACTGCTCTCCGCCGCCGCGGCGGCCTCCGCCGTCGCCCTCGCGCTCACCGCCTGCAGCGGCTCCGCGACGCCCGCGTCGAGCACCGGCGACAGCCTCGCCGGTCAGACCATCACGATCTACAACGCCCAGCACGAGGAGCTCACGAAGTCGTGGACCGACGCGTTCACGAAGGCGACCGGGATCAAGGTCCAGGTGCGCAACGGCGATGACACCGAGATGTCGCAGCAGCTCATCCAGGAGGGCGACCGCTCTCCCGCCGACGTGTTCCTCACCGAGAACTCGCCCTCGATGTCGGCCGTCGAGAAGGCCGGCCTCTTCGCCTCGCCGGGCGATGAGGCGCTCAAGAACGTTCCGACCGAGTACCGCCCGTCCTCCGGCAAGTGGGTCGGCATCGCCGCCCGCTCGACGGTGTTCGCGTACAACACGTCGAAGCTCACCGAGGCTCAGCTGCCGAAGTCCCTCATGGACCTCGCCGACCCGTCATGGAAGGGCCGCTGGGCCGCCTCCCCGTCCGGCGCCGACTTCCAGGCCATCGTCTCCGCGCTCGTGCAGCTCAAGGGCGCCGACGCCGCCGAGCAGTGGCTCAAGGCCATGAAGACCAACTCGGTCGCCTACAAGGGCAACTCCACCGCGATGAAGGCCGTGAACGCGGGCGAGATCGATGGCGCCGTGATCTACCACTACTACTGGTTCGGCGACCAGGCGCAGACCGGTGAGAACTCCAAGAACGTGCAGCTGCACTACTTCAAGAACCAGGATCCCGGCGCATTCGTGTCCGTGTCCGGCGGCGGCGTCCTGAAGTCGAGCAAGCACCAGGCGGCGGCGCAGAAGTTCCTCGCCTTCGTCACCGGGGCCGAGGGCCAGAAGATCCTGCAGACCGGCACCTCGTTCGAATACCCGGTCGGATCCGGCGTGGCCGCCAACCCGAAGCTCGTCCCGCTCAAGGACCTGCAGGCGCCCACCATCGATCCGGCTACGCTGAACTCCAAGCAGGTCACCGATCTGATGACCCAGGCGGGCCTGCTCTAAGGCGCAGACATCACCACGACGACCACCTCCCGACGGGCGGCCGGAGCGCAACAGCTCCGGCCGCCCCGCGGCGTCTCCCGGGGGGCCGGGTCGTGGGTGGTCATCGCCGCCGGCGTCGTGGTGGCGGCGCTCTCGCTGCTGCCGCTGTTGTTCGTGGTCACGACCGCGGCGCAGATCGGCTGGGCCGAGTCGGCCGCGCTCATCTTCCGCCCCCGCGTCGGCGAGCTGCTCACGAACACCGTGCTGCTCGTCGCGATCACCGTGCCGCTGTGCGCCGTGATCGGGGTCGGCGGCGCCTGGCTCGTCGAGAGGACCTCTCTCGCGGGCGCCGGCGCGTGGGGCGCGGTGCTCGCGATGCCCCTGGCGATCCCCGCTTTCGTGAACTCCTATGCCTGGGTCTCGGCGATCCCCTCGCTCGCCGGGCTCGGATCCGGTGTGCTGCTGGCGACGCTCTCCTACTTCCCGCTCGTCTACCTGCCGGTGCGCGCGGCGCTCGCCCGGCTGGATCCCGCTCTCGAGCAGGCCGCCGCGAGCCTCGGCCGTGGTCCGGTGCGCGTGTTCTTCGGCACGGTGCTGCCGCAGCTGCGTCTCGCGCTGCTCGGCGGCGCGCTGCTCGTGGGACTGCACCTGCTGAGCGAGTACGGCGCGTTCGCGCTGATCCGGTTCGACACCTTCACGACCGCGATCATGGACCAGTACCGGTCCACGTTCAACGGCTCCGCCGGGAGCATGCTCTCCGGCGTGCTGATGCTGCTGTGCTTCGCCCTGCTCCTGCTGGAGAGCCGCGCCCGTGGTCGCGCCCGTTATGCGCGGATCGGATCCGGCAGTGCGGCACCGCCCCGGCGCATCCGCCTGCGCGGCTGGCAGTTCCCCGCACAGGTCGCCCTGCTCGCACTGGGGATCGCCGCTCTCGGCGTTCCCGCGGTCGTGATCGGCGGATGGCTGGCCTACGGCGGCGGCGCCGTGTGGACGGCACCCGATCTCGTACCGACGCTCCTGCAGACCCTCGCCCTCGCGCTCGGCGGCGGGCTCGTCACCGTGATCGCGGCGTTCCCGCTCTCCTGGCTCGCGGTGCGGCATCCCGGGCCGTTCAGCCGCCTCCTGGAGCGGACGAACTACATCACGAGCTCGATGCCGGGCATCGTGCTCGCCCTCGCGCTCGTGACCGTCTCGCTCTTCTTCGTGCCGGTGCTGTACCAGACCACCGCGCTGCTGCTCCTGGCCTATGCGCTGCTCTTCCTCCCGCGCGCCCTGGTGCCGCTGCAGGCAGGGATCGCCCAGGCGCCGCAGAGCCTGGAGGAGGCCGCTCAGGCCCTCGGGCGCCGCCCGCTGCGCGCCTTCTTCGGCGTCACCCTGCGCCTGGTCGCCCCCGCCACCGCCGCGGCCCTCGCGATGGTGTTCCTCGCCGTGGCCGGGGAGCTCACGGCCACCCTGCTGCTCTCGCCGATCGGCGTGCAGACCCTCGCCACGCGGTTCTGGAGCCTGTCCAGCGAGATCGACTTCGCGGGCGCGGCGCCCTATGCGACGCTGCTGATCCTGCTCTCCGCACCGATGACCTACCTGCTGTTCCGGCAGTCGGCGGTGCTCTCCCGCGCTGACTCCTCCGCCGCACCCGCCACGGCGACGTCCTCCCCCACGACCGCGGAGACCGCATGACCGCACACAATCTCGGATCCCTCGGCGCCGTGCCCTCCCCCGGCACCGGCCCGCTGCCGACCGCACACCTGCAGGTCGCCGGCGTCACCGCCTCGTACGGCGGGCACAGGGTGCTGCACGGAGTGGATCTCGCCGTGCAGACCGGCGGCATCACCGCGGTCGTCGGCGCGTCCGGATCCGGCAAGACCACGCTGCTGCGGATCATCGCCGGTTTCGAGCGGCCCGACGAGGGCGAGGTCGTGCTCGGGTCCGCCACGGTCGCGGGACCGGGGGCCTGGGTGCCGGTGCACCGCCGCGACATCGGCTACGTCACCCAGGACGGCGGGCTGTTCCCGCACCTGACCGTCGCGCGCAACATCTCCTTCGGCCTGGACGACCTCGGCCGCGCGGATCGTGCCCGGCGCGTGGCCGAACTGCTCGATCTCGTCTCGCTCCCGCAGGACGTCGCGGAGCGCCGCCCCGATCAGCTCTCCGGAGGGCAGCAGCAGCGCGTCGCGATCGCGCGGGCGCTGGCCCGCAAACCCGAGCTGATGCTGCTGGACGAGCCCTTCTCCGCGCTCGACACGGGCCTGCGCGCGGCGACCCGCGAGGCGGTGGCGCGAATCCTCACCGACGCCGGGACCACGACCATCCTCGTCACGCACGACCAGTCCGAGGCGCTGAGCTTCGCGGATCAGGTCGCCGTGATGCGCGACGGCCGCCTGGTGCAGACGGGGCATCCCTTCGTCGTCTACACGCGTCCGGCGGATCGCGGCGTGGCCGAGTTCCTGGGCGAGGCGATCGTCCTGGACGCCTGGCTGGACGGATCCCTCGCGTCCTGCGCGCTCGGCTACGTGCCGGTGCGCAACCCGCCGGCGCGGGGCCGCGTGCAGCTCATGCTGCGACCCGAGCAGGTGCAGCTCGTCGCCGACTCCCCGATCCGGGCGACGGTCGAGAAGGGCGTGTACTTCGGATCCGAGACCTCGGCGCGGATCCGGCTCGAGCCGCGCGCCGACGCGGATCCGCGCCTCGATCCGGAACCGCCGGTGATCACGATCCGGCACGCGAACGCCGCCCTCACGCGCCCCGGTCAGCGCATCGCCCTGCGCGTCGTCGGCGAGGGCGTGGTCTTCCCGGCGTAGCACCCCGGGGGCCGGAACGAAGAACGGGCGCCCCCCGAGGGGGCGCCCGTTCTCACGTGGACTGCCGGTCAGCGCGCGGCGCTGCCCTCGACGTAGTCCTCGTCCTGCGACTTCCAGGCGAAGAGCGCACGCAGCTCCTTGCCGGTGGCCTCGATCGGGTGCCCCTGCTCCTTCTCGCGAAGCGCGAGGAACTCGGTCGCGCCGTTGTCCTGGTCCTCGATGAACCGGGTGGCGAAGGCGCCGGACTGGATGTCCGCGAGGACCTCCTTCATGCGCTCCTTGACACCGGCGTCGATGATGCGCGGGCCCGAGACGTAGTCGCCGAACTCGGCCGTGTCGGAGATCGACCAGCGCTGCTTGGCGATGCCGCCCTCCCACATCAGGTCGACGATGAGCTTGAGCTCGTGCAGCACCTCGAAGTAGGCGATCTGCGGCTGGTAGCCCGCCTCGGTGAGGGTCTCGAAGCCGGCCTGAACGAGGTGGCTCATGCCACCGCAGAGCACGGCCTGCTCGCCGAACAGGTCGGTCTCGGTCTCCTCGGTGAAGGTCGTCTTGATGACGCCGGCGCGGGTGCCGCCGATCGCCTTCGCGTACGACAGCGCGGTCGCCCAGGCGGTGCCGGAGGCGTCGCGCTCGACCGCGATGATGTCCGGGATGCCGCGGCCGGCGACGAACTCGCGGCGCACGGTGTGGCCGGGGGCCTTCGGCGCGATGAGGATCACGTCGACGCCCTCGGGGGCGTCGATGTAGCCGAAACGGATGTTGAACCCGTGCGCGAAGGCGAGGGTCTTGCCCGCCGTCAGGTTCGGCGCGATCGACTCGCTGTAGATGCCGCGCTGGTGCTGGTCCGGCGCGAGGATCATGATGAGGTCGGCCCACTGGGTGGCCTCGGCGACGGTCTTGACGGCGAAGCCCGCCTCGGACGCCTTGGCGATCGACTTGGAGCCCTCCTTGAGGGCGATCGCGACCTCGACGCCGCTGTCGCGCAGGTTCATCGCGTGCGCGTGGCCCTGCGAGCCGTAGCCGACGATCGCGACCTTCTTGTTCTGGATGATCGACAGGTCGGCGTCTGCGTCGTAGAAGATCTCGGTGCTCACTGTGTGTTCTCCTTGTTGGGGTTTTCGGTGCCGGCCCCGTCCTGCGTCGACGTGCTCCGCAGGTCCGGGATCGGCAGTGGTTCTCTGGGTCAGCCGCGCAGCACGCGCTCGGTGATGCTCTTGCCGCCGCGACCGATCGCGAGCAGGCCCGACTGGGCGAGCTCCTTGATGCCGAACGGCTCGAGCGCGCGCAGCAGGGCGTCGACCTTGCCCTTGTCGCCGGTGACCTCGATCACCAGCGCCTCGGGGGCGTAGTCCACGACGGAGGCGCGGAAGAGGTTCACGACCTCCAGCACGTTCGAACGCGAGTTGTTGTCGGTGCGCACCTTGATGAGCATGTGCTCACGCTGCACGGACGCGTTCTGCTCGAGCTCGACGATCTTGATGACGTTGATCAGCTTGTTCAGCTGCTTGGTCACCTGCTCGAGCGGGAACTCCTCGACGTCGACGACGACCGTGATCCGGGAGATCCCCGGAACCTCGGTCACGCCCACGGCGAGCGACTCGATGTTGAAGCCGCGGCGCGCGAACAGGCCGGCGACGCGGGTCAGCAGACCAGGGGTGTCCTCCACCAGGAGGCTCAGCACATGCGTGGACATGGATCAGTCCTCCTCGTCGAAGGCGGGCGCGTGGTCGCGCGCGTACTGGATGTAGCTGTTGCTCACGCCCTGCGGCACCATCGGCCACACCATGGCGTCGGCGCTCACGACGAAGTCGATCACGACGGGGCGATCGTTCGTCTCGAGCGCGAGCTTGATGGCGGCGTCGATCTCCTCCTCCTTCTCCACGCGGATCGCGAGGCAGCCGTAGGCCTCGGCGAGCTTCACGAAGTCGGGGATCCGGATCGTGCCGTGACCGGTGTTCAGGTCGGTGTTCGAGTGCCGGCCCTCGTAGAACAGGGTCTGCCACTGGCGCACCATGCCGAGGGAGGAGTTGTTGATGATCGCGACCTTGATCGGGATGTCGTTGATCATGCAGGTCGCGAGCTCCTGATTGGTCATCTGGAAGCAGCCGTCGCCGTCGATCGCCCAGACCACCCGCTCGGGCTCGGCGACCTTGGCGCCCATGGCAGCCGGCACGGCGTATCCCATGGTGCCGGCGCCGCCGGAGTTCAGCCAGGAGTTGGGGCGCTCGTACTTGATGAACTGCGCCGCCCACATCTGGTGCTGGCCCACGCCCGCCGCGTAGACGGCCTCCGGGCCGGTGAGCTCGCCGATCCGCTGGATCACGTGCTGCGGGGACATGAGACCGTCCTCGGGCGCCGTGTAGCCGAGCGGGAACTCCGCACGCAGTCCGTCCAGGTACGCCCACCACTCGTCGATGTCGCCCTTGGCGCCGCCCAGGAGGCCGCGGAACGCCGCCTCGAGGTCGGTGATGACCTCGCGCACGCCGCCCACGATCGGCACGTCGGCCGTCCGGATCTTGGAGATCTCGGCGGGGTCGATGTCGACGTGCACGACCTTCGCGTTCGGGGCGAACAGTTCGGCCTTGCCGGTCACGCGGTCATCGAAGCGCGTGCCGAGTGCGACGAGCAGGTCGGCCTCCTGCAGCGCGAGCACGGCCGGGACCGTGCCGTGCATGCCGGGCATGCCGACGTGCTGCGGGTGCGAATCCGGGAATGCGCCCCGCGCCATGAGCGTGGTCACCACGGGGGCGCCGGTGAGCTCTGCCAGGGTGAGCAGCTCGGCCGATGCGCGGCCGCGGATGATGCCGCCGCCGACGTACAGCACGGGCTTCTTGGCCTCGGCGAGCAGCGTGGCCGCGGCCTGGATCTGCTTACCGTGCGCCTTGGTCACCGGACGGTAGCCGGGCAGGTCGTACTTCGGCGGCCAGACGAACGGCGCCGTGGCCTGCTGGGCATCCTTCGTGATGTCCACGAGCACCGGGCCGGGTCGACCCGTGGAGGCGATCTCGAACGCCGCGGCGATCGCGCCGGGGATGTCCTCGGGAGCCTTCACCAGGATCGAGTGCTTGGTGATGGGCATCGTGATGCCGACGATGTCGGCCTCCTGGAACGCGTCCGTGCCCATCAGGCGGGAGAACACCTGGCCGGTGATCGCGACGATCGGGATCGAGTCCATGTAGGCGTCCGCGATCGCGGTGACGAGGTTCGTCGCGCCGGGGCCGGAGGTGGCGATCGTCACGCCGACCTTGCCGGACGCCGTCGCGTAGCCCTCGGCGGCGTGGCCGCCGCCCTGCTCGTGACGGACCAGGATGTGGCGCAGCTCGGTCGACGCCATCAGGGGGTCGTAGACCTCCATGATCGCGCCGCCGGGAATGCCGAAGACGTCGGTGACGCCGAGGAGCTCGAGGGAGCGCACGACGGCCTGGGCGCCGGTGAGGAGGGGCGCCGCCGCCGGACGGGCGGGCGGACGCGGGACGGCTGGAGCGGTATCAGCGGTCATGAAGGTTCCTTGCGATGGTGAACGATCGGCGGAAGCGGCGGGACGATGCCCCGTCGCGGACGACTCTCCGACCCGGTCCGCGAGGGGCGGAGCGCAGGGGTCGGGAGTGCTGGGCTGGAACGCCTCGGGTGCAGCGCGGAGAAGTCGGCTCTGATCCGCGACGGACGCCGTCGCGGCATGAGCCCGGCTCAGGCGTCTCGACGAGTGCATCGAGAGCACGAGCCGCGATATCGACCCGATTCAGATCACCATCGCGCCCGGCGGCCTGCAAGACCACCGGAGCTCTGCGTCCGATCCGGGATCCGGTTGTGCCTTCCTCGGTTCGAACGTGCATCAAGCCTAACCCATGATCGGCGGCGATCCCGCCGCCCGCGCGCGCGACGGACCCACGATCGGATCCGTGCTGCGCGCGCATGGAAGCAGTCTATTGCGCGGCTGCTCTGGCGTCGGCCAGGGCGTCGAGCAGCACGGCGAACGCCGCCGGATCCGCCACCCGCAGGGTCGCCGCGGTCTCGCCCGCGCCGATCCTCACGCCCAGATCCGCGCCGCCGAGCGTGCGCATGCCGTCCTCATCGGTGACGTCGTCGCCCGCGAACAGAACGGCCGTCGCGCCGACATGCTCGCGCAGCCGCGAGAGCGCCGCGTCCTTGCCCTCGTCCCGCCAGGAGTACTCGCGGAGATGATGCCCCGTACGACGCCGCCACGAGGGGATCCGCTCGGGCGCCCACTTCTCGACGCGGACGAAGGCCAGCTCCTCCTGCCCGGGCGCGGCGGTGCGGGTGTGCACGCCGAACCCGAAGGTCTTCGGCTCGTAGACGACGCCGTCGAGATCCGCGATCAGCGCGCGCAGCTCGTCGATGACCTCGGCACGGTCGACCGGCTCGGTGGAGAGATCGGTCTCCTCCCCCGTGTCGGGGAACCAGAACTGTGCGCCGTGGGAGCCGGCGAGCAGGATCCGGGAGCCGTCCTCGTGCTCGGTGATCTCGCGCAGGTCGTGCAGGCTCCGCCCCGAGGCGTACGCCACGAACGTCTCGGGCAGGGCGGCCAGGCGATCCACCGCGGCCGCGGCCGCGGGCAGCGCCCTGGCGGACATCGGATCGCTCACATGCGGCGAGACCGTGCCGTCGAAGTCGAGCGCGACCAGAAGTCGCGGGGTGCCGGCGATCGCGGCGAGGGCGGGGTCGGTCTCTGCGGCGACGGTCCAGTCGCGGGTCATCGTGCGCTCCGTACGTTCTCGAGGGCCGCGAGGAAGTCCCGCGACCAGGCGTTCACATCGTTCTCCAGCACGCGCTTGCGCAGCGCTCGCATGCGCCGGGACTGCTCCCGCGGCGGCATCTCCACGGCCTGCATGATCGCGTCCTTGAGCCCCTCGATGTCATGGGGGTTCACGAGCACCGCCTGACGCAGCTCGTCGGCGGCGCCGGTGAACTCGCTGAGCACGAGGACGCCGCGCTGATCGCCGCGGGTGGCCACATACTCCTTCGCGACGAGGTTCATGCCGTCGCGGAGGGCCGTCACGAGCATCGCGTCGGCGGCCAGGTACAGGGCGACCATCTCCTCGCGCGGGAAGCCCTGGTGCAGGTAGCGGATCGCGGTGTGATCCATGGTGTCGTGATCGCCGTTGATGCGCGCCACCGCGAGCTCGATCTCGTCCCGCAGCTGCACGTACGCGTCCACCCGCTCTCGGCTGGGGCTGGCCACCTGCACGAGTGTGACGTCCTCGACGGAGATCCTGCCTTCGTCCAGCAGTTCGCCGAACGCCTTGATGCGGTGGCGGATCCCCTTGGTGTAGTCGAGACGGTCCACTCCGAGCAGGATCTTCTTCGGGCTGCCGAGGCCCTCGCGGATCTCCGCTGCCCTGGCGCGCACATCCGGGCGGGCCGCGAGCTCGGTGTAGGGCGTGGTGTCGATCGAGATCGGGAAGGCACGGGCGACCACCGTGCGCGGGCCGCCGTCGGGCACGGTGACCGTGGAGCCCTTGACGTCGAGCCGAAGCCGCCGGCGCACCGCCGTGAGGAAGTTCGTCGCGTCCTGCGCACGCTGGAACCCGACGACGTCGGCGCCGAGCAGGCCCTGCAGCACCTGGTTCCGCCAGGGCAGCTGGGCGTAGAGCCCGTGCGCGGGGAACGGGATGTGATGGAAGTAGCCGATCGTGACATCGGGCCGGCGTTCGCGCAGCATGGCCGGCACGAGCTGCAGCTGGTAGTCGTGCACCCACACCGTGCCGCCCTCCGCGACCGCGCTCGCGGCGCGTTCCGCGAAGCGGCGGTTCACCCGCGCATACGCGTCCCACCATTCGCGGTGGTACTGCGGGGACGAGATCACGTCGTGGTAGAGCGGCCAGATCGTGTCGTTCGAGAACCCCTCGTAGTACTCCTCGACCTCCTGCGCCGAGAGCGTCACGGGCAGCAGCCGGATGCCGTCCTCCGTGAAGGGCTTGAGATCGAGATCCGGTTGTCCGGCCCAGCCCACCCAGGCGCCGTCGACGGACTGCATCACGGGTTCGAGGGCGGCCACGAGCCCGCCCGGTGAGCGGCGCCAGATCACCTCGCCGTCGGGGCCGGGAACGCGATCGACCGGCAATCGATTCGCGACGATGACGAACGAGGCGGTGGGGGTGGACGAAGTCATGGGAACGCTCCTCACGGCAGCGGGGATGCCTCCTCCAGGCTAGTCACCCGACGAGAGCCGGCGTCCTCCCGCGTCAGGACGCGGCGCGTCCGCCCCGAGCCAGCAGGGCGTTCACGACGCCGGCGAGCAGCACCAGGGCCGCTGCGCAGACGGGCAGCACGAGCGATGCCTGCGCGCCCGCCGCATCGGCGACCTGCCCCGTCGACACGGCGCCGATCGCCTGCCCGACCACCATCGCGGATCCGAGCATCGTCATGACCGTGGCCGACCTGTCCCCGGGTCCGAATGCGGCGCCCAGGCTGAACTGGGTGACCAGCGTGGGGCCGATCCCGCAGCCCATCACGGCGAGGGCGATGAGCATGCCGAGGGGTTCGCGCACCCAGAGCAGCCCGAGGCTGCCGCCGAAGAGGATGCCCGCGAACAGCAGCCAGCGGGCGGGAAGGGTGAATCGCGCGGGCAGGAACGCGACGCCGAGCGCGAGGATCGCGGATCCGACGCCCAGCGCCCCGTAGAGCAGTCCGGCCTCCTCGGGGCGGCCGTGCTCGGTCATGAACGCGGTGAGCGAGGTGAGCATCGCGCCGAAGAAGACCCCGACGCCGAGCATGCCCACCACCACGATGAGCAGACGGGGCCGGAACAGTTCGGAGACCTGCGAGGTGGCGCGGCCGTCGACGCCGCGCTGCGAGGAGACGTGGGAGGCGGTGGGGTGCAGGGCGAAGGCGCCCACGAAGATCAGGATCAGGGCCGCGGCGATCACGAGCGGCATCCAGGGGGCGATCGCCGTGGCGAGCACCCCGACCAGGAACGGGCCGAACACGAACACGGTCTCGTCGGCCGCGGACTCGTACGACATCGTCGACGACGTGGTGCGCGCACGGCGATCGGCGGGCACGCGCTCCGCGATGATCGTGACGAGCCGGGACCGCGACATCGGAGAGACCTGCGGGGCGGTGGCGCCGATCGCGAACGCGCTCAGCAGCACGAACGGCTCGGAGGCGGAGGAGTAGACGACGAGCGTGAAGCCCACGAGCGCGAGCGCGTTGGCGACCGCGACGATGGCGAGGACGATCCGCTGGCCGCGGCGGTCGGCGGCCGCCCCCAGGAGCGGGCCGAAGCAGGCGGTTCCGATGCCGACAGCGGCGGAGGTGAGTCCGCCCAGAGCCACCGACTCGCGCGCGGCGACCACGACGGTCAGCACGCCGACGACCATCATCGCGAACGGCAGGCGGGCGATGAAGGCGATGACGAAATAGGGCATCCCGACCCTGCGGAACAGGCTGGGAACGGCGGAGACGGACGAGGTGTGCGAAGTGGTCATGGCGGAACAGGTCTCTGGCGTCGCGCACGAGGGGACGCAGTCAGGTGCCGCCGCTTTCCGCCGGAAGAGCCGGCGGCCGGTAATGCACATCGGTGATGGTCCCAGTCTACCGAGGCGGACGATCTTCCGGGAGGCGGATCCCGCAGGTCCTGAGCCGCGCTGGCTAGACTCGATCCATGCGCAACTACCTCTTCGCGAGCGGTCTGTTCGGCGCGATCACGAGCGGGATCGCGCTGCTGCGCGGAACGCGCGACGCACCGATCACCTGGCGCGCCGTGCTGGCGTGGCTGAGCTGGGGCATCACGATCGCCCTCGCCGTCGGCGCGATCGTCGACTTCCGCCGCGATGAGCGCGGCGAGTCCGTCTCCTACGACTCCCCCGTGGCCCCCGTGCAGTACAAGCGCGCCAAGAAGGAGCTCAAGGCCGAGCTCAAGGCGCAGCGCAAGGCCGACAAGGCCTGACCCGGCCGGATCCGAGAGCGCCCTTCGACAGGCTCAGGGACCGTCAGTGGACTCAGGGACCGTCAGCAGGCTCAGGGACCGGGTGAGGCTGTCAGTCGAGGTCGATCTCGTAGTGGATGAACCCGCTGCGCTCGGCGACCCGGTCGTAGAGGGCGCGCGCGGTGGTGTTGCCCTCCGCCGTCAGCCAGTAGACCTTGTCGTTGCCCGCGGCCCGCGCCGCGTCCGTCACGTGCGCGATCAGCGCCCGGCCGATGCCGCCCCCGCGGACGGACGGATCCACGAAGAGGTCCTCGAGGTACGTGTACGCCGTCTTCGACCAGGTGGCGGGGTGGGCGAACCAGTGCACGAACCCGACCGCGCGGCCCTCGTCGTCACGGGCGATCGCGCCGTGGATGTCCCCCGCCGGATCCACGATCCTCGCGAAGGTCGATGCGGTCACGTCCTCGGCGAGGACCGACTCGTAGAACGTCAGGTACGCCTGCCAGAGCGGCAGCCACTCGTCGCGGTCGGTCGCCGTCAGAGCCTGGATCGTCGTCATGCGCCGATCCTACGGGAGCGGCCGAAGCCGCTCCCGGAGAGGCGTCCTCGGGCTCAGCGCGTGAGGATGAGCGCCTCGCCCTGACCGCCGCCGCCGCACAGCGCGACCACGGCCGTTCCGGAGCCGCGGCGCACCAGCTCGTGCGCCATGTGCACGGCCAGCCGGTTGCCGCTCGCGCCGATCGGGTGACCGATCGCGATGCCGCCGCCGTGCACGTTCACGATCTCCGGATCCAGGCCGAGCACGGCCTCGGAGCGCGCGACCACGGCGCCGAAGGCCTCATTGATCTCGACCAGATCCAGGTCGGCCGCCGTGATCCCCTGCTTGTCGAGCGCCCGCTGGATGGCGTTGGCCGGCTGCTCCTGGAGCGAGTTGTCGGGACCCGCGGTCTGTCCGCTGGCGCCGACCGCGACGAGCACGGGCCAGCCCTTGGCCTCGGCGTTGGCGCGTGTGGTGACGACGACCGCCGAGGCGCCGTCGGAGATCTGCGAGGAGTTGCCCGCCGTGATGGAGCCGCCTTCGGCGAACGCCGGTCGCAGTCCCGCGAGCGTCTCGACGGTCGTCTCCGGCCTGATGCCCTCGTCGGAGGTCAGGACCACCGGCTCGCCGCGCCGCTGAGGCACGCTGACCGGCACGATCTCGCCCTCGAACACGCCCGCGTCGCGCGCGGCGGCCGCGCGCTGGTGCGAACGCGCCGCGACCTCGTCCTGCGCCTCGCGGGTGAGGCCGAAGCGCGGGTTGTGCCGTTCGGTCGACGCCCCCATGCTCTCCTTGTCGTAGGCGTCGGTGAGACCGTCGTACGCCATGTGGTCGAGCACCTCGACGGACCCGTAGGCCCAGCCGTCGCGGGAGCCCATCATCAGGTGCGGTGCCCGCGTCATCGACTCCATGCCCGCGGCGACCACCGTGAGCGCATCGCCGGTGCGGATCATCCGCGCGGCATCGATGATGGCCGTGAGGCCCGACAGGCACACCTTGTTGACGGAGTGCGAGGGCACGTCCCATCCGATGCCCGCGCCGATCGCGGCCTGCCGCGCGGCGTTCTGCCCGGAGCCTGCGGCCAGCACCTGCCCGACGATGACGGCGTCGATCTCTGCCGGGTCGACCCCGCCCTGCTCGAGTGCGCCGCGGATCGCGAACGATCCCAGCTGCGGCGCCGTGAAGGAGGCCAACTGCCCCTTCAGACGTCCCTGCGGCGTGCGCGCCGCCGCGACGATGACGATGTCGTCTGCACTCATGATCACTCCAGTCCTTCCGCGACCAGCAGCGTCGGCTGCGTCGCATCCTGCACATCCTGCACGCTCACCCCTGGTGCGAGCTCGACGAGCCGCAGGCCTTCGGGGGTGACGTCGATCACGGCGAGATCCGTGATGATCCGATGCACGACCGCGCGGCCCGTGAGCGGCAGGGAGCACTCGTCGACGATCTTCGCGGAGCCGTCGCGGGCGACATGCTCCATGAGCACGATCACGCGTCCGGCCCCGTGCACGAGGTCCATCGCGCCTCCAGGGCCCTTGACCATCTTCCCCGGGATCATCCAGTTCGCGAGGTCCCCGGTGGCGCTCACCTGCATCGCACCGAGGATCGCCGCGTCGATCTTGCCGCCGCGGATCATGCCGAAGCTGAGCCCGGAGTCGAAGAACGCGGCACCGGGCAGCGTGGTCACGGTCTCCTTGCCGGCGTTGATCAGGTCGGGGTCGACCGCGTCCTCCGCCGGATACGGACCCACGCCGAGTATGCCGTTCTCGGACTGCAGCACGAGGGTCACGCCCTCCGGCACGTAGTTGGGCACGAGCGTGGGCAGCCCGATGCCGAGGTTCACGTAAGAGCCGTCGGACAGCTCGCGGGCGGCGCGCGCCGCCATCTCCTCGCGTGTCAGGGCCATGTCAGGCCTCCCCGTTCCCGGAACCGGATCCGGTCCCTGAGCTCGTCGCAGGGCGCACGGTGCGCCGCTCGATGCGCTTCTCGATGTCGGATCCGACCTCGACCACGCGATGCACGTACACACCGGGCAGGTGCACCTGGTCCGGGTCCAGTTCGCCCGGTTCGACGAGCCGCTCGACCTGCGCGATGCAGATGCGCCCCGCCATCGCGGCGAGCGGGTTGAAGTTGCGCGCGGCCTTGTTGAAGATCAGGTTCCCGTGCCGGTCGCCGAGGGCGGCGTGCACGAGTGCGAAATCGGTGGTGATCGCCTCCTCGAGCACGAATTCACGAGGCTGCCCGTGCAGCGCGAAGGTCCGCACGTCCTTGGCGGGCGAGGCGACCGCGACGGAACCGTCGGCGGCGTAGCGCCGCGGCAGGCCGCCCTCGGCGACCTGGGTGCCGACGCCGGTCTGGGTGTAGAAGGCGGCGATCCCGGATCCGCCGGCCCGCAGCTTCTCGGCGAGCGTGCCCTGCGGCGTCAGTTCGAGCTCCAGCTCACCGGAGAGGAACTGACGCTCGAACTCCTTGTTCTCCCCCACATATGACGAGGTCATCTTGCGGATCCGCTGCGCGCCGAGCAGGAGCCCGAGTCCCCAGTCGTCGACGCCGCAGTTGTTGCTGACCACGCTGAGTCCCGACGTGCCCTGCGCGAGCAGCGCCGCGATCAGCGCGCTCGGGTTGCCGGAGAGCCCGAAGCCGCCGACCGCGAGCGAGGCGCCGTCCGGGATGTCGGCCACCGCGTCCGCCGCGGAAGCCCATTGCTTGTCGATCACTCGCCACTCCTTCGTGTGGGATACGTCTCCACTCTGCGCCCGGCGGACAGGGGGTTCAAGCCCGTGCTTGCGATGTGGGCGGTGCCGTCGGTAGCGTCCACATCATGGAACAGGCGTCCCCGGCGAAGCGCTCCGTGCCCGGAGCCCAGGCGATCGCGCGCGCGGCCGAACTGCTCCGCCTCGTCACCGCCTCCCCCGACGGGGCGGCACTGCAGCGCCTGGCCGCGACCTCGGGGCTCAGTCGTTCGACCGTGCACCGGCTGCTGTCGGCCCTGCGTGCGGAGGGCCTCGTCGACCAGGATCCGCAGACCGCCCTGTGGATGCCCGGTCCGGAGCTCTACCTCATGGGAACAGTGGCCGCGGCGCGCTACGACATCACCGAGCTCGCGCGCGACATCGTGCGGTCGCTGGCGGTGAAGACCGAGGAGAGCGCGTTCCTCTCGGTGCGCAGGGCGGATGAGACCGTCTGCCTGCTGCGCGAGGAGGGCGCCTTCCCGATCCGCTCCTTCGTGCTCAGCGAGGGCGTGCGCTTCCCGCTCGGCGTCGCGAGCGCCGGACTCGCGATCCTGTCGTTCCTGTCTGACCACGATGTGGATGCATACCTCGCTCGCCACCCCGAGCTCGGCGAACGCTGGGGGCGCACGCACGCCCAGACTCCGCTGCGCCGACGCCTGGCGGAGACGAAGGCACGGGGGTACGCCGTGAACCCGGGCCTGATCGTCGAGGGCAGCTGGGGCATGGGCGCGGCGGTGTTCGATCGCGACGGCCGCCCGGAGTGGGCACTGAGCCTCACCGGCGTGGAGTTCCGCTTCGGCCCCGATCGCCTGCCCATGCTCGGGCGCACCCTACTCGCGCACGCCCACCAGCTCTCCGCAAGGATCGCCGGCCGCGCCTCGCGCTGAATCACATCTTGCCGATTACATACCAACAGTTATATACTTCTGGTATGAATCACGGAGAGATCCTGCAGTCGATTGTCTTCTCGACGCACGCGCTCACCCGGATCGCCGCGCAGGAGGCCGGGAACGATGCTCCTGCGGCGCAGTGGCGGGCACTGAGCCTGCTCGACGGCGACAACGGGCAGCGCGTGGGCGAGCTGGCGCGAGCCAGCCGCACGACTCAGCCGGGGATGACCCGGATGCTCGGCCAGCTCGAGCACGAAGGACTCGTGCTGCGCTCCCCCGACCCCGAGGACTCCCGCGCCACGGTCGTCACGATCACGGCCGAGGGGCGCACCGCCCTGCACGCCTGGCGCGACGAGATCCAGCGCATCCTCGCTCCGCGATTCAGCGACCTCGACGATGCGGACTGGGAGCACCTCTCCCGCGCCGCCGAGATCCTGCACACCCATTCGCTTCTGGAAAGGACAGCACGTTGAGCACCACCGGTTCCTCGGTATCGATCTGGAAACAGCCCGCACAGGTCTGGGCGGTCGCCTTCGCCTGTGTCGTGGCGTTCATGGGCATCGGGCTGGTCGACCCGATCCTCCCCGCGATCGCCGAGTCGCTCAAGGCGACGCCGGTGCAGACCGAGCTGCTGTTCACCAGCTACCTGCTCGTCACCGGTGTGGCGATGCTCTTCACGAGCTGGATCTCCAGCCGGATCGGCGCCAAGGCCACCCTCCTGATCGGCCTCGCGCTCATCGTCGTCTTCGCGCTTCTGTGCGCCCTGAGCGGCAGCGTCGACATGATCATCGGCTTCCGCGCCGGCTGGGGGCTCGGCAACGCGCTGTTCATCTCGACCGCGCTCGCGACCATCGTCGGAGCGGCGAGCGGCGGATCCAGTGCCGCCATCATCCTCTACGAGGCCGCGCTCGGCCTCGGCATCGCGATCGGCCCGCTGCTGGGAGGGCTCCTCGGCGAGGTCGCCTGGCAGGGTCCGTTCTTCGGCGTCGTCGTGCTCATGGCGATCGGCTTCATCGCGGTACTGACCCTGCTCCGCGGACCGTTCGAGAAGCGCCAGCCCGTGCCGTTCTCTGCACCGTTCAAGGCGCTCGGACGACCCGCCCTCGGCGTGCTGGCGGTCGCCGCGCTGTTCTACAACATCGGCTTCTTCGTGCTGCTGGCGTTCTCCCCGTTCCCGCTCGGCTTCAGCGCGATCGGCATCGGGCTGACCTTCTTCGGATGGGGCATCGCGCTCGCCGTCACGAGCGTCTGGGTCGCGCCGATCCTGCTGCGCCGGATGCCGATCACGCGGATCATCCTGTTCGTGCTGCCGTTGCTGGCGATCGATCTGATCGTGGCGGGGATCCTGGTGGCCATCCCGATGGCGCTCGTGATCTGCATCATCGTCGGCGGACTGCTTCTCGGCATCATGAACACGGTGCTCACCGAGGCGGTCATGGAGGCCACGGATCTGCCCCGCTCCGTCGCTTCGTCGGCCTACTCCGCGGTGCGCTTCATCGGTGGTGCCGTGGCTCCTCCCCTTGCAGCGCTCCTGTCGCACCTCTGGGGCGACACCGTCCCCTACCTCTTCGCGGGGGTCTCGGTGCTCATCGCCGCGCTCGTGGTGCTCCTCGGTCGCCGCGCGCTCGCGCACATCGACCGCGGCTCGCACGACGCCGCGGAGGATGCGGAGGCGATCCTCATCGGCGACGCCGCCTGAGGGTCTGCACCCGACCCGAACGGGTGCCGCGAAACGGCCCGCCCCGCACAACGGTGCGCGGGGCGGGCTTCGTCGTCGGCGGCGGGCTCTACGCTGGAGACATGCTGATCGGTCTCATGCGCCCCGTCGAGTCCAAGACCCACACCGTGCAGGCCGAGGAGCTGGACGAGATCCAGGATCTGCTCTCCGCCGAGACCCCCGAGGGGTGGCAGCTCGCGTCCGCGCCGGTCGCGATGGCCAAGAAGGACACGATCCTCACCGCGGAGGGCACGATCGTGCGCCGCGACGGCCTGCAGGAGATCGAAGCCGACGACATGGCCGCGCTCGAGGCGAAGGTCCCCGACGGATATCAGCTGCTGTCCGTCCGGGTCGTCTGAGCTCGAAGAGCTCCGCTCAGAGCGCGCGCACGCGGTTGTTCCGCGCGTTGTGCTCCAGTTCCACCAGCCCGAGCCGCTCGAGCAACGGAGGCAGATACATGCCGAAGCGCCCGCGGTAGCCCTTGCGCAGGCCATACCAGCCGCCGACGGGGTTGTCCTCCGCGCGGCCGAACGCCTCCACGGTCCCCTCGGCCGCCGGCTTCTGCTCGTCCGCCGCTCCCAGCGCGGCCCAGTCGCCCTGCGCGACCAGCCAGGCGTGCAGATCCTCGATCGCCCTCGCCTGGTAGCGCAGGGTGGTCGACCCCACCTGGCAGACGAGCTCGTCGCCGTCGCGGTGCATCGTGTACTCGCTCGAACCCGGCGCCGTGCGCAGCAGCCAGGGGCTCTCCGCCGTCCCATCCCCATCGGTCATGGCGCGAGTCTACTGAGCGCCGCTGCCGACGGCGAGACCCCGTCGGACCGCTCCGTGACAGCGATCCTGCCATCGGGAAACGGTGCGGCCGGGGGGACAATCCGGCCGCACCCGCCATTCCCCTATGGCGACAGGACTAGCGGAAAGCGCGTCGAGCATCTGGGGATTCTCGAGGGGCTCTAGCCATGCACATGGTGAGACGCCGCGAAGCCCGATCGATGACGCGACTCTCTCGAGTTCTCTTCCACCGATTTCGGCACGTCAGCTGCAGGCGAATGTCTGGTCTAGGGGTCGACGGGGCAGACGATGCGCGCTCGTCCCGGAACGCAGAGAAGCCCCGATAGATGGCGAGATCTATCGGGGCTTGTCCGTGCACCCCCTGGGACTCGAACCCAGAACCCACTGATTAAGAGTCAGTTGCTCTGCCGATTGAGCTAGAGGTGCGTGGCGGGCCGGTTCCCCGGCCGAGGAATCACATTACCAGCGGATCCGATGGAAGCGAAATCGGCGCCGGGTCCGCGTGCATCCCTGGCGTGTCGGCCGCCCGCAGTGCGCTTTGGGCCGCGTTCGCCCGGAGTTCGGCGGCCTTCGCCGCATATCCTTGAGGCGTGACTGAGACCCGCGCCGAAGCAGACTTCCAGAGCGACCTCGACCTCGCTCTCCGCCTTGCCGATGCCGCCGATGCGCAGTCGCTGCCGCGCTTCGACGCGGCCGACCTGAACGTGTCGCTCAAGGCCGACCACTCGCACGTCACCGATGCGGACCTGGCGACCGAACGCGCGCTCCGCGAGATCCTGCAGGCCGAGCGCCCGCAGGACGGGATCCTCGGCGAGGAGTTCGGGACCTCGGGCGATGCGCACCGGCAGTGGGTCATCGACCCGATCGACGGCACCGCGAACTTCCTGCGCGGGGTGCCGATGTGGGGCACCATGATCAGCCTCGCCGTCGACGGCGTCGCCAAGGTCGGCGTCGTCAGCATGCCGGCGCTCGGGCGGCGCTGGTGGGCCGCCCCCGGCCTCGGCGCCTGGGCATCCACCGACTCCGAGCCGCGCGCGATCCGGGTGTCCGATGTGGCTAGCCTGGACGACGCGAGCGTGAGCTTCCAGAGCATCGCGCAGTGGGACGAGGCGGGCCACCTCGACGCGCTCGTCGCCCTGAGCCGTCGCGTCTGGCGCGATCGCGCCTACGGCGACGTGTTCTCGTACATGATGCTCGCCGAGGGGCGTCTCGAGATGGTCGCGGAATTCGACGTCAAGGAGTACGACATCGCCGCAGCGTTCGCGATCGTCGCCGAGGCGGGCGGCACGGCGACCGCGTTCGACGGCACCGCCACGCTCGCGGGACGCTCGGCGCTCGCCACGAACGGCGTGCTGCACTCCGCATTCCTGGAGCAGTTGCACACGCCGACGGCCGCGCTGCCCGATCCCGCACGACAGCAGACGCCGGCCGCGCCCTGATGCGCCTCGTCGCACGTGTGATCCTGCCGCTGGGGCTCGCGGTCGGCGTGCTCACCGCGGCAACGGCGTGCGCCGGGGGCACCCCCTCCCCCGCCCCCAGCGTGAAACCCACGTCCGACGCGAAGAGCAACGCCCCGACGCCGACGGCCCCGCCCACGTCCGACGTCACCGTGACCGCGCCGGCCTCGATGAGCTGCGAGACGCTGATCCCCTCCGACACGGTCGCCGCGCTGCACAAGCAGGGCTGGGCCGCGATGAAGCGCGACTTCGCCTTCGGGCCCGACCCCGTGCCGGGCGGCATCGAGTGTCTGTGGTCGGATCCGGCCATCGCCTCCGATCACGGCCTGCTCTACGGCTGGGCGCCGATCGCGGGCGCCGACGCGAAGGCCCGCCAGGAGCAGCTCGTGGCCTCGGGATGGATCCGCGAGGACAGCGACCGCGGCGTCTACATCACGGCGGATCCGCGCGCCTCGCTCAGCCAGGACGCAGACGGCTACGGCATGACCTACCTGTTCGGCCCCGGCTGGGTGACCGTGTCCGACACGAAGCAGGGCCTGGTCCTGATCGACCCTCGGCGCTGATCGAGGTGCCGGTGCGGACGATGTCCCTCACCCTTCCGGCCTCGGCCGAGCGGGACAACGAGGATGCGATCGCGCGGGCCGACGGGATCGGCGTCGTCGTCGACGGCGCCGGGATCCCGGCCGAGCTGCGCCGCGGCTGCACCCACACCGTGGCGTGGTACTCGCACGCCCTCGCCGATGCATTCTGCGCGCGGCTGGAGGATCGCGGCACCCCGATGCGCGACGCCCTGGCCGGAGCGATCGCCGAGGTCACCGCGCGGCATGCAGGGACGTGCACGTTCGAGGGCGGGTCGCCGAGTGCGACGGTCGCCGCCTGGCGCGTGGACGGCGCCGAGGTCGAACACCTCGTGCTCTGCGATGCCTCGATCGTGCTGCGAGACGTGTCGGGCCGCACGTGGGAGATCACCGACGACCGCATCGAGCACTCGGTGGAGCGGCGCACCCGGGAGCTGCTGTCCGCCCGAACGGGCAGGACGGAGGCGAGTCCTGACGAGCTGGCAGCGCTCCGCTGGCGGGCGCTCGAGGAATGCCGCAACGCTCCTGACGGGTTCTGGTGCGCGCAGACGGATCCGGAGGTCGCCGCAGAGGCCCTGGTCGGGCGTCAGACGATCGTCGGCACGTCGGCCGTGATCGCCGCCTCCGATGGCGGCACGCGCGGGTTCCAGCTCGTCGACGCCCACGATCTTCGAGCCTTCGCGCGCCGCGCGGAGTGCGGAGGGCTGGCCGCATTGGCCGCGGAGATCCGCTCCGGGGAGGAGCATCTCCGCGACCGTTCCGACTTCGACGGCAAGATCCACGACGACCTCACGATCGTGGTCGGATCCTTCGGCTGACGCACTCCCAGCGTCCGCACGGCTGGACGAGTTGCCCGGCACCTCGCGGCCTTCTACTGTCGAGAGCGTGATGGCAGATGCGCTCCAGTCCGCGTGGTCCGACGTCTCGAGCCAGGATCCGGTGCGCATCGCTCGGGCTCTCGACGCCTTCCGCGGCCTGCTCCCCGAAGCGCTGATGACCGAGGGCGAAGGCGGCGACGCCCACCGCAGCGCGTTGCGCGGACTCGCCTACGGTCTGGACGAGCTCGGCCATGCGGACGAGGCCAGGGAGCTGTACCGCACGCTCGCCGAGGTCTGCGAGAGCGCGCTCTCCGATCAGGGGCACCTGGACGAGCACCGCGAGCAGCTGCTCGACGACCGCCTCTACGCCCGCGCCGCCGAGCAGATGGTCGGACAGGGTGCTGCGACTTCCGCCGTCGTCGCCGCGCTGGACGCGTTGATCGCGGAAGGAGAGCAGACGCTCGGAGGCGCCCACGGCCGCGTGCTCTGGCTGCTGGACCGGCGGGCTCAGCTGCTCTCCCGGATGAATCCCGCCGAGGGACTGCACGCCTACGACCTGCTCATCGCGCGCGCCGCGGCGGCGGACGAACGCGGCGAGAACCACCTGACAGCGCTCGCGGCGAAGGCGACGGAGCTGTCGAGGATCGACGAGGACGAGCAGTCCGCGCTGCTCTGGGGGCAGGTCCTGGACGGCCGCCGCGCGCTCCTCGGCTTCGATGCTCCCTCGACGCTGGACGCCTGGTGGTGGCGCGCCAGGACCCGGTACTGGTCAGGCGACGCCGCCGGAGCCGACGCCGATCTCGCACTTCTGATCCCGGCGCTGCAACGGCAACGCGGGGAGGACGACGCGCTCACCCTGGACGCCATGAAGTTCCGCACCACGACGCTGCGCGTGCTCGCCCGCGACGGCGCGTCCACGGAGGATCCGCTGCCGCTGGTGCGTCGGATCGCCGTGCTCGAGACCGCGCGCTTCGGCCCCGGTGCCGACCAGGTGCTCGCGTCGCGGATGATGGCGGTCGAGGTGCAGCTCGACCGGGAGGATCGCGAGGGTGTCTGGCCGGGCCTCATCGCCGAGGCTCGTGGCATCGTGGACGACACCGCGGATCACGCACCGCGCGCCGTGCTCGCGCTGCGCTCCCGCGACCTGCTGGCCCGCGTGCTGCGGGACGCCCGTGCAGAGATTCCCTCCCCCGAGCTCAGCGAATCGGGTCTCGCCGCTGCCGCCGCGCGGTGCGCACACCTCGACCGCGCATGCGAGGGACTGCCCTCCGTCGATCCGGCGACGGCAGAGGGACCGACACCGGATCCGGATCCGTCCCTGGCATCGCCCGAGCACCTCGCGAACGAGATCGCACATGCCTGGACGGACCTGTCCCGCTGGCATGCGCCGCACTCCTCCGAAGCCCTGGATGCGCTGCGCGCGGGCGCCGACCGTCTCCGCGACTTCGGTCCCCCCGGACGCCGGAGCGAGATCGACGTGCGGGACGACCTCGGCTCGTCCCTGCGCGATGCCGGCCGCGGATCCGAGGCTCTCGCGGAGTTCGAGCGATCGCTCGCGCTGGAACTCGGGCTGGCCGCAGAGGCGTCCACCCCCGAGGATCGCCGCACGGCGGCGACCAGGCTCGCACAGTCCCGCTACGCGCTCGGCGCCACCCTGCGCGGCATCGGGCGCAACGCCGAGGGCGAGGCGGTGCTGGCCGACGCGATCGAGATCGCCCAGCACGACGGCGCCTCACCGCGGATCATCTCCGAGCTCCGCGACGCCCGCGCGCTCGCCCTGCAGGACCTGGGGCGCAGCGACGAGGCCGTGGCAGA
The DNA here is from genome assembly GCF_044749045.1 of Microbacterium sp. NPDC089698. Lineage (NCBI taxonomy): Bacteria > Bacillati > Actinomycetota > Actinomycetes > Micrococcales > Microbacteriaceae > Microbacterium > Microbacterium sp. NPDC089698. The sequence continues at coordinate 749,908 of NZ_JBIVHE010000001.1, forward strand.
GATGCGCGCGCTCCATGACGCGTCGGGCGACATCGGCCACGCGATCGATCTCGCCGCGGTGTATCTGCGCAGCGACCGCGCGGCGGAAGCCGAGGCACTGCTGCGGCCCGTGCTCGCGCGGCTCGAGGCCGAGGGCTCCGCCGAGACCGCCCAGGGATCCCGCGTGATCGGGAACCTTGCCCTGGCCGCATGCCAACTCGGGCGGGATGCCGAAGCAGCCGCCACCTACGACCGGCTCTACGAGCTGCAGTCCCGCATCCTCGGTCCCGAGCACCGCGACAGCCTGATCACGCTGCACAACCGCGCGCAGGAGGAGCGGCATCTCGGCCGCTACGCGGAGGCGGCCCGACGCTTCGAGTCCGTGCTCGCGCGGCGCACGGCCGCGCTCGGCGCCGACGACCCGCACACCCTCAGCACGCTTTCGGCCCTCGCCGGTACGGTCGCGGACGCCGGCGATCTGCCCCGCGCCAGAGAGCTGACGGAGCGGGTCGTCGCCGAGACACGAGCCGTTCTCGGCGACACGGACCCGCAAACGCTGCACCGGATCCGCGACCTGGACGGCATCCTCGCGCGTCTCGGCGACGCGCAGCAGGACCGCGACGCGCTCGCCGATCAGGTCAGGGCCGGGTTCGCCTCGGCCGAGGGAGCATCCGATGAAGGCGCGACATCGCCCGGTCTCGCCGCGCTGCGCTATGCCGACCATCTCGTACGTCAGAACCGATACGGCGATGCCCTGGTCGAGTACAGCCGCGCGCGCGACGCGCTGAGCGACACCGCCGGCATCGACTGGCTGAGGGCCGAACGCGGCGCCGCCGAGTGCTCGAAGCGGCTCGGCGCGTACCGCGAGGCCGCCGACGCCTATGCGCGCATCGAGCCGCAGATCGAGCGGCTCCTGCCCGGCGACCACTGGGCGCTCGCCGACACGCTGAACGACCACGGTCTCGTCCTCTCGCACCTGGGCCTCGTGGACGCGATGATCCCTGTGCAGCAGCGGGCGATCCAGGTCGCCGACGGCGCCGGGTCCGACCCCGAACGCGCGGTGCAGCTGCGGATCTGGCTCGGCCGCCGTCTGGCAGAGGCCCGGCGCTTCCCGGAGGCGCTCGCCGCCTACGACGATGCCGCCGAGGTCGGCGCACGGACGATCGGCGCCGAGCACGCGATCACGCTCGACGCGACCGACGACCGGGCCGAGACGCTGATCGCGCTCGGGCGGCATCGCGAGGCGCTGAAGATCTACCACACCAACATCCCCGCCATGGAGCGCGTGCTCGGCGCAGATTCGGCCGGCGTGCGCCGCGCACGCACCAAGCAGAAGGCGTCGGCCCAGCAGGCGTCCAAGGCCCGTTCGGCGATCATCGGCGGCGCCATCGTCGCAGCCATCCTCGTGTACGTCATCTGGACGCGGATGAGCTGATCGTTCGGATCGCTCGCAGAACGCTATGAATGCGGACCCGCATCTTCCGCCCCGCCCGGGTCTGCGGGATGCTCAGCGTGTCCGCAGCCGACGACGGACACGCGAACGCAGGACCCGAAACGAGGAGCACACCATGACCAACTACCTCCTGATCTACCGCGCCGACCCCGCCGCGATGGCGGCGATGCCGGAGCCCACGCCCGAGCAGGCCGCCGAGATGATGGACGCCTGGAACGGCTGGGCCGCACGCGCCGGCGACGCCATCGTCAACTTCGGCGACCCGACGGCTCCGGTCTCCCCCGGCGCCGACCCCACGGTGGGCGGCTACTCCCTGCTGCAGGCCGGCTCCTACGACGAGATCGCCGCGCTGCTGGAAGGCCACCCGCACACCGCCATGGGCGGCACCATCGACGTCTACGAGACCCAGCCCGTGGTGGGCGGCTGAGTCCGGCCCGCACCGATCTGAGAAAGACCTCGGGGTCTCGCGCAACGGCGCGGATCGCGGGGGCTCCGTCGTCGTACCGCTACGCCGAGCGCTTCCGCGCGCGCTGCCGGAGTCCCGGCCTGCATAGGCTTTTCGGATGGCCCTCGATGCGAACGCCCCGGACACCGGCTCCGACAGCTGCCACCAGATCCTCCGCGAGTGGGGACCTGGCGATTTCACTGTGCGGCTGACGACCGTGTTAACGGGTGACGCCGCATGAGCGTTCACCTGATCGGAGGCGGCGCGACCACAAGCGCAGACGCCCCGCTCCACGCGCCCTTCGTCGCCGAAGCCACGCGGCGAGCGCGCCTCGCGGGCCGGACGCGGCCGCGCATCGCGGTGATCTCGCTTCACCCCGAGGCCGAGGAGAAGGCCGCGGCGCTCGGCGGGCTTCTGGTCGAGGCCGCGACGGACCCGGCGATCGACCTGCTCCTGACCGCAGGGCGTCCGGGCGAGCCGATCGGGCTCGACGCGATCGCCGACGTCGACGGCATCGCGGTGGGAGGCGGCGTCGTCGAGGAGGTGCGTGCCGGCCTCGAGCCGGTGTTCAGCGAGTTGCGCCGGCTGGTCGCCGACGGCGTGCCCTATCTCGGCGTCTCCGCCGGTGCGATGATCGCCGCGGAAGGCTCGTTCGGAGGCGGTTCGCGCATCGGCGGCCTGGTCGTCTCGCCCGAGTACGCCGACGAGGGCTACGAACTGGAGATCGAGGCTGGTATCGGTCTCGTCGACGTGGCCGTCGAGGTCCACGTCGCCCAGCGCGGCATGCTGTCCCGGCTGGTCGCCGCGGTCGAGTCGGGCCTCGTCGCCGGTGGTCTCGGCATCGACGAGCGCACGATCCTGATCCTCGGCGATGACGGGTTCCGCGTCGAGGGCGAGGGCAGTGCCTGGAGAGTGACGCCGACCGAAGGCGGCGCGCTGGTCTCCACGATGGGGGCCTGAGGACGCTCGTTCGCCTGACACCAGCGTCACAGGGATGGCCCTTCCGGGCCATCCTCCCCTCCTCTCCCAAGATGGCCTTTCTGGCAGATGCGGTGCTGCAGCGACGGCGGGATGGTGAGGTATCGCCTCCGAGCCCCGGAGGCCCGTTCGAGGAGGTATGTGATGCCGCTCATCAATGTCAAGGTCATCGAAGAGGTGTTCACGGCCGAGCAGAAGCAGGAGATCGTCCGCGTCTTGACCGACGCCATGGTCACGATCGAGGGCGAGAACATGCGCCCGGTCACGTGGTGCATCGTCGAGGAGGTGCGCAGCGGTGACTGGGGAATCGCGGGGAACGCGCTGACCACCGGTGACGTCAAGGCGCTGGCCGCGGGCGCCACGGTCTGATCTCTCTTGCGGCCCGCGCGGTCCGAGAGAAGGCTGGCCCTCGTGAAGGAGATCGGGCGCGATCAGGCTACGGCCCACGAATCGTTGCGGCGAGGCGCGTGGGCCGAAGCCGTCGGCGCGTACGCGTCCATTCTGGCGGTCGGTGACGACCCGATCGCCGAGGAGGGGATCGCGCAGGCGTACTGGTGGCTCGACGACGGCTTGCAGTGCCTGCGACATCGGGAGGCCGCATATCGGAGTCATCGGGATCGAGGGGATGATGTCGGCGCCGCCCGCGCCGCGACGTCCCTCGCCTGGGATGCGCTGCTGTTCGGACAGGGGCCGGCAGTGGCGCGGGGATGGATCGCGCGGGCCGGGGACCTTCTCGAGGGCAAGCCGCTCGTGGTCGAGCATGGCTGGTATGCCGTGCGGGCGGCGGAACTCGCACTGAGCGTCGATGAGGATCCGGTCTCGGCGCTGGCCTGGTCCGAGCGTGCGTGCGCGACCGCGCGGCAGGTCGCCGACGCCGATCTCGCCTTCACAGGCCAGGCCTACGCAGGCCTCTCGATGGTCATGGCCGGAGACGTCGAGTCCGGGATCCGGCTTCTCGACGGCGCCGTGGCCGCTGCGACGGCCGGCGACGTGGCCGACCCGATGTGGATGGGAAAGATCTGCTGCTGGCTCATCGTCGCCTGTCGGCAGTCGCAAGACATCGGACGCGCCGCGGAGTGGAGCGCCAGAGTCCAGGAGATCAGCAGAGAGCGGAATCTCGCGCCGCTGACCTCGGTATGCCGGATCCAGTACGCCGCGGTGCAGATGGAGCGCGGCGTCTGGGGCGATGCCGACCTGCAGCTGCGTTCCACGCTCGCCTCGCTCACCGCATCCCGGAGAGAGTCGCGCGTCGAGGCGGTCGCGCAGCTCGGAGAGTTGAGACGACGACAGGGCCGACTGGCGGAGGCCGAGTCCTTGTTGAGACAGGCCGAGTTCTTCGGCCCGGCGATCGTCAGCCGAGCAAGGCTACGCCTCGACCAGGGCGACGCACCGACAGCCTGGACCGCCCTCTCGGATCACCTGGCCGGCCTGCCCGCGACCAATCTCCTCGCTCGGGCGGCGGTCCTGCCTGCGGCCGTCGAGGCCGCCCTGGCACTGGGGAGGACCGAAGACGCACAGCTGCTCGCCGCCGAGCTCGATGCCACGGCAGATCTGGTGGGCACAGAACCGCTCCGCGCTTTCGCCGCTGCTGCGTCCGCATCGATCGTCTCAGGAACAGCAGCGCTGTCGCGCTGGCGTGACGCCGTGCACAGATTCAACGCGTGCGGACTGCGATACGAAGAGGCACGCGCTCGCAGGGCGCTCGCCGAGGAGCTGGCCGCCTTCGGCGACCAAGCCGGTGCGCGCGAACAGCAGCACGATGCGGCCTCCATCCTCGCCGACCTCGGTGTCCGCTCCGGCGCGGACTCCTCCATCCTCACGACCCGGCAGGCGGCCGTGCTGCGGCTGATCGCGGCGGGAAAGACGAACGCTGAGATCGCCCGCGAGCTGACCCTCAGCGAGCACACCGTGCACCGGCACGTCGCGAACATCCTCACCGAGCTGGGACTGACGTCCCGCGCCGCGGCCGCCGCCTACGCCACGAACGCACATCTCATCTGACGCACAACGATCCGACGAACGGGAATCGTCGTGATCCGAGCAGGGTCAGCACGATACGGCGCCGATCAGCAGGCCTTGTCGGGCGACGGTGACTCGCCACTGCTTTGTGCCGGAACGCTCCCTTACGCGAACGTGACGTCGTCACCGACTCCGTTCTTCGCCTCTGGCCGTGCGAAGCGACCCCGGATGAAGATGAGAAGGACGAGTCCAACGAGAATGACCGCGATGTTGCCCTGAGCGGCGAGGCGTGTCAGCGCGCCGTCCGCGGGATAGAGCCCCTGCAGGAAGATCGACGGGTCCGTCGTCGCGTGCAGCAGGATCGGCCATATGAGGTTCCCCGTGACACGCAGCGAGAGATACATGCAGATGCCGAACGCGAACGTGTAAACGAGCTGGATGAGGGTCGTGAAGACCGCCTGCCCGCCGAAGATGTTGCCTGCGTGGAGAGCGGCGAACAGTGCTGACGAGATTGCGGCGACGCCGATCTCGCGGTACCCCGCCTTGCGCAGGAGGTGCACGACAAAACCTCGCGTGAGGGTCTCCTCCGCGATGCCGACGAAGACGCCCGTGACGAGCCACGCCACGACGATACCGGGGCCGGCCTTGCCGTAGTCGACCGTCGCGAAGCGCAGCACGTTGAACAGCAGCACAACGGCGATACCGGCCCACATCCACCATCCGCCGCGGATCGGCTGCTGACCGAACAACTCAGGAATCCAACCGAGAGTGAGGGCGAACGCGAGCAGGATGACGCAACCGATCGCGATCGGCAGACCGACGGTGACGACCACATTCCAGGCGGGATCATGGATTCCGCCGACGAACGGCCCGATCACCGCGAGCGGGACGAGCTGGTACAAGGCGTAGTAGACGGCGACGACGAGCAGCGAACGCCACCATCCGCCGCGATTCCAGAAGCGCTTCCAGGCGTTCCCGGCGGGTGTCGCGTCGGTCATCGAGTCTCCCGAGTGTCGATCGTTGTGTGCGGGCACCGCGGAGGTGCGGCCTACGGAAGTCTAAGAGCCAAGAAAGCAACGCAGTGACAGGGGCTCCGACACCAGGCCGCGGATACTCGTCGCTGGCCTTCAGGAGAGGATCTCCGCCAACCGGTGCGCTGAGCACGCGACTCGTTTGCCTTGCTGCCCCAAGGCGCGCGGTCTGACGTTCTTGACGCTGGTCGCCTCCCAGGCGTGAGTGCTCGACTCAATGGGGAGCAGGATGATGTACGTCTCGCTGCCTGCCTCGGTCTTGGGCCAGCGCTCCCAATACTCCAGGCCAAGGTCGCCCGTGACGTCGCCGTGCTGACGCTCACCGTCACCACAACACCGTCACCGAAAGTCCGACGGCGTAGTCGTCGCAGCTCTCGCCGATGACCGCCTGACGCATTTCCACATTTCCGAGTTCAACCCCACGTTCGGCGATCGCATCGAAGAGCCCGACTGCGGCGGGGTGGAGCGTCCCCTCAGGAAGCTCCTGACCGTCGACCGGACGCCACGTCGCCACAAGCTCTGTCCGAGCAGGGAGCACGGCGGAGAAGCTCTCGGGCCCGCGCACCTCCTCGGATACCTCGAAGAGGGTCGGCCAGCAGCACACCGTCTCAACGGCTCCTCGGTCGCCAGCACGCAACAAGGTCCAAAACGACCCACAAGGACCGACGCCCGAGGCCAGGAGCCGTGCGTTCAGCGCACCAAGCACGTCGTTCACATCATCGTCCGAAACAGCATCAACATCGTCGACCGGGACAGTGATGACCTGTCCGACGAAGTGCTGCGCCGGCATCGACCGCTCCCTGATGACGATCGGCACGGCGAGGGCGTGCAATAGACCTGCAGCCTCGCGAAACGCACGATCCTCTCGTTCCCGTTGCTCGAGGACTCGGACCCGATGAGTCTCGAGCGCTTGATCGGCTTCCCCGCCCGAGATCGCAGCGGATACCGCAGGCAACGGCACACCGACATCCCGGAGAGCGCGAATCACCACACCCGCCCGCACCTGACTCTCGCCATACGGCCGGTAAGCGGAGCGGTCATCGACGTCCGCGGGGACAAGTGCGCCGATCTCGTCGTAGTGACGAAGAGCTTTCACGCTCAACCCCGTCAATCCTGCAAACTCGCCGATCTTCAAGATCAGACCAGCTTCCCCTCTCCCTTAGTAGGAGGGTCAACCAGAACGTCGGAATGTCCCTGGGACCTTCAGATAGATGCTTGCGCGAGGCATCTCTGCCCTGACAGCGCGTTTCATCTCCATGGGCGGCGTGCTCGAGGAGGGAAACGCAGGCCGTGCTACAGCCGGGTGTTCAGCGGTCAGTCAGCCTCGGCCTGAGGCCATGTCTCAATGACGTGGCCGACCGCAGCAGCCACAAGTGCCGCGACTGTCACGCCGAGGTGCGGAGCCCATTCCCGAGTCACCATTGCTAGGCCGCCGACAATACTGGTCAATCGAAGCTTGATCGTGTTGGGGCGGGTCAGAAGCTCGCGGTAGAGGACCGCCCTGTAAGGCTCTTCATCCACGTTGGCAAACGCACCGATAACTGTCGCCACGGAGAGCGCATAGTCATCGCGCCGTGAGAAGGAAAGTAGAACGTCATCCAGTGAGACTTGCCGGTTCGTCTGGATTATCTCGAGCGTTGCCCTGATCAGCGCGAACGCAGCGTCAAATCGTGCCCGAAGGTCTACCAAATCGCCCTCCAGCATGCTTCCCAACCGTTGAGCCCCCTCGCCATCAAGATCCTCTTGGAGCATCGCAGCGATACGGTCGAGGTCGTCAGTCCAAAACTCCAGCGTGGGAAAGTTGATGCTCAAACCATGTTCAAGAACATCTGGGAACGAGGAACTGCCTGCCGCGGCCGCCTCAGATCTACGCATGACATCGGCAGCGACGGCGCCATCCGGTAACTCTGGATTCGCTGTCAGCCGGCGGAGAAAGTACGCGGCGTCGATCTGGTGCGCGCGGGAACGAGATTCCGAATCCGTCTCGAACGAACCGTTCGTCACACTGACCCACCCATTGGTGATGGTGAGCAATTCTGCGAAGTCGGCGAGTGCGTTGTCCTCCGTAACCAGCACGGCGTTGATTCCCTGTTGCAGCTTCGCAGAGAGAAGTTGCAGGACGCCGATATCCCATGCCGCGGAGAGGGCGTTCTGAATTGGTTGATACTGCTTGGACTTCTTCGAGCGTCGGCCGGTCTTGAGCACGCGCATCACAGTCTTCCGACTGTCTTCGGTTCCCGCGCATGCGAGCTTCAGAGCCGAGAGCAGCACTCCGGGTACGAAATTCAGTTCGCTCGACAAGACCTCGATCACCGCGACTACATCGTCAACGGTGAGCCGAGACGCCGGTGAGTCTCCGTATCGCCGCTCCAGGGTCAACGCCGCGACGTAGCACGGTACAACTGTGAGCAGTAGTCCCGGGAGTGTACGATTCAGACTCGCACGCACATCGGACTCATAGTTGTCCGGCAGCCGCCAGCCGTCGAGGTCCCCGATCAAGGAAAGCAGATCCGCAGGTCGCGCGAGGAGTATCCCCGTTGCAATATCCCGCATCACTATCGAGGTGGGACTCAGTCCATCCGTATTGTGAAACGAAGAGCCCTCAATCCACGCGAAGTCGTCGATCACCGCAGCCTGAGGGTGCGCCGCAAGTTCCCGGCAGAGCGATGCAAGCTTCTCTGTCTTGACCGTCCGTTCGCCTGCGCGGACCAAGCCTTCCATGTGACTGATGACCATTGTGTCAATCACATACTGATCGACTGCCGCGCCCTCAATACCCAGGCCGACTAACCGATACTCGTTAGCAGACGCAGAGTCCCTCATCGGCACAGTGTCTCATGCCGTCAGCTGCCCGGGCGCAGCTCCTCTCCGAGTGGGCGACCTGACCCCCTCCAACGAGGCACAAGCATCTGTAGCCATGGGCCGCCATGGAGTGCCGCCGAGGCCGAGGCCCCCCAGGACTACGACTACCCGACGCTCCACAACGCCCTGCACCAGGCAGGCTTTCGCGAAACGATCCACCCCCCAATCGAGTAGACCCCAGGACCCTCCCGGCACGTACAGTACGAGCATGGACAACCGGTTCGACATCGAAACCCGGTGGCCGGAGCTCTTCGAGCAGCTCGACGACACCCACTGCCGCGCCGTCGTCCAAGCCCTCGCAAACTCCTGGCACGAGGGCTGGATCCCCGACCGCGACGACGTCGAGAACCTCGTCGACCCAGCGCGCGGCGCGATCGACGACGACGAGTACATGCGCCGCGCGAACGCCATCATCGAACGCCACCGCGGGACACCCGGCATCGAGTACCACCGCCGTTGGGCTCCCTACACCGAACGCTGAACACACCGCCAGCTCGACTGGCAAGTCAGACGCTCCATGCGCTCGCGAGGTGAACGACGCTCAGTGATGCGATGTCCTACGCCTCGGCAGACATTCGGCCAACGACCTGTTGGCCGATTGCGCAGGGACGCTATTCGACCGCGAATCCGACCTTGCCGCCCGCTAGACCGACCCGACTGCGCGCGCGGTCCGCACCGCTGAAGACCCTCGCTGAGCGGTGCGAGAGGGTGACCGAGGGTGCGGGAGGGGCACAGTGCAACGGCTGGCGTAGTAGCCCGCCCCCCGCTGGGGGAAGGGAAGTAGAAGCCGGGACCCCGCCCCAGTTGGACGGGACCCGGCTTTCGCGTATCTAGAGCTCAACGTGATCGACGGTCGTTGACGAGCTCGCGGCGTCGAACCAATCCGTTCGCCCGCCTGCCAAGGACTCCCCCAAGGCCCCGAGGACCTGGTCCGCGAACCACAGCAGCGGCTCGTACTCGGCTGCCCATGGTCAATGCGCAGGCCCTCGGGCAGCGCGTGCTTGCTGCGCAGGGCATCAATAGTGCGCCGGTCTCTCTGCATGAGCTGAGCGGGGCGGGCCTCCAGCGTGAGAAGTCGCACACCGTGGCCATCCAGATGCCAGGCCAGCCGCTCGAGGCAGTACGCTCGCGCCCGCTCCTGACGGCGTTGATCGACCAGCGCCGCGACGACGACCACGTGGTAGGCGTCGAAACCCCCTGATCGCATCGATAGCCGTGGCCTGGCCCTGTCTGATCACTGGCGGGTCTCCTCGGAGCCGCGTGTCCGGGCTTCTCGAGACGCTTGCCGACCCCCGCTGAAGACATGTCGTCGAGGTGCGCCCGGTGCATCAACGAGCGGCCGACTGCGCACTATATCTGACGTCGACGCGCGATGTCTGTAGACCGAAGAGGGGACAGATGTTCAGCTCTCGCCAAGCTAGCTTTCAGTTAAGGCATAGAAACAATGCCGGACCGGAGAAGCGAGGGGAAGATGAGAAGGACTGTTCTGAACCAGGTGCTCGCAGGATTGGCTGTGAGCGTGTGTGTGTTGTCCGGAGCGAGTTCGGCATCGGCGAGCACATCGAGCGACGATCCGTCCGTCGAGGTGCTGGACCAGCTGAGCGCTGTCGCACCGGAGGTTGCGTCCGAGATCGTCCCGGGAGACTCCTCGTCCACGGACGACGGGTCAGCCGCTGCGGTGGTCACCGAGGACACGCTGACGCTCACGTCAGAGGTGGGGAGCTTCGAGCTGAAGGCTCCCGGCGTCAACGGCAACGAGGCCGTCGAGCCGTTCGTGCTCGATGACGCCAGCGCCATGTTCGCCATCCGGCTGAACAACGCCGATGCCGCACGCAACTACGATTTCGAGATCACCACGGCGGATGACGTCACGGGCACGATCATGAAGAACGGTGGTGTGATCTTCACGAACACCGCTGGCGAGGCCGTCGGCGTCGTTGCCGCACCGTGGGCGAAGGATGCCACCGGCAAGGATATTCCCACCTGGTTCACCCTGAACGGCGGGGTGCTCACCCAGAGCGTCGACGTCGACTCCGTGGAGAACGTGGTCTATCCGGTGATCGCTGACCCGTACGCCGGGCAGTACCTGGTGCAGAGCGCGTGGGTGACATGGCAGCCCGGGAACTCCGGCTATGTCGTGCACGCGGTGCCCAGCGCGATCGGCACGCAGGTTCAGGACCAGGCGTTCCTGGGCGAGTGGACCAAGGACCTCAAGACCAAGCTGGGTTCCAACGCGTACCTGGTCAGCTCGAGCATCGAGAATCAGTACCACTGCCACGTCATCTACACGACGTGGGGTGGCGGCGGGCCGACCTGGGACATGGAGTCCTGGCGACCCGACATCTGGTGGTGGGTGCAGGCTGCAGCGGGCTGCAATCCGTAGTCTCGAACACACCCAGCCCGGGAGTCGCGAATGAACCCCACGGCTCCCGGGCTCGCAACCGGAGGAGACGCCATGTCAAAGCACACGATCGACGGTACCCAGTTGCGCACCGCCTGGTGGTGGTGGGTAACCGGGTTGCTCACCTGGCTGATCCCCGTGGCGATGACAATTGCCGGGGTCCGGATGCTCGCTGCGCTCGGCGGCGAAGTCCCCGTCACCGCACCCACCGGCGCAGAGATCTCCAGCTACAACCTCGGCCTCACGCTCGTCTACGCCGGGATCGGAGCGAGCGCCGTCTGGGTCGTCCTCGTCCTCGTCCTCGGCCGCGGCAACCGAGCCAGCTCGGAGTCGAAAGCCGTACTGGTCGTCGTCGGCCTGGTCGTCGCCATCGTCTGCGCTCTCATCGCATGGATGACCGGACTACCGGCATCCACATCATGAAACTCACCTGAACGGACAGAACCACATGAACGCAGTCGCACGAAAGGTCACCGCCCTCCTCGGAACGGCCCTGACCGCAGCGGCGGTCCTCGTCGCGCTGAGCGGAACCGCCGCGAACGCATCCGACGCCACGCCCGACAACGGAACCATCCAAACCGGATCGGCCGAGAATCTCTCGTCCGACCAACTAGCGCTTCTCGAATCCGACCAGCTCAAGCGCATCTCGATCGACCCCGCGACAGGCAACGTCACCGCAGTCCAACCGATGACCAGCGCCGAACTTCGAGCCGAAATCAGCGCCGCAACCGCAAAGCCCGGCGGCATCCAGCCCTTCTCGGTCGGAACTAACTGCAGCCTAAACGCCACCCCCTGCTGGTACGGCGTCGCGCCAGCCGTGAACTACAGCTTTAGCAGCGGCATCACTGACGGCACCTGGACCAATCGGAAGAACTTCTGGACGGGCACCAACTTCTTCGCGAAGCTGTGCTGGCTCGACCCATTCGGCGGAGCCTTCCCGGCAACGATCTGCATGCCGGAACGCAACGGCCCCAACGCGTGGATCGAACTCGGCTACGCGGTCACCGGCAAGAAGGCCGACGTCTCAATCACACGCGGCTGAAGCCCGATCAGACCTGGTGGAGCGGCCCATACCAGGGCCGCTCCACCTATGTTCGCGCTGTAGGTGCCGGCTCCCGATCCTGGCGCGATCTCGACCCGCGCCGGGTTCGGTGAGTGCTCGCAGAGCGGCGATGAGAACCACCAGTGGAACAAGAACTGCTCGATCGAACGGTGGGACGGCATCATCGCGCAGCACTTCTACGCCAACTTCACCTACGTGACCCCTGGCTACGACTACATCGACAGCGTCTGGGGAGTTACCTACCAGGTGTGTGGGGAGCGAGCTCGGTCAGCCAGACCTACTTCGGCATCACCAAGCAGTACGAGGACGCGACCGGGCCTGCCGTGGCAGAGCAACGCGTCGCCGCCCAGGTCTCCGTCCTCGGCTCCATGTCGTACTACCTGGCCCTGCGAACTAGACACCTGGCTCGTCGCCGTCGGGGCATTCGGCCTTGCACTGTTCTCGGTGCTGTCCGCATCCACCGTCTCGGACCCCGCTGCCGGCGACAGCGACGGCGCGATGCTCGCTTCCATCGCGATCGGATGCGGTGTCGTCGTGGTCGTGGGCCTCACACTGGGGACCCAGTTCAGGCGCACGGGCGAGCCGCGAGGCTCCGCCGAATCCCTGTCCTGACACTCGACCTCGAGGTCCACGCGGAGAGAACCCACGAAAATGATGAGACGCAAGGAAGTCATGGCGGCCGGAGTGCTCGCAGCGCTGCTCACACTCGTGGGGTGCGCGTCACCGAATCGCGACCCAGTGAGGTCCGCGCTGGCATCAGCGCCCGGCATCAAGTCCGCCGAGATGGTCGTCAGCCATCCCGGCGCACCGTGGAACACGCAGACTCTCGTCACGGTCCGCGTGACCGATGGATCCGTCGCGACGGTAGAGGCCGCTGCGCGCACCGTGGCCAAGACGCTCGCCGGGACCCCCATCGCCGAGCACGACGTCTACGTGTACTTCGACTACGACACGCCGGAGGGTGCCACCGCGCCGCCGATGCACGTCGGATCGGACATGTTGCGCCCGGCAGCCGCAAATCTCGGCCTCGACCCGGATGCGGCCAGGGAATCCCTCCGCATCAGGCCAGCCGACATCACGCGCCTGGCCGCTGAGAAATGAGCACACGCCCTTCGGCCGCGGCTACCGGCGAGTGATTCAAGCACCGCCTGCAGAAATTCTTGCCGTTCGTCCAAAGGCAAGCATGGTTGGCATTTCCGCTCGGCCTCTTCCTGTGGGCTGGGCCAACGTTCTGCCTGGCCGTTCGATGGATCCCACGTACGCACGGTGCATTTTGAGTTCGTGAGGTGCCGCAGCTCTCGGAATCGAACCTTGAGCGCATCGACTTCCACGGAACGAGGCAGTGATGCTCGCGGTCTCCATACCTCAGACACCGGACGCATGGTCATCCGAACACGAGCAGGGGGCAAGATGCGCGACCTCATGGCCGAAGCACTCAGCGACCAGGACCGTGCACAGCGGATTCTGCAGGGGCAGATCCGCGAACAGCTCAAGACGCTCGACGGGCAGGAAGAGAACCTCCTCGACCTCGCCGCCGACCCGGACCTCCCGAAAGCGAAGATCAAGAGCCGCCTGCTCGACATCGCCCGCGACGGGGAAGCCTTGCGGGAACGGCTCACTGGGGTAACGCTCGATCTGTCCGAAGGGGCCTGGCATCTCGACGCGGCGCTCACCCTTCTGGAGAACCCGTTTGAGCTGTACGGGCTCTCGACCGACGAAGTCCGACGCCGCCTCAACCAGGCCATCCTCGACGGCATCTTCATCACCGACGAAGCCATCGCCGAAGCCGCCATGCACGAACCCCACGGGCATCTGTTCGCCGCTCAGTCCGCCCACCTCGCGGCCAGAGCAGGGCGGCCCGCGAGCGCGATCAGCGCCGCGTTCAACACCGCCTAAGCCAAGAACGCCCACCCAACGCAGAAGACCGCCCCCAAGGGCGGTCTTTCTCAACTCCGCAAGAGCGACAGCGGCTTGGGTCTCAGTCTTCGCCCCATCCTCTTCTTCGGACGGGGGATTGACTAAGACTCCTACGGTGGAGCTGGGGGGAATCGAACCCCCGTCCAACGCTGAGTCTCCACGCCTTCTCCGGGCGCAGTCTGTGCAGACGTTCTGCTCGGCTCCGACCTTTGTCACAGACACCTAAGTCGACAAGCCCAGCCTGGGAAGAGTCCCGTACGACGTCCAGACGCCGTCGCACAGCAAGATTCCTAGATGACGCCAGAATCCGTATCGGAATCACATACGGTCTGACGGACTATCGGGCTCGCTTACGCAGCGAGGGCGAAGTCAGTGCGCTTTGCATTGGCACTTATTGTTTTGCAGGGAGCGTTCACGAGATAACCCTGCATCCTCGGCCCGCTTCTCGTGGATTCACAGGCGCTGTCGAAACCGATCAGCCCCGTGGTCCTTCTTCCGAAGGAGCCGCTGTCGCTCTGTGGAATTACCAGCGGGCGCGCGAGGCACCCGAGCATCACAGACTACAACGGTTGGGACGCTCGCGCCATTCCGCGCCGCGCCGCGACGTCGGCGACGTGCCGTAGAGTCGCGGCATGAGCGAGGTCGTCATCACCGTCCGCGGCGAGCACGAGGTGCGGATCGCACCCGAACGCGCCATCGTCACCTTGTCCGTCGCGCTGGACAGCCCGGATCGCGAGGCCGTCGTCGCCCGCACGCTGGCCCTGGCCGAACCCGTGCGCGACGGCGTCGCCGCGCAGGAGGACGCCGGCGCCGTCGAGACCTGGTCCAGCCGCCGCCTCGCAGTACGGTCTGAGCGCCCGTGGAGCAATGACGGCACCCGGCTCGCCCTCGTGCATCACGCCTCGGTCGACTTCTCCGCGACGTTCGTGGACTTCTCGGCGCTCTCCGCGTGGGTCGCCGAGGTCTCCTCCGGCGACGGCATCGCCGTGAACGGCACCGACTGGATCCTGACGCCCGAGACGCGAGCCCGCGTCGAGCAGGAGGTGGCCGCGCAGGCGGTGCGCACCGCGGTCGCGCGTGCGGACGCCTATGCCGCAGCCCTGGGACTCACCAAGGTCGAGCCGATCGAGATCGCCGACGCCGGACTCATCACCGACCGCGGCACCGCGGACATGGCACCGAAGGCGATGCGCGCGTTCGCCGCTCCCCCGTCGGGCGCCGGGCTCGAGCTCCAGGGCGACGACATCTCGGTGTCCGCGGTCGTCGAAGCACGGTTCGTCGCCGCCTGAGCGACGGATCCGCACCTCGACGAGCGGCGGAATCAGGCCCTGCGGCGCCGTACGAACGCCAGGGCGAACGCACCGGCGAGCAGCAGCACCGCTCCGGCGCCGATCACCGGCAGCGGATCGGCGCCGGTCGCGGGCAGCGCCCCGCTGCCGGATCCGCTCGGAGCGGTCGTCGGCGCAGACGTCGGCGTGATCGTCGGGGTGGGCGTGGGGGTCGGGGTGACGGCGACGGGCGTCAGCACGAAGTCCTGCCCCTCGATCAGCTCGCCCTGCTCGGTGATCGTCACGCTACGCGTGGCCGGCGTCGCACCGGTGAATCCGTCGGGCACGGTGACGGCGATCGTGTAGGCACCGGGGGCGAGTTCGCCGAGCGCATAGGAGCCGTCCGCGGCCGTGGTCAGCGCGACCGGGCCTCCGGGGCCGGTGACGGTCACGGTCGCGCCCGGGTGGGGCGCTCCGCCGTCGTCCGTGACCGTGCCTGCGACCGACCCCAGCCGGGCGAGCGCGAAGTCCACGTTCGTGACATCGTCGACGGCGATCGTCTCGGAGCGCGACGCGTCACCCGCCACGACGTAGCCCTGCGGCGCTTCCACGCGCACCGTGTACTCGCCACCGGGGAGTCTCGGGAACGAGTAGGTGCCGTCCGCGGCGGTCACGGTCTGCTCCGTGCCGCCTGGTCCCTCCGCGGTGACGACGACACCGCCGACGCCGGTGCCTGCAGCCGTCACGGTTCCGGAGAGTGTCGGCTGCACCTGCAGCACGAAGTCCTTGCCGGTGATCGGCGTCTCGTCGTTGCCCGGCACGGTGAACGGGGTCGGCGAGGAGACCACGGTGTAGCCGTCGGGCGTGGTGATCGTGACGGCGTGAGTGCCCACCGGAACGTCGTCGAAGAAGTATGACCCGTCCGCGGCGGTGACCGCGGTGCGTCCGCTGTCGAGCGTGATGACGGCCCCGGGGATCGGGGTGCCGTGCTGGTCCTTCGCCGTCCCCGAGACGGGGACCGGGATGATGTCGCGCACCGCGAAGTCGGCCGTGCCATCGGCGTCGGACAGGTCGATCTGGCGCGATCGCAGATCGCTGGTCTTGCCCGCAGGTGGCGTGATCTCGACCGTGTATCCGTGGGAGGCGACCGCGCCGCCGAACGAGTAGGTGCCGTCGGCCGCTGTCGTGGTCGTGCCGATGACCGTCCCGTCGGGGCCGATCAGACGCACGCCGACGCCGGCCGCCGGCGTGCCTGCGGTCTGATCCTGGACGGTGCCCGAGACGGAGCGCGTGATCGCCGCGAACCACGTCTGATACACCGGGAACCCGGCACGGCGGGTGAAGGTGAACGTCAGCGACGAGATCGGCGCGTTCGGCTCGAACCAGGCGGCCGCACCGCTCGTGTCCGCGGCTGCCGGGTTGCCGGTCAGGGTCAGCGTGGAGGCGTCCCAGCTCGGCACATCGGACGCGTCTCCCGTGCACGAGGGCTTGCCCGCGAACTGCGGTGCGCAGTAGTTGAACCCGCCGCGGAAGCCCAGCTCGGCGGCGGTGAGCACGTGGCCGCCGGGGCCGACGGCCGAGATCGCGACCTTGTCCGCGTCGATGTCGCCGAGCACGAACGTCCACCCGGCGGTCGGGGTCGGGTGCGCGAAGGTGTATGTCGTCTCCGAGGGCGATGTCGCATTGTCGGCGCGCGGTCGCAGGTTCAGGTACTGCTGGTCACGGCTGCTGCCGTACTTCGCGCCCACGGGCGTGGACGCGGCCAGCCACGAGCTGGATCCGCTGACCACCCCGACGGATCCGCCGCGCGAGTCGCTCGTGTAGGTCGCCGTCAGCTGCGGCGCCGCGAGGGTCACACTGCCCGTGTATGCGCCGGGGGATCCCTGCAGATCGCTCCAGTCGGCCCAGGACGTGCCCGTCGCGGCCGACGCAGGAGCGACGAGAGCAAGGGCGGAGAGGGCCGCCAGAGCGGCGGCAGCGAGCGCGACGGTACGTCTCATACCGATATGTTGGCAGATCGATCGCCCGGCGCGGTACGCACGACGTCACCGGAGGACGCACCGCGACGGGGTGGATCGACCTTCCGCCCGTGGATCTCAGACGGCGAACGGCGCGAGTTCCGCGGCGAGACGCTCGTTGACATGCGCGTGGATGCGGGTGCCCGTCTCCTCGTGCGCGACCTCGAGCAGCAGCCCGGTCTCGTGCACGGCAGCGACGAGATCGCCCCGGTCGTACGGCACGATGGCGCTGATCTCGACCGCCGGCTTGGGCAGAACCTCATCGATCGCGGCGCGCAGCTCGGCGATGCCCTCTCCGCTGCGAGACGACACGAAGTGCGCACCGGGCACGAGCCCGCGCAGCACCATCCGCTCGTCGTCGTCGAGGAGGTCCGCCTTGTTGAACACGATGATCTCGGGGATGCTGCGCGCACCCACGTCGCCCATCACGTCGCGCACGGTCTTGATCTGCCCCGCCGGATCCGGGTGGGATCCGTCGACGACGTGCACGATCACGTCGGCGTCGGCGACCTCTTCGAGCGTCGAGCGGAACGCCTCGACGAGCTGGTGCGGCAGGTTGCGCACGAAGCCGACCGTGTCGGTGAGCGTGTAGACGCGACCGTCGATCGTCTCCGACCTGCGCACGGTGGCGTCCAGGGTCGCGAACAGCGCGTTCTCGACGAGCACCCCCGCACTGGTGAGCGCGTTGAGCAGGCTCGACTTGCCCGCGTTCGTGTACCCGGCGATCGCGACCGACGGGATCGTGTGCCGCTTGCGCTCGGCGCGCTTGGCCTCACGGGCGGGCTTGAAGTCGCGGATCTGTTTGCGCAGCATGGCCATGCGGGTGCGGATGCGACGACGATCCAGCTCGATCTTCGTCTCACCGGGCCCGCGCGAACCCATGCCCGCGCCGCCTGCGCCGACCTGACCACCGGCCTGGCGGCTCATCGACTCGCCCCAGCCGCGCAGACGCGGCAGGAGGTACTCGAGCTGGGCGAGCTCGACCTGAGCCCGGCCCTCGCGGCTCTTGGCGTGCTGGCTGAAGATGTCGAGGATCACCGTGGTGCGGTCGATGACCTTCACCTTGACGACGTCCTCCAGGGCGCGGCGCTGAGACGAGGCGAGTTCGGTGTCTGCGATCACCGTGTCGGCGCCGACCACCGCGACGATGTCCTTGAGCTCCTGCGCCTTGCCGCGGCCCAGGTAGGTGGCCGGATCCGGGTTCGGCCGGCGCTGCAGCAAGCCGTCGAGCACCACGGCACCCGCGGTCTCGGCGAGGGCGGCGAGCTCGCGCAGCGAGTTCTCGGCATCCTCCTGCGCACCCTGCGGGTACACGCCGACCAGCACCACGTTCTCCAGGCGGAGCTGGCGGTACTCGACCTCTGTGACGTCCTCGAGCTCGGTCGAGAGACCCGCGACGCGCCGCAGCGCGTGCCGTTCCTCGAGCTCCAGCTGCTCGCCGTCGGTGGAGGTGTGCCCGGCGGTGGCCGTGTCCTGCAGCGCCTGCGCGGATCCGAACACGTGCGATTCCGCCCGTCGCTCCGCTGCTGCCAGGACGCGCTCGACCGCGTCGCCGTGCTCGTCATGTGTCGTGGACTGCGTCATCCGCACCTTTCTCGTGCCCGCCGATTCGGTCGGGCGCCTTAACTTTAGCTGTGAGTGTCCGCTACGCTCGCTCCATGGGCTCGGACCACTACTTCACTGCGGCCCCCGCCAGCCCCGAGAACCTCCGCAGGATCAAGGTGACCCTCGCGGGCAAGGAGATCGAACTCACCACCGCGGCCGGAGTCTTCAGCCCCGATCATGTGGATGTCGGCACCTCCGTGCTCCTCGCGAACACCCCGCCCCCGCCGCCTGGCGGGCACCTGCTCGATCTCGGGTGCGGCTGGGGTCCGATCTCGTTGTCGCTCGCTCTCGCCTCGCCGCACGCGACCGTGTGGGCGGTGGACGTCAATGAGCGGGCGCTGGATCTGGTCCGCCGCAACGCGGCCGAACTCGGCCTCGACAATGTCAACGCGGTCACCCCCGACGATGTTCCCGCCGACGTGAGCTTCCGCACGATCCGCTCCAACCCGCCCATCCGGGTCGGCAAGAGCGAGCTGCACGATCTGCTGGAGCGCTGGATCCCGCGGCTGGACGAGCGCGCGGACGGCTGGTTCGTCGTGAGCCGCAACCTCGGGGCCGACTCGCTGCAGCGCTGGCTGGCGACGACGTTCGACGAGGGCTACAGCGTCTATCGCGCGACGACCGGCCGCGGCTTCAGGGTGCTCAAGGTCCGCCGTCACGGCACGCCGCGCACGGACACCATCACACTGCCGTAACCCGTCGCCCGAGAGGCCTCGGACGCACGGTTCGGCGGATGCCGGTGACGCGGTCCGGCGTCAGGCCAGCTCGATCTCGCCCGAGAACGCGAGCTGGGCGGGTCCGGACAGGAAGGCGTGCTCGCCGTCCGCGCCGGGAGCCATCGTCACCCGGAGCGTGCCGCCAGGCACCTCCACGAGCCACTCGTGCGGAGCCGCGGCACCCGCCCAGTGCCGCACGGCGAGAGCCGTGGCCACGACGCCGGTCCCGCAGCTGAGGGTCTCCCCCACGCCGCGCTCGAAGACGCGCATGCGGACCCGGCCCACGCCGTCCTGAACGAGCGGCTCCGCCGGCACGACGAACTCGACGTTGGCTCCGTGCTCCGGCATCGGGGCGAGCTCGGGTCCCTGCGTCAGCTCGAGGCCGTCCAGCTCGGCATCCGATGCGATCGCTACGACGACGTGCGGGTTCCCGACGTCGATGCCGAGGCCGGGTCGGGGAACGCTCAGCCCCGTCGCGCGGGCCAGCGGGTCGTGTCCGGACAGCCGCCAGGCGCCGATGTCGACACGGTAGCCCTCGGCGCTGCGGGTGACGTCGCGCACTCCGGCACGCGTGCCGATCGGCAGCGCGCCGCCCTCCTCGAGGTCGGCGAGCCCGGTGCGCAGCAGGTAGTGCGCGAACACGCGCACCCCGTTGCCGCACATCTCCGCCACGGAGCCGTCCGCGTTGCGATAGTCCATGAACCACTCCGCATCGGGGTTCTCCGCGAGCGCGGCAGCGCCCTCGGCAAGCGCACGGGAGCGCACCACGCGCAGCAGTCCGTCCGCGCCGATCCCGAAGTGGCGGTCGCAGAGAGCGGCGACCTGATCGGCGCTCAGCTCCAGCGCACCGTCGGGGTCGGCGATGATGACGAAATCGTTGCCGGTACCGTGCCCCTTGGTGAATGCGACCATGCGTCGATTCTAGGGGCGGCGCTTCTGCGGAGGCTGCGGGCCGGGTCCGCCCGCGCACCGGCGAGCGGATCCGCCGGGAGCAGATCCGCTCCCGGCAGATCCGCTGGCGCCGCGGTCGCCCGCCGCCGCACTCTGAGGTCATGACCGATGACATGCCCCGCAACCTCTTCGACGCCGACACGCGCCGGATGCTGTTCGCACGCCGGGTGCTCGTGCTCGACGGCGCCCTCGACGACGACAACGGCGTGCTGCTCATGACCCAGCTGCTCGCCCTGGCCGCCGAGGATCCCGACGCGGACATCACGCTCTGGATCCACTCCCCCGGCGGATCCGTGCCCGCGATGCTCGCGATCCGAGATCTCATGCGCACCGTGCCGTGCGACGTCGCCACGATCGCCTTCGGGCTCGCCTGCAGCGCCGGCCAGTTCCTGCTGTCCGCCGGCACCAAGGGCAAGCGGAGGGCGCTGCCGCACAGCCGGATCCTGCTGCATCAGGGCTCCGCCGGCATCGGAGGCACCGCGGTCGACGTCGAGCTGCAGGCAGCGGATCTGCGGCACACCCGCGACACCGTGCTCGGGCTCATCGCCGAAGACACCGGCCAGAGCATCGAGCGCGTCTTCGAGGACTCCCTGCACGACCGCTGGTACAGCGCCGACGAGGCGCTCGCCTACGGATTCATCGACGAGATCACCACCGACTTCGCGGCGGTCCTGCCGCGTCCCAGCCGCCGAAGCATCGGCCTGACCGCAGAAGGAGCCTGACATGGCCTCGTTCCTCGTCCCCAACGTCATCGCGACCTCGCCCCGAGGCGATCGCGTGCTGGACGTCTACTCCCACCTGCTCGCCGAGCGGGTGATCTATCTCGGCACGCCGCTGGATGCCGACGTCGCCAACGTGCTCGTGGCGCAGCTCCTGCACCTCGACGCCACCGGCAGCGATCGGGACATCCAGCTCTACATCAACTGCGAGGGCGGGGATCCCAGCGCCATGCTCGCCGTCTACGACACCATGCGCTTCATCCGCTCCGACGTCGCCACGTTCTGCATCGGTCAGGCGGTGTCCGTCGGCGCGGTGCTGCTGGCCGCGGGAGCGGCCGGCAAGCGCGCCGCCCTGCCGCACGCCAGGGTGATCCTGCATCAGCCCGCCGCGCAGGGCCGTGGCACGATCCCCGACCTCATCCTGCAGGCCGACGAGGTCGTCCGCGTCCGCGACAGCCTCGAGCAGATCCTCATCGCCCACACCGGCCAGGACGCCGAGCGGCTGCGCCGCGACACGGACCGGGATCTCGTGCTCACCGCGGAGGGCGCGCGCGAGTATGGAGTCGTGGACCAGGTCGTCACGCAGGCTCCGCCGGCGCCGGGCGCACCGGCCGTCGAAGCCGGGCGCGCTCAGGCGGCCAGCGCGTAAGCGGCGCGCGCCGGCTGAGCGGACGGGCGGACCGGCGCCGCCGCACCGATCGTGATCCGCTCGGCGACACCGAGGGTGAGATCGAGCAGCGTGAGATCGAGCGCGCCTGAGACCGCGGCGAGCATCTCGCTCGACGCCTCCTTGCGCCCGCGCTCCATCTCCGACAGGTACTGCGGGGAGACGCCCGCGCGCTGCGCGGTCTCCGCGAGCGTCTCCCCGCGATCCGTGCGGGCATCGCGCAGCAGCTCGCCCACGACGGAGCGCCAGAGGCGCTCGGGTTCGGCGCCGGGGGCTTTCCGGGACTCGTGCGCGGGGGCGGGCTCGGTGCGGAGCGGATCAGGGGTCGCGGTCATGGCGCCATGCTAGGCACGCGGCTTCCGCGGGCGCGACCGGATCCGCTCAGAGCAGAACCGCGCCGGACCGGAATCGGGTGCTGACCCGGATGCGTACCCGATCGCCGAGGAGTGGAATGCGGTGGGGGGCTCTTCGCCCCCGCAGGAAGGGATCAGATGATGGCGCTCTACATGGATGTCCACCGGCTCGACGGCCCCGTCACCCTGGACGATGTCGCCGCGGCGCACGCTGCCGACCTCGCGATACAGGATCAGCACGATGTGCAGTACCTGCGCTACTGGGTCGATGAGGACGGAGGGAAGATCTTCTGCCTCGTCGATGCACCGGACGCGGAGGCCGCCAACACCGTGCACCGCGAGGCGCACGGTCTCGTCGCGGACGAGATCCACCTCGTCCAGGAGGGACGCTGAGGCACAGGACGACCGGCCGCCGCCCGCGGCGAGCGGGCGATCAGACGTCGTGGATGAGCCGCTTGCCGGTGTTGCCGACCTCGAAACGCTCGTAGCCGAGCGCGTCGTAGAAGCCGAGAACCTGCTCGTTCCCGACCCGCACCATGAGCTGGACCTTGGGGCAGCCCATGGCGAGCAGGAGCCGCTCGGCCTCGGCGACGAGCGCGCGTCCGATCCCGGCTCCGCGCCGATCCGAGGCGCTGGCGAGGTAGTACAGCCATCCGCGGTGCCCGTCGTAGCCCGCCATCACGGAGCCGACGATGCGCGCGCCGGTTCCGTCGACCGTCGGATCCGGCGTGCGCTCCTCTGCGACGAGGAAGAGTTCCGGCTGGACCGCCAGCTTGCGTTCGATGTCGGCGCGAGGATCGTTCCACGGGCGGGTCAGGCCCGCGTCCTCCCAGAGGGCGACGACCGCGTCGGTGTCGTCCCGTTCGAAGGCCCTGATCGCGATTCCGGTGGTCATGCGCTCTCCTCCACGATGCTCTCCGCGTCGATCGGCGCCAGCGCGTCGAGCCATTCCGCCTCGGCGTACCGGCGGAACCACGACACCTGGCGTCGCGCGTACCGTCGCGTCAGCGCCTGCGTCTCGGCGACCGCCTCGTCCTGCGTGAGCGCACCGGTCAGCTGCGAGAGCGCCTGCGCGTAGCCGATCGCGCGGCGCGCCGTCGTGCCCTGCTCGAGCCCCTCGGCGCGCAGTCGCTCGACTTCGGCGAGTATCCCCTGCTCCCACATGCGCTCCACCCGACGGTCGAGCCTTTCGACCAGCGTCGCGCGCTCGACGCCCAGCGCCAGCACGCGCGCGCGGGGATGCCACGGCACGGGCCGCTCGGGCAGCGCGGCGCCGTGCGTGCGCTCGCCCAGTGCGAGCACCTCGAGCGCCCGCACGATGCGACGGCCGTTCTTCGGGTCTATCCGTGCGGCGGTCTCCGGATCCTGCTGCTGCAGGCGCGCGAGCAGGGGCCCTGGTCCGTCGTGCTCGAGCTCCGCTTCGAGACGCGCGCGCAGCGCGTCGTCCCGGGGCGGGAAGCGGAAGTCGTACAGCACGCTCGAGACGTAGAGGCCGGATCCGCCCACGAGGATCGCGTCCGCGCCGCCGGCGTGGATGCGTTCGATCGCGGCCCGCGCGTGCGGCTGGTACCAGGCGACCGCCGCGTCCTCGGTGACGTCGAGCTCGTCGAAGAGGTGATGCGGAATCCCCCGCCGCTCCGAGACGGCGAGCTTGGCGGTGCCGATGTCCATGCCGCGATAGAGCTGCATGGCATCCGCGTTCACGACCTCCGCACGACGTCCGCGCGCGGCCAGCGCCTGCGCGAGGTCCAGTGAGAGGTCGCTCTTGCCCGTGCCCGTCGCCCCCACGATCGCCCACAACCGCGGGGCGTCGTCGTCGGGACGTTCGCGCTCCGCGCCGCCCGGAGCCTCTGAGGCGCGTGGGCCCGGCTCGGGGACCGGCACGTCGCCCGGCGCGCTCACACTCCGACGCGGAGCGTCGGAAGTCCCAGCGACACCGCGCGCGGCTTCCCGTCCGCGGCAGGAGCGGCAGGGACCGCGCAGGACTCGGACTGCGCCCGGTCCCAGGCGTCGCCGCCGCGCGTGCGACGGATCCGCAGCGGAGCGCCGTCCGGCGCATCCGCGAGCAGGTGGAACGGCGCACCGTGGGTGATGGTCACCGTCACCACGTCGCCCGGGCGGGGCCGGTCGGACCCCTCCGGCAGTTCGAAGTGCACGAGGCGGTTGTCCTGGGCGCGACCGGTGAGCCGGTGCGTCTCGGCGTCCTTCTTGCCCTCGCCGACGGAGACCAGGACCTCGACCTCGCGGCCGACCTGCTTCTGGTTCTCCTCGAGCGAGATGCGCTCCTGCAGCGCGATGAGACGCTCGTAGCGCGCCTGCACGATCTCCTTCGGGACCTGATCCTCCATGGTCGCGGCGGGCGTGCCCTCGCGGATCGAGTACTGGAAGGTGAAGGCGCTCGCGAAGCGCGCCTGCTCCACGACGCGCATCGTGTCCTCGAAGTCCTCCTCCGTCTCGCCGGGGAAGCCCACGATGATGTCGGTGGAGATCGCGGCGTTCGGGATCTTCGCCCGCACGCGGTCCAGGATGCCCAAGAACTTCTCGCTGCGGTAGGAGCGGCGCATCGCGCGCAGGATCCGGTCACTGCCCGACTGCAGCGGCATGTGCAGCTGCGGCATGACGTTGGGCGTCTCCGCCATGGCGTCGATGACGTCGTCGGTGAAGGCCGCCGGGTGCGGGCTCGTGAAGCGGATCCGCTCGAGGCCCTCGATCTCCCCGGCCGCGCGCAGCAGCTTGCCGAACGCCTGACGGTCGCCGAACTCGACGCCGTAGGAGTTCACGTTCTGGCCGAGCAGCGTGACCTCGATCGCGCCGTCCTCGACGAGCAGCCGGATCTCGTTCAGGATGTCGCCAGGGCGGCGGTCCTTCTCCTTGCCGCGGAGGCTGGGGACGATGCAGAACGTGCAGGTGTTGTTGCAGCCCACCGAGATCGACACCCAGCCGCTGTGCGCCGAATCGCGTCGAGTCGGCAGCGTGGAGGGGAAGACCTCGAGTGCTTCCAGGATCTCGAGCTCGGCCTCGCCGTTGTGCCGGGCGCGCTCGAGCAGACCGGGCAGGGACCCCATGTTGTGGGTGCCGAAGACCACGTCGACCCAGGGCGCCTTGTCGAGCACGGCCTGCTTGTCCATCTGCGCCAGGCAGCCGCCCACGGCGATCTGCATCCCGGCGTGCTTGTCCTTGCGGCTCTTCAGGTGCCCGAGAGTGCCGTACAGCTTTCCGGCGGCGTTGTCACGCACCGCGCACGTGTTGATGATGACGATGTCGGCCTCATCGTCCGCGGCGGCGCGGACGTAGCCGGCACTCTCCAGCGAGCCCGACAGACGCTCGGAGTCGTGCACGTTCATCTGGCATCCGAAGGTGCGCACCTCGTACGTGCGCCGCTGCCCGGCCTCATCGAGCGCCGCGGCGGAGGGCGCGATGAGCGTGGGCTCAGAGAGGGGAATGGTCATAGTGCCTGCCATTCTACTTTCGCCTGGCGGGAAAAGGCCCCGCTCCCTCGCGCCGGTTCCGTCTCGGCGCGGAAGCCTGCCCTCCGGGTTCAGCTCTCCTCGAACCGCACCCTTCCGATGCCGGACCCGCGCTGCGTCTCGCGCCAGGCCGTGCGCGCAGCGGTCAGCGCCACACTGCCTCCGTATCCGCGGCGGGACAGCTGCCCGACGAGACGCCGGATCGCGGTGTCCTCGTCGTAGCGACGCAGACCGGCGACCTTGGACCGCGCATAGTCGAGTGCCCGCTCGGCGTCGTCGTCGTCGAGGACGGACAGCGCCTCGTCGGCGATCTGGCGTGGAATGCCGCGCTGGCTGAGCGTGCGAGCGATCGCCACGCGTCCCTGCCCCTTGCGCTCGGACCCCGAGGTCACCAGGAGCTCGGCCAGCGAGACATCGTCGAGATACCCGCGCTGTTCGAACTGCTCGACGACGAGATCGCGGTCCTCCGAGGAGAGGCCGCTCTCGCGCAGGACATCGCGCGCCTCCGCGCTGGACAGCTGCTTGGAGCGGAGCTTGCGGACCAGCAGCTCGCTCGCGTCGGCGATCGGGTCCTCGGGCGCGGAGGCGTCGTCCCCGCCGTGACGACCGACGGCGCGCAACCCGCGACGGGCCGGCGGGGATACCGCCGGGCCAGAGGTATGGGCCTCCGGCGCCAGCGCTGCGGCGGCGGGATGGCGGGAACTCGGCCCACGTCGCTCGGCGGCGGACTCCGCAGCCCAGGTCGAGCGCCACTCCGCTTCCGTGGACGACGCGACGGGCGCCACGCCCGAGGGGCGCGGCCGCTCGCCGTCGGCGTTCGCGCCGCGCCCTCCGAACAGCGGGATCACGGGGGCGAGGCGATCGTCCTCGGACGATGCCCCGCCCCTCTCATCGCTCACGGCCCACTCCGTCGCTGAGCGTCATCGCAGCACGGGTCAGGCCGGACGCCGCTGCGCGAGCTCGTCGGCCGCCGCCGCAGGAGCCGCGGCACCGCCGATGCCGAGCTTCTGCTTGATCTGCGTCTCGATCGTCTCCGCGATGTCGGGGTTCTTGAGCAGGAAGTTGCGCGCGTTCTCCTTGCCCTGGCCGAGCTGGTCGCCGTCGTAGGTGTACCAGGCGCCCGACTTCTTCACGATGCCGTGGTCGACACCGAAGTCGATGAGGCTGCCCTCGCGGGAGATGCCGACACCGTAGAGGATGTCGAACTCGGCCTGCTTGAACGGCGGTGCCATCTTGTTCTTCACGACCTTGACCCTGGTGCGGTTTCCGACCGCCTCCGTGCCGTCCTTCAGCGTCTCGATACGACGGATGTCGAGGCGGACCGACGCGTAGAACTTCAGCGCCTTACCGCCGGCGGTGGTCTCCGGCGAGCCGAAGAACACGCCGATCTTCTCACGCAGCTGGTTGATGAAGATCATCGTCGTGTTGGTCTGGTTCAGGCCACCTGTGAGCTTGCGCAGCGCCTGCGACATCAGTCGCGCCTGGAGACCGACGTGCGAGTCGCCCATCTCGCCCTCGATCTCCGCGCGCGGCACGAGAGCGGCCACGGAGTCGATGACGATGAGGTCGATGGCACCGGAGCGGACGAGCATGTCGGCAATCTCGAGCGCCTGCTCACCGGTGTCGGGCTGCGACACGAGCAGCGCGTCGATGTCGACGCCGAGCTTCTTGGCGTACTCGGGGTCGAGGGCGTGCTCCGCGTCGACGAAGGCGGCGATGCCGCCGGCGCGCTGCGCATTCGCGATCGCGTGCAGGGTCAGCGTGGTCTTACCCGAGGACTCCGGGCCGTAGATCTCGACGATGCGGCCGCGCGGCAGTCCTCCGACGCCGAGTGCGACGTCGAGCGCGATGGATCCGGTGGGGATGACGGCGACAGGAGCACGCTCGTCGCTGCCCAGGCGCATGACCGAGCCCTTTCCGAACTGCTTGTCGATCTGGGCGAGTGCGGTCTCGAGGGACTTCTCGCGGTCTGCGGGAGAGGGCATGACGTGCTCCTTCGTGCTCGTGAACTGCCGCCTGTAGGCTGTCGCGGCTGCCCCGGCTGGGGCGAGCTCTCCGACAAGGCGTATGACCTCGTGGTCATGTCGAACACGCTAGGCGGGGCCTCCGACATTCAGCCGGCGTTCCCGCAAGTCGTGCAGATCCCGACCACGAAATCATCTGTGCAGGACGATACGCGCATCTCGAACATGTCTTCGACGACACGCCGAAGGGAAGGATGATCCGATCGAACACCGCGCGATCGGCTCCGGCCGGATTCAGCGCCGCCGGGGCTCCAGCCGGCCCGCGCCGTAGCGATGCGATTCGGGCACGTCCGTCTCGGCGCACAGCGCCAACCACACGTCCCGCGGCGGCACGCCGGCCTCCATCGCCTGCGCGGCCGTGCGCCCGCCGACAGCGCTCAGGACGAGGTCCGCGACGAGGGAACCGCCGCGCGCCCCGAACTCCGCATCGACCGCACGGAGGAACTCGCTGCGCCGCATCCCGTCAGCGCAGCGACAGCTCGGACTCGACCGAGGCCACGAGCTCGTCGGGAACGACGTCAGGGATGACCTGCATGCCCTCGAGGACGGCGATCCGATCGCCGACCTCGCGCATGATGGTCGAGATGGGGACGTCGAGCGCCTCGGCGACCGAGGCGAGGATCTCGCTGGATGCCTCCTTCTGTCCGCGCTCGACCTCGCTGAGGTACCCGAGCGCGACAGACGCCTTGCCGGCGACCTGGCGGAGCGTGCGGCCCTTCTGCAGACGGAAGTCCCGCAGCACGTCACCGATCTCCTGTCGTACGAGAATCATCGGGACCTCCTCTCCCCCATCGCCCGGCCCCAAGCGCCGGATCGGATGGTCAGTCTAACCCGACCTCTCGGGATCGACACTAGTATTTCGTCCTGTGCATTGAATGTGAGCACACCCGACTCAACTTCGTCGAGAAGCACTCTATTCCCGCTCATCGGACCCGGGCGCGCCGGGGTCGATCTCCCCGCCCGTCACCGCCTCGAAGACCAGGGCGAGAGCCGCCACGACCGCGGCGGACCGGATGGCCGAGCGGTCGCCGTCGAACAGGAACGCGCGGCTGAACGACCGCTCCGCGACGCTCACCCCGATGTGCACTCTGCCGACCGGCTGCCCGCCCTGCGGGGTGGGACCGGCGACGCCGGTCGTGGCGACGCCGACCGCCGCCGGGCGACCGTCCACGGCCAGAGCATGACGGGCGCCCGCGGCCATCTGCCGCGCGACCTCCGGGTCCACGGGACCGTATTCCGCGAGACGGAGCGGATCCACTCCCAGCACAGAGGCCTTGATCGGCGTCGCGTAGGCGACCACGGCTCCGTTGAGCACGTCGGAGGCGCCGGGGATCTCCACGAGCGCTGCCGAGAGCGCACCGCCCGTGAGCGACTCCGCGACGGCCAGCGTCATCCCGCGCTCGCGCAGCGCATCGAGCACGGCGGCCGCGAGGCGATACGACTCCGCGGACATCAGGAGGCCGCGCCGCGCTCCGCGCGGGAGCCTCGCACCTGCGCGACCACGTAGTCGATGCCGCTCAGAATCGTCAGGATGAGCGCGATCACCATCAGGACCGTGGTCGTGATCGACCACACCGGCATCCCGATCCAGACGTGCAGCGGCAGCAGTGCCCAGGAGAGCGCCACGGCCTGCACGGTGGTCTTGATCTTGCCCATCCATGCCGCAGCGACGACATGCTCCTTGACGATCATGAAGCGGTGCACCGTGATGCCCCACTCGCGCACCAGGATGACGAGCACCAGCCACCACCACACCTCGCCGAGGATCGCGAGGCCGATGAAGCCCGCTCCGGTGAGCAGCTTGTCGGCGATCGGGTCCCAGAGCTTGCCGAAGTCGCTGACGAGGTCGTACTTGCGGGCGAGATAGCCGTCCACCCAGTCCGTCGAGATGGCCAGGATGAACAGTCCTGCCGCGACCCAGCGCAGCACGGGCTGCGCCAGGCCGTTCGTGCCCCCGAGCAGCAGGAGCACGAAGAAGACGACGGCGAGGGGAATGCGCGCGATCGTGATCGCATTCGGGAGCTGACGCGGAATGGCCATCAATCGCGCCCCGTCAGGCCCCAGGCGTCCTCATCGGACTCGGCGTCGACCTCCGGGAGACCGCGGTACTGCGCCTCGAGCGGATCCTCGCCGTAACGGTCGTCCACTGTGCCGTAGGACGATGCGGACACCGGGTCGGCGGGACGCGGCGGCACCGCGGCCGCCGGCATGGGCGGGGCCGCCGCCGGTGCGGACGGCGCGGCGTGCGCGGAGGGCGGTTCCTCGCCGCGCAGCTTGGCCAGCACCCCGGCCAGCTGCTCGGGGGTGACCAGCACGTCCCGCGCCTTGGACCCCTCGGACGGGCCGACGATCTCGCGCGACTCGAGCAGGTCCATGAGCCGTCCGGCCTTGGCGAAGCCCACGCGCAGCTTGCGCTGCAGCATCGACGTCGAGCCGAACTGCGAGGAGACGATGAGCTCGGCGGCGGCGAGGAGCAGTTCGAGGTCGTCGCCGATGTCCTCGTCGACCTCCTTCTTCTTGCCCTCGACCGCCTCGGCCACATCGGGCCGGTACTCCGGACGAGCCTGCCCGGTGACGTGCTTGACGACCGCCTCGATCTCGCTCTCATCGACCCAGGCGCCCTGCAGGCGGAACGGCTTCGAGGATCCCATCGGGGAGAACAGCGCGTCGCCCTGTCCGATCAGCTTGTCCGCGCCCGGGCTGTCCAGGATCACGCGGCTGTCGGTGACGCTGGTCACCGCGAACGCGAGGCGCGAGGGCACGTTGGCCTTGATCAGGCCGGTCACGACGTCGACGCTGGGCCGCTGGGTGGCCAGCACGAGGTGGATGCCGCTCGCGCGGGCGAGCTGCGTGATGCGGACGATCGAGTCCTCCACGTCGCGCGGGGCGACCATCATGAGGTCCGCGAGCTCGTCGACCACCACGAGCAGGTAGGGGTAGGGCTTGAGCACGCGCTCGCTGCCGGGAGGCACCACGACCTCGCCGGCGCGCACGGCGCGGTTGAAGTCGTCGATGTGGCGGAAGCCGAACGACGCGAGGTCGTCGTACCGCATGTCCATCTCCTTCACGACCCACTGCAGCGCCTCCGCCGCCTTCTTCGCGTTCGTGATGATGGGCGTGATGAGGTGCGGGACGCCGGCGTAGCTGGTGAGCTCGACGCGCTTGGGGTCGATCAGCACCATCCGCACGTCGGCCGGGCGGGCGCGCATGAGCAGGCTCGTGATCATGGAGTTCACGAAGCTCGACTTGCCGGATCCGGTCGATCCGGCCACGAGGAGGTGCGGCATCTTGGCGAGGTTCGCGACGACGAAGTTGCCGCCGACGTCCTTGCCGACGCCGATCGTGAGCGGATGCGTGCTCTTCTGGGCCGCGGCGGAGCGCAGCACGTCGCCGAGCGCGACGGTCTCGCGGTCGGCGTTCGGGATCTCGATGCCGATCGCGCTCTTGCCCGGGATCGGCGAGAGGATCCGCACGTCGTTCGACGCGACCGCATAGGCGAAGTTGTTGCTCAGCTGCAGGATCTTCTCGACCTTGACGCCGTGGCCGACCTCGACCTCGTACTGCGTGACGGTCGGGCCGCGGGAGAAGCCGGTGACCTTCGCGTCGACGTTGAACTGGGTGAGCACGTTCGTGATCTGCTCGACCACGCGGTCGTTCGCCTCGGAGCGCGCGACCGAGGGCGGACCCGCCTTCAGCGCACCGGGCGACGGGAGGATGTAGGGGGCGGCCGGTGCCTGCAGGCCGTCCTTGCCCGGCCCGTCGGTGCCGAAGCCGTCGAAGCCGGCGAGCTCGAGCTCTCCGGTGTCGCCGTCGTCGAGCAGGGCCGTGCTCTGCTGCTCCGCCAGCGTGTCCGCGACGGCGCGCACGTCGGTGAGCACCTCGGTCGCGGCGTCGTACGGATCGTCGTCCTTGATCACGGCCTGGTCGTACGCGGTCGCCTGCGCGACGGTGGGGGTGTCGTCCTGGGACGTGAGCAGCTCGGTGAGGTCCTGCGAACCGAGCCCGCCGTCCGGATCCTCTTCGCGCCCGGTCTTGTTGCGCCGCCACCAGGGCAGCACGTCGGGATCGTCGACCTTGTCGGCCTCATCGACCGCCGCGGCCTCCTCGGCGGGGACGGCCTTCGGCGCGCGCTCGGCGTCGAACATCCAGGCGTAGAGATCGCCGAGGCGCTGGCCGATGCGGTTCGGCGGCGTCTTGGTGAGGATCAGCACGCTGAGCGCCGCGAGCAGCGACAGCACGATGTAGGCGGGGATCGAGGTCAGGTAGCTGAGGGGCTGGCCCAGCAGCCAGCCGAAGAGCCCGCCCGCGGCGCTGAGCGCCACCATCCCCTGCTTCGGCTGCGGCATGCCTCCCGCGACGTGGCAGAAGCCGGCGAGCGTGATCACGAAGAGGCCGAAGCCGATCCCGATCCGTCCGTTGTCGTGCACGGAGGAGGGATGGCGGAACAGCCACCCGGCCAGGAGCAGCAGCAGCACCGGCATGATGAACGCCGCGCGGCCGATCAGTGCCCCCACCGAGTAGGCGCTGATGTTGGTCGCGACCGTGTTGCCGATGAAGAACCACTCGTTCACGGCGCCCGCGACGGCGAGCAGCACGAGCAGGAACGGGAAGCCGTCGCGACGCTGATCCTTCTCCAGCGTCTCCAGGCCGAAGGCGCGGAAGAGACCGCCCACGCCGTGCGCGAGGCCCGTCCAGGCGCGCGCGATCACCGGCGGCTTGTCGGGCTCGTCGACGTACTTCCTCGGGGCGGGCGCGGCCTTGGTCGAGCTGCGCGGCTTCGCCCCGGACGTGGAGCGACTGCGCGTCGAGGGTTTCTCGGCCGCGCTCTTGGTCGCATTCGAACTCCTGGGCATGCGTCCACGCTACGGCCGGACGCCGACAAAGGCCCGCAATGACGCGGCTTTCCGCGGGATTGCGGGCTCAGCCGGACTCCGGAGCCCTTCGGCTCAGGCCTCGATGACGAGCGGGACGATCATCGGGCGGCGGCGCAGCTTCTGGTTGACCCAGCGGCCGATCGTGCGTCGCACGATCTGCGAGAGCGCGTGGTTGTCGCGCACCCCGTTGCCGGCCGCCTCCTTGAGCGCGGCGACGATCTTCGGCGCCACGTCGTCGAAGACCGAGTCGTCCTCCGCGACGCCGCGCGCGTGGATCTCCGGGCCCGAGATGATGCGGCCGGTCGTCGAGTCGACCACCACGATGATGGACACGAAGCCCTCCTCGCCGAGGATCCGCCGGTCCTTCAGGTCCGCATCGGTGATCTCGCCGACCGTGGAGCCGTCCACATACACGAAGCCGATGTCGAGCTGCCCCGCGACACGGGCGACGCCGTCCTTGAGATCGATCACGGTGCCGTTGGAGCCGAGGATCGTGCGCTCCTCCGGAATTCCGGTGTCCTGCGCGAGCTTCGCGTTCGCCATCAGGTGGCGGTACTCGCCGTGCACGGGGAGCACGTTCTTCGGCTTCAGGATGTTGTAGCAGTACAGCAGCTCGCCGGCCGCGGCGTGGCCCGAGACGTGCACCCGGGCGTTCGCCTTGTGCACGACGTTCGCGCCGAGCTTGGTCAGCCCGTCGATCACGCGGTAGACCGCGTTCTCGTTGCCCGGGATGAGGCTCGACGCCAGGATGACGGTGTCACCGGGGCCGGGCTCGATCGCGTGGTCGAGGTTGGCCATGCGGCTGAGGACGGCCATCGGCTCGCCCTGGGATCCGGTCGACATGTAGACGATCTGATCCTCGGGGAGGTCGCGCGCCTTCTTGTAGTCGATGAGCACGCCGTCCGGCACCTTGAGGTACCCGAGCTGCTCCGCGATCGTCATGTTGCGGACCATGCTGCGTCCGAGGAACGCCACGCGGCGGCCGTGTGCGTGCGCGGCGTCGATGACCTGCTGCACGCGGTGCACGTGACTGGAGAAGCTCGCGACGATCACACGGCGCGGCGCCTTGCCGATGACCTGGTCGAGCACGGGGCCGATCGAGCGCTCCGTCGGCGTGAATCCGGGCACGTCGGCGTTGGTCGAGTCGACGAGGAACAGGTCGACGCCCTCCTCGCCGAGGCGCGAGAACGCGCGGAGGTCGGTGATGCGCCCGTCCAGCGGGAGCTGGTCCATCTTGAAGTCGCCGGTGGCGAGGACCATGCCCGCGGGGGTGCGGATCGCGACGGCCAGCGCGTCGGGGATCGAGTGGTTGACCGCGACGAACTCGAGGTCGAACGGACCGACCTGCTC
This sequence comes from Microbacterium sp. NPDC089698, assembly GCF_044749045.1. Lineage (NCBI taxonomy): Bacteria > Bacillati > Actinomycetota > Actinomycetes > Micrococcales > Microbacteriaceae > Microbacterium > Microbacterium sp. NPDC089698. Next base: position 784,008 of record NZ_JBIVHE010000001.1, read on the forward strand.
GCGCTGGCCCTCCTTCACTGTGAGAGTGAAGGGCTTGATCCGGTGCTCCTTGAGCTTGGCCTCGACGAGGGCCAGGGTCAGACCGGATCCGATCAGCGGGATGTCGCCCTTGAGCCGCAGCAGGTAGGGAACCGCGCCGATGTGGTCCTCGTGGCCGTGCGTGAGCACGACCCCGACGATGTCGTCGAGGCGGTCCTTGATGGGCTCGAAGTCGGGCAGGATCAGGTCGACACCGGGCTGGTGCTCCTCGGGGAACAGCACGCCGCAGTCGACGACGAGGAGCTTGCCCTCGTACTCGAAGACGGTCATGTTGCGGCCGACCTCCCCGAGCCCGCCCAGCGGCGTGACGCGGAGGGTGCCGGGGGCGAGAGCTTCGGGATCGGCGAGGGGGATGTTCATGTGGTGCCTCCTAGGCGGGGCGCGCGGCGCGCCCGATGTTCGTGGTTCCCCTGCCGGCCGGGACCGGATCCGCCAGCGCGTTCCGCGCGGATCCGTCCGGGTCGAGCCCGATGCCCACCGGCCACGCCCTCATCGGGTCGTGCCGTGCACCTTGGGGAGTGCGCCGCCGGCGGCGGCATTGCGGTCCGGGCGGAAGTCGGAGAAGTCCGCGCCGGGGATGTCCTTGACGAGCGCGAGCTCGTCCTCGATGAGGGCGGCCTCCCACTCCTCCGGCCCCACCAGGGGCAGGCGGACGCGGGGGCTCGTGATGCGGCCGAGGCCGTGCAGGATGTACTTCGCCGACACCGTGCCGGGAACGTGCGTCATCGCGGCGCGGACGAGCGGCTCGAGGCGCTTGTGCTCGGCGGTCGCGGCGGCGAGGTCGCCGCGGTTGACCGCGTCGACGATCGCCCGGTACGGCGCAGAGGTGATGTTCGCGGTGACGCCGATGAGGCCGGTGGCGCCGATCGAGAGGTGCGGGAGCACGTTCGAGTCGTCGCCGGAGAAGTACATCAGGTCGGTCTGGTTGAGCACTCGGCTGACCTCGGAGAAGTCGCCCTTGGCGTCCTTCACCGCGAGGATGTTCGGGTGCTTGGCGAGACGGAGGATCGTCTCGTACTTGATCGGCACGCCCGTGCGGCCGGGGATGTCGTAGAGGATCACCGGAAGGTCGGTGGCGTCCGCGACGAGGCGGAAGTGCGTGAGGATGCCCGCCTGGGTGGGCTTGTTGTAGTACGGCGTGACGATCATGATGCCGTCGGCGCCGGCCTTCTCGCTGGCCTTGTAGAGCTCGATCGCGTGCGCGGTCTCGTTGGATCCGCCGCCGGTGATGATCTTCGCCCGGCCTGCGGCGACGTCCTTGCCGACCTCGACGAGGCGCAGCTTCTCGGCGTCGGTGAGGGTCGAGGTCTCCCCCGTCGTCCCGGTCACGACGATGCCGTCCGCACCGTCCGAGATGACACGGTCGATGTGCTTCTCGACGGAGGGCCAGTCGACCTCGCCGTCGGCCGTCATCGGGGTGATGAGGGCGACGAGCACCTGTCCGAAGGGATTGCCCGTGTGCGTCATGGGTCCAGCGTAATGGTTCGGACGATGCTCACGCTGTCGGCGTGACGCGGATGACGTCGCCGCGGGCCAGATCCACCGAGGGCTTGAGCAGCAGGCCGGCGGCCGTGCCCGCCGGCGCCTCGTCGGCCCTCTTGCGGAACATCTCGATGCCCGTGACCGTGCTGGTGCCGGCCTGCGCGGCGCCGCGGAGCACCACGACACGGTCGCCCATGCGCATCGTTCCCGTCGTGGTCCTGCCCGTGGCGACCTGCCCGCGCCCGGTGATCGTGAAGACGTCCTCGACGACGAACTCGGACGTTCCGATCCCCGCCGAGACCGTGCCCGCGCTCGCGGCGATGCCCGCGCCAGGAGCGATCCCCGCGGCGGCCAGGCGCTCGGCCTCCTGCGCGTTGTACTGCCGGAGCATCTCGTTCGCGTCCAGCGGATCCTTCTTCTTCCCGAACCAGCCCATGCGTTCGAGCCTAGAGGGGACGGCCGGTTAGGCTCGCGCACATGGCCTGGCAGACGCGGGACTCGCGCATCGTCTACGACAACCGCTGGATCTCGGTGCGGGAGGATCGGGTCTCCGGCCCCGCCGGCGACGGGATCTACGGCGTGGTCACCCTGAAGAACCCTGCCGTGTTCGTCGTCGCGCTCGACGAGCACGATCGCGTCTGTCTCGTCACGATCGATCGGTACACGACGGGACGCTCGGTCGAGGTGCCCGCGGGAGGCACGGACGGCGAGGATCCGCTCCTCGCCGCCCAGCGCGAGCTGCGCGAGGAGACCGGGCTCGAGGCGGACGAGTGGACGCCGATCGGCACCATGAACGCACTCAACGGCGTGACCGTGGCGCCGGAGCACGTCTTCCTCGCCCGAGGCCTGCGCCATGCCGCGGACAGCGCCGACACGCAGGCAGAGGAGGGCATCGACGCGATGGCGTGGGTGCCGTTCGCCGAGGCGCTCGCGATGGTCGCCGACGGGCGGATCCGCGACGGCGAGACGGTCGCCGCCCTCGCCTACGCGGGGATCCGGTTGGGTCGATTCGCCTGAGCGCGGCTTCGGGACTCCCGCGACGATCCGCACACGCTGCGACGATCCGCACACGAATCCGGTGCTTCGGTGCGCGGATCGTGACAGACAGTCCAGATCGTCGCACTGCGCACTGCGCGCAGCGGCGCGGCGGCCGGCGGCGTCCTACATGCGGCCGCGACGGGCGATGCGGGTCGTGAGCGAGCGCGGGGCCAGCCGCGAGCCGACGACCACCGCCTTGTAGCGCAGCGACGGGATCACCACCGACCTGCCCCGTGCGGCGGCGCGCAGGCCCTCGCGCACCACGAAGGGCGCGTCCAGCCACAGGAACCGCGGCACCCCCTCCTGGCCTGCGCCGAGCCCCATCCGGGAGTGGAAGGTGGTGTGCACGAAGCCGGGGCAGAGCGCGGTGACGGTGACGCCGTCCCTGGCGTACTCGTCGTCGGCCCAGCGGGTGAAGCCGATGAGCCACGCCTTGCAGGCCGAATACGTGGATCGTGAGATGAAGCCGGCCACCGAGGCGACGTTGACGATCCGACCTCCGCGGCCGCGCATCGCCCGGAGCGCCGCGTGCATGAGCCGCATCGGGGCTTCGACGTGCACGCGCAGATGGCGCACCTCGTCCGCGATGTCGTTGTCGGCGAAGTGCAGCGGAAGCCCGAAACCGGCGTTGTTCACGAGCAGATCGATCGGACGCCCGGCATCGGAGATCCGCTGCGCGACGCGGTCGACGTCGTGCTCCTCGGCGAGGTCGGCGAGGAGCACCTCGACCGCGACGCCGTGGCTCGCGCGGAGCTCCGCGGCGAGCGCCTCCAGCGCGTCCTCCGAACGGGCGACCAGCACGAGGTCCGCGCCGCGGTCGGCGAGCTGGCGGGCGAACTCGGCGCCGAGCCCGGCGCTGGCGCCGGTGATGAGGGCGGTCGGCATGCGGATCCTCCTGTCGGGTCGGGCGGTGCAGTCAGCGCTGGTAGCCGAGGAAGCGGAAGCGGATCCCGGTCCTGCTGATCTGCCACTCCCCCTCGGAGACGAGGCGGAAGCCCTCGCGCGACGGGGCGAAGGCGTCGCCCGGGACATCCAGGTCGAGCTCGGTCACCTCCAGGCGGTCGGCATCGCCGATCACCTCACGGAAGATCTCTCCCCCGCCGATCACCCAGGCCTCGTCGAGACCGGCGAGCGCATCGGAGAGGGATCCCGCCGTCCTGGTGCCATCGGCGGACCAGCCCGCCTGCCGCGTGATCACGATGTTCTCGCGGCCGGGAAGGGGCCTGAACCGCTCGGGGAGCGATTCCCAGGTCCGCCGGCCCATGGCCACGGGAGCGCCCAGCGTGACCTCCTTGAAGTGCGCGAGGTCCTCCGGCACGTGCCAGGGCATCGTGCCGCCGGCGCCGATCACACCGCCGTGCGCCTCGGCCCAGACCAGGCCGATGCGGGTCATACCGCGACCGCCGCCCGGATCGCCGGGTGGTGCTGGTAGTCCTCGACCACGAAGTCCTCGTAGGCGTAATCGAAGATCGACGCGGGCTTCCGCGTGATCCTCAGGGTCGGGTACGGATAGGGCTCGCGCGTGAGCTGCTCCCGCACCTGCTCGACGTGGTTGTCGTAGATGTGGCAGTCGCCGCCCGTCCAGACGAAGTCGCCCGGCTCGAGGCCGGTCTGCTGCGCCACCATCAGGGTGAGCAGCGCGTAGGACGCGATGTTGAACGGCACTCCGAGGAACAGATCGGCGCTGCGCTGGTAGAGCTGGCAGGACAGCTTGCCGTCTGCCACGTAGAACTGGAACAGCGCATGGCAGGGAGCCAGCGCCATGTCGGGGATGTCGGCCGGGTTCCATGCGGACACGATGATGCGGCGCGAATCCGGCGTCTTCCGGATCTGGTCGATCACCTGCTGCAGCTGGTCGATGTGGCCGCCGTCCGGCGTGGGCCAGGAGCGCCACTGCACACCGTAGACCGGGCCGAGGTCGCCGTCGGCGTCCGCCCACTCGTCCCAGATGGTGACGCCGTTCTCCTGCAGCCACTTCACATTCGAGTCGCCGCGCAGGAACCACAGCAGCTCATAGGCGATCGACTTGAAGTGCACGCGCTTGGTCGTGATGAGCGGGAAGCCCTGCGACAGGTCGAACCGGATCTGCCGGCCGAACACGCTGGTCGTGCCGGTGCCGGTGCGATCGTCCTTGTGCGTGCCGCCGGCCAGCACGTCGCGGAGCAGGTCTTCGTACGGCGTGGGGATCGCGGCGCTCATGCGTTTCAGCGTACCGGGGGCCACCGACGCACGGGCCGTTCGACAGGCTAGAGACCGGCAGGCTCAGAGAACGGCAGGCTCAGAGAACGGCAGGCTCAGGGACCGGCAGGCTCGGGGACCGGCAGGACCGGAGTCCGCGCCCTGACTCGAACCGTCATATCCGCCCGCTCCCCCGCGGACGGACGTAGCCTCGGACCATGTCCCTGCCGATCGCCGTCGCCGTGGTCGCCGCGCTGCTCGTGGTGACCGTGCTCGCCGGCGTGCTGCTGCACCGCAGGGACGGCCGCGCGGTCGCGGTGCACGGCGACCGGCACGTGGATCCCGCGGATCTCATGCGTCCGCTGGGCGCGCACGCGACCCTCGTGCAGTTCAGCACCGAGTTCTGCGCACGCTGCCCGCAGGTGCGGCGCATGCTCGGATCCGTCGCCGACGAACGCGACGGCGTCGTGCACGCGGAGGTCGATCTCACCTCGCGCTCCGATCTCGCCGCACGTTACAAGGTGCTCTCCACGCCGACGACGCTCATCGTCGATCCCGAGGGACGGATCCGCTCCCGCTTCACCGGCGTGCCCACCCGGGCCGCCGTGCTCTCGGCCCTCGACGGCGCCGAACACGTCCAGGAGGCCACCGCATGACCGCTCCCGCCGGCATCGATCCCCGCGGTCCCCGCTTCGCCGCCTGGATCACGTCCGCCCTGCTCCTCGTGGCGACCGTGCTCGGGCTCGTCTCGGGCCCGTCGCCCACGACGATCTCGTTCGGCTGGTTCGCGTATCAGCCGCTCGCGGACGCCACCTACATCTCCGGCGACTTCGCCTTCATCGCCGGGCGCCCGTTCTGGGCCCAGATCCTGCTGCTCCGGGCGACGCAGCCCGCATTCCTGCTCACCCTCGCGATCGCGCTGCTCTTCCTCTGGGGCGTGCTCTCTCCGCGCACCCAGCCGTGGAGCCTGCTGTTCCGCACGCTCGTGCGTCCGCGCCTCGCTCCGCCGCGCGAGCTCGAGGACCCGCGTCCCCCGCGATTCGCGCAGGGCGTCGGCCTGCTCGTCGTGACGGTCGGTCTCGTCCTGCATCTGCTCGGCGTGCCGTGGGCGCTGCCGATCGCGACCGCGATGGCGTTCGTCGCCGCCTTCCTGAACGCGGCGTTCGGGCTGTGCCTGGGCTGCCAGCTGTACCTGCTGCTGCAGCGCGCCGGGATCCTGGGCCGCGCCGCGACTTCCCTGAGAAGTACGGATCGGTCCCGGCCCGGTCGATAGGCTGGCAGCCTCACCCATTCCGATCGGAGGATCCCATGTCCGTCACGAGCGAAGCCGCTGCCACCTGGACCGGAAGTCTCATCGAGGGCGAGGGATCCGTCTCCTTCTCCTCCTCGCACCTGGGCACGTTCCCCCTGAACTGGAAGGCCCGGTCGGAGGGCTCCGACACCACGACCACGCCCGAGGAGCTCATCGCCGCCGCGCACTCCTCCTGCTTCAGCATGGCGCTCTCGCACGCGCTGGCCGGCAACGGCACCCCCGCCGAGCGCGTCGACACGACGGCCTCGGTCACGTTCAAGCCGGGCGTCGGCATCACCGGCAGCCACCTCAACGTCAACGCCTCGGTGCCGGGCCTCGACCCCGAGACCTTCCAGCGCCTCGCCCAGGAGGCCAAGACCGGCTGCCCCGTGTCCGCGGCGCTCTCCGGCATCGAGATCACGCTCGAGGCGACTCTCGCCTGAGGTTCCTCGTCTCGCCGAACGGCCGTGTCCCTCCCGGGACGCGGCCGTTTCGTTTCAGAGGGCGGAGGGCTGCTTGGCCAGGCGGATCGCGGCACGGATCGCCGCGCGCGCGTCCTTGCGGTGGCCCGCCGCGTCGTGCACGACGCCGAGGCGGTACTGCGCTCGCCAGTCCCCGGGCTCCGCAGCGGCGGCCGCTCCGTACTCCGACACCAGCCGGTCGGCGTCCTCGGGCAGCAGCCGTCCGTTCGGACGCAGGTTCTCCGGCGCCTCGGGCATCCCGCCCTCGCCGTCCAGTGTGCGGCCCAGACGATCCGCGGCCAGGCCGAACTGCAGCTCGCGCACGAGCGCCCAGGCGCCGATCAGCGGCATCACCAGCAGGGCGACGCCCATCGTGATCCCGAGCGCCTGCCCCGAGCCGAGCAGCACGATCGCTCGCCAGCCGACGAGCGCGATGTACAGCACGAGGAGCGCGGCCATGACGGCGACGCCGATGCGGGAACCCATCCCTCCATCCTAGGTCGGCGCACTCGGCGCGATCCGCGGCGCTCAGGTCGCGGAAAGCGCGAGACAGCGGCGAGACAGCGCGGCGAAAGCGGGGCGGCGGATGCTCGGAGCATGACGAATCCCACCACCGACTGGGCCCTCGAGGCCGACGGACTCGTGAAGGTGTTCGGTGAGAACCGCGCGGTCGACGGCGTCGACCTGCGCGTGCGCACCGGCTCCGTCTACGGCGTCCTCGGCCCGAACGGCGCCGGCAAGACCACCACCATCAACATGCTCGCGACCCTCATGCGCCCCGACGGCGGATCCGGCCGGGTCTTCGGCCACGACGTCGTGCGCGACGCGCACATCGTGCGCCAGCTCATCGGCGTCACGGGGCAGTTCGCCTCGGTCGACGAGACCCTGTCCGCCACCGAGAACCTCATGATCTTCGCCCGGCTGCTCGGCCTCAGCCGCAGCGAGGCGAACGCCAAGTCCGCCGACCTGCTGGAGCGCTTCGGTCTCGCCGAGGCCGCGCGGCGCCCCCTCAAGCAGTTCTCCGGCGGCATGCGCCGACGGCTCGACCTGGCGGCGTCGCTGCTCGCGCAGCCCCCGCTGATCTTCCTCGACGAGCCCACCACAGGACTGGATCCGCGCACCCGCGGTCAGATGTGGGACACGATCCGCGAGCTCGTGCACACCGGATCCACCGTGCTCCTCACCACCCAGTACCTCGACGAGGCCGACCAGCTCGCCGACCGCATCGCCGTGATCGACCACGGCAGGGTCGTGGCCGAAGGCACGCCGGACGACCTCAAGGCGTCCGTCGGAACCTCCTCGCTGCAGCTGCGCGTGCGCGACGCCGCCGACACGGCCGATGCGCTGCGCGCGATCGAGCAGACGCTCGGCGTGCGCGGCGTGCTCTCCCCCGAGGCGTCCCGGATCACCGCTCCGCTGGCGGATCCGGATCGGGTCGCCGAACTGCTCATCATGCTCCGCGAGGCCGGAATCGGCCTCTCCGAGGTGAGCGTGCAGAAGCCCACTCTCGACGAGGTGTTCCTCACCCTCACCGGCCACCCGGCCGAGGAGGACTCCTCGGACGACTCCACCACCGCACAGATCCAGGAGGTCAGCGCATGACCACCCTCGCCCCCACCGCCGGACGGATCGTCCCGGCCTCCGAGCGCCGGCTCAGCCCGCGCGCGAGCCTGTCCCTGACCCTGCGCAACACCGTCACGATGGCGGCGCGCGGTCTCATCAAGATCCGGCGCACGCCGGAACAGCTCGTCGATGTGACGGTGCAGCCGATCCTGTTCACGCTGATGTTCACGTACATCTTCGGCGGCGCGATCTCCGGCAACGTCACGAACTACCTGCCCGTCATCATCCCCGGCATCCTCGTGCAGACCGTCATCACCACGTCGGTGGTGACCGGGGTGCAGCTGCGCGAGGACATGGACAAGGGCGTGTTCGACCGGTTCCGCTCGCTGCCGATCGCGCGCATCGCCCCGCTGTCCGGCGCGCTTCTCGCCGACACGATCCGCTACGGCATCGCGACCGTGCTCACGTTCGCGATGGGCTTCGTGATGGGCTTCCGCCCCGCCGGCGGAATCGGTGCCGTGATCGGCGCAGGCCTGCTGGTGATCGTGTGCTCCTGGGCGATCAGCTGGATCTTCGCCTTCGCCGGCGTGATCGCGCGGACCGCATCGAGCGTGCAGGGCATCTCGATGATGATCCTGTTCCCGCTCACCTTCCTGTCCAACGCGTTCGTCCCCGTGGACACGATGCCGGGCTGGCTGCAGTGGTTCGTGAACGTCAATCCGGTCTCGCACCTGGTGACGGCGGTGCGCGACCTCGCCAATGCGGGCACCTTCGGCGTCGACGCCTGGGTCTCGCTGCTCGGCGCCGCCGTGATCGTCGCGGTCTTCGCCCCGCTCACCGTGCGCGCGTACATGCGCAAGGCCTGAACCGCCCGGCGAAGGGGCGCCCTCGTCGAGGGCGCCCCTTCGTCATGCCCGGCAGAGCTCAGGCGGCACGACGCCGTCCTCGCTCAGCGCGAGCCCAGCACGACGAGGCCGCGCGCCACGCGGTCCGCAGGCTCCAGGGCGGCCGCGTTCGTCCTCGCCGCCGCGAGGGCCTCGGCTCCGGCGATCCGCTCCGCATCCGCGAAGTGCATCGAAAGATCGAGGCTCGGCATGTTCTGCCGCCCGCCCAGCACCTCGGCGAGCGCGATGGCCTCCGTCCCGCGCGCGATCAGCTCCGGCTGCCGCAGCGCCCAGGCCGACCAGCCGATCAGCGCCGTGCCGAGGACAGGCCGGTCCACGCCTTCGCGGCGCTGTCGGCAGGCGGCGATCGTGCGCGTGCGCAGGCGTCGCTCCCAGACCGCGAGCTCCGCCGCCGGCACGTCGAGGTCGCGGACGGCCGCGGAGAGGTATCCCGACAGTGCCATCAGGTACCAGGGCGAGCGGCGGTGCACGGGATCGGCGAACGCTCCCATCGCGCGGCCGAAGGCCTCGGCCGCCTCCGCCGCATTCCCGTCGAGCAGCTCGGCCTCCGCGAGGCCGTACAGTCCGATTGACCCCAGTTCAACGCCGTCCTGGCTCAGCCCGCCCTCCTCGATGAGCCGGGTGAACAGCGCCCGCGCCTCGCCGCCGCGGCCCAGGCAGAGCAGCGCGCCACCGCGCACCCACTCCTGATGATTGATCTGGTCCTGCGCGTCGAACTCCTCGAAGACCTCCTTCGCACGCTCGATCCAGGTCATCGCCTCCGCGGGGCGCGCCGACTGCGCGGCCAGCTGCGCCGCAAGATCGGCGGCCATGCCCTCGGCCCAGCGCTCGTCGAGGCTCCGCGCCCGTTGCCAGGCGCTGCGGGCCGCCTCCATGGCCACCTCGGCCTCGCCGTCGTTCTCCGCGCGATGCGAGCGCAGCACGTCCGCCGTGAGCTGCGCGCGCGGATCCGATCCGTGCACGAGCTCCGACACGGCGCCCAGCGGCCCTCCCCGGCCCACCGCGAGCAGCGCGTCTGCGAGGAGCTGCCAGGACGGCGCGAGCGCGTCCCCCGCGGTGCGCACCGCGCGGGTGACGAAGGCGAGTCCGCGTGCAGCGAGCGGATCCCCGCTGATCATGCAGCCGAGCGAGGCCATCACGACCGCCATGACCTGCAGATCGGGGTCGATGGCACCGGCCGGCAGGGCGTCCACGATCTCGATCATCGGTCCGGCGTAGCCGATGAACTCGGTGAAGGATCCGCGGATGAACCACGACTGCCCGAGGACGGTGAACAGGCGCACCGCGTCGGCGCCGCGGCGCGCGGCCACCAGGTGCCGCAGCACATGCACGAGGTTGTCGTGCTCGCGCGTGATCGCGAGGTGGGCGTGCGCGGTCAGCCCCGAGGGGAACGCCCGGGCCCGTGCGCCGTGCTCGGCGACGAAGGCGAGCGCCCAGGCGACCACGGCCTCCCAGGCGTCCTCCTCCGCCCCGGTCTCGGCGAGGCGGTCGTGCCCGAACTCGCGCACGGTCTCCAGCATCCGGAACCGTACGGTGCCGTCGGCGACCTCGATGACGTTCAGCAGCGATTGCGAGACGAGGCCCTCCAGGACATCGTCGGAGGCGGTGCCCAGCAGGGCGTCGGCGGTGTCCGCGGAGAAGCCGCCCGGAAGCACGGAGAGCAGCGCGAGCGCCTGCCGGGCGTCGGGGGCGAGCAGGTCCCAGCTCCACTCGATCACGGCCTCCAGCGTGCGGTGACGCTCGGGCGCCGCACGGTCGCCCGAGGTCAGCAGCGCGAAGCGGTTCTCCAGCCGCTTCTCGATCTGCTCCGGCGTCATCGTGCGCACGCGCGCGGCCGCGAGCTCGATCGCGAGCGGCAGCCCGTCCAGGCGCTCGCACAGTCGCGCGACTACCACGAGATCGAGCGTCGCCCCGGGGCGCGCCGCATGCGCTCGCTCCACGAACAGGCGCACCGCGGGAGCCGCGTCCGTCGCCTCGATCTCCAGCGGCTCCAGCGCCAGGACGCGTTCTGCGGAGATCGCGAGCGGCGTCCGGCTCGTGGTGAGGATCCGCAGCGACGGCACCGCGGCGAGAAGGTCAGCGGTCCACCGTGCGACGCCCTCGATGACCTGCTCGCAGTTGTCCAGCACGAGCAGCGTGGTCCGGTCGCCCAGGGCGCCCACGATCCGCGCGCCGAGGTCGGGGCGCGGACGCTGCTCGGACAGCCTGCCGCCCGGCACGTTCTCGCTGATCCCCAGGGCGGCGGCGATCGCCAACGGCACCCCCGCGTCCGCGCGCACGCCCGCGAGCGGGACGACGACCACCGCGGGGGCGGCGGACTCCGCCGCCAGCGCCTGCGCGAGCCGGGTCTTGCCCAGTCCTCCCGCGCCCATGATGGTCACGAGCCGCGCCGAGCGCAGCAGGGAGCGCGCGATCGCGAGGGCGTCGTCGCGGCCGATGAGCTCGTTCGGAGCAGCCTGCACCCCGATCCGCACCCGCGGGCCGTCGTCCTGCCCGCGCAGCAGCTGCGCGTTGAGCTCCACGAGGGCGGCGCTGGGCGAGCTCCCCAGCGCGTCCGCGAGCGTGCCGCGGAGGCGGGCGAAGACGCCGAGTGCCTCGGGGGCGCGGCCGTCCTCGGCGAGGGCCGTCATCAGCGCGGCATGCGCGGCCTCGTCGAGCGGGTGGGAGGCGGCGAGCTCCTCGAGGATCCCGATGCCCTCGGCGGCCTGACCGGAGGCGACGAGCGCGGCGGCGAGGCAGCCGCGCAGCGCGGCATGCAGCGCCTGCGCCTCGGCCGCGAGGTCTTCCGCGATCGGAGCGCCGGCGAGGTCGACGCCGGGTTCGCCCCGCCAGAGGGCGATCGCCGCGCGCAGCAGCCGGATGCGGTCCGGATCTCCGTCGTCGAGCGTCTCCGCCTCGGCGTGCAGGCGGCGCGCGGTGTGCAGGTCGGTGTCGGCGGTGCCGAGCGCATAACCTCCCGGCGCACTCGCGATCGCGTCGGATCCGGCCAGCGCCCTGGCCCGCGACACGAGCGTCTGCAGCGCGGCCTTCGGATTCTGCGGCTGATCCTCGCCCCAGACCTCGTCGGCGAGCGCGGGGACGGACCGGGTCGTGCCGGTGCCGGCGAGGACCAGGGCCGCCAGCAGCGCGCGCATGGGCGTGCCGCCGGCGTCGCGATCCGCGATCCGCACCGGGCCGAGCACGCCGATGCGCGCCGTCATGCGCGCGGCCGGATCCCCAGGTCGATCACGTCCTCCAGCCCGACGACCACACCGCGCAGGTCCCGTGCGTAGGGCAGCGCGAGGCGGATCCCGGGGGCGTACGCCGCCGCCGACTGCACGGTGTCGTGCACGATCGACAGCGACTCCCCGGGGCCGGAGAGGATGACCTCCTGCTTCGCGATCACGCCGGGGCGGCGCAGCGAATGCACGGGAACGCTCGCCACCTGCTGTCCGCGGGCGCGCTGATCGACGTGCGGTGCGTCCACGGGTCCGTGCTCGGCGCGCGCGGCGGCGATGAGCTCGGCGGTGCGCACGGCGGTGCCGCTGGGCGAATCGATCTTGGTGTGCTGGTGCGCCTCGATGATCTCCACGGATCCGAAGAACGGGGCGGCCAGGGCGGCGAGGGCCGTGCCGAGCACCGATCCGAGCGAGAAGTTCGGCACGAACAGGGCGCCCGTGCCGGCGGCCTCGATGGCCGGGCGGACCTGCGCGATGCGGTCGGCGGACCATCCGGAGGTGGCGACGAGGAGGTTGATGCCCCGGTCGGTCGCGGCGCGCACGATCTCGACGCTGGAGGCCGGAGTGGTCGCGTCGACCACGAGGTCCGCGCCGTCGAGCTCGTCCATCGTGCTGGCCGATCCGAGGACCGCCCCGATCTCGAATCCGTCGAGATGCGCGATCACGTCGCCGATGATGGTGCCGAGCTTGCCGGAGGCGCCCACCAGGGCCACGCGCGTCGTCATGCCCTCAGTCTATTCAGCGCCTCGGACGCGGGAGCCTCCCGGCGCGGCGCACGACGCGGAGCGTGATGGAAGCTCTCGATGCTCCGCGTCGTCGAGGCTCACGACGCGTCCGAACCGCAGGGCCGCGGCATCGATTACCGTCGGATCATGCCCACGTTCCGCATCGCGTCCCCCGAGGCCGCCGACGCCCACGCCGTGCTCGTCGACTACTTCGCCCTGCGCGCGGCGGAGTTCCCCGGAGGCAACTACTCCCCCACGTATCCGACCGCCGCGGCGTTCCAGGCTCCGGACGGCGTCTTCCTCCTGCTCGAGGACGAGGGCCGGATCGTCGGCTGCGGCGGGATCCGCCGTGTCGGGATGCCCGAAGGCGAGACGGACGTGTTCGAGATCAAGCACGTCTTCCTCCGCCCCGAGACCCGCGGCCGGGGCTGGGGCCGGCTGCTGCTGGACGAGCTCGAGCGCCGCGCACGCCGCCTCGGGGCTGCCGCGCTGGTGCTCGACACCCACCACACGCTCGAGGCGGCGGGGCACCTGTACCGCAACAGCGGCTTCACCGAGATCCCGCGCTACAACGAGAACCCGAACGCGACCCGGTGGTACCGCAAGGAGCTTCGCGCATGAGGCTGTGGTCGGTGCACCCCCAGCACTACGACCGGCAGGCGCTGACGGCGTGCTGGCGCGAAGGGCTGCTCGCGCAGGCCGTCATCGCGGATCCCACCCGCCGGGGCTATGCACACCATCCCCAGCTCCAGCGCTTCCGCGAGACGCGCGATCCGCTCGCCGCGATCGGCGACTATCTCGCGGCCGTCGTCGACGAGGCGGATGCGCGTGGCTACCGCTTCGCCAGGGAGAAGATCCTCAAGACCGGGCCGGTCGAACGCATCCTGGTCCCCCGCGGTCAGCTCGAGTACGAGTGGGGACATCTGCTGCGCAAGCTGGAGGGCCGCACTCCGGAGCTCTGGGAGCGCTGGCGTGCGCTCCCCCTCCCGTCGCCCCATCCGCTGTTCACCGTCGTGGACGGCCCGATCGCCGACTGGGAACGGGTCGGCTGAGCCTGCGCTGCCCCTCGCGGCGCGACGATCCGCACACGATGCGACGAACAGCACCCGGATCCGGCGAGATCATGTGCAGATCGTCGCAGGCTGTGCAGATCGTCGCTCCCCGCGCGACGCGAGATACTCCGACCACGCGCCGCCAGAACAGGGTCAGACCAGGAGCGGATCCGGGAGGCCGGTGCGCAGCTCCATCGGGAGGTGGCTCAGGTCGTTGTGCGCGACCAGGCTCCACGGGCGTCCCTGCTTCTGCGAGATCACGGTGAGGCCGCAGTTGGCCTGGTTCAGCGTCATCCAGCGCCACTCCGGGGCTTCCAGCACCTCGCGCACGAACCAGCTGATCACGAAGTTGTGGGTGATGAGCACCTCGTGCACGTCTCCCGGCTTGCGCACCAGGAACTCGTTCACGGCGTCGCCCATCTGCGCGCTTCCTGCCTCGATCTCGGCGTCGGTGATGGATCCGAAGAAGGGCTCGAAGACCGCCGGCGTCTCCTCCGTCATCCCCGTGGGCACGCAGTCGAACAGCAGAGCGGACGGCTCCGCCTCGACCGACGGGATCCGCTCCGAGATCGCGCGGGCCGTCTCGGCGGCGCGCAGGAGCGGCGAGTGCCAGATCGCGTCCAGCGGCAGGCCGGACAGCCGATCGGCGAGGAGCGCGGCCTGACGGCGCCCACGCGGCGAGAGGGGTCCGTCAGCGAGACCGTGCTCGGCGTCCTGATGCTCGCCGTGCCGGACCAGATAGATGTAATGCGCCACAACCCGCTCGCCTCGTCTCCGGCACGGTGGCCGGGGTGCTTCCAGCCTATGTCACAGATCGGACACGGCGACGGACCGATCCGGTCAGCTCGCCGCTCGGGTGAGCTCGGCCAGCTGTGCGCGGCCGAGGGCGACGCCGGCACCCTGCATCAGCTCGTCGACCTGCTCGGTGGCGAACGCGTTGACGATCGGAGCGGTGATCGTGCGCTGCGCGAGCAGCCAGCTGATCGCGACGGCGGCGACGGGGACCTGCAGCTCGGAGGCGGCGATGTCCAGCGCACGCAGCACCTTGATGCCGCGACGGTTGATGTTGCCGCGCAGCTGCATCCCGCGCACGCCCTGCAGCGCCTGCTTGGTGCGGTGCCTGCCGGACAGGAATCCGTGCTCGAGGGCGTGCGACGGGGTGACGGCGAGTCCCTGCGCCGCGGCCACGAGCCGGAGGTCGCCCTCGAAGCCCGTCCGACGCAGGAGGTTGTAGGGCTCGTCCAGCACCTCGATGCGCGGGTAGCCGGCGGACGCCAGGATGCGCGCCTCCACGAGACGCTCTGCGGTGAAGCCGAAGGCGCCGAGCGCCCGGATCTTGCCGGTCTCGACGAGCCACTCGGCGGTGGCCAGCGTGTCCTCGAGGGCGCTGCCGTCGTCGACCGTGCCGTCGAGGTAGAGCACGTCGATGCGTTCGACGCCGAGGCGGGTCAGCGAGGCTTCCGCCGCGCGCACCAGGTTCACCGCTCCGATGCCCGGGTTGTCGGGGTGGCCGCCGACGCGCACGCTCAGGACGATGTCGTCGCGGTTGCCGCGCGTGGCGAGCCAGCGGCCGATGATGTGCTCGCTGCGGCCCGCCGCGAAGCTGTCGGCCGTGTGCACCGCGTTGCCGCCGAACTCGGCGTAGCGGTCGAGGATGTGCAGTGCGGTGTCGGCATCGGTGTTCCACCCGAACTCGGCGCCGCCGAGGATGAGCGGGAAGGTGCGGATGCCGGTCTCCGCAAGAGGAACGCGCAGGCTGGTGCCGATGCCGGGCCCGACCACGGGGATCGGCGCGGAGGGATGTGGCGTGACCACGGCGGGCGCGCCCGTCGCCGCGGGTGCGGCATCGCCGATGGCGGACCCTGCCGTGGATCCGACGCTGAAGAGACGCATGCGATCACCCCCGTGCCTGCTGCGTTGTACTCGGTGGCGCACCCCCCGGTGCGTCCCTTCGAGAGTAAGCGAGGCCTCCGACAGTTCCGTTCATTGAGTCGTCCAGGAGGCGAACAACTCGTAACGTTTCGATCACGAAGACGGGAAAAGGCCCGTCATGTCCCCCTTTCGGTGGACATGACGGGCCTTTTCGTGCGAAGGGTCAGACCTCGGCAGTCTCCGCGGCCGGCTCGGCGGCCTCGGCCGGAGCCTCGTCGATGACGGGCTCGAGCGAGAGCTTGCCGCGGTCGTCGATCTTCGTGATCTTCACGAGGATCTTCTGGCCGACGGAGAGCACGTCGTCGACGTTCTCCACGCGCTTGCCACCGGCGAGCTTGCGCACCTCGGTGACGTGCAGCAGGCCGTCCTTGCCCGGGAGCAGGGAGACGAACGCGCCGAAGGTGGCGATCTTGACGACCGTACCCAGGAACTGCTCGCCGACCTCCGGGTTGGTCGGGTTGGCGATCGCGTTGACCTGGGCGCGGGCGGCCTCGGCCGAGGGGCCGTCGGTCGCGCCGATGTAGACGGTGCCGTCCTCCTCGATGGAGATCTGAGCGCCGGTCTCGTCCTGGATCGCGTTGATCGTCTTGCCCTTCGGGCCGATCAGCTCGCCGATCTTGTCGACCGGGATCTGCACGCTGATCACGCGCGGCGCGGTCGGCGCCATCTCGTCGGGGCTGTCGATCGCGGCGTTCAGCACGTTGAGGATCGTGAGACGCGCTTCCTTGGCCTGGGTCAGGGCCCCGGCCAGCACCTCGGAGGGGATGCCGTCGAGCTTCGTGTCCAGCTGGATCGCGGTGACGAACTCGCTCGTGCCGGCGACCTTGAAGTCCATGTCGCCGAGGGCGTCCTCGGCACCCAGGATGTCGGTGAGCGCCGCGTAGCGGGTCTCGCCGTCGACCTGGTCGGACACCAGGCCCATCGCGATGCCGGCGACGGGTGCGCGCAGCGGCACACCCGCGTTCAGCAGCGACAGGGTCGAGGCGCAGACGGAGCCCATCGAGGTGGATCCGTTGGAGCTGAGCGCCTCGGACACCTGACGGATCGCGTACGGGAACTCCTCGCGCGTCGGCAGCACCGGCACGAGGGCGCGCTCGGCGAGGAAGCCGTGCCCGATCTCGCGACGCTTCGGCGAACCCACGCGGCCGGTCTCACCGGTCGAGTAGGGCGGGAAGTTGTAGTGGTGCATGTAGCGCTTGCTCGTCGTCGGGGACAGCGAGTCGATCTGCTGCTCCATCTTGAGCATGTTCAGCGTGGTGACGCCCAGGATCTGGGTCTCGCCGCGCTGGAAGATCGCGGAGCCGTGCACGCGCGGGATGACCTGCACCTCGGCGTCGAGCGGGCGGATGTCCGCCAGGCCGCGACCATCGATGCGGACGCCCTCGGTGAGGATCCGGCCGCGCACGATCTTCTTCGTGACGGACTTGTAGGCGCCGGAGAACTCGGCGAGCGCGGCCTCGGGCTGCTCCCCCGCCTCGACGGCGGCGACGAGCTCGGCCTTGACGCGGTCCTTGATCGCGTCGTCGGCGTTCTGGCGCTCCTGCTTGTCGGCGATCTGGTAGACGTCGACGAGCTCGGCGTAGGCGCGCTCCGCCACGAAGTCGTAGGTGCCCTCGCTGTACGGCAGGAAGACCGGGTAGACGCCCGGCTCCTTCGACGCCTGGGCGGCGAGCTCGGCCTGAGCCTTGACCAGCTGCGAGATGAACGGCTTGGCGGCCTCGAGACCCTGCGCCACGATGTCCTCGCTGGGCTTCGTGGCGCCGGCCTTGATCAGGTTCCAGCTGCCCTCGGTGGCCTCGGCCTCGACCATCATGATCGCGACGTCCTCGGTGCCGTCACCCTTGGTGACGACGCGACCCGCGACGACGAGATCGAAGACGGCCTGCTCGACCTGCTCCGCGTTCGGGAACACGACCCACTGGTCCGCGTGCTCGCCGTGACCGGGGATGAACGCGAGGCGCACACCGGCGATCGGGCCGGAGAACGGCAGACCCGAGATCTGGGTCGAGGCGGACGCCGCGTTGATCGCCAGCGCGTCGTAGTACTCGCCCGGAGCGATGCTCAGGACGGTGATCACGATCTGCACCTCGTTGCGCAGGCCGTCGACGAACGACGGGCGCAGCGGGCGGTCGATGAGACGGCAGACGAGGATCGCCTCGGTGGAGGGACGGCCCTCGCGACGGAAGAACGAGCCGGGGATCTTGCCGGCGGCGTAGGAGCGCTCCTCCACGTCGACGGTCAGCGGGAAGAAGTCGAAGCCCTCACGCGGCGACTTGCTGGCGCTCGTCGCCGAGAGCAGCATCGTCTCCTCGTCGAGGTAAGCGGCGACCGCGCCCTGCGCCTGCTGCGCGAGACGACCCGTCTCGAAGCGGACGGTGCGGGTGCCGAAGCGGCCGTTGTCGAGAACGGCCTCGGTGGCGGTGATTTCAGGACCTTCCAAGAGGTCTCTCCTTCTTTGTTTAGGCTCGCTCTCCCGTGTGGAGCGCGAGCATGGACGGATGCGCACAGAGGCATCCTGTTCGATCCTATCAGCGCGGCGCTGCGGAGTCCGCGCCTTCAGACCTCGCTGGGCTCGCGCACCCCGCGCTCACGGCCGAGGCGCACGTAGTCGTGGTGCTTCGCACTGCGTCCGTCGCCCGCGGCGCGGCCGTGCAGCCGGCGCCAGACCCACGGCAGCGCGTGGCGGCGCCACCACACGCCGGCGCCCGTGCGCTCGGTCGCGTGCAGGGCCTCGTCCAGCGCGCCGAGCTCATCGGCGAGGGGCACGCCGAGCGCGACGCCCGCCCGGTAGGCGAGGAAGCGGTGCCCTCGGCTGGAGAGGTGCACGAGGTCCTCCCCCCAGTTCGGCCGCTCGGCGAGCTGGGGGTGGAGGTCGGTGTCGAGCAGGATCGCGCCCTGGCGGCGGGCGATCCCCGCGAGTGCCGTGGCCCACGCGGAGAAGCGGCGGGCGTAGACGCGGGCCGCCGGATTCCCCGGCAGGAACGCGGTCACCAGGAGCACGTCCGCACCCGCCTCGCGCAGCTGACGCACGGCGTCCTCGAGGCGCACGGCGAGGAGCGGGATCGAGACCCGCTGCTTCACGAGGTCGTTCGCCCCCACCAGGATCGACACGAGGTCGGGGCGCAGCTGCAACGCGCGCTCCAGCTGGGATCCGCACACGTCTCCGACGCGCTTGGAGCGGATCGCGAGGTTCGCGTAGTCCAACGGCTCCCGCGCGGCCAGCAGCAGCGCGAGCCGGTCCGCCCAGCCGCGCAGCTCGCCCTCGGGGCCCGGGTCGCACAGGCCTTCGGTGAGCGAGTCGCCGAGCGCGACGTAACGGCGCCAGTGCTTGCGCTCCCCCGCGGGCGTGGGTTCGGGCCGGACGGCGCGGGGCGCGCGGAGACCCGCGTCGGCCCTGTGCAGGTCCTGCGCTTCGGCGAAGTAGCCGAGGAGCTGATCGCACACCGCGCTCCAGCTGCGCCCCTCGACCGCCTCGCGGCCGGCGCGGCCGAACGCCTGCCGCTTGCGCGCGTCGCCGGTGAGATCGCGCACCCGCTCGCGCAGGTCCTCCAGGTCGCCCGGGCGGTAGAGCCAGCCGTCGATGCCCTGGCGCACCAGATCCAGGGGACCTCCCCTGCCGGTCGCGACCACCGGGATCCCGCTCGCGTGCGCCTCCTGCAGGGTCTGCCCGAACGTCTCGCTCTCTCCGGTGTGCACGAAGACGTCGAACGACGCCATGGCCTGCGCGAGCTCGGGGCCGCTGAGATGTCCGAGGAACACCGCGTCCGGAAGCAGCGACTCGAGTCGCGGACGGGAGGGACCGTCTCCTACGATCACCAGACGCACGCCCGGCAGATCGGCGAGCACGCGCAGGTCCTCGACCTGCTTCTCCGGGGCGAGCCGTCCCACATAGCCGACGACCGCCTCGGCTCCGAGACGGTGCTCCCACGCGCTCACGCGGCGGTCGGGGTGGAAACGCTCGGCATCCACGCCACGCCCCCAGCGGCGCACCCTGTCGACGCCGAGGCGGGCGAGCTGCTCCTCCGACTCGGACGAGGGCGCGAGGGTGAGGGTGGCCCGCCGATGCAGCCGGGCGATGTGGGCCTCGGCGAGCGCCGTCGTCAGCGAGACCCCGTAGCGCGCGGCGTAGGCGGCGACGTCGGTCTGATACGCGGCGACCGCGGGCACGCCGATGCGCTCCGCGGCGAGCGCACCGCGCCAGCCCAGGGCGAACGGCGAGGCGAGGTGCACCACATCCGGGGCGTAGCGGTCCAGCGATGCGGACAGCCGGTGGGTGCTCGACGTCCCGACCCGCACGGTGCGGTAGCCCGGCAGCGCGACAGAAGGGATCGCCTCGACTCTGGCGTGCCCGATCATGCGCGGCATGTCCACGGCGGCGGGGGCGTACACCCTGGCCTCGTGGCCGTGCCGCTCGAGGTGGCGGAGGATCTGCAGGACGCTCCCGGTCACGCCGTTCATGTGCGGGAGGAAGGACTCCGTCACGATCGCTGCTCTCACGTGATCAGGATCCCGCTGGTTTCCGGACCGCATCGCCCGGAACCCCCGCCGTCGCGGAGTGTTCACCGGATGCACCGCGATCGGTCACCCGGTGTCCGCCCCCACGCCCCCGGCCCGTCCCGTTCTGTTCTTCCGGGACTCGGCGGCGCGCCGGGGCTAGGCTGACGCGCATGAGTACCGACGACACCGCCGCCGCGGACATGAAGCGAAAGTTCAAGGAGGCGCTCGAGAAGAAGAACGCCCAGCAGCACCGGGGCGAGGCTCACCTGGACGGGGACTCCTCCGTTCACGGCACCCACGCCGCGCAGACCAGGCGTGAGTTCCGCCGCAAGAGCGGCTGATCCCGCATCCATCACGAGGGGCGTCGACGAGCGATCGTCGACGCCCCTCGTCGTGCGCATCCACGGAAAGCCGAGCGCATCCATGGAAAGGGGTGGGAATCCACAGCGAGCGGGGTTAGCGTCGAAGGGTGATCGTTTCCTCCGCCTCTGCGGCGCCCGTACGCAGAGCACGTGCGGCCCGCCCGATCCTGGCGCTCGCGGCGGGCGCGCTGCTCCTGATGCCGCTCGCGGTGGCCGCACCGGCGTACGCGGACGACTACCCCTCATGGCAGGACGTGCAGAACGCGCAAGGCGATGAACAGGCGACGCAGGATCAGATCACGCGCATCAACGACGCACTCGCCACGGCGCAGCAGAAGGCGGCGGACGCCTCGACCGCGGCGATGAAGGCCAACCAGGCCGCGGACTCCGCCCGCGCCGATGCGCGCACCGCGGCACAGCGCGCGGACGAGCTGGGCGCACAGGCCGCCACCGCGGAGCAGGCCGTGCAGCAGACGCACGAGCAGGTCGGTGCGGTCGCCGCCGGCCGCGCACGCACCGAGACCGCCGCGCCGCTCACCGTGCGTCTGTTCACCTCGGCGGATCCGGATCAGCTGCTCACGCGCCTCGGCGTGCTGCAGCAGCTCGACTCGACCTGGGCGCAGCTCGGCGAGCGGGCGATCGCGGCGCAGAACGTCGCCACCTCGCTGCAGGATCAGGCTCAGACCGCCCGCGCGGCGAGGGACGCGCTCGCGACCGCCGCGGAGGACGCGGCCCAGAAGGCGAAGGCTGCGGCGGACGCGGAAGCAGCCGCGGTCGCCGACCTGCAGGGCCATGTCACGACGCTGTACGCGCAGCTCGCGACCCTGAAGAACACCACGGCCGACGTCGAGCGCCGCTACCGGATCGGCCAGGAGGTCGCCGCGCAGGCCGCGGCCCAGGCCGCAGCCGCAGCCCAGGCCGCTGCGAACGGCAGCGATGGCGGCGGGTCCGGTGGCGGCGGAGGCGGGAGCGACCTGGGCGGCGGCGGTGTGAACGTCGACCCCGCGGGCGCGCAGGCCTACGCCGCCGGTCAGCTCGGCAACTACGGATGGGGCCAGGACCAGTTCTCGTGCCTGTACCGGCTGTGGATGCAGGAATCGAGCTGGCGGGCCGACGCGCTGAACCCCGACAGCGGCGCCTACGGGATCCCGCAGGCGCTCCCCGCCGACAAGCTGGCGGCGGCCGGGCCCGACTGGCGGACGAACGGCGACACCCAGATCGACTGGGGCCTCAGCTACATCCAGGGCCGCTACGGATCCCCGTGCGGCGCCTGGGCGCACGAGGTCGCGAACAACTGGTACTGACGGGCACGGGGAGGGCGCTCGTCCGCGCCCTCCCCGTGCCGTCGATTCCCGATCAGCCGCGCCCGGCGCGAACGCGGGCCCGCTCCTGCTTCGCGGCCATCTCGTCCACGGCGGCGCGGCCCAGCGTCTCCGTGCTGACCGGCTCCGCCGCGGACGCGCTCTGCGGCGCGGGAGGCGCATCGTGTCCGACGCCGTCCAGCGTCGACTCGTCGAACGGCCTCGCGCCCGAGAGCACCTGACGCACCTGCTCCGCGTCGATCTGCTTCGTCCAGGTGCCGATGAGGATCGTGGCGACCGCGTTGCCGGTGAAGTTGGTCAGCGCACGCCCCTCGGACATGAAGCGGTCGATGCCCACGATCACGCCGACCCCGTTCACGAGGTCGGGACGATACGCCTGCAGGCCGCCCGCCAGCGTCGCGAGCCCGGCGCCGGTGACGCCCGCGGCGCCCTTGCTCGCGATGATCATGAAGACGAGCAGGCCGATCTGCTCGGGGATCGACATCGGCTGGCCGAGACCCGTCGCGATGAACAGCGAGGCCATCGTCAGGTAGATCGCGGTGCCGTCGAGGTTGAACGAGTACCCGGTCGGCACGGTGATGCCGACGACGGGCTTCGCCACTCCCAGGTGCTCCATCTTGGCGATCAGGCGGGGCAGCGCCGACTCGGACGACGAGGTGCCGACGATCAGCAGGTACTCGCGCGCCAGGTACTTCATGAGCTGGAAGATGTTCACTCGTGCGACGAGCATCAGGATCCCGCCGAGCACCACCACGATGAAGACGATGCACGTGAGGTAGAACGCGCCGAGGAGGATCCCGAGGCTCCAGATCGCGGCGACGCCGGTCTTGCCGACCACGGCGGCGATCGCGCCGAAGGCACCGAGCGGGGCGAGCCACAGGATCATGCCCAGCACGCGGAACACGAGCGTCTGCAGGTGCTTGATCGCCGTCATGATGGGGGCGCCGCGCTCCCCCAGACCCTGCAGCGCGAACCCGACGAGCAGAGCGATGAAGAGCACCTGCAGCACGCTCTCGCCGGTGAAGGCGCCGAAGAACGTGGCCGGGATGATGCCCAGGATGAAGTCCTGCGTCGTCTTCGCCTCGGTCGTCGCGGCCTGGTACGTCGCGCCGGCCATGTGCAGCCCCTCACCGGGGTGGATGATGTTCCCCACGATCAGGCCGATCGCGAGGGCGAACGTCGACATCACCATGAAGTAGACGAGCGCGAGCCCACCGATCTTGCCGACCGTCGCCGCCTTCGCGATGGACCCGACGCCGATCACGATCGTGCAGAAGATGATCGGCGCGATCATCATCTTGATGAGGCTCACGAAGCCCTTGCCGACGGGCTCGAGACCCTGCGCGAACTGCGGGAACACGAGCCCCACCGCGATCCCGAGACCCACGGCGATGAGCACCGACACATAGAGCCAGGTGTGCTTGTCCCAGGAGTTCTTGCCGCGGCGCCAATCGTGCCGCGGGAGAGTGAAACCTTCGGTGAGAGCCATCATCGCCTCCGCTGAGTGAACCGGACGCCCGCACCACTGCGGGCGGGCCGTGCCGACCAGCGTGCGGATCCACGGCACTGCGCGGCGAGTTCTGGTCGTATTGAAACCAGCACGGATCCCTTCCGGGCCGTTGTTCGCCGCAGGAGCTCGCGCATACTGGCTGAGGAGGTCCGATCGGCGATGGCGACGACAAGACGCGGCGGGGTGCGCAGTGCGGCATCACGGGTGTTCGCGCTGCTGATCGGATCCGTCCTGCTGATCGGCGCCGCGATCGGGGCGTTCCTCACCTGGGAGGCGCAGAGCTCGGCGCGGCAGGAGGCCGAGCACGTCACCGCGGCGATCGCGCACGCGCTCTCGGCGGCTCCCGCGATCGAGGCCGCTGTGACCGCGACCGACCGCCCGTCGGCCGAGGAGGATCTGCGCGCGTACGTCGAGTCCGTGCGCACCGGCGCGGGGCTCGACTTCATCACCGTCATGGACCGCGACGGCGTGCGCCTCACGCACCCTGACCCGGCGCGCATCGGCGAGAGGTATCTCGGCACGATCCCCGCCGATGGTCGCACCCTCACCGAGCAGTACACGGGCACGCTCGGGCCGTCCGTGCGCACGATCGCCCCCGTGCACGACGCGAGCGGCGCGGTCGTCGGCTGGGTGTCGGCCGGCGTGACGGTGGAATCGCTCGCCGGGGCGCTGCTGCGGCGCCTGCCCGTGATCGTGCTGCTGTCCCTCGCCGTCGTGGCGCTGGGCGCGATCGGTGCGGTGCTCGCACGGCTTGCGACGCGGCGCATCACCGGCGATCTGGACGCCCGCGACGTGCGCGAGGCCGTGGCCGGATACGAGTCGGTGCGCACCCTCGGCGAGGCGCTGCGGGCGCAGACGCACGAGCACGGCAATCGCCTGCACACGGCCCTGTCGCTGCTGGAGCTCGACCGGCGCGACGAGGCGATCGCGCTGCTGTCCGAATCCTCCCTGCAGAGCCAGTCCGTGATCGACCAGATGACGCTCCGCGACGGGGATCCGACGCTCGGCGCGCTGCTGCTGGGCAAGGCCTCGCAGGCGAAGGAGCGGGGCGTGCGCTGGCAGGTGCACGTGGATCCCGCCGCTCCCCGCGCGGACCTGACCCCGGTCGATGCGGTCGCCGTGGTCGGCAACCTCATCGACAACGCGCTCGACGCCGCGCCTCAGGCCGAGACGGGCGCCGACCGCTGGGTGCGGGTCGATGTGACAGGGGCGGACGGCGGCGCGGTCACGATCACGGTCTCGGACGGCGGTCCCGGAATACCCGCGGACGTCCGCGAGCAGATCTTCGAGCACGGCTTCTCCACCAAACCGAGCGACCGCTCCGGTCGGGGCGTCGGACTCGCCCTCGTGCGCGACATCGTGACGGCCGCGGGCGGCAGCATCGAGCTGTCCGCCGACCCGACCGCGTTCCGGGTCACGCTGCCCGGCGTCCGTGCCGAGAGGAGGACCGGATGATCGGCGTCCTGCTCGTGGACGACGACCCGCTCACGCTCGAACTGCACGCGGCGTACATCGCGCGGCTCGAGGGGTTCGAGGTCGTCGGCGAGTGCACCGGCGTCCGCGCCGCACTCGGCGCGCTCGCCGCGGAGGCGGAGCGGATCGACCTGGTGCTGCTGGATCTCACGATGCCCGACGGCTCCGGCATCGACGTGCTGCGGCGCATCCGCGGCGCCGGCAGCGCGATCGACGTGATCGCCGTGACCAGCGTGCGCGACGTCGACGCGGTGCGGCGGATGTCGGCCCTGGGCGTCGTCCAGTACCTGCTCAAACCGTTCCCCTTCGCCGTCTTCCGCGAACGCCTGCTGCAGTTCCGCGACCGGCACGACCGCGCGGCGGCACTCGCGGGCGCCGCCAGCCAGGAGGAGATCGACGCACTGATCGGCGGCCCCGCGACAGGCGCGATCGCCCTCCCGAAGGGGCTCTCCCTCGAGACGCTGCAGACGGTGACCGCGGTGCTGCGCGCGCACGGCGACCTCTCCGCCGCGGAGGCCGCGCCGCTCGTCGGCGTCTCCCGGGTCACCGCTCGGCGCTACCTGGAGCACCTCGTCACCCAGCAGGTCGCGATCCGCGCCCCGCGCTACGGCGCTCCGGGCCGCCCGGAGACGGCCTACCGGTTGGCCGGTGCGACCACGGCTCCGGGCTGACGGCCCGCCCTCGCGCAGGCTCGTTCCGTGGTCGGCGCGTCCTCCGTGCGGTGATAGCGTCGTCCTGTCCTCAGGGCGGGGTGAAAGTCCCCACCGGCGGTGTCGCGGCATGTCCGCGCGAGCCCGCGAACGGTCCCCATGGTGGGGACCGCCGATCCGGTGCGATTCCGGAGCCGACGGTCATAGTCCGGATGAGAGAGGACAGAAGGAGCAGTCCACCATGCCCAGAATCGCCATCGTCGCCGCGCAGTGGCACGCCGAGATCGTCGAACAGGCCGTTTCCGCCTTCCTCGAGCGTCTCGCCGAGCTCGGCATCGACCAGGTCGACGTGTACCGCGTGCCCGGAGCGTTCGAGATCCCGCTGCACGCCCAGCGCCTGGCGCGCACCGGCCGCTACGAGGCCATCGCCACGAGCGCGCTCGTCGTCGACGGCGGGATCTACCGGCACGACTTCGTCGCGGGATCCGTCGTCGACGCGCTCATGCGCGTGCAGTTGGAGACCGACGTGCCGGTGTTCTCCGCGGTGCTCACGCCGCACCACTTCCACGAGCACGACGAGCACCAGGACTACTTCCGGCGTCACTTCTCCGTGAAGGGCCGCGAACTCGCCGAGGCCGTATCGGCCACGGTGCAGAGCCTCGCTGCGATCGGCTGACCGACCCGCGAGGCCCCGCACGAAGCACGTCGCCGTTGCCGAGTCCGCCGTCGCCGCGGACTCGGCAACGCCGCGCTCAGCGGGGCAGGCGCCCTTCGTGCAGCACGCCGTCGGGATCGACGCTCGCGCGCACCGCACGCAGCCGGTCGATGTCAGACGCCGCGGCGCACCGCTCGAGTGTCTGCCCTGGCGTGAGGAACGTCGGGATCGTCCGCGCGGCCGCCGCCGGGGCGAGCAGCTCGAGGAGGCCCGCGATGCTCGCCTCACCGGGCTCGGACGGCGCTCCCGGGAAGTTCGGCACGAGCGCATGCAGGAGCCAGCCGGCCGAAGCCAGTGAGGCGAAGCCGGAACGGCGCGGGGCGTCGAGTGCTCCACCCAGCATGCGCAGATCGATCCCGATGATCGTCGACTGCGCAGGAGCCTGACGGAAGTCGACGAGCGCGTCGATCGTGGCGTCGTCGAGGCCGTCGAGAGCGAGCGACGCGCCGCGCCCCGCGGTCGGTTCGGTCGGCTCCCCCGACGCCGCCGCGAGCGCCGCCGGCGACGTCGCACCGGCGGTCTCCCGCCGCACGGCGCCTGCGCGGCGCACGCCTTCGAGGAGCGCGTCGGCGGTGCCGTCTGCGGACAGCGCTTGGACCGTCAGGAAGCTCTTCCCGCGGATCGCCTCGGGCAGCATCGGCGCATCGGGCATGCGCATCGAGCTCGTGAACACGTTGAGCGTCGACGGCGCGACCGCGGCGAGGTCCCGCACGGCGCGGATCACCGCGGCGGAATCGGCCGCGTCGAACGTCAGGGAGGCGCCCCACTGCGCCGGGGCGCGCACGAGGTCGATCTCGAGCGCGGTGACGATCCCCACGACTCCGCCCGCGCCGCGCAGCGCCCACATCGCGTCGCGGTCGCTGTCGTCGTCGATGCGCTCGTGCGTGCCGTCGGGGCGCAGCACCCACGCGGCGCGCAGATTGTCGGAGCCAAGGCCCGCCGTGCGGCTGAACCACGAGTGCCCGCCGCCGAGCGTGTAGCCCGCGACCGAGACGACGGGGCTCGTGCCCGCCGGGGCCGCCCACCCGGTTCCTTCCAGCGCGTCGACGACGGCGCCCCAGCGCACGCCGCTGCCGACCACGACGACACCGGCCGCGAGATCGACGTCGAGCCGGTCGAACGCCGCCGCCCGCACGATCACGGCGCCGGCGAGGTCGCCGGAGGCGCCGTGGCCGCTCGGCTGCACCGCGATCGGCGTTCCGGCCTCGCGCGCGGCGGTGAGGATCAGGCGCAGATCGTCGAGACCGGCGGGGGTGGCGACCGCCGCGGGAAGCTGGTCGATCGCGAGGTTCCATGGGCGACGGGCGGCATCGAAGCCGTCGTCGGAGGGGAGCAGAAGCGTTCCGTCCAGCGCACGGTCGAGGGCGTCGAAGGCAGAGAGAAGGGGCATGACGCCACCCTAGGATGCCCCACGGACATTCCCAGCGGCGTCACGCCCCTGAGCGCGAGCCCTGCTCACTCCCCCGCGAGGCCGCCCAGCAGGTGCCCGAACGAACGTCCTTCGCCGAGGTAGTTGCCCGGGTCGAAGGGATCCTTGTCTGCCGCCGGCTCGCGCCGGGCCATCGCCTCGGCGAGCTCGCGCGCCCCGCGCTCCACCCGCGTGCTGAGCGGCGCCACCTCGTCGGCGTTGGCCCCCCAGTCGCTCGAGGCCGCGAAGACGCCCGTGGGGACCGGCTCCGCGTGCAGGTAGGTGAACAGCGGGCGGATCGCGTAGTCGATCGCGAGCGAGTGCCGCGCCGTGCCCGCGTTGGCCCCGATCAGGACCGGCTTGCCGGTGAGGGCGTCCGGGTCGAGCACGTCGATGAACGACTTGAACAGGCCGGAGTAGCTGGTGGAGAAGATCGGCGTGACGGCGATCAGGCCGTCTGCCGAGATCACCGTGTTGATCGCCGAGTCCAGTGCCGGCGGCGCGAAGCCCGTGAGCAGGTTGTTCGTGATGTCGTGCGCGAGGTCGCGCAGCTCGATCACGTCGACGCTGACCTCGGAGCCGAGCTCGGTGAGCCGGTGCGCGGTCTCCGCGGCGAGGCGGTCGGCGAGCATGCGCGTGGACGAGGGGTTGCTGAGCCCCGCGGAGATCACCGCGATGCGACGCGCGCCCATCTCAGTTCGCCCCCTTCGTGGCCGCAGCGCCGAAGGACGAGCCCGCCGCGGCCGGGACCGCACCGCCGTCCTGGTAGGGCGAGCCCGCGGTGAGGTTGTCGCCGCGGTTCGCGCCCGGGCGCGCCTCGCGCGAGGGTCCGTCGCCGTACACGGCCTTGACGCGCGCGGCGTGCGTCGGCGCGTCCGGCACCGTGGCGGGACGGTTCTGCGCCAGCTCCTTGCGGAGCACCGGCACGACCTCGCCTCCCAGCAGGTCGATCTGCTCGAGCACGGTCTTCAGCGGCAGGCCGGCGTGGTCCATGAGGAACAGCTGGCGCTGGTAGTCGCCGTAGTGGTCGCGCATCGCGGCGTAGCGGTCGATGACCTGCTGCGGGGATCCGACCGTGAGCGGCGTCATCTCCGTGAAGTCCTCCATCGACGGGCCGTGGCCGTAGACCGGGGCGTTGTCGAAGTAGGGACGGAACTCGTTCACCGCATCCTGCGAGTTCGGGCGGATGAACGCCTGCCCGCCGAGCCCGACGATCGCCTGCTCCGGCGTGCCGTGACCGTAGTGCGCGAAGCGCTGCCGGTACAGCTCGATCAGGCGCTGGTAGTGCTCCTTCGGCCAGAAGATGTTGTTCGCGAAGAATCCGTCGCCGTAGTAGGCCGCCTGCTCGGCGATCTCGGGGGTGCGGATGGATCCGTGCCACACGAACGGCGCGACGCCGTCGAGGGGGCGCGGCGTGGACGTGAAGCCCTGGAGCGAGGTGCGGAACTTGCCCTCCCAGTCCACGACGTCGTTCGTCCACAGCTCGTGCAGGAGCGCGTAGTTCTCGATCGCGAGCGGCAGGCCCTGGCGGATGTCCTTGCCGAACCAGGGGTAGACCGGGCCGGTGTTGCCGCGGCCCATCATGAGGTCCATGCGGCCGCCGGACACGTGCTGCAGCATCGCGTAGTCCTCGGCGATCTTCACCGGGTCGTTCGTGGTGATGAGCGTCGTGGAGGTCGAGACGATCAGGCGCTCGGTCTGCGCGGCGAGTGCGGCGAGGAACGTCGTCGGGCTGGACGACCAGAACGGCGGGTTGTGGTGCTCGCCGATCGCGAAGACGTCGAGACCGACCTCTTCCGCGTGCTTGGCGATCGTGAGGGTGTTCTGGATCCGCTCGCGCTCGCTCGGGGTCTCCCCCGTGACCGGGTTGCGGGTGATGTCGCTGACCGACATGAGGCCGAACTGCATGCCCGACCAGGTGCTCGACTCGCTCACTGCTGTCTCCTTCAGATTTCTATTCACTTGAATATATCTGATGAAACGTCCTCCACACAGAAGTATTCCCGGCATCCGCGACACCCGCCAGAGGGCGGGGATAGAGAACGCCCGTCCCGCGGGACGGGCGTTCCACGGCGGGTGCGGCCCTCGGCCTGCGCTCAGGCGAAGAGGCCGGCGCCGATGTACGAGCCCTTCGCCGCACCCGGCGGGATCGCCCAGATCCCGGAGCCGATGTGCTTGATGTACTCGCTCATGAGGTCGGTCGAAAGCCGCTTCTGCAGCGTGATGAACTGCTCCGGCGAGCGCTGATAGGACAGGAAGAACAGACCGGCGTCGAGACGGCCCAGGTCGTTGTTGCCGTCGACGTAGTTGTAGCCGCGGCGGAGGATCCGGATGCCGTCGTTGACCGTCGGGTGCGCGAGGCGCACGTGCGAGTGCTCGTCGATCGCCGATCCGGAGAACACCGGCTCCGTCATCTCGCCGCCGCCGGAGAGGGGCGAGCCGCTGCCCTTCGCCCGGCCGATCGTGCGATCCTGCTCGGCGAGGCGCAGCCGGTCCCAGGTCTCGATGAGCATCGCGATCTTGCGCGCGACGAGATACGACCCGCCGGACATCCACGCCGGCTCGTCCTTCTCGCCGACCCAGACGTGCTCGTCGAGGGCCGCCGCATCGTCGGACAGGATGTTCGCCGTGCCGTCCTTGTACCCGAAGAGGTTGCGCGGGGTCTGCTGATCCGCGGCGGTGCGGGAGGTGCGCCCGAAGCCGAGCTGCGACCAGCGCAGCCGTGCGCGGCCGAACGCGATCCGGCTGAGGTTGCGCACGGCGTGCACCGCGACCTGCGGGTCGTCGGCGCAGGCCTGGATGCAGAGATCGCCGCCCGTGTAGCCGGCGTCGAGGGCGTCGCCGACGAACGCCGGCAGATCGGCGAGCGCGGACGGCCGCCGATCCGCGATCCCGAACCGGTCGCCCTCCGCGAGGAAGAGCGACGGTCCGAGTCCGAACGTGAGCGTGAGACCCGCCGCCGTGAGGCCCTGCGCCTCGCCCGTGTCGTCCGGGGGCGCCTCCGGCGAGCCGCCGACGGCACCGGAGGCGCTCACGTCGAGGCCCTTGGTCAGCCGGGACGCCGCGTAGCTCCAGTCCTGCAGGAGCGAGACGAGGTCGTCGCGGCTCGCCCGCGGCATCATGTCGAAGCTCGCGAAGTGCAGGTGCTCCTGCACGCGCGTGGTGATCCCCGCCTGGTGGGCGCCTTCGAAGGCGTACTCGTCCACGGGAGCGGATCCGCCGAGCACCCCGGTCGCAGCGACGGCCGCGGCTCCCCCGGCCCCGACGGCGATGCCGGCGACGCCGCTGCCCAGCGCCCAGCCGATCAGGCCGCGCCGGCTGATGCCGGCCCGCGCTGCGGCGCCCTCCGGCTCCGCGCCGGAGGGACGCTCTGGCTCTTCGGCGGACTCAGGGACCGTCATGTCAGCCGAGGATCGTGCTGGTGAGCTTCGAGAGCGGCTCGGCGAGCGCGTTCAGCAGGTCGGTCAGGTCGCGCTTCTGGGTCTCGGTGACCGTGGAGTACGACGCGAACCCGTCCTTCAGCGAGCCGTGCACGGAGAGCTCGGCCTCGAGGGCGGAGAACCCGCGATCGATCTGCTCGACGAGCTTCTTGCCCTCGGCGCCCTTGCTCTCGGCGAACTCGCGCACAACCGAGAAGGCCATCTTGGATCCCTCGACGTTCGCCGCGAAGTCGGACAGGTCGGTGCCCGACCACCAGTCCTCCTCGCCGGTGATCTTGCCGTTGGCGACCTCGTCGAGGAGCGAGATGGATCCGTTGGAGATCCCGGCGATGCCCTTGGACTCGAGGTCCTTCACGAAGGCGTCGGAGTGGACGTGGTCGTACAGCTCCTGCAGGTCAGCGAGGAGCTTGTCGGCGAAGGTCGCGCGCTCGGCGGGCGTCGACGGCGCCCAGTCCAGGTTCGCCGGGGTCGTGCCGTCCGAGTTCATCGCACCCGCCGCCGGAGCCCACAGGTCCTTCTCGATGCGGTGGAAGCCGGTCCAGTCGATGCCCTCGGCCTTGGCGTCGAGCTCGCGGAAGTCCAGGCGCGGGTCGAGCGTGCCGAGCTGCTCCGCGATGGGCTCGATGCGCTCGTAGTACGCGCGCACGGTGGAGAACTGGGCCTTGGCAGCCGCGTCGTCCCCGCCGCGGTAGGCGTCCGCGAAGGTCTTCGCAGCGGGCAGCAGCTGGTCGACCTGGTCCTTCACATAGGAGGCGTACTGCGTGAGGGCCTTCTGCTTCTGCGCCGCATCGCCTCCGGTCTCGGCGACCTTCTCGCCGCTCACGGCGAACGCGGTCTTGCCGACGCCGGCGCCGAGCATCCCCGGCTTGCACACCGTGAAGTACTTGCCGGGCTGGGCGACGACGGTGAGGGTGCGCGAGGCGCCGGGCGCCACGTTCTCGACCTCGCCGACGATCCGCACGCCGTCCTCGGCGAGCAGGTAGAACTCGGTCACCTCATCGCCCTTGTTGCTCACGTCGAAGGCGAGCGTACCGCTGGTCGCGGTGGCGGCGGAGACGCTGCACGCATCGGCCGTGGACGAGACGGTCAGACGTCCGCCGGCGGCGACGTCGGACTTGGCGACGCACCCCGTGAGGGCGAGGCCGAGGGCGGCGACGGCGCCGAGGACGGCGATCGGTCGGCGGGCGATGGTCATGAGGCTCCTTCAGGAGAGGGCGATGCAGTCGACGCGGCACGGGCGGCCGCCGACTCGGTCGTGACGGGCGTCGCGGAGGACGCGGGGACGGAAGCGGAAGCCGTGGAAGCGGGCGCCGTGCGCGGTGCTGCGCGGCGCAGACCCCGCACGAACACCGTGCCGACGATCGCGATGTACAGCACCCAGGCGATCACCTGGAGCCAGCTCATCCGCGGCATGAAGCCGACGGTGGCCTGCAGCAGCACGGCGAGCGCGCTGTCGGGGCGGATCGCGGCCGTGACGTCGAACGCCCACCCGAACGGCAGACCCGCCCAGCCCACGAGCACGGCGCCGGAGGCGTCGAGCGGGGCGGCGGACGTGAAGGGGCCCGGCACGACGCCGGCCTCCTGCAGGTCGCTCAGCGCGTAGGCGAGCACACCGGCCGCGATGACGACGAGGAAGCCGCCGGTCCAGGTGAAGAAGCGGGACAGGTCGAGCCTGACCGCGCCCCGCGCGAGCAGCCATCCGGCCAGGACGGCCACCACGAGCCCGAGGGCCGCACCGAGGATCGCCGTCGGCGCGTCGCCGAAGGACTGCACCATCGACCACAGCAGCAGCGTGGTCTCGACGCCCTCGCGGGCCACCGAGACGAACCCGACCAGCACGAGCGCCCAGACGGTGCCCGCTTCGAGCGCCCGGTCGACCCCGCCGTGCAGCGTGGCCTTCATGGTGCGTCCGGCCTTGCGCATCCAGAAGATCATCCAGGTGACCATGCCGACCGTGACCAGCGAGAGCGTGCCCCCGATGATCTCCTGCCCCTGGAAGGTGAGGGCGTAGGCGCCGAAGGTGAGCACGGCGCCGATCACGAGCGCCAGCAGAACGGCCGCACCCACGCCGGTCCACAGGCGCGGCAGCACGTCCTTGCGATCGAGACGCTTCAGGTAGGCGACGAGGATGCCGACGACGAGCGCGGCTTCGAGGCCTTCACGGAGGCCGATGAGGAAAGTGGCGAGCACGAGGGACTGTTCCTGGAGAAGTTATGAGGTAAGGCATCCCTTACCTCCATGACTGTAGCATCCGCTTCCCCTCGTGCTGAACGCGACTCCGGCAGGCGCATCGGTCGCGGTAATCCTCGGCAACAAACCGCCGACCCCTGCTGCACGCGTCCTAGCCTCGCCTCATGGCCGAACTGAACCTCCCGATCCTTGACCTGTCCCAGCTCGATGCGGGCCCCGAGGCCGCCGCCGCGTTCCGCGACGACCTGCGCGCCGCGACGCACGACGTCGGCTTCTTCTACCTCACCGGCACCGGCGTCACGCCCGAGCTCGAGCGCCGCCTGCACCAGGCGGCGAAGGACTTCTTCGCACTGTCCGAAGACGACAAGCTCGCGATCGAGAACGTCAAGAGCCCCCACTTCCGCGGCTACACCCGCATCGGCGGCGAGCGCACGCAGGGCGCGGTGGACTGGCGCGAGCAGATCGACATCGGCCCGGAGCGCGAGGCCGTCGACGGCGGCGCGGCGTACAACCGCCTGATCGGCCCGAACCTGTGGCCGGACGCCCAGCCCGAGCTGCGCGAGGTCGTCGCCGAGTGGCACGCGCAGCTCTCGAGCGTGGCCCGCAAGCTGCTGCGTGCCTGGGCGCTCGCGCTCGGTGCCGAGGAGACGTACTTCGAGCAGAACTTCGGCGACCCGTCGACCCTCATCAAGATCGTCCGCTATCCCGGCACCCACGAGCCCGAGCCGCAGCAGGGCGTCGGCGCCCACAAGGACTCCGGGGTGCTGACCCTGCTCTGGGTCGAGCCAGGCAAGGGCGGTCTGCAGGTCGAGCGGGACGGATCCTGGGTCGACGCGCCCCCGGTCGACGGCGCCTTCGTCGTCAACATCGGCGAGCTGCTCGAGTACGCGACGGACGGCTACCTCAAGGCGACCAACCACCGGGTCGTCTCCCCGCAGGCGCCGGACGAGCGGATCTCGATCCCGTTCTTCTTCAACCCGGCGCTCGATGCGCGCCTGCCGCTCATCGACCTGCCGGCGGAGCTGGCGGAGCAGGCGCGCGGTGTCACGAAGGATCCGTCGAACCCGATCCACGCGCTCTACGGCGAGAACGCCCTGAAGTCGCGCCTGCGCGCGCACCCGGACGTCGCGGCGATCCACCACGCGGACCTGGTCGGCGCCCCCGCCTGAGTCGCCGAGCACGATCGGGGCGCGCCTCACGGCCGCGCCGCGTGGCGGACGGCTCAGCTCTCGAGCACGCCGTCCAGCTGCGCGAGCACGGGCTCGCGGCTCATCTCGATGTGCGCGTACATCTGCGCGGAGGCGAGCCTCCCGCGGCCGTGCGCGATCGATTCGACGAGTTCGACGTGCTCGTCCGTCTGCTCGCTGTCCCTCGTCTCGCGAGTGAGCCGGAACACCCATTCCATCCGTCCGACGAGCGGTCCCAGGCTGCGCAGCAGCAGCCTGCTTCCACTGAGCCGCACGATCTCGGAGTGGAAGTCGAGGCTCGCGGCGCGCGCCGCCTCGGCGTCCACGACGGATGCGTCCTCGTGCAGCGCCCGAAGCCGGTCGATCGTCTCGAGGCCCGCGTGCACGCGCTCGGCGGCGCGCTGCGCGGCGAAGGGCTCGAAGCACAGCCGGGTGTCGAACAGGTCGTGGATGTCGGCGCGCGTGAGCGGCGTCACGTTGGCGCCGCGGTGCCGCGAGGTCATCACGAACCCCTCCGCCTCGAGCCTCTGGAGCGCCTGGCGCACCGGGATGCGGGAGACCGCGAAGCGCTCGGAGAGCTCGCGCTCCTTGAGCCAGGCGCCGGGCGCGACCTCGCCATCGATGATCGCGCGGAGCAGATCCCGATAGACGCGGTCAGCGAGCGCGATCGCGGCGCCGTCGACCTCAGGAACGGTCTCCATCTGCCGCACTCCCCTCCCCCGCAAGCGGGAAGACGGGCGGGAACAGCCCGCCGCCGCCGAGATGATCGCGCTCGTCGTAGCCGGCGCGCATGGTGTCGAACAGGGCCTGGGAATCCTCACGGACGGCGCGCAGATCGATCCCGTCGATCGCTCCGTCGCGCATCACGACCCTGCCCGCGACCATCGTAAGACACGCATCCCTCGCGCTGCCCGCCAGGACGAGGTTGCGCAGCGGATCCTCGATCGGTCCGAAGCGGACGTCGGAGAGGCGGAACGCGGTGAGGTCGGCGGCCGCCCCCTCGGCGATGCGCCCGAGATCGGGCCGGTGCAGTGCGCGCGCTCCGCCGAGAGTCGCCGCCTCCACGTAGCCGGCGAGGTCGCCGGCCGCCAGAGACCGGTTCTGCACCTTCGCGACGGAGACGCCCGTGTCGATGCCGCGGATCAGGTCCGGAGGGAAGGAGTCGGTGCCGAGGGAGATGTTCAGCCCCGCATCCCGATATCGGCCGAAGGTCTCCAGCTCCGATCCGTAGCGCGCGTTCGTGAGCGGGCAGTGCACGATCGACACCCCCGCGTCGACGAGCGCAGCGAGATCCCCGGTGTCCTCGCCCCGCACGCGGGGGTTGACGTCGAGGAAGACGCCGTGCGGAATGATCAGGCGGTCATCGAGAAGCCCCTGCCGGCGGATCAGCTCGAGCGGCGTGCATCCGTGCTTCTCCAGGATCCAGTCGCGCTCGAAGTCGCCCTGCAGCGCGTGCAGGCGCACCAGCGCGCCGCGTTCCCTTGCCGCGTCCGCGGTCGCGGCGAGCAGCCCAGGGGTCAGCGTCTCGATGCGACACGGCAGGAAGACGGGGGTGAGCAGCGGATCCGCCCACGCCTGCAGGGTGTCGTGGAAGCGGATCGCGTCGGCGAGACCGGCCTCGCCCTCCCCCTCGTCGAAGAGGACCGCGCGCCGCCCGTCCTGCACGACGTTGACCCCGGAGCGGTATGACGGGCCGAGGAATCCGCGCAGCCCCAGCCTGCGCGAGTACTCCGCCATGGCGAGGAAGTCGTCGGCGGTCTCCGCCCACGCGGAGTGCACCTCGGAGGCGATCGGCATGTAGCTCGTGATGCCGTGCAGAGCGAGCTGCACGAGCGCGATCTCCCTGATGCGCCGGCGCTCGGCCGCGCTGAACACGTGACGCCGGCGGTCGAACCAGTCCGCGGACCACTGCAGGCGGAGAGCGTGCGCGGGCGCCGACCAGGAGTCCAGGATCAGGTGGTCGATGTCGGTGAGCGCGTCCAGATCGATCAGGCCCGGCATCAGCAAGCTCTCGCCGAGCTCCTCCCGGCGATCGACGTCACGGGGCGCCTCGGCACGCGGTCCCACGAAGGCGATGCGGTCGTCATCGATCAGCACAGCACCGTCCCGGAGCTCGGCATGGGACGCGCCGTCGAAGGCAAGGACATGATCGGCGGTGATCAGGGTACGCACGGGTGCACTCCTCGAACAAGGCAATTGGTATCCAAAACCTATCGACACCCGCAGGTCCGAACAACTCTCTTGGCCGTTGTTCCTGCCTTGATTGGATTTTGGTATACATATCGCTCGGGGCTGGTATACAATTCCAGCAACCCCCGTTCCTGACCATCAAGGAAGATCGTGACGGAAACGCTGACGACGGTCCCGACCACCGAGGCCATCACCACACCGAAGATCGCAACAGGACGTTCGCTCCTCGGCACCGCCTGGCTGCGGATCCGCCGCAGCCGCATCGCGCTGGCGTCCTTCGCCGTGGTGATCGCGATCGTGCTCTTCGCGATCCTGGCCCCGCTGCTCACCGCGATCGAGGGGCAGGATCCGTTCACGACGCACACCGGCCCCGACACGCTGGACAACTTCGACACCCCGGGCCTGCCGCTGCCGCAGTTCCTCTTTCCCTCGGCCGGGCACTGGCTCGGCGTCGAGCCGGGGCTCGGGCGCGACCTCTTCGCCCGCCTCGCCTACGGCGCGCAGGTCTCGCTCACGATCGCCCTGCTCGCGACGCTCGTCTCGGTCGTGCTCGGCACGATCATGGGTGCGGCCGCCGGGTTCTTCGGCGGCAAGGTCGACATGGTCATCAGCCGCCTGATCGACCTGTTCCTCGCCTTCCCGCACCTCCTGCTCGTGCTCTCGCTCACGCCCATCCTGCAGTCCAGGCTGCGGGGCACCGCACTCGGCCAGGGCAGCTTCGTGCCCATCGCCTCGCTCGTGATCATCCTCGGCTTCTTCGGCTGGGCGTACCTCGCCCGCGTCGTGCGCGGCCAGGTGCTCAGCATCCGCGAGCAGGAGTACATCGAGGCGGCCCGCTCGTACGGCGCGTCCCAGCGCACGATCCTGTTCACGCAGGTGATCCCGAACGTGTCGGGCGTGGTGCTCGTCTACGCGACCATGATGATCCCGACCAACATCTCGGCCGAGGCCGCGCTCTCCTTCCTCGGCGTCGGGGTGAAGGATCCGACGCCCTCGTGGGGGCAGATGCTCAACGCCGCACAGTCGGGCAACTGGTATCTCGTCGACCCCTGGTTCCTGATCGTGCCGGGCACCGCCCTCGTCATCACCGTCCTCGCCTTCAACCTGCTCGGCGACGCGGTGCGCGACGCGCTCGACCCCAAGGCCTCGCGCAGCTGATCCCGCACGCGCTCTGCCCGCGCGGCGGCATCCGCTCGCGCCCTCCGTCCGTCCTGCCCATCCCCACCCCGAGAAGAGAAGAACCATGAGACACAGCCGTCCCCTGTTCGCCGCCTCCGTCGTCGCCGTCGCACTCGCCGTGACCGGCTGCTCGGCCGGATCCGCCTCCGGCGGCACCGCCACCGGAGGCGCCGGAGCGAACAACCCGTACGCCCCGCACGTCGTCAACGAGGGCTTCAGCACCAAGGGCGGCAACGTCAACGTGCTGATGTCGAGCGACTTCCAGACGCTCGACCCCGGCAACAGCAACTACGTCCAGACGGCCAACGTCGGCCAGCTCTACTACCGCACGCTGACCATGGCGAAGGAGACGGCGGGCCAGCCGCCGAAGATCGTGCCCGACCTCGCGACCGACCTCGGCAAGGCGTCCTCGGACGGCCTGACGTGGACGTACACGCTCAAGGACGGTCTGACCTACGAGGACGGCTCCCCGATCACGTCCGCCGACATCAAGTACGGCATCGAGCGCACCTTCGCCCGCGACGTCTACACGCAGGCCCCGCAGGAGCTCAACGCCGTCCTGGATGCGGACACGTACAAGGGCCCGTACTCGGGCGGCGACCTCGCCGCGGTCGAGACCCCCGACGCGAAGACGATCATCTTCCACCTCAAGCAGCCGTACCCCGACTTCCCGGCCCTGGCCTCACGCTCGAACACTGCCCCGGTGCCGCAAGCCAAGGACACCAAGCTCGACTACACGAACCACCCGATCTCGTCCGGGCCGTACATGATCGCCGGCTACGACCGAGGCCGCGAGCTCAAGCTGGTCCGCAATCCGCACTGGGATCCGAAGACCGACGAGAACCGGACCGCCCTGCCCGACACGTTCTCGTTCTCGCTCTCGACCGCGCAGGCGACGATCAGCCAGCAGCTGCTGAGCGACTCCGACCCGACCGCGATCACGCTCGACTCGAACGGGGCGCTGCAGGCCTCCGATGCGGCACGTCTCGGCGACCAGACCATCAAGCCGCGCACGGCCGGCGGCCTGCTCGGCTGCACCGATGTGCTGAACTTCAACACCACCACCATCACCGACCCGGACGTGCGCCACGCCCTGGCGCTCGCGATGGACCGCGCGTCGATCCAGGTGCAGTACGGCGGGCCGCGCTTCGGCAAGCTCACGAACTCGTACCTGAACGATGCGCAGGTCGGCTGGATCGCCCCGACGCTCGACCTCGACCCGGCCGGGAAGCCCAAGCTGGACGAGGCGAAGAAGCTCCTGCAGGGCAAGACCGTGCCGAAGACGCTGACCTACGGCTACTCGAACGCCACGGAGCGGTACAAGAACCTCGGAACGGTGCTGCAGCAGAACTTCAAGGAGCTCGGCATCGACCTGCAGATGGTCGCGATCCCCGCGCCGAACTACTACACGACGCTCGCCGGCGACCAGATGCCGGACATCGCCCGTGCCGGCTGGTGCGGTGGAGCGGCGTCAGGCTCGACCCGCACGACCGTCGACCCGAACCTGGGCCCGAGCCTGGACGGCTCGTCCTACGGCTTCAGCAACATCTCGCGCTTCTTCGACCCGACGATCTCGGGCGAGATGTACAAGCTGCGCGACACCAACGGCTCGTCCGAAGAGCTCAACACGAAGTGGACCGAGCTCTACAACAAGGCCATGGAGACGTATCCGATCGTGCCGCTGTTCCGCACGTACACCTCGAGCGTCGTCGGATCCAAGATCCAGAACGCCCAGGTCGGGTACTTCTTCGGAAGCATCGACCTGTCCACCGTCGGCGTCAAGAACTGACGCCTCCGCACTCCTGAAAGGACGGGGCCGGCCCTCCACGGCCGGCCCCGCACGGGACAGCAATGTTCGGATTCCTCCTCCGCCGGGTGGCCGGCCTCGTCATCCTCCTCCTCGTCGTGAGCTTCGTCACGTTCGCGCTCTTCCAGATCGGTCCCTCCGATCCCGCCGCCGCCGCGTGCGGCCAGGAGTGCACCCCGGAACGCATCGAGCAGGCCCGCGTCGCGCTGGGCATGGACAAGCCCTTCTTCGTCCAGTACTTCGCCTACCTGTCGGGCTTCTTCGGGCCCCGCATGATCGGCGCGCCCGGTGCGGAACAGGTCTGCGCCTGGCCGTGTCTGGGCAAGTCCTTCCAGACCAACGAGAATGTCACGGACGTGCTCGCCCGCGCCCTCCCCTACACGCTCTCGATCGCCGTCGGCGCGGTGGTGCTGTGGACGATCGTCGGCGTCGGCCTCGGACTGCTCGCCGCGCTCCGCAAGGGCAGGGCCACCGACAAGCTGATCGTGGGAGCCGCCTCGGTCGGCGTCTCCCTGCCGATCCCGGTGACGGGTCTGCTGCTCCTGCTGGTCTTCGTGAGCACGCTGCACTGGCTGCCGTTCACGAGCAATCAGATCAGCAGTCCGTTCGGACCCGCCGGCCCGGCCGCCTGGTTCCTCAACTACCTGCTGCCGTGGGTCGCGATCGCGGTCCTGTTCAGCGCGCAGTACATCCGCATCACCCGCAACAACATGATCGAGACGTTCGGCGAGGACTTCATGCGCACCGCCCGGGCCAAGGGCCTCGGTCGCAGGGAGATCGTGTTCCGTCACGGCGTCCGCG
Source organism: Microbacterium sp. NPDC089698 (assembly GCF_044749045.1). Taxonomy (NCBI): domain Bacteria; kingdom Bacillati; phylum Actinomycetota; class Actinomycetes; order Micrococcales; family Microbacteriaceae; genus Microbacterium; species Microbacterium sp. NPDC089698. Next base: position 824,623 of record NZ_JBIVHE010000001.1, read on the forward strand.
CCGGGATCACCCCGATCGTGACCATGCTGGGCCTCGACATCGGCGCCCTGCTCGGCGGCGCCGTGCTCACCGAGCAGATCTTCTCCGTCCCCGGCCTCGGCTTCACCGCCGTGCACGCCGCGGTCGCGGGAGACCTGCCCGTCACCATGGCGATCACCATGCTCGCCGCGTTCTTCATCATCACCGCGAACGTCGTCGTCGACCTCGCCTACGCCGGCATCGACCCGAGAGTGAGGGTCAGCTGATGGCCACCCCGTTCCTCGACATCCGCGACCTGCGGGTCGACTTCCCCACCGACGACGGCGTCGTGCACGCCGTCAACGGCATGGATCTGCGCCTCGAACGCGGCGACACGATCGGCATCGTCGGCGAGTCCGGATCCGGCAAGACCGTCACCAGCCAGACGCTCATGGGGCTGCTCAAGGGCACAAGCGCCCACGTCACCGGTCAGATCCTGTTCGAGGGGACGGACCTCGTCCCTCTCACCGAGAACGAGATGCGCCCGTACCGCGGTCGCAAGATCGGCATGATCTTCCAGGATCCGCTCTCCGCGATGCACCCGTATTACACCGTGGGCGCGCAGATCGCCGAGGCGTACCGGGTGCACAACACGGTGAGCGCGAAGGCCGCCAAGGCTCAGGCGATCGACATGCTGGCGCGCGTGGGGATCCCGGATCCGGTCTCGCGCTACGACGCGCATCCGCACGAGTTCTCCGGCGGCATGCGCCAGCGCGCGATGATCGCCATGGCCCTGATCTGCGAACCGGAGCTGCTCATCGCGGACGAACCGACGACCGCTCTCGACGTCACGGTGCAGGCGCAGATCCTCGACCTGATCTCGTCGTTGCAGCAGGAGACCGGATCCGCCGTCGTGTACGTGACCCACGACCTCGGCGTCGTCGCCGAAGTCTGCCAGCGGGTCGTCGTCATGTACGGCGGGCAGTGCGTCGAGCAGGCCGACATGGAAGACGCCTTCCTCCGCACCGCGCACCCGTACACGAAGGGGCTGCTGGCGTCGATGCCGTCGATGGCGGACGAAGCCGGCCGGCTCACCCCGATCCCCGGCTTCCCGCCATCGCTGCTGGATCTGCCGCAGGGCTGCCTGTTCGCGGATCGCTGCCCCGTGTCGCACCTGGTGCCGGGGAACCGCTGCCGCACCGAGCGGCCCGTGCTGCACGGCGCGGGATCGCACCGGTCGCGGTGCCACCTGTCCGAGGACCTGGGCGCGTCCGCGCCGATCACGTTGGAGGCCGCGCGATGAACGCACCGCTGCTGCAGGTCGAAGGACTCGCCAAGCACTTCCCCGTCTCGCAGGGCATGTTCAGGCCGAAGAGCAACGTCAAGGCCGTCGACGGGGTGTCGTTCACGCTCGAGCGCGGCAAGACCCTGGGGCTCGTGGGCGAGTCCGGCTGCGGGAAGTCGACCACCGGCCGTCTGCTCATGCGCCTGCTCACGCCGACGTCGGGAAGCATCCGCCTGGACGGCGCCGATGTCGCGGGGCTCGCCCGATCCGAGCTGCAGGACTTCCGCCGTCGCGTGCAGATGGTGTTCCAGAACCCCGCGTCGTCGCTCAACCCTCGCCAGACCGTCGGCGCCGCGATCGCCGCGCCGTTGCGCGCCCAAGGCATCGCCCCGAAGGAGGGGATGAAGCCCCGCGTGCAGTCGCTCATGGACCGTGTGGGGCTGCGCCCCGAGCACTACAACCGGTTCCCCCATGAGTTCTCCGGCGGCCAGAAGCAGCGCGTGGGCATCGCCAGGGCGCTGGCGCTGGAGCCCGACGTGGTGATCTGCGACGAACCCGTCTCGGCGCTCGACGTCTCGGTGCAGGCGCAGGTGATCAACCTGCTGCAGGACATCCAGGCGGACACCGGGATCTCCTATGTCTTCATCGCGCACGACCTCTCGGTCGTCAAGCACTTCGCGCACGACGTGGCCGTGATGTACCTCGGCAAGGTGATGGAGCGGGGCACCAGGGACGAGGTCTTCGACGCTCCCAGGCATCCCTACACGCAGTCGCTGCTGTCCTCGGTCCCCTCCCCCGATCCGCACGCGGATCGCAGCGGGCGGATCCGGCTGACCGGCGATCTGCCGCATCCGTCCAACCCGCCGAGCGGGTGCGTGTTCCGCACGCGCTGCCCCGTCTTCGCGCTGTTGGACGCGGACAAGAAGAAGATGTGCGTGGAGCAGGTGCCGTCCGGTGCGGTCGCCTGCCTCCATCCGGCCGAGGCCGCCGCGTTCGCGGCGAGCACCCCCGAAGAGAGGAAGATCCTTGCTGATTCGTGATGTCCGCCCCTGGGGCGGTCCCGCATCCGATGTCGTCGTCGAGGGCGGGCGCATCGCCGCCGTCCGCCCGCATGACGAGTCCGTCCCGCTCGGGGCCGAGGACGTCGAGGGCCGGGACCGGCTGCTTCTGCCGTCCTTCAGCGACGTGCACGTGCACCTGGACTCCACGCGCATCGGCCTTCCTTTCCGCGAGCACACCGGCTCGCCCGGCGTGTGGGGGATGATGATGAACGACCGGCGCAACTGGCGCGACACCGATGTGCCGCACGCCGAAATCGTCGCCGGCACGCTGGAGCGGATGATCGCGCGCGGCACGACGCGGGTGCGCTCGTACGCGCAGGTCGATGTGGACTGCAAGCTCGAGAAGTTCGACGCAGTGATGGCCGCGAAGGAGAGGTTCGCCGATCAGGCCGAGGTCCAGATCATGACCTTCCCCCAGGCCGGCATCCTCCTCGAGGAGGGCACCGTCGACTATCTCGAGGAGTCGCTCAAGCAGGGCGCCGACGTGATGGGCGGCATCGACCCCTCGCAGCTCGACCGGGATCCGGTCAAGCACCTGGACATCGTGTTCGGTCTCGCCGAGAAGTACCAGGTCGAGATCGACATCCACCTGCACGAGCCCGGCCACCTCGGCGTCTTCAGCACCGAGCTCGTCCTCGAGCGCGTGCGCGCCCTCGGGATGCAGGGGAAGGTCACGATGTCGCACGCCTACGAGCTGGGCGGGGTGAACGAGGCCACCAGCCGCCGGCTGATCGACGAGTTCGCCGAACTCGACATCGCCATGGCGAGCGTCGCCCCTGCGGCGCGCAACCAGCTCTCGCTCGTCGATCTCGTGTCCTCGGGCGTGCGCTTCGGCCTCGGTGAGGACGGCCAGCGCGACTACTGGAGCCCCTACGGCAACGGCGACCTGCTGGATCGCACCTGGCAGCTGGCGTTCACGAACAACTTCCGCCGGGACGAGCACATCGAGATGTGCCTCGCCATCGCGACGATGGGCGGCGCCAGCATCATGTCGCACGCGTCCCCGCGCCTGACCGGGGTGCAGGATCGTCCCGGCACCGCGGTCGGCGACCGCGCCGACCTGGTGCTCGTCGACGGAGAGACTCCCACCAGCGCCGTGATGGACCGCGGCACGGACCGCACCGTCCTCCATGACGGGCGGGTCGTCGCCGATGGGCTTCGTGTCCTCGCGCACTGATCGGAGGGACGGCGCCGCCGGCGGCGCCGTCCCGGCCGGTCGCCCGGCGCCCCGTGCCCGGCTCGCGCCGACCGCGAGCGCCGCCCGAGCCGTCGCGCTCGGGGCCGCGCTCCTGGTCGGCGTCAATCTGCGCCCCGCGATCACCTCGGTCTCCGCGCTGCTGGATCAGGCGACGAGCGAGTTCGGGCTGGGCGGTGTCGGGCGCAGCCTCCTCGCGACGCTGCCGGTGATCGCGTTCGGGGTGACGGCGATGCTCGGTCCGCTGCTGGCCCGGCGCATCGGCACGACCCGTGCGATCCTCGCTGCGATGGCGGTGCTCGCCGCGGGGCTCGTGCTTCGAGTCCTGAGCAGCTGGATGCTGCTGCCCGGCACCTTCCTCGCGGGCGCCGCGATCATGGTCGCGGCGACCCTGCTCCCGCCCTATCTCAAGGCGCTCGGCGCGAGCGGACTCTGGGTGGGGCTGAGCAGCATGTCGTTCGGCATCGGCGCCGCGCTCGGCGCGAGCCTCGCCGTACCGCTGGACGAGGCGCTCGGCCTCCGCCCGGCGCTGGCCGCCTGGGCCGCCCTCGCGACGCTGGCCGCGCTCGCGATGCTGGCCGCGGGCCGGGGCGGCGTGGCCACCGCGCCGACCAGGGCTCCGATCGCCCTCCCCGCGGGCTCCCGGAGCACGGTGGCGCTCATGACCACGGTGTTCTCGCTGCAGGCGCTGCTCTACTTCGCGGTGACCACCTGGCTTCCGCTGATCCTGTCCTCGCACGGCGAGTCCCGCGCGGCCGCGGGAAGCCTGCTGGGGTGGTTCAGCCTGATCGGCCTCCTCCCCACGCTCCTCGCTCCGATGATCGCGCGACGCCGCCGGATCCTCACCTGGTTCGGTCCCGGCCTCGGGATCGTCATGGCCGCCGGGTTCGCCTGGCTCGCTCTGGATGGCGGGCACGATCCCGTGGTGGTATCCGTGCTCGGTGTCGCGCAGAACGCGGGTTTCGGGCTCGCCATGGGATTGCTCGTAAGCCTGTCCGCCGACGAGGCCTCCGCCGGGATCCTGTCCGCGATCGCGCAGGGCGTCGGCTACGCCGTCGCCGGCGGCGGCAGCCTGCTGCTCGGCATCGTGCATGACGCGAACGGCTCCTGGACCGCGAGCCTGCTGATCATGGCGTTCTGCGCACTGCTGCTCGCGGTGTCCGTGACGCTCGTGATCCGCCGCCGGCCGGTGTCGCTGGTCCGGGGCTGAACGCGCGGTTGCTCCCGCCGCGCCTCGAGAAACCACTTCCTGCACGAGAAACCACTCCGGACGTGATGTCTCACGCAGGAAGTGGTTTCTCGCGCGGATCCTGCTCGCGGGCGAGCGGAGTCAGATGTCGGGCCCGCCCCCGGCGACGATGTCCCGCAGCGCCTGCACATGCGCCTCGAACGCGCGCGCGCCGGGCGCTGTGGCGCGCACCCAGGTGCGCGGCCTGGTGCCGACCTGCCCCTTCCGGCTGACGACGTAGCCGGCCTCCGCCAGCGCGGCGATCGCCTTGCTGACCGCGGAGTCGTTCGCCTGCAGCACGTGCGCGAGCGTCGCGAAGTCCATCTCCACGCCATCGCGCAGGGCGGCCATCATCGAGAAGCGGATCGCGCCGGCGAAGGTGTCGTCGAGACGCATTCGCGGATGCGGCTCAGGCATCAGGACCGGCCGGCCAGAGCGCTGCGACGACGAAGAGCACCAGGATCGCGCCCGCGGCGATGCCGCCGATCACGCCGCCGAACGACGGGGTCGCGAACGCCGGAATCGGCGCCACGCAGGTGATCACCACGGAGATCGCGAACGCCGTCCACTGCGGGGTACGCCATGCCGCACCGATCGCGGGCACCGCGTTCGAGAAGCGTCCGAGCGCCGCGATCGCCACCGCGAGCACCGCGGCGACCACCGAGAGCGCTCCGAAGGCTCCACCCGCGGCGAACAAGGGACCGACCGCAGCGATCAGTGCGAGTCCGAGGCCGAAGCAGCCCGTGGCAATCCGCACGGCGGTGTTCATCTCGGCGTGCTCGGTGACCGGGACCGCTTCACCGGCATCACGGCGCATCGCACCCCATGCCCACACCCCGGCCCCGAGGCCCAGGACTCCTCCGAGCGCGACGAGAAGCACGGGAGCGTCCCCCCGCAGGAACGTGATCACGAGCGCCGTCAGGAACGCCGCGGCCGTGGCGCCGGTGAGCACCTGATGCATGAGACGTGGTGCGCCGCGAAGCGCCTGCACCGCGCCGTACCGCTCGCGGAGCCCGCGCACGAGCTGGCCCCACATCAGCATGACCACGAGCAGCGCCAGTGTGGGCAGGGAGCGCGCATTCACAGAGGGATCCCGAGCCAGCTGCGCGAGGAACCAGGAGACGAAGGCGGCCGTCGGGACGAATGCCTCGAAGAACAGGATCCGGCCCAGCCGGCGGCGGTCGATCACCCCGTCGCGGCGCCCCGCGATGCCGGGCAGCGCGTCGAGCGCGGCTTGCGCCGCCTCCTGCCCCTGCACGCGGTCCGTCTCGTCGAAGCGGCGCTCCTCAGTCATCGCCGCGCCTCGGGAGCCGGCTGACGATCGCCGCCAGGATCAGGACCACGGCCCCGAGAACGAAGCCGGTCGCCGGCGCGATCCCCGGACGCGTGCTCACGAGGAGCACCATCGCCGCCGCGGCGGAGGCGCCGACCCCGAACATGGTCCACTGCGGTGCCCGCCAGATCTCGCCCAGATCCGCGCACCACCGTGTGAGCAGCGCGACCAGGTAGAGGACCGTGACGGCGCACATCCCCAAGGAGCTGACGCCGGATCCCCATCCGGGCACGGCCGCCGCCCCGCTGAGGGCGACGCTGATCGCGAGGCATGCGCCCACCGCCAGCGTCCCGACCCGTGCGGTGCGGGTGAACGGCGCATGCGCCGGAGCGATGCGGGGAGGATCGTTCCGTCCCTCATACCGCAGCGACAGACCGGCCGACAGCCCTCCGGCGAGGAAGAACAGCGAGGGCACGGGAAGCCAGAACCACGAGAAGGCGCCCTTGAACCCATCGATCAGCACGAGCGCGAGACCGAGCACGGCACCTGCGACCGCGAGGCCGTAATAGGCGACGGCGCTTGCACCCCGCAGCACGCGGCGGGCGCCGTAGCCTTCCCGGACGGCACGCGCGAGGAACGACCAGATGAGGAACACGGCCAGCATGTTCATCGGCGCGATGGGCAGATCGGGACTCTGCCGATGCAGCCCCCAGGCGAGGAGGTAGATGCCGACATACAGCGCGGATGCGACGCCCTCCACGACGTACAGGCGCCCGAGCCGGCGCAGATCCAGCACGCCCTCGGCACGCCGCCGGACGTCGGGCAGCACGTCGAGATACGCCTGGGCGGTGGCCGCGTCCGGCTGTTCCAGGGGCTCCGCGCCCCGCATGGACTGCTGCTCCATCGATCCCCCCGAATCGCCGGTCTCGCTTTCCTAGAGGAAAGCTCGTACTGCTTTCCTACAGGAAAGTCACTCTGGGATCAATGGCCCGAGACGGGCTGGATCCGACGACGGCACGGGATCCTGCCGAGTGGACGGGCTCTTGACGCGATCGAGCCGTACGCTCGGCAGGATCCCGTGCACTCGACGCCTGCGGGCGCGAACTCCGCGCGACGCCCGGACAAAGGTCGAGGCCCGCCCCACACCGTGGGACGGGCCTCGCAAGAACGTTTTGCGCGATTGAACGCTGGCTGCTTAGCGGCGGAGCCCGAGACGCTCGATCAGCGAGCGGTAGCGCTCGATGTCGACGTCCTGGAGGTAGCCGAGCAGACGACGGCGCTGACCGACGAGCAGGAACAGGCCACGACGCGAGTGGTGGTCGTGCTTGTGCTCCTTGAGGTGCTCGGTGAGGTCCTTGATGCGCTGCGTCAGCATTGCAACCTGCACCTCGGGGGATCCGGTGTCACCGGGGTGCGTCGCGTACTCTTCGATGATCGCCTTCTTGACGTCTGCATCCAGTGCCATAGGTGATCCCCTTCCTCTTTGCTGCGCGGTGCCCGACGCCGAATGCGTGGGCTCTCTTTATCCGCGGCCGATCGAACGGCAACCGCACAAGTCTATCAGCACCCGAGCGTGCCCCGCGCCGGACCGGATCCCCGCCCCTCGAAGCGCGGCTACGCTCGACGGGTGAGTCATCTGATCGACCTGAGCCCGTTCCGGCAGAGCCCGGCATTCGCCCGGATGTGGATCGGATCCACCCTCAGCGGCATCGGCGGGCAGCTCACGGTCGTGACCGTCATGCTGCACGTGTTCGCGCTCACGCAGAGCACCTTCGCCGTCTCCATGATCGCCGTCGCGGGGCTCGTGCCGATGATCCTGGCCGGACTGTACGGCGGGATGCTCGCCGACGCCTTCGACCGCCGGCGGGTCGCGCTCATCGCCGCCGTCATCACGTTCGCCGCGACGGCGCTGCTCGCGACCCTGACCTGGACCCACACGGAGACCATCTGGTGGCTCTACGCGCTGAGCATGATCATCGCCGCGGCGAACTCGGTCGGGATGGCCACGCGCACCGCGATCATCCCCCGGCTGCTCTCCCGCGACATGCTCGCCCCCGCTTCGGCCCTGAACGGCGTGGCCTTCGGCATGACGGTCATGGCGGGCCCCGCTCTGGCCGGCCTCCTCGTCGCTCTCACGGGCTACGGCTGGACGTACACGATCGACGTGATCCTGATGCTGTCGATGTTCCTCGGGCTGTGGACGCTGCCGAAGCTGCTGCCCGAGGGCGAGATCGTGCGCCCCGGTCTCGCCTCCCTCGTCGACGGATGGCGCTTCCTGCGTCGCGCCGGCAACATCCGGATGCAGTACATCCTCGACATCTGCGCCATGACCTTCGGCCAGCCCCTCGCGCTCTTCCCCGCCCTCGGCACCGTGATCCTGGGCGGCGGCGCCGTCACGACGGGCCTGCTGACGGCGGCCGTCGCGGTCGGGACCTTCCTGTCGAGCCTGTTCTCGGGGCGCATCGTGCACTACCGCTGGCACGGCCGCGGCATCGCCCGTGCCGTGCAGGCCTATGGCACGACGATCGCGCTGTTCGGCGTGGTCCTGCTCGTGGGGTCGATGCTCCCCTCCGCACACGCCACGGCATCCTCGCCGAACGTGCTGCTGATCGCGCTGGCCTGCGTCGCCCTGGCGTTCTCCGGCGCGGCAGACAACGTCAGCTCGATCTACCGCAACACGATGATGCAGGCCGCGGTCCCCGACACGATGCGCGGGCGCCTGCAGGGCGTGTTCATCATCGTGGTCGCAGGCGGGCCTCGTCTCGGCGCCCTCTACGCCGGCGCGCTGGCCTCCCTCACGGCCCTCTGGTTCCCGCCGCTCCTGGGCGGGCTGCTGGTGATCGGCCTCGTCGCGGTCTTCGTGCGGCTCAGCCCGCGATTCCGGGCGTACGACGCCGCGGATCCGCAGCCCTGACGCGCTGTCCAGGACCGCGGATCCGGGCGGACGTCAGCGCTGCCCCGCGGGCTGACGGATCGCGACGTTGATCCGGTTCCACACATTGATCGCGCTGATCGCGAGGATCAGGGCGGACAGCTGGCGCCGATCGAACTGCGCCGACACCTCGTCCCAGAGCGCGTCGGACACGGGATCAGGACGGTCCGCGATGCGGGTGAGCGCCTCCGTGAGCGCGAGCGCCGCCCGCTCCCGCGCGGTGAAGAACGGAGCCTCGCGCCAGGCCGCGACGCCGAACACCCGTTCGTCGCCCGCCCCGTCCGCGCGCATCTCCTTCGAGTGCTCGATCGTGCACCAGCTGCAGCCGTTGATCTGACTGGCCCGCAGGTGGACCAGGTGCAGCAGCTCCTGCGGCAGATCGGTCGAGGCCGCCACGCCGCTCAGCGCGGAGAGCGCATCGAAGCCGCCCTCCAGCAGGAACGCGGGGTGCGGCATGCGCGCCTTGATCGCGACGGCGGCCGTGGTGTCGATGGTCTGGTCGATGGTCATGTCAGACTCTTCCCGTTCTTCTCGTCAGACGCCGCCCGATCCGGACGGTCACTCTGATGACACGCGGGCCGGAGGAGATGTGACATGGCGGATCAGGATTCGCTCGCCGCGCGCTTCGAGGAGCAGCGACCGCGGCTGCGCCGCCTCGCGCAGCGCATGCTCGGATCCACCGCCGAGGCCGACGACATCGTGCAGGATGTGTGGCTGCGAGCCTCCGCGGCCGGCGCGGACGACGTGCGGAACTTCGGCGGCTGGCTGACAACGATCGTCTCCCGCGCCTGCCTCAATGCGCTGCGCTCCCGCGCCTCCCGTGGCGAGATCCCGCTCGACGACGACGGAACGGGCCCGGTCATCGAGGCGGACGTGCGCGCACCGGATCCCCTCGAGGAGGCCCAGCAGGCCGAAGCCGTCGGCGCCGCCCTCGCCGTCGTGCATGAGCATCTGTCCCCTGCCGAGCGCGTGGCGTTCGTGCTGCACGATTCCTTCGAGGTGCCCTTCGAACAGATCGCCGATCTGCTCGAGCGCTCCCCCGATGCGGTGCGACAGCTCGCCAGCCGCGCGCGCCGGCGGGTGCGTTCGGCGGATGTGGCGGGCGCCGGAACCGCTCGCGACCGGCGCCCGATGGTGGATGCGTTCTTCGCGGCCGCCCGATCCGGCGACTTCGATCGGCTCGTGTCGCTCCTCTCCCCGGAGGTCGAACTGCGGATCGAGCAGGGATTGTCGGCGACCGTGCTCGTGCGCGGCGGCGCGGCCGTCGCGGGCCGCGCGCTCATGTTCGCGATCCCCGACGCGGTGCTCCGTCCCGTGCGGGTGGACGGTCTCCCCGGCGTCGTCGTCATGGTCGGCGCGCGCGCCGTCTCGGTCATGGCCTTCGACGTCGACGGCGAGCGGATCGCGGCCATCGATGCGTTCGCGGGACCCGCCGCGATCGCCGCGCTGTCCCTGCCCCGGTGATGCCGGCGGCGGGCCGTGCCGCACTCGCGGGAACGTCCGTGCCCCCGCGCAGACTGGCGGCATGAGCACTTCCATCCGCACCACGACGCTGCCCCTCACCGGGCCCTACGACCTCCGAGAGGTCGCGCTCATGGGATTCGGCCATCGCGACGAGTCCTCCTTCGACGGCGTCATGCGGCTGGCGTTCTGCACCGACGCGCTCGATTCCCAGGTCGGCGTCGAGGTACGACAGCTCGACGGCGCGCTCGCCGTGGCCGTGCACGGGGAAGGGGATCTCGGCGCGATCGCGGCACAGGTGGCGCGCGTGATCTCCGCCGACCACGACGGCGAAGCCTGGGCGGCGATCTGCGCCGCGGATCCGGTGCTCGCCCGCGTGCACGCGGCCGCGCCGGGCTTCCGCCCCTCGAACTTCTACAGCCCGTACGAGGCGGCGGTGTGGGCCGTGCTGTCGGCCCGTCGCGCACGGCAGCAGGGCATCGCCCTGCGCCGGCGCCTGTCCGAACAGCACGGCGCCCTGTTCGCGCTCGCAGGACGGCCCGAGGCCGCACTCCCGCTGCCCGAGCAGCTGCTCGGGATCGAGGATCTCCCCGGTCTCCCCGCCGACCGGATCCCGAGGCTGCACGCGATCGCCCGTGCAGCGCTGGACGGGCAGCTCGACGTCGGGCGGCTGGCCGCGATGACACCCGCCGAGGCCATGCTCGACGTCCAGCGCCTGCCCGGCATCGGCCCCTTCTACAGCGCGCTCATCGTCATCAGGGCCTGCGGGCTCGCCGACGTGCTGTCGACGCAGGAGGACCACACGCGCGCCGCCGTGCAGGCCCTCTACGGCCTCGATCACACTCCCGACGATGCCGAGCTGGAGCGGATCGCCGAGGCTTGGCGCCCGTTCCGCACCTGGGCCGCGGTGTCGTTGCGCGCGGTCGGATCCCGGCTTCTCGATCAGCCGTCGCGCTGACGGCCTTTCGACGACGAGAGGGCGGGGTCGCTGCGCGCGACACCCGCCCTCCAGGGACGATGCGTGGGTTACGCCTGCAGAGCGCCCTGCAGGTCGAGCGTGATCGTGACGTCCTTGCCGACGAGCACGCCACCGGTCTCCAGCGCCGCGTTCCAGGTGAGGCCGAAGTCCTCGCGGTTGATGACGGCCTTCGCGGAGGCGCCGGCCTTGTAGTTGCCGTAGGGGTCCGAGCCGAAGCCGCCGAAGTCCAGTTCGAAGGTCACCGGCTTGGTGACGCCGTGGATCGTGAGGTCGCCGTCGACGAACAGGTCGCCGCCCTCGACGCGGGCGCCGGTCGAGGCGAAGTCCATGGTCGGGTACTTCTCGACGTCGAAGAAGTCGGCCGACATCAGGTGGCCGTTGCGGCCGGCGTCGCCGGTGTCGAGCGAGGTGACGTCGACGCTCGCCTCGACGCGCGCCTCGAGCGGGTTCTCCGGGGCGATCAGGGTCGCGCTCTTGACACCGAAGGTGCCGCGCACCTTCGAGATCATCATGTGACGGACGCTGAAGGTGACCTCGCTGTGGGCGGGGTCCAGGGTCCAGGTGCCGCTGCGGTAGCCGGGGATGTCGATGCTCATGGGTGCTCCTCGTCGGAAGGTCTGCGGTCGCCGCCGATGCGGTGACATCAGGGTCCAACTTACATTCACTTGAATGCATTCCCGATTCGGCGAACTTTTTCCGAGATCCCCTCCGGCACGACGAAGGCCCCGTCCGGAGACGGGGCCTTCGCGATGCACGATCGTCAGCCGACGGCGACGAGGTCGATGATGAAGATGAGGGTCTTGCCTCCGAGGAAGTGACCGGATCCGGCGGGTCCGTAGGCGAGGTGCGGCGGGATCACCAGTTCGCGGCGTCCACCCACCTTCATGCCGGGGATGCCCTCCTGCCAGCCCTGGATCAGGCCGCGCAGCGGGAACTGGATGGTCTCCCCGCGACCCCAGGAGGAGTCGAACTCCTCGCCGGAGTCGTGCTCGACACCGGCGTAGTGCACGGTCACGGTGTCGCCGGGCTTCGCCTCGTCACCGGTTCCCTCGATGATGTCGCGGATCACGAGCTCCGTGGGGGCGGGTCCGGTGGGGGCGTCGAACTCGGGCTTGGTGCGCTCAGTCATGCCTCCATCCAACCCGACGCGGTCCGACCCGGTCAACGCGGGGCACTGCGCCGACGGCGAACAGCCTCCGCGGAGGCGGCCGGGAGACGAAGATGCGCCGCGCCCGATCCTTGACATCACCGCGCCACGGGTGCAACCTGTTTTCAGATCAACTCAGCGCCCGGAGGACTTGCAGGCATCGCCGCAGCACCGGGCGCTGAGTCTGTCAGCGACCGGCGCATCGCGCTCCAGAGCAAGTGGCTCACGAATCCGATACCCAGCCGTTACTCCAGGCTCTCGTCCGCGAGGCGCACGCTCTTCTACATTCGTCCCATGCGAATCATCCGCGCCTCGGCACTCGTCGTTCTCGCTCTGACTCTGGCTGCCTGTGCCGCGACCACCCCGTCCACGTCAACGTCGACGCCAATGACGAGTCCCACTGCAACGGCTCCTGCGGAGGCGGCGACGCCACCGACGCCGAGCACCTCGGTCCCCGCCGAGACGGCGGCCCTCGCCATCTCCTTGGATCACATCACCGCCTTCGACGCATCCGGCTCAGAGACCGGCGGCGCGAAGCTGGCGGACCCCGCGGCCGTCGTCACGCTGATGACGAAGGCGCTCGGGGCGCCGACATCGCAGGAGCATCACAGCGATGCCCCGGGGTACACACTGACCAAGTGGGACGGCGTGCTCGTGAGGGTCCCCGACGGCTCCAGCGGGACAAGGATCATCATCTCCTCCGCGGCGTCCGGTGGCGTAGCGTTGCGCAGTGCCTCCGGCATCTCCGTCGGAATGAGCCGGGACGCGGCGGTCGCCGCCGGAGCGACCCCGACAGTCACCTTCACCGACCCCGCAGGATCTCTGCACGAGATCCTCACGTCCGAGCGCACGGACCGGCCCGGCACGACCTCTCTCGTCTCACCAGGTCAGACCGGGTCCGTCTATGTCGAGCATGAGATCGTCGACGGGGCGGTGAGGCATATTGTGACGCCCGGCGATGATTTCAGCGACCTCTGATCGGATCCGCGCCGCTCAGATCGAGAGCAGCTCGTCGCGCGCCGCGTGGGTGCGCTGCAGCAGGACCTGCTCGTCCTGCGTCGCGAGCGGATCCCGTCCGGTGATGATGCGCTGGCGTACGGATGCGAGCGTCGTCGCGTCCTTGATGAACCGGCGCATGATGGGGCGGCGGTCGCCGCGCAACCCCGATGCCCAGCGCAGGCCGACGCGGCGCCCCGCGGGAGTCGCGAGCATCGACACCTCCTGCGGTGTGAACCAGCCGGCCGTCGCGTAGTCGCTGAGCCTGGCGTAGGTGAGCCGGGCCTCCTCCTTGCGCAACAGAATGATGACCACGATGAAGCCGACGAACAGCGGCACCTGCAGCACGATGTACAGCACGAAGAAGTTGCCGATCATCGAGGATCCGTTCCACAGCGCGTGCAGAGCCATCGCGCCGAGGAGTCCCACCGCGCCGAAGCCCAGCGCACGGGCTGCGGAGGCGCCGCGACGCGCCGCGAGCCCGATCGCGAAGCCGGTCACGGAGGTGAACATCGCGTGGGCGAAGGGCGACATGAGCCCGCGCAGCACGAACGTCACGGTCAGATCGGGCGCCCCGCCCTCGATGAGACTGACCGCGAAGTACTGGATGTTCTCGGTGAAGGCGAAGCCCGCGCCGACCAGCGCACCGTAGACGACGCCGTCGATCGGGCCGTCGAAGCTGCGACGCGCCATCAGGAAGATCAGGAAGACCCCGAGGCCCTTGGCCGTCTCCTCGACCAGGGGCGCCTGGAGCACGGCGGTCAGATCGTCGTTGCGCTGCCCGAGCAGCAGCGTCAGCAGCAGGTCGACCACGAGCGCGAGCCCGACGGATGCGATCGCGCCCCACGCGATCGCGAAGGCGACCAGGGACTTCGGCTCCGGCTCCCAGCGGTCGATGAAGAAGACGCCGAAGAACACGATCGTCAGGGGGACCAGCGCGAGCACCATGCCGATCATGGACGCGGCGGGTCCGAGCGCCCACACGAAGTAGGCGATGAGGCCGAGCAGCACGAATCCGAGCGCGCCGAACGCCCACACCGAGGCGTGCCGTCCCTTCGCAGAAGGAACGGGCAGGGCCGGCACCGCCTGCACGGGGGCAGGAGGCGTGTACGCGTCATAGGCGACGGCGCCGTGGTGCTCGGGACGCTGCGCGAGCACCGAGCCGTAGACCGGCGCGATCGGCGTCGAGGCCGTCTGCGGGTAGCTCTGCGGCTGGACGTACTGCGGCTGCTGTGCGTACTGGGGCTGTGCGTACTGGGGCTGCGGGTACTGGGCCTGCCCGTACGAAGGCTGCGCGGCCGCGGGCGGCTGATACGGAGACGGCGCGGGATGCGGCGCGCGAGAGGCCGGGCGCTGCTCGGCGGGATCGCCGTGTCCTCCAAAGCTCATGCCCAAAGCCTAGAGGCTGTCCGCGGCTGGGCAGCAGGTGCGCCCGGTAGCGTGGTAGGCATGCGGTTCGCTCATCTGCGCCGTCCCGAATCCGACACTCCCGCGCTCGCCGTCATCGACGGCTCCGGCGCGACGCTCGTCGCCGATCTCGTGGATCCGGCCCCTGCCACCCTCCAGCAGCTCATCGAAGGCGGCGACGTCCTTCTCGGCGCCGTCCGCGACGCGCACTCCCGCGGCGATGCTCCCGTGCACGCGCTCGACGGCTTCGCGTACAGCGCCGCCGTGCTCGCCCCTCCCGTCGTGCTGGCGGTGGGTCTGAACTACGCCGCGCATTCGAGCGAGCTCGGGCTCAAGACCGACACCGCCCCCACGGTCTTCACGCTGTGGCCCAATTCCCTGACCGGACACGGGCAGACCACGTCCTGGCCGCGCGCGCTGTCGGAGTCCGTGGACTACGAGGCCGAGCTCGGCGTCATCATCGGCGCCGCCGCGAAGGACGTCTCCACCGAGGACGCCCTGGATCACGTCTGGGGCTACACCGTGGTCAACGACATCACCGCGCGCGACATCCAGTTCGCCGAGGCGCAGTGGTCGCGCTGCAAGTCCTTCGACGGCTTCTCCCCCACCGGCCCGGTGGTCGTGACCGCGGACGAGATCGCGGATCCGCAGGACCTGCACATCTGGACCGTCGTCGACGGCCACATGGTGCAGGACGCCTCGACCGGGCAGATGGTGCGGCCGGTGTCGGCGCTCATCTCCCACCTCTCGCGCTCGCTCACGCTGCGCCCGGGAACGTTGATCTCCACGGGAAGCCCGGGCGGCGCCGGCTACTCCCGCGATCCGCAGATCTTCCTGCGCGACCGATCCACGGTCACGGTCGGCATCGACGGGATCGGCGAGCTCACGACGCACTGCCGGATCCTGGACTGACGATCGCCCCGCGTCGGGGCCATCGGCGGCTCAGCAACCGCAGCTGCCTCCGACGCGGAGCTCCGTCGCCAGTCGCACCGTGCGCGACGGCATGCTCCCGTCGCCGGGATCCGTCAGCAGCAGGTGGGCGGCGATGCGTCCCATCAGCTCCATCGGCTGACGTACCGTGGTGAGGGTCGGCGCGGACATCCTGCCCGCGAGGATGCCGTCGAAACCCGTCACCAGGACGTCCTCGGGAACGCGCACCCCTTCCCCGCGGAGGACGTCCATCACGCGCAGCGCCGTCTGATCGCTGCCGCACACCAGGGCGTCCGGCAGGGTTCCGGCGGCGGCGCGCGCGCGCAGCACCGGATAGGCCGGTGTCCGTTCCAGGTCGGTGTCGTCGAGGGTCTCTCCGCGCGCGCCGGGGAGCTCCGCGACGGCGGAGAGGAACCCCTCGCGCCGCTCGTCGAGGTCGTCCTCCCCGATCGCCCCCACCCAGCCGAACGTCCGGGTGCCGTGCGTCTCGTGCAGGTGGCGCACGATCGTCCCCATGCCCCCGGCGTTGTCCACGGTGACGCGATGCCCGATCCCTGCGCGCTTGCTCAGCTGCACCACCGGCACGCGCGCGGCCACGGCTTCGATCGCCGCGGTCGTGGAGCGCCCGGGCAGGATCGCGAGGCCGTCGACCCGTCCCGCCGTGTCGGCGAGGTCGGAGACGCCCACGCCGCCGCTGCTGAGCAGGACCGCGGTGCCGTTGCGCTTGCATTCCAGCACGAAGCCGCGCTGCACCTCGTCGACGTAGAGCGGGAACGTGCGCGGATCGCTCTCGCGCTCGTCCGCCGCGGCGTCCCAGGCCACGGTCTCGGCATCCAGGTCGAGCTCGTCCAGGTCGACCCGCGCTCCCCCGCGGGCCGACGGCGACGCCTCGGGCTCCTCGTCGAGGAGCATGTCGAAGAGGTGCAGGCCGAGCACCCCGGTGCGTCCGCGCGCGAGGCTCCGGGCGGATCCGCTCGGCACGTACCCGATCTCCCTCGCCGCTTCCAGCACCACACGGCGGGTGTCTTCTCGGACGCGCTCCGGCCGGCGGAACGCGAACGAGACCGTGGCGATCGACACACCGGCGCGTTGCGCCACGTCGTAGACGGTGGGGCGGCTCGACGCCATGAGCACCTCGCTTTCGGAGCGATTCTACTGAGCGCGCGCTCAGCCGATCGTCAGGCCGGTGCCGCGTCGGAACACCGGATCCTCGGTTCCGTCCGGAACGTCCGCGAAGGCGGCCCGTACCGCGTCCATCGACCGGGGGATGTCGACGGGGAGCACCCCGCGCGGCGGGATCCGCCCGGACAGCGCCGCGAGCACCGCGGTGTCGGAGCTCCCGTACTCCACGGCGATTGCGGCGGCGAACGGGACGAAGGGGGTGAGGATCGCCGGACGATCGAGGTTCACGACGATCACGAGCGGACAGTGCGCGGCCACCCGGCGCAGTCGTGCGACGAGCCCCGGGGGGAAGTCGAGCGAGCCCTGGTGGAACCATGCCTCGAGGAAGAGATCGTCCCTGGGCTCGAACGGGGCCCCGATCCGGACGAGCGCGACGTCCGCGTCCTCGGGCGCGGCCGCGGCGTCGGCGTAGGCGGCGAGCGCCTCCGCCGCGACGCCCTCGGCGTAGACCCTCGGCCGCTGGCCCTGGAACAGCGGCAGCGTCCGGTCGCGGTTCTGCAGCACCGTCACCGAGGCGGCCTGGGCGCGCTCCCCCTCCGCCCGGAACTCCGCCGCTCCCACGATCCGCTCGGCCTCATCCTCGTCCACGTACGGATCGTCGAAGAGCCCGAGCAGGAACTTCACCCGCAGGATCCGCCGCGCCGACTCGTCGATCCGCTCCTCCGAGACCTCGCCCTTGGCGACGAGATCCAGGAGCAACTCGACGCACTCCTCCCCGCCGAACTGATCGACGCCCGCGTCGAGCAGGCGGAGCATCCGCTCCCGCGGCGCGAGCTCCTCCACGCCCCAGGCTCGTGCCGGCAGCACCTGGTCCCCGACGTGGTTGTCGTTGATGAGCTCCCAGTCGCTCAGCACGACCCCGTCGTAGCCGAGCTCCTCGCGCAGCAGCCCCGTGACGATCTGCCGGCTGTAGCTGAACCCGACCTCCTCGATCGGATCCCCGTGACGGACCAGTCCCACCGGCATGCCGTAGTACGGCATGATCCCCGCGGTCTTCCGGCGGATCGCCTCGACGAACGGCCGCAGGTGCTCCTCGAAGCGCCCTCCCGGGTAGACCTGCTCGCGACCATAGGGGAAGTGCGCGTCCTCGCCGTCGAGCTGCGGCCCGCCACCAGGGAAGTGCTTGGTGATGCACGCGACGCTCTCGGGGCCGAGCTCCGCCCCCTGGAAGCCCTCGAGATACGCCCCGGTCATCGCGGTCACGCGGTCGGCGTCGTAGCCGAGGGTCTGCGCCTGGCGCCCCCAGCGCGCCTCGGTCGGCAGATCCACCTGGGGGTGCAGCGCCATCCGGATGCCGACCGCCCGGTACTCGCGCCCCGCGATCCGGGCGAACCGCCGCACCTGTTCGACGTCGTCGAGGGCCGCGAGCCCCAGAGGCTCCGGCCACTGCGAGAACGGGCCTGCCGCGAACGCGACCCCGGAGTTCTCCACGAAGGCGTGCCGCGGATCCGTGCTGATCGTCACGGGGATGCCGTGCGGGGTGCCCGCGGCGAGTTCCTGGAGCAGGTTGCTCCAGCGCGCCCCCTCGCGTGCCGTCCGCATGCCGTGCACGTTGAAATGGGTGAGGTGCTTGTCCCGGACGACCTGCGAGGTCGGTGACTTCGAGATGGCCCCCGGCTCCTCGCGCAGCTCTCCCCCCTCGCCGATCTCGATGACCGTGTGGAAGAGCAGCCCCGCCTTCTCCTCGATCGAAAGGCGGGCGAGCAGGTCGTCGACGCGCTCCTCCGCGCCGAGACGTGGGTCCTCGTACGGATCCATGATCCCGTTGCCGTTGAGGTCGCGGAATCGCACGCCCTCCTCCGTGGTGCGGTCTTCGGCTCTCATCCGTGTGTCTCTCCTCGTCGTTGCGGTCATTTCAGGCCTGTCGTGGCGACGCCCCGGATGAACCACCGCTGCAGGAACACGAACAGCAGCAGGATCGGAGCGATCACGAGCACGGATCCCGCGAGCAGCAGGCCGTAATCGGTCGCGTTCTGCCCCGTGGAGTAGAGCGACAGGGCGACGGGCAGGGTGTACATGTCCTCGGTCTGCGCCGCGACGAGCGGCCACAGGAAGTTGTTCCAGGAGCCGAGGAAGGTGAGGATCCCGAGCGTGGCCAGGGGCGGCCCGCACAGCGGCATCACGACGCCGCGGAAGATCCGCCACTCCCCGGCGCCGTCGAGGCGGGCGGCCTCGAGAAGCGCGTCCGGGATGCCGGTCATGAACTGGCGCATGAGGAACACGCCGAGGGGCGCCGTGACGAAAGGGAGGATCAGGGCCGGATAGCTGTTCACCAGTCCGAGCTTCGAGACCATCACGAACAGGGGCACGAAGGTGACCACTCCGGGGACCATGAGCGTGATCATGACGGCGCCGAACAGCACGCGCTTGCCCGGGAACTCCATCTTGGCGAGCGCATAGCCGACCATCGAGCAGAACACGAGGTTGCCGAGCACCGTGACGAGCGCGACGACCAGGCTGTTGCCGAAGAAGTGCCAGAAGTCGAGCGGGCCGAACCACTGCGCGTAGTTCGCCGCGGTCGGCGCCTCGGGCCACCAGGTCGGCGGCCGGCGCAGGATCTCCCCCTGCGTCTTGACGGATCCGAGGACCATCCAGACGAACGGGATGAGCCAGATCACCAGGCCGATCGTGAGGACGGTGTAGGAGGTCGCCCTCCCGCTGAGCCGTCGCGCGCGGGTGCTGCGGGTCCGGGGCGCAGAGCGTGTGAGGGTCATGGCGTCAGTCCTTCGATCGCAGCAGCCGGAACTGCAGCAGGCTCACGAGTGCGATGACCAGGAACAGCACATAGCTGGCCGCGGACGCGAGCCCGTACTCGCCGAAGCCGAACTGCTGATAGGTGTAGAAGGCGACCGACAGCGTCGAGTCGAGCGGCCCGCCCTTGGTCATCACGAACGCCTCCTCGAAGAACTGCAGATAGCCGACCGAGATGAGCACGGCGCCGAGGAGCAGTGTGGGCCGCAGCAGCGGCAGGGTGACGGAGACGAGCCGCCGCCAGGGAGAGGCGCCGTCCATGATCGCCGCCTCCGTGACGTCCTCCGGAACCGCCTGCAGGCCCGCGAGGAAGATCACCATGAGCGTCCCCACATTGCGCCACACCGCCATCAGGATCAGCGAGGGGAGCGCGAAGGCGGGATCGTTCAGCCAATTGGGGCCGTGGACGCCGATCGCGGCGAGCGCGGTGTTGAGCAGGCCGTCCGGCTGCAGGATGTAGCGCCAGACCACGGCGACCGCGACGATGCTGGTGACGACCGGCGCGTAGAACCCGACCCGGAAGAACGACACCAGCCGCCCCTTGCCGCTGTTCAGCGCGAGCGCGAGCGCCAGCGCGACGATCATCGTCACCGGGATCCCGACCACGACGAAGACGCCCGTGACGCCGAGGGAGGTGAGGAACCGGGGATCGCTGAACAGCGTGACGTACTGCTGGATGCCGACCGCATCGACGGCGAACGGCGAGGTGATGTCGCGGGCGGTGAAATCGGTGAACGACATCGCGAACGAGCCCACGATCGGCACGACCATGAACA
The DNA here is from genome assembly GCF_044749045.1 of Microbacterium sp. NPDC089698. NCBI lineage: Bacteria > Bacillati > Actinomycetota > Actinomycetes > Micrococcales > Microbacteriaceae > Microbacterium > Microbacterium sp. NPDC089698. The sequence continues at coordinate 845,184 of NZ_JBIVHE010000001.1, forward strand.
CCGCGAAGACGAGCACGAAGGGCAGTGCGAATCCCCACGCGATGAGGGCGCGCCGGCGACGGGCGGCGGCGAACGTGTCGGCGCCGCGCCGGCCGTTCCCGCCGCCGGAGCCCGTGCGGGCTCCGGCGGCGGGCAGGAGGGTGGCCGTCATCTCACTTCAGCCCGATCGTGTCGGCGTCGGCCTGCAGGGTCTTCAGGGCGTCCGCGACCGAGGTTCCGCCGCGACGGATCGACTCGAGCGCCTGGTCTCCCTTCGCCGCCACCTGCACCCAGGACGTCGAGACGGGCGGGGCCTTCGCGGTCTCCAGCTGCGTGCCGAAGGTCTTGAGGTTCGTGTCCGAGGAGACGGCCTTCTCCTGCCAGGCGGCCTTGGCCGCGGGCAGATCCCCCGTCGCGGTGTAGAACTCGGCCTGGACCTCGGGCTGGGACAGCCAGCGCGCGAGCTTCCACGCCGAGGCCGCATTCTTGCTGCCGTTGAACACGACGAGGTTCGCGCCGCCGCTGAACGAGACCGATCCCTTGTCCGCGGGAAGGACGGCCGTGGCGTACTTGCTCGCGAAGTCCGCGCCGCCGACGGAAGCCAGCTGCCCGCGCAGGAAGGGGCCCTCCACGACCATGGGCGTCGTGCCTGCGACGAACTCGGACTCGACGGCCCCTGGCGAGGTGTCGACGTTCGGATCGGAGAGCTTCTTGTCGAAGAAGCTCTTGTAGTACTCGATCCCCGTGGTCATCTCGGGAGTGTCGAGCGTCCACTTCTTGCCCGCGGTGACCTCGGCGCCGGCCGACCACGGCATCCACAGCGCCCCCTGGAACGAGTCGTTCCCGGCCGGCATGCGGATGCCCCACTTCGCCCCGCCCTTGGACTGCATGTCCGCGGCCATCTGCTGCAGCTCGTCCCAGGACTTCGGCGCCGCGGTCCACCCCGCCTTGGCGGCGATGTCGGTGCGGTAGTAGAGCACCCGGGTGTCGACGTACCAGGGCACGCCTGCGGCGCGGTCGCCGACCTTGGTCGAGCTCACCGCCCCGTCGAAGAAGCCGGAGGTGTCGATCCCGGAGGGGACGCTTCCGAAGGCGTCGCCGAAGTCTGCCATCCAGGTGGTGCCCATCATGGCGATGTCCGGGGTGTTGCCGCCCGCGATCGCCGTCTGGATCTTGTTGTGCGCGGCGTCCCACGGGATCGCGGTGACCTTGACGGTGACCCCGGGGTTCGCCTTCTCGAAGGCCTTGACGAAGTCCGGCAGAGCCTCCCCCTCCGCGCCCATCGCCCACATCGTGATCGTTCCGGTGGCCGGTGCGTCGTCGAGCTGCACCGCGGAGGCTGCGGGCGCCGAGGAACCCCCGTCCGCCCGTCCGCATCCCGTGAGTACCAGGCCGATCGCGGCGAGAGCGGCGATGCCGGCCAGAGCTGTCCTGCTTTTCACGTCTTCCTCCTTGAAGAGTCCTGTCGCCAGATCTAAGCGCATAGATTCGTGCTCTTCGTTGATCTAAGCGCATAGATCGATGCGGCGCAAGAGGCGTCTCCAGGAACGACGGACGGCCCGCCGCTCCGGAGAGCGACGGGCCGTCGTGCGTGGTGCGGATCAGGCGCCGGCGTCGACGTCCTTCGACGGGATCACGGGGATCGCCGCGGTGATCGTCTCCAGTCCCGACAGGCGCGCCGGCGACAGCTGCTTGGCGACCTCCTCGCGGGACATGAGCCCCGCCTCGACCACGAGGTCGGCGACGTTGCGGTTGGTCAGCAGCGCGGTCTTGGCGAGCGCGGCCGAGGCCGAGTAGCCGATGAACGGGGTGAGCGCCGTGATGACGCCGACCGAGGATCCGACCATCGCGCCCAGGCGGTCGCGGTTGGCCGTGATGCCGTCGACGCAGTTCACGCGCAGCGTCCACATCGCCTGGCGCATCCAGGTGATGGACTGGAAGATCGAGTGCGCGATGACGGGCTCGAAGGCGTTCAGCTGCAGCTGACCGGCCTCGGCGGCCATCGTCACCGTCATGTCGGATCCGGCGACGGCGAACGCCACCTGGTTCACGACCTCGGGGATCACCGGGTTGACCTTGCCCGGCATGATGCTGGAACCGGCCTGCATCGCCGGCAGGTTGATCTCGCCGAGACCGGCCTGCGGGCCCGAGGAGAGCAGACGCAGGTCGTTGCAGATCTTGGAGAGCTTCATCGCGTTGCGCTTGAGCGACGAGGAGAAGGACATGAAGGATCCGGTGTCGCTGGTCGCCTCGACGAGGTCGCTCGCGGTCGCGAGATCCAGACCCGAGATCTCGCGCAGGTGCTTCAGCACGGCCGGGGCGTAGGCCGGGTGGGTCGTGATGCCCGTGCCGATGGCGGTCGCGCCCATGTTGATCTCGTACATGAGCCAGGCGTTCTCGGTGAGCCGCGTGTGGTCGTAGCCGAGCGTCGAGGCGAAGCCGTGGAACTCCTGGCCGAGGGTCATCGGCACCGCGTCCTGCAGCTGCGTGCGGCCGACCTTGAGCACGTCGTGGAACTCGCGCGCCTTGTTGAGGAACGCCACGCGCAGCAGGTCGAGCTCGTCGAGCAGAGAGCGCAGGTTGAGCGACAGGCCGATCTTGATCGCCGTCGGGTAGACGTCGTTCGTGGACTGGCTGCGGTTGGTGTGGTCGATCGGCGAGAGGAAGGCGTAGTCGCCCTTCTCGCGGCCCGCCATCTCGAGCGCGATGTTGGTGATGACCTCGTTCGCGTTCATGTTGGTCGAGGTGCCGGCCCCGCCCTGGATGACGCCGACGATGAACTGGTCGTGGAACTCGCCGTTGATGACCTTCTGCGCGGCGGCGTCGATGAGGTCGGCCTTCTCGGCGTCGAGGGCGCCGATCTCCTTGTTCGCGCGTGCGCTGGCCTGCTTGACCATCGCGAGCGCCTCGATCAGCTCCGGGTAGACGGAGATCGGACGCTTCGTGATCGGGAAGTTCTCGGCGGCGCGAAGCGTGTGGATCCCCCAATACGCGTCGGCAGGGATCTCCTTGCTTCCCAGGGAGTCGGTTTCGGTACGGGTGGCAGGCGCAACGGCGGCCATGGACACATCCTCGTGGGTGATGGCGAACAGGGAAGGGGGATGCTCCCATCCTACCCGTCCCGGATCACCGCCCCGGCTTGCGCGAGAACGCCTCCAGCCGCTGCTCGGGCGTGAGCCGGGCCATCCGCTCCACCCACTCCGGGCCGAACGTGTCGACCGGCGTCGCCTCGACCACGGGCACCACGGTGTGCGTGATGGTCTCCGGCCGCACGTGCACGAGCTGGAACGACTGCGCCGCGTCCATGCCGTTCACCTCGTCCGCGGGGCGCGCGACGTCCATCGTGTAGCAGGTGGCGCTCGCGACGCTGACCGGGACGCCGGCGAACGTGGCGTGCAGCGAGTAGTGCAGGTGCCCCGCGAGGATTCCACGGACGTCGGATCCGCGCAGCACCTCGGCCAGCTCGTCCTGATGACGCAGCTCGAGGATGTCGAAGAACGGGATGTGGCTGGGCACGGGCGGGTGGTGCATCGCGAGCAGGGTTCCGTGCGACGCGGGCGTGCGCAGCTGATCGGACAGCCAGGAGAGCTGCTCCGCGTCGATGTCGCCGTGGTGCCAGCCGGGGACCGTGGAATCCAACGCGATCACGCGCAGTCCGTTCAGATCCCAGACGCCCGTGATCGGATCCTCGGCGGGCGGCGCGTCGAGCAGGTGCTCGCGCATCGCGGGGCGCTCGTCGTGGTTGCCGGCGACCCAGATCACGGGTGTCCCGAGCCGCTCGGACACGGGCTCCACGACCGAGCGCAGGCGCCGGTATGCATCGGGCTCGCCCAGGTCGGCGAGGTCGCCCGTGACGACGATCGCGTCCGGCCGGTCCGTCGTGCTCTCGATCGCGGCGAGCGTGCGCGCCAGGGTGGCGTCCACGTCGAAGCGACCGCCGAGGGCTGCTCCCCCGGCCAGCAGGTGCGGGTCGCTCACGTGGACCAGGGTGTGCGTGGGCGGGGCGTAGCGGCCGAACTGCACAGTCATGGTCCTCAGGCTAGCGTCGCCGACGGCCTTCCCGGACGGCGCCTCGTGCGTGCCCGGTTCGCTACTTCACCACGATGAGCAGGATGCCTGCCACCACCGCCGCGGCGCAGACCGCGAAGCACGCGTAGGCCGCGATCTGGGCGAGCGTCTTCTGCCCGTCGGTGAGCGGACTCTTGCGGGCGGCCTTCGCCGCGGCCTTCGCCGCGCGCTTGGCCTCCTTCTCGCTGATCACGGTGATCGCGTCGGTGAACTCGGCGGGCGTGACCACAGGAACCCTTCCCGCGCGGACGAGCAACCGCAGTCCGAGCGCGTAGAAGCCCACGACGAGGAGGGTGCCGACCAGCGCGGCGCCGAGCACCTGGAAGAACGCCTCCCAGTTGATGACGACGGTCATCGTCCCGCCTCCTTCTCCTTGGCCTTCGCACGGTCCCGGGCGCGTTGCGCCCTGGCCTGCCGCGGGGTGAGCGGCGGCTCCTCCGGCACCTCGATGGCGCGTCCGGAGTCGGCGACCTCGCTGAAGGCGTTGTTGGCCGTGACGGCGTTGCGACGCGAGCGCAGGAACAGGGCGATGATGACGGCGAGCGCGAGGATCGCGTCGATCAGCACGCCCCATCCGCCGCCGATCACGACGATGAACGCCGCGACGGCCCCGACGAGACCGGCCGCCGGAAGCGTGAGCACCCAGCCGATCGCGATGCGGCCGGCGGTGCGCCAGCGCACGGCCGAGCCCCGTCGGCCCAGCCCGGATCCGATCACGGATCCGGACGCCACCTGCGTGGTGGACAGCGCGAAGCCGAGGGCGCTGGAGGCGAGGATGGTCGCGGCGGTGGAGGTCTCCGCCGCGAAGCCCTGTGCGGGCTTGACGTCGGTGAGGCCCTTGCCGAGGGTGCGGATGATGCGCCAGCCGCCCAGGTAGGTGCCCAGCGCGATCGTGAACGCGCACGCGACGATCACGTAGATGTGCGGCTGGTGGTCGCCCTGCGCCTGCCAGCCGACCGAGATCAGCGCGAGCGTGATCACGCCCATGGTCTTCTGGGCGTCGTTCGTGCCGTGCGCGAGAGCGACGAGCGAGGACGTGAAGATCTGTCCCCAGCGGAAGCCGCTCCGGCCGTCGGGCTTGCCGTCGTAGCGGCGCGTGGTGAGGTACGCGAGCTTGGTGGCGAGATAGGCGATCAGGCCGGCCGTGAGGGGCGCGATGAGCGCCGGGAGCACGACCTTGGACAGCACGACGCCGAAGTTGATGCCGCTGAGCCCGACACCGACCAGCGTGGCGCCGATGAGCCCGCCGAACAGCGCGTGCGAGGAGCTGGACGGCAGTCCGAGCAGCCAGGTCAGCATGTTCCAGGTGATCGCCCCGATGAGGCCCGCGAAGATGAGCGACGGCATGAGATGCGCGGTGGTGGAATCCTCCTGGATGATCCCGCCGGAGACCGTCGCGGCGACCTCGGTGGACAGGAACGCCCCCACGAGGTTCAGTCCCGCGGCGAGCATCACCGCGGTCCGCGGTTTGAGCGCGCCGGTCGCGATCGGGGTCGCCATGGCGTTCGCCGTGTCATGGAACCCGTTGGTGAAGTCGAAGAAGAGTGCCAGCAGGATCACCAGCACGACGATGAGGGCTGCGGTTTCCACCGTTCGCTTTCGTGAAGTGGAGGGAAGTGACGAACGAAGAGTTCACCGAGGATTCAGCATCCGTTAACGGGCCGGTTGCATCCTCCCACCCCGGCCCAGGACGGTCAACTCGACGCCCCCGCGACCGGCACCGGCCCGCGCCTGCGCGGCCTCGACTAGCGTTGATCCGTGACCTCCGTCTCCGAGACCGCTCCCGCCCCCTCTCCCGTTCCGCCGCGCGCGGCCCGCCGCTCGCTCCTCCGCACCCACCACGGCGACGTCTTCGACGATCCCTACGACTGGCTGCGCGTCAAGGAGGATCCCGAGGTGATCGCGCACCTCGAGGCGGAGAACGCGTACACGGATGCCCGTCTCGCGCACCTCGAGCCCCTCCGGGAGGCCCTGTTCCAGGAGATCAAGGGACGCGTGCAGGAGTCCGACCTGTCGGTGCCGACGCGCCGCGGGGACTGGTGGTACTACGGCCGCACGGTCGAGGGCAGCCAGTACGGCCTGCAGTGCCGCGCGGCGGTCGCCTCCGCCGACGACTGGACGCCGCCCGTGCTGGATCCCGCGGTCCCGGTGCCCGGCGAGCAGATCCTGCTCGACGGCAATGTCGAGGCCGAGGGGCACGAGTTCTTCGCGATGGGCGCGTTCGGCGTCTCGGACGACGCCACCCGCCTGCTCTGGTCGACCGACTTCGAGGGCGACGAGCGGTACACCGTGCATGCGCGCGATCTGCAGACGGGCGAGACGCTGCCCGACGAGATCCCCGGCACGTCCGGAGCGTTCTTCACGCCGGACGGCGCCGCGGTGATCTACACGACCGTCGACGAGTCGTGGCGCCCCGACACGCTCTGGCTGCACCGGATCGGCACGCCGGTGACCGACGACGTGCAGCTGTTCCATGAGCCGGACGAGCGGTTCTGGCTCGGCGCGGGGATCACCCGCAGCCGCCGCTACCTGGTGATCGGCGTCGGATCCAGCATCACGAGCGAGGAGCACCTCGTCGACCTCGACGACCTCACCGCTCCCCCGCGCGTGGTGTGGCCGCGACGCGAGGGCGTCGAGTACTCGGTCGAGCACGCCGTGGTGGACGGCCGCGACGAGCTGCTCATCCTGCACAACGACGAGGCGCTGGACTTCGAGCTCGTCGCGGTCTCCGCGACCGCCCCCCAGGGCGCGCGCCGCACGATCCTCCCTCACACGCCGGGACGCCGCCTGCTGGACGTGGATGCGTTCCGCGACACGACGGTCGTCGCGTACCGGTTCGAGGGGCTCGAGCGCATCGCGCTGATGGATCCGGCCACAGGAGCCCTGGACGAGCTCGGCTTCGATGAGCCGCTGTACTCGGCGGGCTTCGGCGGCAACCCCGAGTGGGCGGCGCCGTTCCTGCGGCTGGGCTACGGCTCGTTCGTGACGCCGTCGACGGTCTACGACCTGGAGCTCGCGACGCGCACGCTGCACCTGCGCAAGCGCCAGCCGGTGCTCGGCGGCTACGACCCGGCCGACTACGGGCAGCGCCGCGACTGGGCGGTCGCCCCCGACGGCACCCGCATCCCCGTCTCGCTGGTGTGGAAGCGCTCCTTCGGGGAGCCGGGCGCGGAGCCCCGCGCCGTGCACCTGTACGGCTATGGATCCTACGAGCACTCGATCGACCCGGGCTTCTCGGTCATGCGCCTGTCGGCGCTGGACCGCGGCGTGGTGTTCGCGGTCGCGCACGTGCGCGGCGGCGGCGAGATGGGCCGGCAGTGGTACGAGGACGGCAAGCTCGGGCAGAAGACGAACTCCTTCACCGACTTCGTCGCGTGCGCGCGTCACCTGGTGGACGCCGGCGTCACCAGCCCGGACCGGATGGTCGCGGAGGGCGGCAGCGCCGGGGGCCTGCTGATGGGCGCGGTCGCGAACCTCGCCCCCGAGCTGTTCCGCGGCATCCTCGCCTCCGTGCCCTTCGTGGACGCGCTGACGACGATCCTGGATCCGTCCCTCCCCCTCACCGTGATCGAGTGGGACGAGTGGGGCGACCCGCTGCACGACCCCGAGGTGTACGCGTACATGAAGTCGTACACGCCCTACGAGAACGTGCGCGACGGCGTCGCGTACCCGTCGATCCTCGCCGTCACCTCGCTCAACGACACGCGCGTGCTGTACGTGGAGCCCGCCAAGTGGGTGTCCCGCCTGCGCGATGCGGGCGCGGACGACGTCCTGCTCAAGTGCGAGATGGTGGCCGGCCACGGCGGCGTGAGCGGCCGGTACAACTCCTGGCGCGAGCGCGCCTTCGAGCTGGCCTGGATCCTGGACCGCCTGGGCGCCGCAGGAGCCTGAGCGGGCTTCCTGTCCGCTCGGTTTCCTGTTCGCTCGGTTTCCTGTTCGCTCGGTTTCCTGTTCGCTCACCGACCGTGTCCCACTTCTGATGGTGCCGTGTCCCACTTCTGGCTGAACCGTGTCCCAGCTCTGGTTGAGACACCGGCCCTGGAGCTGCCAGAACTGGGACATGGTCGGTGAGCCGCGTCCGTTCCGCACAGGCGCGTGAGGCCAGGGGTACCGCACCGATCCCGTCTCGCGCCCGCTGCGCGGGGCTGCTGCCGTCCACGCTGGGTGGATGCGCCATCCTCTGCCGGAGTCTCTCGGTCCGCGGTTCAGCGTCGCCGAGGCCAGAGCGCTCGGCGTCGCGCGCGGTCGCCTGCGCGGATCCGATCTCGAGGCGCCTTTCCCCGGTACGCGCCGGCTCCGCGACCTCGGGTCCGAATGCGAGTACCGCGACCGGTGCCGGGACTACCTTCCGCGCCTGCACGACGACCAGTTCTTCTCGCACGAGACCGCGCTCGCGCTGCTCGGTGTCGCACTTCCCGAGTACCCGCACCGGCTGCGGATCCACGTCAGCACGCACCGTCCCGCGCGCGAGCCCCGGGTACGCGGCATCGTCGGACATCGGCTGCAGCGCCGGGAGCCCGCGACGATCGTGACTCCGGACGGCCTGCCGGTCGAGCATCCCGTGCGCGCCTGGCGACAGTGCGGACTGCTCTGGCGACTCGACGACCTCATCGCCGCCGCCGATCATCTGCTGCTGCCGGCGCGGCGACTCGCAGAGGTCGGGGATCTCGGCGATGAGATCCGCGGCATGGGCGACGTCCGCGGCGGAATCCTGCGACGAGCACTGGCGGACTCGCGCATCGGCGTCGAGTCGCCGCGCGAGACGAGGCTCCGACTCGCGATCGTGCGGGCAGGACTCCCCGAGCCGATCGCAGGGTGGGAACTGCGCGGTCCGCACGGCACGTTCATCGCGAGGCTGGACCTCGCCTACCCGCGCTGGCGGGTCGCCCCGGAGTACGACGGTCGCCAGCACGCCGAGGATCCGAAGCAGTTCGCGCGCGACGCCGACCGCTGGGAAGCGATCAGGCGCGCATCCTGGACCCTGGTCCGGGTGCTGTCGCACCACCTGGGCGGCCCCCGTCCCGTCGCCGTGGAGCGGGTGAGGTCCGCGCTGCAGGACGCCGGCTGGCGCCCCGGACTGCCCGGCTGACCGGCTGGCCCCGCGCCCCGCCCCTCACCGCCTCGCCGCAGTCGGTCGCGTCCCGGCCCGCCTCGCTTGGGCCGACCGTGTCCCAGTTCTGGCTCCAGATCCCCCGATTTCGGCACCAGATCCGGGACACGATGCTGTCAAGACTGGGACACGGCGCGACCAAATGGGGACATGGTTCCAAACCGGGACCCCGTGCGACCAGAAACTGGGACGCGGTGCAGCCAGAACTGGGACATGGTTCCGAACCCAAGCCCAGCCAAGCCTCCAGCCAAGCCAAGCCCCAAGCCAAGCCGGGCCGGCACCGCTCACCCGAACAGGGCTGCGGCCTCCTCGTAGCGCTGCAGCGGGACGGTGTTCAGCTCGCCGAGGGCCTCGGCGAAGGGGACGCGCACGATGTCGGTGCCGCGCAGGGCCACCATCTGGCCCCAGGCGCCGTCCACGACGGCGTCGGCCGTGTGCAGGCCGAGACGGGTCGCGAGCACGCGGTCGAACGCCGAGGGCGAGCCGCCGCGCTGGATGTGACCGAGCACGGTGGAGCGGGTCTCGATGCCGGTGCGCTTCTCGATCTCGGGCGCGAGGATCTCGCTGATGCCGCCGAGACGCGGACGGTTGAAGGCGTCGAGGCCCTTGTCGCTGAAGGCCTGATCCATGCCCTTGAGCTTGAACCCCTCCGAGACCACGACGAGCGGCGCACGGCCGCGGTCGCTCGCGCGGGTCACGAGGTCGCAGATCTCCTCGATGGACATCGGGACCTCGGGGATGCAGATCACGTGCGCGCCCGCGGCCATGCCGGCGTGCAGGGCGATCCAGCCGACGTGCCGGCCCATGACCTCGGCGATCATGCAGCGCTGGTGCGAGTCGCCGGTGGTGCGCAGGCGGTCCATCGCGTCGGTCGCGATGTTGACCGCGGTGTCGAAGCCGAACGAGTAGTCGGTGGCCCGCAGGTCGTTGTCGATCGTCTTCGGCACGCCCAGGACGCGGATGCCGTCGTTCGAGAGGCGGTCCGCCGCGGCGAGGGTGCCCTCGCCGCCGATCGCGATGATGCCGTCGATGCCGTGCTTGGCGAGGGTCTTCGCGACGTTCTCCGCGCCGCCCCGCGGCCCCTCGTACGGGTTGGTGCGGCTCGTGCCGAGGATCGTGCCGCCGACCTTGCTCAGGCCCTTGACCTCGTGCCGGGTGAGCGGGAAGAAGTCGCCGTCGACGACCCCGCGCCAGCCGTCGCGGATGCCGACGAACTCGAGCTCGTACGTGGTGGTGCCCTTGAGCACGATGCCGCGGATGACCGCGTTCAGGCCGGGGCAGTCGCCACCGCTGGTCAGGATGCCGATCTTCATGGGTCGTCCTCGGGAGGGAAGGGGGATGGAAGCGCGGCGCCGTTGCCTCGTTCGACCCTAGTGCCGATCCACGTCCGGGCGCCATTCCACGACGCCGAAAAGCGAAGTTCTTACACGCCTCATTTCGGAGTTCACACCTTCTTGACGAAGAACGGCGCTTCGACCCCCGAAAGCGGAAGAAGAAGCGCCGTTCTTGACAAGCCTGTGACGAGACGCGGTCAGTCGCCGCCGAGCGCCTCGCGCAGCAGGTGCATGAGCGCCGCCAGCTGCACCGACTCGCTCGCGCCCTCCTCCACGGCCTCGCCGTCGAGCGCTCGCGCTGCGAGTCCCTGCTTCTGATCGATGAGCTCGGCGATCTTCGTGTCGAGCGTGTGCGCGGCGATGATCCGCCAGGCCGTGACCGGCTCGTCCTGACCGATGCGGTGCACACGGTCGATCGCCTGGGTCTGCTCGGCCGCGGTCCAGCTGAGTTCGGCGAGCACCACGTTCGAGGCGGTCTGCAGGTTGACGCCGACGCCGGCCGCGGTGAGCGAGCACACGGCGATCCCGACCTCGGGGTCGCCGTTGAAGGCGTCGACCGCCTGCTGCCGCGCGACCGCGGTCTGGTCGCCGCGGAGCGACACCGAGCGGATCCCCGCCGCGGCGAAGTGCGCCTCGGCCTGATCCATCACGTCGACGTGCTTGGCGAAGAACACGACCTTGCCGACCGAGCGCTGCAGCTGAGCCGCGTAGTCCGCCGCGAGCAGCGCCTTGGCCTGACCGATCTTGCGCACCATGGTGAAGACGTTGTCTCCCCCGGTGCCCGCCGCCTTCGACTCCTCGAGCTCGCCGTGCGCGACGAGCCGGACGATGTCCTCGTCGATCTCGCCGTGGGCCAGACCCCTGTCTCCGCGGGCCTCGATGATCCGGCGGTACTTCGCCGCCATCCGCGCGCCCAGCTCGGCCTCGGCCTGCCGGATCCCGCGGCCGAACTCGTCGTCGAGCTGCACCGGCAGATCCGCGATGAGCTTGTCGGGGAGGTCGGCGGCCACGTCCTTCTTCTTGCGACGCACGATGCCCATCGAGATGACCGCGTCCCTGGCCTCGCCGTAGAACGCCTTGTCCGCGGGCGTCAGGCCCGTCGCGTCGAGCTTGTCCGCGAGCTCCGCGGAGGGCCGCTCGCCGTTGGTCCAGCCGAGGAAGCGCCAGATCGCGTCGAAGTCCTCGACGTCGTTGATCAGCGGCGTTCCGGTGAGGGCCATGAGCAGCGGGTGCGAGCCCGCTGCCTGCTCCCTGATCCGGGACGCGAGCGCGAGCACGTTCTGCGAGCGCTGCGAGGACAGGTTCTTGATGAAGTGCGCCTCGTCCACGACCATGCCGCGCAGGCCGATCTCGCCGAGCCAGGACAGGTGCCTGTCCAGGATCTCGTAGTTGACGATGAAGACGTCCGCGAAGGCGTCGACGTCCTGACCGTCGCCCTGGATCACCGCGGCGCGGCGCTGCGGGGTCCACCGCTCCACCTCGCGCGCCCAGTTCATCTTCACGACGTTGGGGACGACGACGAGCAGCGGGTAGGCGTGGGCGATCGACGCGGCGAGCACCGACTGCGCGGTCTTGCCGAGGCCGGGCTCGTCGGCGAGCAGGAACGAGCGATGCCCCGCCCTGACCGACTCGAGGAAGCGCGACTGGTGCACCATGACCTCGAGGCCCTTGGGCGAGAGGTGGTCGTACTCGGGCAGCGGAGGCAGCTCCATCGAGGCCGCCGTGCCACCGGCACCCGACTCGAACGCCTTGTACAGCGGGCCCATGAGCTCCCAGCCGTCCAGCCGGCGCCGCGGGGTCGCGGCGGGGCGGGGCGTGAGGTCCGGCGCGAGGAAGGGGTTCGCGAGCATCCGCGACTCCACCGAGGGCGGCGTGACCTGGCGCTCGGCGAGAGCAGCGGGAACGACCGGCGCCTGCTGCACGCGGACGACGTCGGCGATCACGAGCTCTTCGGGAGCGAGTTCCGCGCCCGACTCCAAAAGCCAGTCGCGGCGCATCCGCTTCGCGACGGGGCTCGTCGCCTGGTCCGCCTCGAGCAGCTGGATCAGCGACGTGTCGCGCGCAGCGGTCTTGGCGAGGATCGTCGCCACGCCGTCCAGGCGCTTGAGCTGCTCCGCCCGCGCGGAGTCGCCGAGTTCGACGTCCCCCTTGGCTCTCGCGCGCTCCTCGCGCACCAGGAACGCGATCACCTGGAACTTGACGCGGTTGGTCGGGCCGAGTTTCCCGTGCTGGGCCTTGGCCTCGATCTCGCGCACCTTGCGCGCGAGGATCGGGATCAGCGGCGCGTCCTCGTCTCGACGCGACGTCTTCTTCCGCCGGGTGGCGGTCGCCGTGGTCGGCATGCTCCTCCTGAGCGTGGATGCCGTCTCCGAGAGGACGGCGACTGTCCGAAAATGACCGCCCGGACGAAGCTCCGTCCCGACGATGCGTGTCCGCGGACGGGCGGCTGCCGAGAGGCATCGCAGACCGAGCGGACGAGAACCCCGCAGGCGTGCATCGCGCACGTCGATCACAACGGGTTCGGGGTCAGTTTACGCCACGCGAGCCCCGATGCGCTCACTCGGCGGGCGAGTTCGCCGGATCCGGCTCCGGCACGCCCAGCAGGATCCGCGCCTGGGCGACGTCGGAGGCGATGCCCGCGACGAGCGCGTCCATGCTCTCGAACGCCGTCATGCCGCGCAGCCGGTGGGTGAACTCGACCGTCACGTCGTGACCGTAGAGGTCCAGACCCGGGCTGTCGATCGCGTGCGCCTCGACCTGGCGCTGCAGCACGTCGTCGAACGTGGGGTTCGTCCCGACGGAGATCGCCGCGGGATGCACCAGTCCGGTCGTGTGATCCGCCAGCCGGCCCGCGTAGACGCCGTCCGCCGGCACCATCTCGTCGAGCAGGGCAGGAAGGTTGGCGGTGGGGAAGCCGAGCTCGCGCCCTCGCTTGAGGCCGTGCACGACCTCGCCGCGCACCGAGACCGGGCGTCCCAGCACGGCGCCCGCGAGCGCCACGTCGCCCGCCGAGAGCAGCTCGCGCACCCAGGACGAGGAGACCCGCCGGTCCGTGCCTTCCAGGAACACGTCCTCGATCACGTCGACCGTGAAGTCGCTCCGTGCGCCCAGCTCGGCCAGCAGCGCCGGCGTCCCCTTGCCGCCGCTCCCGAATCGGAAGTCGCGTCCGACGAGGATCGTGGCGACGTGCAGAGCATCGACGAGGATCGCCTGCGCGAAGTCCTCGGCCGTGCGCGACGCCAGCTGCTCGTCGAAGGTCAGCACGAGGACCGCGTCCAGTCCGCACGCGGAGAGCAGCTCGATCTTGCGCTCGACCGACACGAGATCGTCCGGGCACCGGTCGGGGCGCAGCACGCTCAGCGGATTGCGGTCGAAGGTCACGGCCACGGTCTTCGCGCCGATGCGCGCCGCGTCCTGCTGGGCACGACGGAACACCGCGCGATGGCCGGAGTGCACGCCGTCGAACTTGCCGATCGCGGCGACCGTGCGCCCGAAGTCCGCGGGGATCTCGGAGGGGTCGCGGAAGACGATCATGCGGCGGATCCGTCCGACGAGGCGGCGCCGTCCGCGACCGCCGCGCGGGACGGGCGGTGCGTGACGAGCCACCACAGCCCGACCATCGGCAGGAACAGCGGGATCAGCACGTAGCCGAGCCCGTACTGCGACCACACGGTCTGGTGCTGGAACAGGGCAGGGTGGGTCAGGCTCAGCGTGCCCACGACCAGGACGCCGACCATCTCGAACACGATGGCGACCCACGCGACCCGGTACCAGCCCGGACGCCCGGATCCGATCAGCGCGAGCGTCGCGACGATGTAGACGACCGCGGCGGCCGCGGACAGCGAGTACGCGAGCGGCGCCTCGTCGAAGGCCCGCGCGATCTGCACGAAGGATCGGCCGGTCGCGCCCAGCGCCATGACCGCATACACGATCACGAGCACGCGCCCGACGCCGCGCATGCGGGGTCGGGCCGGTGCGACGGAGGAGCCCTCCAGCTGGGGGGCGGATTCGGACGGAGTCGAGGGTCGCGCGGTGCTCATGGCGGAGTCCATTCTACGGAACACGAGGACCGGTGGTCCGCGGGTGCGGCTCTGCTCAGCCGCCGATCGGGGTGATCCAGATGACCTGCATGCGCCAGATCATCACGGCCAGCGCGAGCGCCACCACGCCCATGATCACGGTGCTCCAGCGTGAGCGCTCGAGCAGCGCCCAGATGGCTCCGCCGATCGGCAGCAGCACCGCCGAGACCAGATACACGCCGTACTCGAGCGGATCGCCCAGCGCGGGATTTCCCGCGAAAGGAGAGACGATCGCGATGACGACCTGCACGATGAGCAGCAGTTCGATCAGGGCGAGGGATCCGACGGTCCAGTCGTTCGGCCGCTTGCCCGCGAAGCCCATGATCAGGCACAGCAGGCCGGCGGCGACGGCGACCGCGAGCTGGAGGATCGTGAACCAGAGGATCATGACGCCCCCTCCGGCATGTTCATCGCGCTCTTCAGATCCTCGCCGCGGCGCTCGACGATCCCGATCAGGACGCCGTCCGGATCGATCGCCGCGGCGCGCGGCCCCTCCAGCCGCGCACGCTGGCCGGCCAGGCGCTTGCCGTGACGCAGGTCGACGGCCTCCTGCACGCTGACCTCGAGGACGGGGAGGATGCCGGCCGCAGCGTCGGCGGCGGTCAGCGGCTGCGCCTGGGCGAGGTCATCGAGCGCGGACGCATCGGCGACGTCGAAGGGCCCGACGCGCGTGCGGCGCAGCGCCGTGAGGTGCGCGCCGACGCCGAGCGCTGCTCCGAGGTCGCGGGCGAGGGCGCGGATGTAGGTTCCGGACGAGCAGTCCACGACCACGTCGAGATCGCGCACCCCTCCGTCGCCCGGGCGGTCGTCGAGCACGTCGAAGCGGGACACGACCACGTCACGGGCCGCGAGGACGACGTCCTCCCCCGCGCGCACCCGGTCATAGGCCCGGCGTCCGTCGACCTTGATGGCGGAGACGGCACTGGGCACCTGGGAGATGGCGCCGGTGAGCGCGGCGATACCGGTGGCGATCTCGTCCGCGGTGATCGCGGCGACGTGCGCCGGATCCGCCGAGGCCACGATCTCCCCGTCGGCGTCGTCCGTGCCGGTGCTCTGACCCAGGCGGATCGTGGCGAGGTAGGTCTTGTCGGCCCCGACCACGAAGGTCAGCAGGCGCGTCGCCGCCTCGATGCCGACCACGAGCAGGCCCGTGGCCATCGGGTCGAGGGTGCCGGCGTGCCCGACCTTGCGCGTGCCGAACACGCGGCGGGTGCGGGCGACGACGTCGTGACTCGTCATCCCGCCCGGTTTGTCGACGAGCAGGATCCCGCTGGTTGCCATCCTCCCAGCCTAGAGGCCCCCGGGTCCGGGATCCGACGGGCCCGCACCGGTCGCACGAGCCCCCTCGCGCGGTAGCGTGGACTCCCGTGCCCGACTCCCCCGCCTCCTCGCCGACCGCGTCCGCGCTGATCGCCTGGTACCGGGAGCACGCGCGGGATCTGCCCTGGCGGCGCGCGGAATACCTCGCCCGGTACGGCGCCTGGGGCGTGCTGGTCAGCGAGTTCATGCTGCAGCAGACGCCCGTGAACAGGGTGATCCCGCACCTGGAGGCCTGGCTCGCACGCTGGCCGGATCCGCTCTCGCTCGCGGCAGCGACCCCCGCCGAGGTGCTGCAGCAGTGGGCGAACCTCGGCTACCCGCGCCGGGCGCTGTGGCTGCACCGGGCCGCGACCTCGATCCGCGATGAGCACGCAGGCGCCACACCGCGCGAGGTGCCCGCGCTGCTGGCCCTCCCCGGCATCGGCGACTACACGGCGCGCGCCGTCGCGGTGTTCGCATTCGGCGACCGCCACCCCGTGGTCGACACGAACACGCGCCGCGTCATCGCGCGCGCCGTGCACGGACGCGCCCAGCCGGATCCGCCCTCTCGGCGCGACCTGGACGACATGCTCGCCCTGCTTCCGGAGGAACCCGCCGCCGCGGCCGTCGTGAACGCGGCGGCCATGGAGCTCGGCGCGACCGTGTGCACCGCCCGCAGCGCGGACTGCGCGCGCTGCCCTCTCGCGGATCTGTGCGCCTGGCGCGCCGCGGGCTTCCCTGACGGGGAGGATCGGCGGCGACGGCAGGCGAAGTACGAGGGGTCGGACCGGCAGGCGCGCGGAGGCGTGCTCCGCGCTCTGCGTCACGCCGAGGGGCACCGCCTGCCCGCCGAGGCCGTCCTCGCCGACTGGCCGGATGCGACCCAGCGCGACCGCGCGATCGACTCGCTCATCGCCGACGGGCTCCTCGAGGCGGCGGACGGCGAGCTCCTCCTCCCCCGCTGACCCGGGCCGGCGTGGCCCGCGCATCACGCCGCGGACCCCCGGGACTCAGAGGTGCTGGTCGGTGCGGTGCGCGAGCACGGTCAGCTCGTGCCTGGTCCGCACATCGACCTTGGCGAAGACGCGCCCGCCGTGCACCTCCACGGTCCGCACGGACACGTGCAGGGCGAGGGCGATCTCCTTGTTCGTGCGCCCCTCGGCCATGAGGAGAGCGACGTCCAGCTCGCGCGCGGTGAGGATGGGCTCCCACATCGCGCGGCACACGTCCAGCGAGGATGTCGCCGCCTGCTCCTCCGGCGCGCCGACGCCGGCGGCGGAGGCCCGGCGGCGCTCCCCCAGCGCCCGAAGACGCCGGCAGACCATGCCGCGCCACGCCAGGGCTCCGGACTCCTCGAACAGGCTGAGCGCCGCGCGCAGGTGCCGCACCCCGCGGCCTCGATCGCCGCGCGACGCCGCGGCAGACCCCAGCAGCGCCTCGACCCTGCCCCGTTCGAACGCCGAGCGTATTCCCCTGCTTTCCGCCGCCACGGCCTCGAGGACCGTGCGCCAGGACGACTCCCGTGCGGAGCGGATGCGCTCGCGCAGCATCCGGGCGAGCGCGGCCTCTGGCCTCTCCAGCGCCGCGGAAGCCCCCAGCGGGCCGATCTCGTCCAGGCCGGGAAGGCCGAACCGCTCGGGCGGCCTGCCGCGATCCGACCAGAGCGCCATGTGCACGGCGGCCTCGTCGGTCCGCCCGCGCAGGTAGGCGGCGATCGCGCGGTCCACGAAGCCGTCGGAGTCCTGCATGCAGGGCACGGCTGCGGTGAGCTCATGCGAGAGCGGTCCGATCCGGCCGTCGACCGCGAGTTCGAGCCGGCGGCACAGCGGCGCGGCGACGCCGCCGAACGGGAGCGCGACCGGGAGGTCCACGGCAGCGGCGCTCAGGATCCGGTGTGCGATGCCGATCCGGCCCGCCCAGACGTGCAGCAGCGCCTCGGCGACCGCGCGTCGTGCACGCAGCAGCGGGGCGCGCGCGTGCAGGCCGAGCGGGGGCGCCGCATCCGCGGTCGGATCCGGATCCGCATCGGCGAGGGCGCGGATCCCCGCGTCCGGGTCGCCGTCGATGCCGGCGCGGAGGGCGTCTGTCACGCGACCGACCGCGCCGCCCTCATCGATCGCGCCGCGGACGCCCGCCGCACCCGCGTCGAGCCGTCGCCGATCCGGCCGGCGGCCGCCGAGGGCCGCGCCGAAGGGTGCGCTCAGCCGTACGGCGAATGCGGTCCCGCGGCCGATCGCCTCGACGGACACCCGCGGATCCGGCGCGGGAGCCGTGCCGTGTCGCAGGGCATGCGTCAGCACGAGCGCCTGCGCCGCCTCCGCGCGGTGCCCCCGATCGATGCGCAGCACCTGCTCGAAGCGCTCCGCCGCATCCGCGATCCACCCCGCCGCCAGGGCCGCGCGCCCGCTGAGCAGCAAAGCTCCGGCGTGGGTCGCCGTGCCGGACGGCGCGTGTTCCGCCGCCTCCGTCGCACGGGACCACGCCCGCTCGGCGTCTCCCTCCCGCAGCGCGATGCGAGCGAGCGCGAGGAGCGGCCCGACCAGGGTTGGATCCCCCGCCACCGCTCCGCGGGCACGGTGCCAGAGCGCGGCATCGCCCCGGCCGGCACCCTGGAGGAGCTCAGCGAGCAGCCGGTGGGCGCGCAGCCGCTCCTGCGTGCTCGCCGCGGCGAGCACCCGCACGCGCAGTGCCGCATCGGCGAACCTGAAGCGTCCGCCGTGAAGTCGCACCAGACCCGTCAGCGGCGACCCCGGGATCCGGTCTGGCCCGCACCCCGCGATCGCGCACAGGACCTGCACCGGCCCGGCCCCGCACAGCGCGAGCGCGAGCACCTGCTCCGGATCCGCGTCCCGCGGCAGAGCACGCCGTTCAGGCCCGCCCGCTGCGGGGATCGCCGGAAGCGGATCGGGCGGCGCCCGCCACCCGCGCCGTGCTTCCGGGGGCAGGGCGGCGCGCACCGCCGCGGATGCGACCGCATCGCCTCCGCAGGCACGGTCGATCGCCGCACGCACGTGCGGGGCGATGTCGTGGACGTCGTCCGGCAGCGTCGGGGACGCGTCCTCGTGCCCCTGCCTCGTCGGCGCCCTGCGTCCCGCGCGCAGATCCCGCATGCGCGCACTCTTCGCGTCCCCCATGGCGCAGCCCCCCGCTGTGCTCGACCGTGCGCCTCGTCGCGCACGCGCTCGGATGCTAGCAAGGGCCTTCGGCGCCCGCAAAGGTTCTTGAACCCGGTAGAAGAAATACCGTCGACGCGGCACGAGACGAGGAAGAGCCCGGGAACACGGGGTTCCCGGGCTCTTCCCGCGAGTCTCACGGCGCCGCGATGCGGCGCGATCGGATCTACTCTTCGTCGTCCTCGCGCGGCTTCACGTACGGGTCCGCCTCACCGGCGAAGGAGGCGGAGGCGGCGATGCCGGCGACCTGCTCATCGCGCTCGCGCGCCTGGCGGAGCAGATCACTGATGTGATCGGCGTTCTCGGGCAGAGCGTCCGGGATGAACTCCAGCGTCGGCACGAGGCGCACGCCGAGCTGACGTCCGACCTCCTTGCGCAGCAGCCCGGTCGCCGCGGTGAGCGCCGCACCGGAGGCCACGCGCTCCTCCTCCGTGCCGAGCACGGTGTAGAACGCGGACGCGTGCTGCAGATCGCCTGTGACGCGCACGTCGGTGATCGTCACGAAGCCGAGGCGCGGGTCGCGCAGCCCCTTCTCCAGCCGCTCGGCGAGGATGACGCGGATCCGATCCGCGAGTCGTGCCTGTCGTTCTCCGGCCATGTCCTTACCCTCTCACTCTTTCGCCCGCGCAGAACGCGAGCGTGGAGCAGGATGGCATCCTGTGGCGACCGTCGGGGCGCCCGCGAAGCGGGCCGGGCCCCCGAAAGGCCGACACAGGATGCCATCCTGCGCTGCCACGTGCTTACGCGCGCGGCTTCTCCACCATCTCGGTGGTCTCGATCTCGTCGCCGACCTGGATGTCGTTGTACTTGCCCAGGCCGATACCCGCCTCGAAGTCCGTGCGGACCTCGGTGACGTCGTCCTTGAACCGGCGCAGCGACTCGATGGCCAGGCCATCGGCGATGACGATGCCGTCGCGAATGACGCGTGCCTTGGCGTTGCGCGTGATCGTTCCCGACCGCACGATGACACCGGCGATGTTGCCGAACTTCGAGGAGCGGAACACCTCGCGGATCTCGGCGACACCCGACTGGACCTCTTCGAACTCCGGCTTGAGCATGCCCTTGAGGGAGTTCTCGATCTCGTCGATCGCGTTGTAGATGACCGAGTAGAACCGCACGTCCACGCCCTCGCGGGACGCGGCCTCGCGGGCCTTCGGGTCGGGGCGGACGTTGAAGCCCACGATGATCGCGTTGTCGATCGTCGCCAGGTTCACATCCGACTCGGTGACGGCGCCGACGCCGCGGTGGATGATGCGCAGCTGCACCGAGTCGTCGACCTCGATCTTGAGCAGCGACTCCTCCAGCGCCTCGACGGCACCGGACACGTCGCCCTTGATGATGAGGTTGAGCGTCTCGACCTTGCCCTCTTCGAGGGCGCGGGTGAAGTCCTCGAGCGAGATGCGCTTGCGGGCCTTGGCCAGCTGGGCGTTGCGCTCGACGGCTTCGCGCTTCTCCGCGATCTGGCGGGCCATGCGGTCTTCCTCGGTGACGATGAAGACGTCGCCGGCGCGCGGGACCGAGTTCAGACCCTGCACCTGGACCGGGCGGGACGGAGCCGCGGCCTCGACCGCATCGCCGTTCTCGTCGATCATGGCGCGAACGCGTCCGTACGCGGTGCCCGCGACGATCGCGTCGCCGACCCGGAGCGTTCCGGACTGGATCAGCACGGTCGCGACCGAACCGCGGCCCTTGTCGAGCTTCGCCTCGATGGCGATGCCTCGCGCGGCCTTGTTCGGGTTCGCGGTGAGGTCCAGACCCGCGTCCGCGGTGAGCAGAACCGCGTCCAGGAGCTCCTGGATGCCGGTGTTCGCACGCGCGGACACGTCGACGAACATGACGTCTCCGCCGTACTCCTCTGCGACCAGGCCGTACTCGGTGAGCTGCTGGCGCACCTTGGCGGGGTTGGCCTCGGGCTTGTCGACCTTGTTGACCGCGACCACGATCGGCACGCCGGCCGCCTGGGCGTGGTTCAGCGCCTCGACCGTCTGCGGCATGATGCCGTCGTCGGCCGCGACGACGAGGATCGCGATGTCGGTCACCTGCGCACCACGGGCACGCATGGCGGTGAACGCCTCGTGACCCGGGGTGTCGATGAACGTGATCGCGCGCTCGATGCCGTCGTGCTCGGTCCACACCTGGTACGCACCGATGTGCTGGGTGATGCCGCCGGCCTCGCCCTCGATGACGTTGGTCTGGCGGATCGCGTCGAGCAGTCGGGTCTTACCGTGGTCGACGTGGCCCATGACGGTGACCACCGGGGGACGGATCTCGAGGTCGTCCTCGCTCTCCGCCTCCAGCTCGGCCTCGAGGTCGAGACCGAAGCCCTCGAGGAGCTCTTTGTCCTCGTCCTCGGGCGAGACCATCTGGATCGTGTAGCCGAGCTCGGCGCCGAGAACCTCGAACGTCGCCTCGTCCAGCGACTCGGTGGCCGTGGCCATCTCGCCGAGGTTGAACAGGATCGTCACGAGCGTGCCGGGCTGCACGGTGTAGCCGCGCAGAGCCTCGAGCTTGTCCGCGAAGTCCGCGATCGATGCGCCGCGGCGCAGGCGGATGATCTCGCCGTTGCCCTTGGAGACGTTGACGCCGCCGACGACCGGCGCCGACCGCATCTCGAACTCCTGCCGCTTCGCCCGCCGCGACTTGCGCTGCTTGCTCTTGCCGCCGCCCTTGCCGAAGGCGCCCGCGGTACCACCGCCGGGGCCGCGACCGCGGCCGCCGCCACCGCCGGGACGACCGGCGAAACCGCCGGCCGGAGCGCCACCGGGGCGCTGGAAGCCACCGCCCGCACCGGCACCGGCGCCGCCGGGACGACCGGGGCCGCCCGTGCGCTGCTGGAACGGAGCGCCGGGACGACCGCCACCGCCGGGACGACCGGGACCGCCGGCACGACCGCCCGGACCCGGACGGGGTGCGCCGATGCGCGGGGAGCCCGGGCGCGGAGCCTGCGGACGCGGGATGTTGCCCGGCGTGGGGCGCTGGCCCATGCCCTGCTGCGAGGCGAACGGATTGTTGCCCGGACGCGGACCCGCCGGCCGCGAGCCCATGCCCTGCTGCGAGGAGAACGGGTTGTTGCCCGGACGCGGTGCGCCGGGGCGCGGGGCGCCGGAGCCGCCGGGCTTGGGCGCGGAGGACTTCTCCGCGGCGGGGGCCGCCGGAGCGGCGGGAGCCGCCGGGGCCGCCGGGGCGGCGGGCTGCTCCGCGACCGGAGCCGGAGCGGGCTCAGCGGGCTTGGCCGGTCCCGGCTTGGGGCCGGGGGTCGGCGCCTTGGGGCCGGGCTTGGGCGCGCCGGAGGACGCCGCGGCGGGCGTGGCGCCGCCGGGCTTCGCCGCCGGGGCGCCCGAGGACGCGGCGCCGGTCGGCTTGTCGGCCTCGATGGCAGCACGCAGCTTGCGCGCGACCGGGGGCTCGATCGTGGATGAGGGGGACTTCACGAACTCGCCGAGCTCCTTGAGCTTCGCGAGTGCGAACTTGCTGTCGACGCCGAGTTCAGCGGCGATCTCGTGCACGCGTGGTTTACCAGCCACAATTCTCCTGTCAGGGTCGGTCCGCCCTGGCAGGGCAGACCACTAGTCGCGGACGGGTCTCATTTCGAGCCGTTCACTTTGTTTCCATAGCCGTTCAGCCGTTTCTCGAGGGTCTGCGTATTCTCTGCTTCCGGGAATTCCATTGCAGTGGACACACGGAGCGCACGGGTGAAGGCGCGTCTCCGCAGAGCGGTGTCCACGCACTCCCGTGCCGGATGCACCCACGCACCCCGCCCCGGCAGCACGGCCTGCTCGTCGAAGACGAGCTCACCGTTCCGGATTGCCACCCTGAGCAGGGCGGTGCGAGATGCACGAGCGCGGCAACCGACACACGTTCGTACGGACTCCATCTTACACCTCGGGCGCAGCAGGCGAACGCGGCCGCTCAGGCGCCGTCGAGGATCGAGTCCGGCTGGATGTCGATCTTGGCGCCGGTGAGCTTGGCGGCGAGGCGGGCGTTCTGCCCCTCCTTGCCGATCGCGAGCGACAGCTGGTAGTCGGGGACCAGCGCACGCACGGCCTTGGTGCCGGAGTCGAGCACGAACGCGCTGGTGACCTTCGCCGGTGAGAGCGCATGTGCGACGAACGTCGCCAGGTCCTGGTGGTAGTCGACGATGTCGATCTTCTCCCCCGCCAGCTCCTCGGTGACCGCGCGGACCCGTCGGCCCATCTCGCCGATGCAGGCGCCCTTGGCGTTGATCGCGGGGTCGTTCGCCTTGACCGCGATCTTGCTGCGGTGCCCGGCCTCGCGGGCCAGCGCGACGATCTCGACGAGGCCCGCGGCGATCTCCGGCACCTCGAGCGCGAACAGCTTGCGCACGAGTCCCGGGTGCGTGCGGGACACGGTGATCGCCGGACCCTTCATCCCCTTGGCCACGGAGGTCACGTACACGCGGATGCGCGTGCCGTGCGCGTACTCCTCGCCGGGGACCTGCTCTTCGGGCGGGAGGATGGCCTCGACGGATCCGAGATCCACATGGATCATGCGCGGGTTCGGTCCCTGCTGGATCACGCCGGCGACGATGTCGCCCTCCTTGCCGCGGAACTCCCCGAGCACGGCGTCATCGGCGATGTCGCGCAGACGCTGGCCGATGACCTGCTTGGCGGCGAAGGCGGCGATGCGGCCGAAGTCGTCGGGCGTCGAGTCCTCCTCGCCGATGATCGCGCCCTCTTCGTCGCGCACGGGGACCATCACGGTCACGTGACCGGTCTTGCGGTCGAGGTCGACACGGGTGCCCTCGGTCAGCACGCCCTCCTGGGAGTCGTGCTTGGCGTAGGCGGTCAGGACGGCCTGCTCGATGATCGCGATCAGCTCGTCGAAGGGAATCTCCTTCTCCCGCTCGATCGTGCGCAGCAACCCGAGATCGATATCCATGACGGCCTCCCTGTTCAGCTCTCGTCGGCGCGCACCCGCACGCACGACATCCGTACAACGATACCCTGGCCGGACCCGCCTCGGCGAAGTCCCCCCGGTCGCCATGTCGGGGACGACGACGGCGAGGACGCCCCGAGGAGGACATGTGCCCGAGTTCGACACGATCGTGATCGGTGCCGGCATGTCCGGCGCGACCGCGGCGCGGCTGCTCGCCGATGCCGGACAGCGCGTGGTGGTGCTGGAAGCGCGGAGCCGGATCGGCGGGCGCATGCACACGGACCGCGACGCCGGCTTCTCCGTCGACCTCGGCGCGTCCTGGATCCACGGGATCGAGAATTCCCGGCTGTGGGAGCTCGCGCAGGCGCTGGACGCGCCGACGATCGAGTTCACCGTCGGCAGCTTCCAGGCGGGCGGCCGGCCCATCGCCGACTTCGACGGCGACGGGAACCGGATGTCCGCGGCCGAGAGCGCGCGGTGGGTCGCCGACGTCGACACGGCCGACCGCGCCCTGGAGGAGGCGATCGCCCGGTCCGCGCCCGGCGACTCCTATCTCGACGTGACGGAGCGCGCCCTGGACGCGCTCGAGCGCCGCGACGACGCCCTGGATCCCGAGCGCATCGACGAGATCCGCGAGTTCTTCCGGCATCGCGTCGAGGAGCAGTGCGGCGCGTGGATCGGCGACCTCGACGCCCACGGGCTCGACGAGGACGCGATCGACGGCGATGAGGTGGTGTTCCCCCGGGGCTATGACGAGCTGCCGCGGCGCATCGCCGCAGGGCTCGACGTGCGGCTCGAGCACGTGGTGCGGCGGGTCGCGCGCGCCGAAGACGGCGTCCGGGTGGAGACCGGCCACGGCGACTTCACCGCCGCGCAGGTCGTCGTCACCGTGCCGCTCGGAGTGCTGAAGGCGGGCGCGATCGCCTTCGAGCCGCCCCTGCCCGCCGAGGTCGCGGATCCGATCGCGCGGCTCGGCATGGGGGTCTTCAACAAGGTGTTCCTGCAGTTCCCCGAACGCTTCTGGGAGGACGGCGTCTATGCGATCCGCGCCCTCGGCGAGCCCGGCGAGCACTGGCACTCCTGGTACGACGTGTCCGCGATCAGCGGCCGCCCCACGCTCCTGACCTTCGCCGCGGGGCCCTTCGGGCGGCACGTGCAGACGCTCACCGACGACGAGGCGGCGGCCGACGCGGTGGCGGCGCTGAGAAGGCTCTACGGCACGGCCGTCCCGGATCCGGTCGCCCGCTGGATCACGCGCTGGGGCGAGGATCCGTTCTCGCACGGCTCCTACTCGCACGTCGCGGCCGGATCCTCGCACCACGACCACGACGCCCTGGCGGGCCCGGTGGACGGCGTGCTGCACTTCGCCGGCGAGGCCACCTGGGGCGAGGAGCCCGCGACGGTCGGCGGCGCCTACGCGTCCGGCGCGCGCGCCGCGGAGCGCGTTCTGGGGCAGCCCGTCGACCTCGCCGCCTTCGCCGAGGGGATCCGGCGCGCCGAGGCCTGAGCAGGGCGGTACCGCTCGCGCTGCTTTGGTTCTACAGTGCTGTCATGGAGGCCGCGCTGGGGGCTCCGACTACCCGAGAACCGTGGACGACCGGGACGATCGTCGAGGCGGTGGCGACGTGCGCGCCGTGATCACGCCGCTCGGCGCCGAGCCGTCCGGCCGCGCGCTCGATGCGCTCACCCCGCGCGAGCTCGAAGTGCTCGCGCTCATGTCCGAGGGCTGGTCGAACGCGGCGATCGGCGCACATCTGTTCCTCTCCGAGCGCACGGTCGAGACGCACATCGGGGGCATCTTCACGAAGCTCGGCATCGAGGACTCCCCCGACGGCAATCGTCGCGTGCGCGCCATCCTCGCGTACCTGCAGGCCCGCACCCGCTGATCGACGCCCCTCGTCACACCCCCGCCATCTCCGAGTCGTCCCCGTCAGCGGGGCCCATGGCCTCCGCTGACGGGGACGACTCGGAAGTGGGGAAGGCGGTCAGGCGGCGGGGGCGGATCCGAAGCCGTTGATCGCACCGATCAGGCGGAAGAGGCTCCCGACCGAACGCTGGTCGAGGTGCAGCGAGAGCCGCGGCAGGTCCACGCGATCCTTGTCGGCGAGCTCCACGGGCTGCGGACCGCAGGCCTCGATGCGGCCGGAGGACAGCATCGATCCGAACTCCTCGTTCAGCTGTGCGATCTCTTCGGCGGTCGGCTGGGCGCGCAGACGGAGGACGAGCAGGTCCCCCACCCACCGCAGCGAGTCGTAGTTGCGCCAGAACCCGGTGATGACAGCGGCGGCCTCGGACACCGAATCGGTGATCTGCACGCGGTCGAAGTCGCCGGGTGAGATGACCCCGGTCGGCGAGAGGTCCTCGTGCACGAAGCGCTCCAGACCCCGCCAGAACGTGCCGCCCGGCTCGTCCAGCAGCACGATCGGCATGGGCTCGGCCTTGCCGGTCTGCTGCAGCGTGAGCAGCTCGAACATCTCGTCCAGGGTGCCGAAGCCGCCGGGCAGGCAGATGAACCCGCGCGACTCCTTCATGAGCATGAGCTTGCGCGTGAAGAAGTACTTCATCGCGACGACGTGCTCCTGCTCGGCGACGATCGTGTTGGCCTTCTCCTCGAAGGGGAGCCTGATCGAGACTCCGAGCGAGCGCTCGGGGCCCGCGCCCTCCGCCGCGGCCTGCATGATCCCGGGGCCCGCGCCGGTGACGACCATCCAGCCCTCCGCGGCGAGCGCTGCGGCCACGTCGCGTGCCTGCCGGTACAGCGGGTCGTCCTGCGCGGTGCGGGCGGATCCGAAGACGGTGACCTTGGACACCCCGTGGAACGGGGCGAACAGGCGGAACGCGCTGCGCATCTCGGAGAGGGCGGCCGAGGCGATCTTCAGATCCAGCCGGTCGGTGCCGTCCTCGCCGAGCAGCACCGCGGTCTGCAGCATCCTCAGCACCAGGCGCCGGTCGGCGTGCACGCCCGCGTCGTCGAGCACGGCGTTGATCTCGGCCCTGAGGGCGGGAGGCAGGATCTCGTCGGTCATGCCTCCAGCGTGTCATGCCGCCTGCGTCGACGGGCGTCGCCGCGCGGATCGGCCGGAGGCCCTGGCGCTCAGTCCGCGGCGGGCCAGGGCATGGGGCGCTCCGGCAGGCGCGCGCTGTCGTCGGGGAGGTGCGGCAGCGACTCGCCGCCGGCACGGATGCACAGCCAGCGCAGCTCACCCGGGCTGTCCGGACGGGCGCGCCAGGTGCGCGGCACGCCCTGGCCGACGCGCACGACCGAGCCGGGACCGACCTCGACGACGTCGTCGCCGACGCCCATCTGACCGCGTCCGGCAAGGAAGACGTAGAGCTCCTCGATGCGCGCATGCGTGTGCCAGTAGCCCGCCTCCTCGCCGGGGACCAGGGCGTTGGCGGTCATGCCGATGTACTGCATGGTGAGCTCGTGGTCCACGACGCGCCGGCCGTCGCGCGAGCGCGTCGCGTCGAATCCGCCGTGGAAGGCCCGCCACTCGTCGGGGCTCCCGATGCTCATGACCTCGTAGTCGCTCATGCGCTCTCCTCCTCATCCGAGCCCTGGCGCGTTCCCTCGCCGCCGCTCCATGACCGGATCCATTGATCCCCTTCGCGGGTGTACACGATGCGGATGTGCTTGCGGTCGACCGCCCCCTGCCAGAACTCGATCCAGGTCGGCACGATCCGCCAGAGCACCCAATCGCCGGCGGCGACCCCGGCGCGCGCCGCCGCGGAACGCGCCGCGAGATCGGCCGCGGTCTCCTCCTCGGGCGCCTCGACCACCGGACCGCGCACCCGCACGGCGCGCAGTACCGGCTGCCACCAGAAGTTCAGCGCGGCGGCGGGGTTCGCTGCGAGCTGCCGTCCCTTCGCGGACGAACGCGTCCCCGCGAAGGCCCAGCCGCGCTCGTCGACGTCCTTGAGGATGAGGGTGCGCGCATCCGGAACGCCGTCGCCATCGACCGTCGCCAGGGTCGATGCATGCGGCTCGGCGACGCCGGCCTCCGCCGCCGCCGTGATCCAGTTCAGGAACAGTGCGAGCGGATCGTCCGGCACCGCGTCGGGATGCAGCGCAGGGGCGGATCCGGTGAGCGAAGGGCGTGCTCGCAGCCAGGCGGCCGGCGTGGTGTCCATGCCCCCATCCTGCAGGACGCGCACCGGCCCGTGTCTCAGCGCCCCGCGCGCCGTGCCACGGCCGCACGGATCTCGTCGTGCGGGAGCGCGACGCTCTCGTGCCCGTCGCGGCCGACCATGTCCTCCGCCGCGACGAGCGCGTTCCACACCGCCTCGTCGACGGCCTGCACCGCCGCGGCGAGGAACGGATCCATCCGCCCCCATGGCACGAAGCGCAGCTGCTCGTACTCGGCGCGCTCGTCGGAGGGGAAGACCGAGCTGAGCGCCCCGGGGTTCGCGGTCGACAGCGCCAGCACGATGTCGCCGGAGAAGTGGCTGCCCGCGGTTCCGCTGCGACCGAGTCCCAGCGCGCCGCGGCGGGCGAGCGCCGCGCACTGCCCCGGCAGCAGGGGCGCGTTCGTCGCGATGACGACGATGGCGGATCCGGCCCCGCTCACGGCCCGCCCTGCGGCCCGGTCCTGCGCGAACCAGTCGGTGTCGTCCATCGGGTTCGGCGCCGCGGTCTGCTGCCCGAGCGGGACGCCGTCGAGGCGCAGCTCCGCGCGGGAGCCGAAGTTCGCCTGGATGAGCGCGGCGACCACGTACTCGTCCTCGCCGTGACGCACGATCCGGGAGGCCGTGCCCGTGCCGCCCTTGAATCCGTAGCAGTTCATGCCGGTGCCTCCGCCGACGTTCCCCTCCGCGACCGGCCCGGCCACCGCGGCATCCAGCGCCTGGACGGCGTGCTCCGGCCGCACGTGGCCGCCGTTGATGTCGTTGAGGTAGCCGTCCCAGGTCTCGCCGACGACCGGAAGCAGCCATTGCGCGGCCAGGTCGGGGCGGTTCGCGGCGAGCCACGCGTCGACGCCGGCGTGCACCGGACCGACGGCATGCGAGTTCGTGATGGCGATCGGCAGGGCGACGGATCCGGACTCGTCGATCCAGCTCCGGCCGGTGAGCTCGCCGTTCCCGTTGAAGGAGTGCACGGCCGCCGAGCACGCGTCGCCCACGCCGGCACGCCCCCGCGGCAGGATCGCGGTCACCCCGGAGCGCACCGCATGCGCGCCCTCCCCTGCGATGAGCGTCGTGAATCCGACCTCGAGGCCGGGGACATCGGTGATCGCATCCCGCGCGCCGGGTTCGCCGTCGAAGACGATGCCGAGATCGCGGGCGCGCGGGCGTCCCTCCGGCTGCGGCGAGGTGGGGTGCGACGTCATGGGGTCTCCGATCTGCTTTGAACGAGTGTTCAGAATCTTACGGCAGATCGCAGCCATTTGCTTGACAGAATCGACTTAACGCTCTTGAATCGCTGTTCAAGCGCCGTTGCTGTCCCGATGCCACGGCTGACCGAAACCAGGAGCCGATGATGTCTCGACCTTCCCCCGCCGATTCCGCGGTCGCCGCCCCGGCCGACGCCGCCCTCACCGGCGGCACCGCGCTCGCCCGCCGCCGACTGGGCGTCTGGGCGATCGTCTTCTTCGTGATCTCCGCGGCCGCACCGCTCACGGTCGTCGCCAGCGCCGCCCCGACCGACTTCCGCCTCGCGGGGATCGGCGGGCCGGGAGCCATGCTCGCCTCCGGCATCGTGCTGATGCTGTTCGCGGTCGGGTTCACGGCGATGTCGCGCTACGTCCGCAACGCCGGTGCGTTCTACATCTATGGCGCGAAGGGCCTCGGCAAGCCGGTCGGGATCGGGATCGTGTTCGTCACGATCTTCTCCTACGCCGCCCTCTGCATCTGCTTCTACGGCTTCGTCGGCTTCTTCGGCGAGATGACGTTCTCCGCCCTGTTCGGGATCCAGCTGCCGTGGACGGTCTACGCGCTCATCGCCTTCCTCGCCGTCGGCATCCTCGGCTATCGCAAGATCGACGTGGGCGCCAAGGTGCTCGCCGTGCTGCTCACCGCCGAGGTCGCGATCCTGCTGATCCTCGCGATCGGCGTGCTCGCGCAGGGCGGCCCCGAGCCGATCTCGTTCGCCGCCTTCGCTCCGCAGAACGTGTTCTTCGCCGCGGGCAGCGGTGCGCTCTTCGTCTTCGGGTTCGGCGCCTACCTCGGTTTCGAGAGCACGGCGATCTACACCGAGGAGGCCATCCGGCCCACCCGCACGGTGCCGATGGCGACCTACATCGCGATCGCGTTCCTCGGCGTCTTCTACGCCTTCACGTTCTGGATCCTCACGGTCGCCTTCGGTGTGGACGGCGTGCTCAAGCTCGCCCAGGAGGACACCTTCCAGGACATGGTGTTCAACGCCGGAGAGCAGTACCTGGGGCTCTGGGCGTCGATCACGATGCGCATCCTGATCGTGACGAGCTTCTTCGCCTGCCTGCTCGCGTTCCACAACGCCTGCACGCGCTACCTGTTCTCGATCGGCCGGGAGCGACTGCTGCCCGCCTGGCTCGCCCGCACGCAGATCAAGACCCAGGCACCGCACCACGCGAGTCTCGTGATGAGCATCATCTCGCTCGCCGCGATCGTGATCACGCTCGCGTCCGGAGCCGATCCCTTCCTCGGCTTCGCTCTGCCGGTCTACTCGGTGGGCGTCGCCGGCCTCGTGTTCGCACAGGCCGTCGCGGCGATCGCCGTGGTCGGCTTCTTCCTGCGCGACCGCCGGGGCCACAGCGTCTGGCGCGTCCTCGTCGCCCCGGCGCTCGGGGCCGTCGGCCTCATCGTGGGATGGATCCTCATCGCGACGAACTTCAGCCTGGTCTCGGGTGTCGAGGGCCCGATCAACCTCGCCCTGCTGGCGCCGACGCCCGTCCTGTTCCTCGCCGGGATCGTGATCGGCTTCGTGCTCAAGGCGCGCAATCCCCGGCACTATGCTGAGCTGACCACGGTGGTCGTGGACGACGAGGGCTGAGCGCCAGGATCGGGACGCGGCGGCTCGCAGGGTCCGCAGGAAGGGGTCGCCGTGCCGGCACCGCACAAGCACAGCGCGCGCCGTGCCGAGCTCATCTCGGCCACCCGCCGGGTCGCGGGCCGGAGCGGCCTGAATGCGACCAACGTCCGTGCGGTCGCGGCCGAGGCCTCGGTGAGCGCGGGCAGCGTGCTGTACTACTTCCCCAGCTTCGACGACCTCATGTACGCGACCGTCGAGGGCGTGCTGGAGGAGATGTACGAGCACCGCAGGGTGATCGCGGAGCAGGAGCCGGATCCGATCCGGCGGCTCGCGAAACTCGTCGAAGCCGGCGTACCGGATGAGATCAGCGACCATCTGCGGATGGCGTACGAGAGCATCCCGCTGCTGCGCGAGCAGCCCCAGTACCGCCCGCTGCACCGCTCGATCGTGGAGCGCCAGGTGAGTCTCTATCGATCCACGATCGAGATCGGGGCGGCGCTCGGCGTCTTCCGGCCCGCGGCGGAGCTCACCGTGATCGCGCGCAACATCGTCGCGCTCGAAGACGCGTACGACCTCTACCCCTTGATCGGGTTGGAGCTCGGCGCGACGACCTATCGCGCGAACATCCTCTCCTACGCGTCGCTCGCGCTGGGCTGCGAGATCGCCGCGGAGTGACCGCCTGCGAAAGGCCCCGGGATCCTCGACGGATCCCGGGGCCTTCACCGCTGGTGTGCGGCGCTCAGCGTGCGGTGAGGGCCTGCAGGGCCTCCGCGAGGGAGATCGTGTCGCGCTCTCCGCTGCGGCGATCCCACAGCTCGACCTGACCGTCGGCCGCGCCGCGGCCCACGACGAGCACGCGCGGCACGCCGACGAGCTCGGCGTCGCCGAACTTGACGCCGGGCGAGACCTTGGGACGGTCGTCGTAGAGCACGTCGAGCCCGGCGGCCTCGAGCTGGGCCGCCGCATCCGCGGCGACGTCGAACGCGATCTGGTCTCGACCGGCGGCCACGACGTGCACGTCGAACGGCGCCACCGAGGCGGGCCAGATGAGGCCCTTGTCGTCGTTGTTGAGCTCGGCGATGATCGCGAGGATGCGCGTCACGCCGATGCCGTAGGAGCCCATCGTGACGGTCACGAGCTTGCCGTTCTCGTCGAGCACCTTGAGCCCGAGCGCCTCGGCGTACTTGCGGCCGAGCTGGAAGACGTGGCCGATCTCCATGCCGCGCGCGAGATGCACGGGGCCGGATCCGTCGGGTGCGGGATCGCCCTCGCGCACGTTCGCGATCTCCACGATGCCGTCGGCCGAGAAGTCGCGGCCCGCGATCACGGAGTGCGCGTGCTTCTGGTCGATGTTCGCGCCCGTGATCCAGCTCGAGCCCTCGACGACGCGGGGGTCGAGGAGGTAGCGGATCCCGGTCGCGGACTCCTCGCCGAGGATCGCGCCGGTCGGCGACCACGGGCCGATGTAGCCCTTGACCAGCAGCGGGTGCTTCTCGAAGTCCTCGGGGGTCGCCGCCTCGATCTCGGCCGGGGCGAAGGCGACCTCCGCCCGCTTCTCGTCGACCTCTCGGTCGCCCGGGATTCCGATGACGACGAGTTCGCGCGTGCCGTCGAGGTGCGTGAGCGCGAGCACCACGTTCTTGAGCGTGTCCGCCGCCGTGAACTCCCCGTCGAGGTGCGCGTTCGCGTGCGCGACGAGCGTCTCGATCGTGGGCGTGTTCGGCGAGTCGAAGATCACCGGCGCACCGTCCGCGTCGAACGGGAGGGGTTCGGGGATCGCGGTCGTGTACGCCTCGACGTTGGCGGCGTAACCGCCCGCGGAGCGCACGAAGGTGTCCTCGCCGACGGGGGTCGGGTGCAGGAACTCCTCGCTGCGGGATCCGCCCATCGCGCCGGCGTCGGCCTGCACGATCACGTACTCCAGGCCCAGGCGCTGGAAGATGCGCTCATAGGCATCGCGCTGCGCCTGATAGCTCGCCTCGAGACCGGCGTCGCCGGCGTCGAAGGAGTAGGCGTCCTTCATGGTGAACTCGCGGCCGCGCAGGAGGCCGGCACGCGGACGGGCCTCGTCGCGGTACTTGTCCTGGATCTGGTAGATCGTCAGCGGGAGGTCCTTGTACGAGGAGTACAGATCCTTCACGAGCAGCGTGAACGCCTCCTCGTGCGTGGGTGCGAGGAGGTAGTCGCCGCCCTTGCGGTCCTGCAGGCGGAAGAGCAGATCGCCGTACTCCTCCCAGCGCCCCGTCGCCTCGTATGCCTCACGCGGCATGAGCGCCGGGAAGTGCACCTCCTGCGCGCCCGCGGCGGCCATCTCCTCGCGGACGACCTTCTCGATCCGGGCCTTGACGCGCAGGCCCAGCGGAAGCCAGGCGAAGATGCCCGACGCCTGCGGTCGGATGTATCCGGCGCGGATCAGCAGCTTGTGGCTCGCGACCTCGGCGCCGGCCGGGTCTTCGCGGAGCGTGCGGAGGAAGAAGTTCGAGAGACGTGTGACCACCGGACAAGTCTACTGACGGCGATCGCCCCGCCCGTGCGGGTTGCAGAGGCGGGGCGATCGGCGGGGAGGGATCAGTTCAGCGCGCGCGTGCTCGCCGGGATGACCCCGCCGGCGTAGATCTCCGACGCGTTGTCCTGCAGTGCGGTGAGGGCGACGCGCTGCGGGAGCGGGCCGAAGGAGATGCGGGCGGCGCCGAGGGCCTCGTACTCGGTCGAGGTGAGCGCGCCGGGCAGGCCGATCACGCTGACCTTGCCGTGGCCGATCCCCTCGACGAGGGCGCGGGTGGTGTCGGCGTCGAGGATCCCCGGCACGAACACCGCGGTGGCGCCGGCCTCCAGGTAGGCGCGGCCGCGCGCGATCGCGTCAGCGACGGACTCCTCGACCGGGCGGCCTCCCCCGCGGACGAAGGCGTCGGTGCGCGCGTTGAGCACGAACGGAACCCCCTCTGCCTCTCCGGCGCGGATCATGGCCTCGACATCGGCCGCCGCCTCGGCGAGGGGGCGCAGCCGATCCTCGACGTTCGCACCGACGACGCCGGCGCCGATCGCGAGGCGCACGGTCTCCCCGGCGTCGCCGTACCCGTCGTCCAGGTCGGCGGTCACCGGCAGATCGACCGCGGCCGCGATACGTCCGACCATGTCGAGCATGAGCTCGCGCGGGATCGCGCCGTCGGCGTAACCGTAGGAGGAGGCGATGGAGTGGCCCGCCGTGGCGATGGCCGTGGTCTCGGGCAGGGCGGCGATCGCCCGGGCGGAGACGACATCCCACACGTTCACGACGCGGAGGATCTCGGGAGCCGCGTACAGCGCGGCGAGGGTGCGGGCCTTGTCGGCAGAGGTGGTCATGGACACCACGCTAATACCCGGCTCGGACGCGGAGGGCGGCCTAGGCTGAACCCATGCTGCAGCGCCGACCGCACGTCGCCCCGTCCGCAGCGCAGAGCGAGCTCGCCACCGCGCTCGCGGCTCTGCGCACCGAGATCGATGCGCCCACGGGATTCTCCCCCGAGGCCCAGGCGGAGGCCGCATCGGCCACGGCCCCCGCGCCCGACCTCGACCTGCGCGACATCGCCTTCGCCACGCTGGATCCGGCAGGATCCATGGATCTCGACCAGGCCTTCCAGCTCGAGCGGAGCGGAACGGGGTACACCGTCCGCTACGCGATCGCGGACGTCCCGTCGTTCGTGACGCCCGGCGGCGCGCTCGACGAGGCCGCCCGAGCGCGCGGCGAGACCCTGTACGCGGCGGACGGCACGATCCCGCTGCATCCGCCCGTGCTCAGCGAGGATCGTGCCTCACTGCTGCCGGATCAGGATCGCCCCGCGCTCGTGTGGACGTTCGCCCTGGACGCGACCGGAGCGGTCACCGACACACGCCTGGAACGCGCGCTGATCCGGTCCCGCGCGAAGCTGGACTACGTCACGACCCAGGCCGACCTCGACGCGGGCAGGGACACCCCGGCTGCGCTCCTGCCCGAGATCGGGCGCCTGCGCCTGGCGCAGGAGGCGCAGCGCGGCGGCGCGAGCCTGAACCTGCCGGACGACGAGGTCGTGCGCCATGACGACGGCACCTACGCGATCGAGCGCCGCACGCCCCTGCCGATCGAGGACTGGAACGCGCAGCTCTCGCTCATGACGGGCATGGCCGCGGCGCAGTTCATGCTGCAGGCGAAGGTCGGGATCCTGCGGACCATGCCCCAGCCCGACGATGCCGCGTTCGACACCTTCCGCCGGCAGACCGAGGCGCTCGGCGTGCCGTGGACGGCGGGCCGCTACGGCGACTACCTGCGCGGCCTCGACCGGGACGATCCGCGCACCCTGCCGATCCTGGAGGCGGCGTCCGCACTGTTCCGCGGCGCGGGCTACGTCGCCTTCGACGGCGAGGTCCCGGCGGAGACCACCCAGGCCGCGATCGCCGCACCCTATGCGCACGCCACGGCTCCGCTGCGACGCCTCGTGGACCGCTGGTCCCTCGCGATCTCGCTCGCGGTGAGCCGCGGCGAGGAGATCCCGGCGTGGGTGCACGAGAGCATGACGCAGATTCCGGACCTGATGCGCGCCGGCGCGCAGCGGTCGTCCGCCCTGAACTCGCGCACGCTCGACCTGGTGGAGGCCGCCGTGCTCGCGCCGCACGTCGGCGAGGCCTTCGCGGCGGTCGTGATCCGCCGCAACGGCGAGCGCGGCACGGTGCAGATCGCGGATCCGCCGGTGACGGCCTCGATGGCGCTGCCGGACTCGGTCGCCGCGGGCGCGACCATCCAGGTGGTGCTGAACGCCGTCGACGTCGCGAAGGGGCAGGTCTCCTTTGCGGTCCGCTGAGGGCGCCGCGGACGACCTGGCCGCGTGGCTCCACGGCTCCGCGCATCGCCTGCGCACGCTCGATCCGGATGAGGACGACGATGCGGACCTCGAGCCGCTCCTGGACATCATCGGAGATGCGCGCGTCGTCTCGATCGGCGAGTCGATGCACCGCGTGCACGAGTTCTTCGCGCTGCGCCACCGCGTGTTCCGGTTCCTGCACCGCCGTGCCGGCTTCACGGCCCTCGTGACGGAGAGCGGACTGCCGGAGGGAAGGCTCGTCGACGACTGGATCCGCACCGGGCGCGGAGGCCTGCGGGACACCCTGCGCAACGGGGTCTCGTACGGGTTCGGCGCCTGCCAGGAGATGCTCGACCAGCTCACCTGGATGCGCGAGCGCACCGCGACAGGGCGCTCCGCCCCTCGCTGGTACGGAATGGATCTGCCCGACTCCTCGGCGAGCGCGGTTCCCGGAGTCCTCGCCGCGCTCGATGTGCTCGATGAGACGGATCCGCACTACGCCGCGCACGTCCGTGAGACCGTGCTGCCGCTGTT
Organism: Microbacterium sp. NPDC089698; assembly: GCF_044749045.1. Classification (NCBI taxonomy): domain Bacteria; kingdom Bacillati; phylum Actinomycetota; class Actinomycetes; order Micrococcales; family Microbacteriaceae; genus Microbacterium; species Microbacterium sp. NPDC089698. The sequence continues at coordinate 881,416 of NZ_JBIVHE010000001.1, forward strand.
CGGCTATCTCCCCGACGATCGGACGGGTCTGGCACAGGCCGCGCCCTCCCTCCGGGCGTATCTGGCGCTGCCTGCGCCCGAGCGCGCGGTCATCACCGTCGGCATCGCCGATCTCGCCGCACGCATCCGGGCCCGGCGGTGCGAGCAGATCGCGGCTCTCGACGGCGGCGCTCTGGCGGAACAGCGGGTCGACCTCGCGATCCGCGCGGCCGAGAGCGCCCAGGCGGCCGACGCGTTCCTGCAGGCGATGGCTGCAGGGCCCACCCGCACCTGGCCCGCCGCGAACATCCGCGATGCGTGGATGGCCGACACGGTGGAGTGGATCCTGCAGCGCGAGCCGCGCATCGTGGTCGCGGCCGCCAACGGCCATGTGCAGCGCACCCCGTTCTCCGCTCCGCCGTTCGTCCCGGATCCGATGACGACCATGGGCGGGCACCTCGCCGATCGGCTCGGCGACGACCTTGTGGTGATCGGGACCGCGTTCGGCGGCGGCGAGCAATGGCTGCACCGGCCGGATCCCGCCGATCCCCCGGGGCACTCCCGTCCCTTCACCGCGCCGATCGCAAGGCTCGATCCGTCCAGCCTCGATGCGGCGATCGAGCGCTCAGGGATCGGCGACGCCTTCTTCGATCTGCGCACCGCGCCGGAGGCGGCCGCCCTCGGACTCGACGTCTCGACCGGGTGGCACAACGGCGATGTGGTCCAGCCCGGCCGCGCGCGCGACGCGTTCGACGCGGTGGCGTTCATCCGCACGGTGACGCCCTGGCGGACCTGGATCGACGACCGGGGGCTGGACCGGCGCTGACCATTGCCGATGTACCACTCGACGGATACATTATGTATCAGTCGATTGATACATAGGAGGCGCCCATGTGGATCGCAGTGCTCATGGTCTTCGGCCCGGCCGTGGCCGGCCTCGCGGGCGCGCTCATCGCCCGCCTCCTGTGGCGGCGCGCCCTCCCCCGGCACGGGCGCGCCGCGATGATGGCGACCATGCTCGCCGGCGCCGTCCCCGTGATCGCGTTCCTCGTCGTCCGCACCGTCATCTGGTGGCTCTCCCCCGCGATGTCCGTGGGGGACGCCTATCAGCTGGAGCGCTTCAGGGCCGTCCTTCCGCTCGCCCTCGGATCCCTGGCCGTTCTGCTGCTGGCGGTGCGCCTCCCCCGAGGCACTCGAGCGGGGTCGGCGGAGATCGCGCCCCGCACCCTGCACGCATTCCTCAGCGGATGGTGGATCGCCGGCGTGCTCGCGGTCGGCGCGCTCGTGCTCGCGCTGACCGTCGCGCTGGGCGCTCCCTCCCGGCCCGACGGCGCGGGACGCTACACCCAGCGATGGGAGGCGATCGGCACGAACGGCGCCCGCTCAGGGTTCGGCACCTACGGCTGGTACTACTCGGTGCCGGCGATGGTCGCGCTCGCCCTGCTCCTCGTCGTCACCGCGATCGCATGGTGGTCCGTCCCCCGGCCCGCCTGGGACGCCCCCGTCGATGAGGACACCGCTCTTCGACGTCTTCGCGCCGCGAACATCGGTCGCGCCGCGCTGGGCGCCCTGCTCGTGCACCTCGGCTTCGTCCTGAGCCGGCTGCACGGCGCCGCCTCGACCGCATCGGAGCTGCTGTCCCCGCACGAGGGGACGATCACGATCCCCAGCCCGCTGGCCGCGATGGAACCCGTCTTCGCGTGGGCCTCGCCGGTGGCCGAGACGATCGGTCTGGCGATGTGGATCCTGATCGCCCTCAGCGCCGTCCCGACGCCTGTGCGGCAGGCTTCTCCTTCCCCGTCCCTCGCGCGATGATCATCGCTCTCTCCGCCACCGGTGGAACGCCCGCCGAGCAGGTGCACGGCCAGCTTCGCGGGTTGATCACGACCGGCCGCCTCGCCGCGGACGAACGGCTGCCTTCCGTGCGCCAACTGGCCTCCGACCTCGGCGTCGCCCCCGGCACCGTGGCCAGGGCGTACAAGCAGCTCGAGGAAGAGGGGCTCGTGGTGTCCCGCAGGGGCGCGGGTACTCGCGTGAGCCGGTCGGCGACGCCCGTCTCGCGTGCGGTCGCCGAGGCGGCGCGGGCGCTCGCGGCCGCCGCCCGACGCGACGGCCTCTCCCCCGAGGACGCCGAACGCGTGCTGCGCGCGATGTGGTGAGCGACCGGGGTCTCGGTCCGCACAGGCCCGCACTCGCTCGAAGTTCTTCCCCGATCCTGGATCAGTTCTCCGAATGTCGGTGGCCGTCGAGAGAATGGAGCATGGAACTTTTCACTGAGATCGACGCACAGGTGCAGACCCTGCGCGCGCTTCTCGGTGAGGCTCTCGAATCGACGGAGCTGGTCGCTCTCGCCGAGAGACTCGACGATGCCCAGGCGGTCGCGGCGATCGCGGCGGCGACCGCGCTGGTCCAGAGCGGGGAGAGAATCCGCGCGGCGGCCACCGGTGTCGTCGCCGCCCGGTCCTCCCGCGAAGCCGGGCAGGCCGGTCTCGCCCAGACCCGCGGGCACAGGAACGTCACCTCGCTCGTGCAGGAGCTCACGGGATCGACGCGAGCCGAGGCCAGCCGGCAGGTCCGCATCGGGGAGTCGCTGCTCGCCTCGGCGACGGCGGCGGCTCCCTCCGAGCCGGGCGAAGGCGACCCACCAGCGGACGGCGAGTCGACTCGCGCGGAGAAGCCGACTGTGCTCTGGCACGCCGGACTCGATCGCGCCCTGCTCGACGGGCGACTCACCGCCGCGCAGCACGACGCCATCCGCCAGGGTCTCGCGGACCCGCCCCCGGCCGACGCGACGAAGGAAGGGCCCGACGACACCGAGCACGACGTGCTCATGCACGAACTGTGGGAGCTGGCCGCTGAACAGCTCATCGGCGCGTCTGCTCACGACACTCCGGAGATGCTGAGCTCCGCGGCGCGCGCGATCCGCGACCGGCTCGATCCCGAAGGCGCGGTCCGGCGGTTCCAGGAACGGTACGCGCGGCGCTCGTTCCGCGTGTGGACCACCGCCGACGGTCACAGGCGGGGCGCGATCGACTTCGACGATGAGGGCTATGCGTGGGCGACCACGATCATCGCCAATGCGATGCGCCCGCGGACCGGCGGTCCCCGATTCGTCGATGCTGAGGAGAAGGCCCGCGCACAGGCGCTGACCGACGATCCGCGCACGAACGATCAGCTCACCTACGACCTGCTCCTCGATCTGCTCCGCACCGGCGCTCTCGCCGATGCCCCGACCGTCTTCGGCGCACGACGTGCCGGTGTCCGCATCGTCCAGGTCGTGAACGCTGACGGCATCGCGGATCCGATCGCACACACGGAGGATCACCTGCACACCTTCCCGGTCGCCGTCGCCGAACAGCAGTCATGCGACGCGGGATCGGTGCCGCTCACCGTCGATGCCTGCGGAAACCCCCTCGACGTCGGCCGCGAGCACCGGCTCTTCACCGCGAAGCAGCGCGTCGCGCTGGCCATCCGCGACGGCGGATGCCGGTGGCCGGGCTGCGACCGGCCCCCGTCCTTCGGCGAGGCGCACCACATCGACGAGTGGTCACGCGACGACGGCCGCACCGACATCGACCGCGGAATACTGCTCTGCCGCTTCCACCACATGCAGCTGCACCACGGCGGGTGGCGGATCTCTCGCCGCGGGAAAGACGACTTCGTGCTCCATCACCCCCGCGGTCAGACGATCGCGCTCCCGCCCAGACCTGCGCTCCGGTACGCCTGGGCGGTGCCCGAATCCTGGCGGAAGCGCTTCCGCCCGGCGGCGTGAGGGGAGGACGGCAGCAGACGGCCTTCACGGTCAATCGGTCCCGGGTGGACGGCCGCGGACTCCTCCGTCGATGACACGAAGGGGCGACGCCGCCTCCCGCCGACACACCGGGACGACCCCGACGCACCGACGCACCGACGCACCGACGCACCGACGACCGGTCCCCTGCGCGCCCCGGCGCACGCGACCCTACGTGCCCATCGACAAACGCTGGGAATCAGGACGCCTCGGCTACACCGGCACCACCGAGGTGGTCATCACGAGCAGCTGCGGATCCGTCAGATCCAGCGACACCCGGATCGACGCGAACTCCGCAAGCGACGACACATGCGTGCCACCGCAGAGGATCGACGCGGTGCCCTCGGGAAGTCCGCAGACCCAGCGGCGACGATCCACGATCGTCTCGCCGTCGACCTCGATCCGGCTCGACGCGCCGGACGCGACCCAGGCCGCGAGCTGGGCGTTGATGCGCTCCTCGCGTTCCGCGAGCGACGCAGCGAAACCCTCGGTGTCGAACCCTGCCTTGCGCAGGCTCTTGCCGAGCCGGTACTCGTCGACCGCGCCGCCCTCGTCGATGAAGCTCGTCTGGTTCGCGCGCCCCTCGAAATCGGGGTTGCCAAGCGCGTCGGTTCCGGGATCCTTGCGCCACAGGTCGGCGACCGCGAAGTCCAGGGCCAGCGAGGCGAGGTGACAGGCGGTGTGCCCACGGCTCAACCCGGCACGACGCTCCGCATCGACCGTGGCCTCCGCTACGGCGCCCGCGGCGAACGCCGCGGGAAGGGAGTCGACCCGGTGTCCGACCAGCCAGGTCCACCCCTCCGCACCGCGCTTGACCGGGATGTCCGCACCGACCGCGACCTCGCCCTCATCGCTCACCGCCGCCATGACGGCCTCGGTCACCGCGACCTCCACGCCCTCCACGCCCTCCAGGCGCAGCGCACCCCGGTCGCCCGGCTGATCCGGCCAGGTGTGGTCCACGGGGTGGAACGGCGTCCGGTCCAGCACGACGACCGCGCCGGCCTCCGCCGGGTGCACGCCGACGACGTGCGCAGACTCGACGAGGGATCCCGAGGGGAAGGTGACGACGGTGCTGTGCGACACGGGGACTCCAGACAAGGTGACGGGGACGGCCGCAGACGTCAGTGCGACGGCGGGATGGTGAAGCTCGCGAGACGGTCGCCGGAGACCACGAAGATCCCGTCCGACTCGCCGTTGAAGACGCTGCTGCGCCAGCCGAAGCGCACACGGGTCGTGTCGCCGTCGGTGTCCGCGGACAGGACCGTCATGCGGGCGCCGGCACCGATCGCATCGGACCCGGCCCAGGCGCGCACGCCCTCGGCACCCGCCTTGACGGTGCCCCAGTCGCTGACGAAGCCGTCCGGCGTGAATGCGGCGACGAACGCCTCGGTGTCGGCGTCGTTGATGGCGTCGACCATGCGCTGCACGGCGTCGGGAAGTCGGCTCATGATTCCTCCTCTGAAGAGTCCCACTCTGTCACGCGGACCACCACGGGGAACACGCGCTACGGGGTGCCCCTCAGCTGGTGACGACCTGCGCGGTGCCGAGCGGCGCGTTCGGACCCATCTCATCGGCGATGCGGTTCGCCTCCTCGATGAGGGTTGCGACGATGTCCTCCTCCGGGACGGTCTTGATGACCTCGCCCTTGACGAAGATCTGGCCCTTGCCGTTGCCGGACGCGACGCCGAGGTCGGCCTCGCGCGCCTCGCCTGGACCGTTCACGACGCAGCCCATGACCGCCACGCGCAGCGGCACGGTCATGTCCTTGAGCCCCTCGGTGACGTTCTCGGCGAGCGTGTAGACGTCGACCTGGGCGCGACCGCAGGACGGGCAGGACACGATCTCGAGCTTGCGCTCGCGCAGGTTCAGCGACTGCAGGATCTGGTGGCCGACCTTGACCTCCTCGGCAGGAGGAGCGGACAGCGAGACGCGGATGGTGTCACCGATGCCCTCGCCGAGCAGGATCCCGAAGGCGGTCGCCGACTTGATCGTGCCCTGGAACGCCGGGCCCGCCTCCGTCACCCCGAGGTGCAGCGGCCAGTCGCCCATCGCGGCGAGCAGGCGGTAGGCCTTCACCATCACGACGGGGTCGTTGTGCTTGACCGAGATCTTGAAGTCGTGGAAGTCGTGCTCCTCGAACAGCGACGCCTCCCAGCGCGCGCTCTCGGCGAGCGCCTCGGGGGTGGCCTTGCCGTACTTCTCGAGCAGGCGAGGGTCGAGCGAGCCCGCGTTCACGCCGATGCGCAGGGAGACGCCCGCGTCCTTCGCCGCCTTCGCGATCGCGCCGACCTGGTCGTCGAACTTGCGGATGTTGCCCGGGTTCACGCGCACCGCGGCACAGCCGGCGTCGATCGCCTGGAACACGTACTTCGGCTGGAAGTGGATGTCGGCGATGACTGGGATCTGGCTCTTCTTCGCGATGATGTGCAGCACGTCGGCGTCGTCCTGCGACGGCACCGCCACGCGCACGATCTCGCAGCCGGAGGCCGTGAGCTCGGCGATCTGCTGCAGCGTCCCGTTGATGTCGGTGGTCTTCGTGGTCGTCATCGACTGCACGCTGACGGGCGCGCCGCCGCCGACGAGCACCTTGCCGACCTTGATCTGGCGGCTCTTGCGTCGCGGGGCGAGGACATCGGGGATCCGGGGCATCCCCAGGTTCACAGCTGGCACGTCATCCAGGGTACCCGTGCGCAGCTGGACGGGATCCGTGTGGTAGTTTCGGCGCATGTCCGCGAACCGCTCTTGGTGGCCCGCCTCTTAGGCGGAGAGTTCGCGACCCACGATCCAGACCGCCTTCCGGGGCGGTCTTGTCGTTTCTGCCGCGTCGGATCCCTCTTTCAGGAGCACCCTCAATGACCACCGCCGACCGGATCCACGCCCTCGACTCGTCCTTCGTCCTGCTCGCCCGCGAAGGCTCGGACAGCGTCGAGCTGCTCACCGGCGAGATCGTCGACGTCACGAACCTCGCCGACATCCCGCTGGGCACCGGCGGCGAGCGCCGCGAGGTGTTCTCGCTCGTCCCCTATCGCCAGGTCCGCGAGCGCGGCTTCGAGGCGCAGGACGACGGCGCTCCGCTCCGCTGCCTGATCGTGGACGAGCACCTGCACCTGCCCGCGGACGAGGTGCGCGCGGCGCTGCCGGCGGATCCGATCCCGCTGCAGGACGGCGGTTTCGACCTCAGCGACGACGAGTACGCCGCGATCGTCGAGCGCGTGATCGCCGACGAGATCGGGCGCGGCGAGGGCGCGAACTTCGTGATCCGCCGCGACTATACGGCGCGCATCGACACGACGGTCCCCGCGGCGGAGCGCACGGCCGCGCTCACCTGGTTCCGCGCGCTGCTCGAGCACGAGCGCGGTGCGTACTGGACGTTCGCGGTCGTGACCCCCGGCGTGGTCGCGGTCGGCGCGAGCCCCGAGGCGCACGTCGTCGCCCAGGGCGGCGTCGTGACCATGAACCCCATCTCCGGCACCTTCCGCCACCCCGCGGGCGGCTCCACCACGGCGGCGCTCGGCGAGTTCCTCTCCTCGACGAAGGAGACCGAGGAACTGTTCATGGTGGTCGACGAGGAGCTCAAGATGATGAGCGCGGTCTGCTCCGACGGCGGGCGGATCACCGGCCCGCACCTCAAGCAGATGTCGCGGCTCACGCACACCGAGTACATGCTGCGCGGCAGCAGCCGGCTGGACCCGCGCGACATCCTGCGCGAGACCATGTTCGCGCCGACCGTGACCGGGTCCCCGATGCAGAACGCGTGCACCGTGATCCGCCGGCACGAGCGCAAGCCCCGCGGCTACTACTCCGGCGTGGCGGCGCTCTTCACGCCGAACGGCGCCGACGGCCATGACCTGGACGCGCCGATCCTCATCCGCACGGTGTACCTCAAGGACGGCGAGGTCAGCGTCCCGGTCGGCGCCACGCTCGTGCGCCACTCCGATCCCGCCGGCGAGGTCGGCGAGACCCACGGCAAGGCCGCAGGCGTGCTGGGCGCGATCGGCGCCGTCGCGCGCGACACCGCCGCCGAGGCCCGCGAGGACGACGACGCACCGGGATCGGGCGCGACCCCGGCCGAGGATCCCGAGATCCAGGCGCTGCTCGCCTCCCGCAACGCCCGGCTCGCCGAGTTCTGGATCAACCCGCAGGACGGCGGCACCGAGGCGTCGGCGTCCGCACCCTTCGCCGGTCGCACGGCCGTGGTCGTGGACGCCGAGGACCGCTTCACCACGATGCTCGCGCACCAGCTGCGCCATCTCGGACTCGACGTCCGGATCCAGCCCTGGTCGGAGGCCGACGACGCCGAGATCGACGCCGCGGACCTGCTCATCGCGGGGCCCGGTCCTGGCGACCCCAGGGACGGCTCCTCCCCGCGTATCGCCCGGATGCGCGCCCTCGTCGCGCACCGTCGCGAGACGGCGCGTCCACTGCTCGCGGTCTGCCTCAGCCACCAGATCCTCGCGGACTCGGTCGGGATCGAGCTGGCCCCGCTCGCCAGCCCGCACCAGGGTCTGCAGAAGGCGGTGCCGGTGTTCGGCGAGGACGCCTCGATCGGCTTCTACAACACGTTCACGGCGCGCGTCGCGCCCGGGACGACGGAGGTCGGCGCCGCCGAGGTGTCCGCCGATCCGGCCTCAGGCGACGTGTACGCGCTGCGCGGCCCGGCGTTCGCCTCCGTGCAGGGTCACCTGGAGTCGATCCTGTCGCGCGACGGGATGACGACCCTGCAGCGCCTGGTCGGGCACGCGCTGAGCTGAGAGCTCAGCCGAGCGTCACCGGGTGGAACAGATCGGCGACGAGCAGCAGGCCGCCCATGCCGACCAGCAGGGCCGCCACGACGATCGTCAACGGCACGAGCCGGGTGGCGTCGACGGGCTTGGGCTTCGGACGCCCCGCCACCTTGGCCCAGGCGCGCTTCAGCCCGTCCCACAGCGCGACCACGATGTGTCCCCCGTCCAGGGGCAGCAGCGGGATCAGGTTGAACACGAACAGCGCGATGTTCAGCGACCCCATGAGGCTCAGCAGCACGGCGAAGCGGTTCAGGAGCGGAGCATCGGCCGCCGCGACCTCGCCGGCGATGCGGCCGACCCCGATCACGCTGAGCGGTCCGTTCGGGTCCCGCGGAGCGTTGGTGACCAGCGAGACGCCCACGTCCCACAGCCGCACCGGCAGGTTGCCGATGAGCTGCACGACCGCCCCGGTGTTCGCCATCGCCTGATCGAAACCGGCGGAGAGCGGCTGCTGCACGTAGGCGAGCTGCGCGCCGACTCCGGCGTAGCCGACCGTGTGCATCACCGCGTTGCCCTTGTCGTCCACGACCGCTCGTCCGTTGGCATCCGCCTCCTGGCGCTGGGCGGCGACAGGCGTCAGCTGCAGCGTGAGACGGGATCCGTCGCGCTCGACGACGAGAGGGAGGGCCTTGCCGGGTGAGGCCTGAATGATCGCGCTGGCCTCGGCGAAGGTGCTGACGTCCTTCCCGCCGACCGAGATGATCCTGTCCCCCGGCTTGACTCCGGCCTGCGCCGCGGGCGCCACCGGATCCGATGCGGAGCACGACGTCTGGGTGGATCCCGCAGGAAGCACGCACTCCGAGACCGAGGCGATCGTGGTCGTGCCCTGCTGGAGTCCGATGCCGCTCAGCAGCACCGTGAAGGTCACGACCGCGAGGACGAGGTTCATGAACGGGCCGCCGAACATGACGATGACCCGCTTCCACACCGGCAGCAGGTAGAAGACGCGGCTCGCGCGCTCGGGGTCGATGGTCTCGTCGTTCGCGGCCCTCGCATCCTGGATGAGGGTGCGGAACGCGCCGCGCGACCGGCTCCGCCCTGCGCCATCGTCCTGGTCGCCCGGCGAGGGCGGGTACATGCCGGACATCGAGATGAAGCCGCCGACCGGCAGCGCCTTGACGCCGTACTCGGTCTCGCCGATCTTCTTGGAGAACAGGCGCGGACCGAAGCCGATCATGTACTGGCCGACGTGCACGCCGAACAGCTTGGCGGGAACGAGGTGCCCGAGCTCGTGCAGGGCGATCGAGACACCGAGTCCGACCAGCACGAACAGCAGGCCGCCGATGTATAGCAGGATCTCCACCCCGCCACGTTACCGGTGCGGGGCTAGGAAACGGCCGTGCCGGGGCTGTGCACTCGCCCGGATCCGGAGGATCGGGTCCGGTGGGTCACTCCTGAGCGGCGATCATCCGGTCTGCGGTCGCCCGCGCCCACGCCTCGGCGGCGGCCAGCGACTCGACCGTGAGCTCGTCGGGCGGCTCGTGGGCGTCGACGACGCGCTGGATCGTGTCCACGATCGCGAGGAAGCTCAGTCGCCCCTCGTGGAACGCGTTCACGGCCTGCTCGTTCGCGGCGTTGTAGACGGCCGGGAAGGTGCGCCCGGCCCGGCCGACGTGCTTCGCCAGGGCGACCGACGGGAAGGCCGCGTTGTCGAGGGGTTCGAACGTCCAGCTCGCGGCCTTGGTCCAGTCGATCGGCCGGCCGACGCCGCCCACGCGGTTCGGCCAGTCCAGGCCCAGCGAGATCGGCAGGCGCATGTCGGGCGGGGACGCCTGCGCGATCGTGGATCCATCGACGAACTCCACCATCGAGTGCACGATCGACTGCGGATGCACGACGACCTCGATCCGCTCGTAGTCCACATCGAACAACAGGTGCGCCTCGATCACCTCGAGCCCCTTGTTCACGAGCGTCGCCGAATTCGTGGTGACCATGCGCCCCATGTCCCAGGTGGGATGTGCAAGCGCCTCCGCCGGGGTGACCGCGGCCATCTCCTCGCGGGACCGGCCGCGGAAGGGCCCTCCCGACGCGGTCACGACGAGCCGGCGGACCTCCTGCTTCGTGCCCGACCGCAGCGCCTGCGCGAGCGCGGAGTGCTCGGAGTCGACCGGCACGATCTGACCGGGTTCCGCGAGCCCCGTCACGAGAGTGCCGCCGACGATCAACGACTCCTTGTTGGCGAGCGCCAGGGTGCGGCCGGCCTTGAGCGCGGCGATCGTCGACCCGAGCCCGATGGAGCCGGTGATCGCGTTGAGCACCACGTCGGCCTCGACATCCCGGACCAGCTGCTCGGCCTCGGCCGCGCCGAGAGCCGTGTCGTCCACCCCGAACTCCTCGGCCTGCTGCTCCAGCAGGTCCGCCTGCGTGCCCGCGGCGAGGCCGACCAGTTCGAAACGGTCCGGATTCGCCCTGATCACGTCGAGGGCCTGAGTGCCGATGGAGCCGGTGGAGCCGAGGATGAGGACGCGACGCATGGCCTCAGCCTAGGCCGTGCTCCCTCAGAGCGAACGGGGCCCACCGCGTCGGTGACGCGGCGGGCCCCGTTCAGGGTCAGGAGCGGATCACTGCGCGGGCGCCGCCGACGGCAGCGTGCCGAGGATGTCGATCACGAACACCAGGGTCGAGTTGGCGGGGATGGACGACTGCGCCTGATCTCCGTACCCGTCGGCCGGCGGGATCACGACGAGCACCTGCGAGCCGACCTTCTGACCCTCGAGCGCCTTCTTGAAGCCGGTCACGACGCCGGTGGTCTGGAACTGCGCCGGAGTCCCCCGCTTCCAGCTGGAGTCGAACTCCTTGCCGTCGGCCCAGGTCACGCCGCGGTACTGCACGATCACGAAGTCGCCGCTGCCCACGGTCGGCCCGTCGCCCTGCTTGAGATCGGCGATCTTCGTCTCGGTCGGCGGGTCCGACTTGGGGATCGTGATGTCGGGCGAACCGTCCTTGGCGAGCTTCACGGTCGGCATCCCCGCGACGGGGGCGACCTCCTTGCCGCTGGCGACGGTCGGGAGCTTCTTCGTGGACTGCGCGTAGACCACGACGGACGGCTGGCCCTGGCCGAGGAGCTTGCCGGGCACGGCGAGGACGACGGAGGATCCGACCGGCTGGCATTCCAGAGCCACGACGAAGAGCGACTGCTGGTTCGGGTCGAGCAGGATCGGGAGCTGATCGCCCGCGCCCCGCTCGCTCGAGTCCAGGGCGGAGCCGTCGGCGGCCTTCACGAGGCGGTACTGCACGGAGACCAGGTCTCCGGCGACGACGTTCTTGCCGTCGCCCTTCTTCAGGATCGTGCGCTCGACGGACGTGGCGGCGTCGATGTCCGTACCGGCCGGCACCGTGATCTTCAGGTCCTTGCCCTCGCCGTCGACCTTGACCGCGTCGGAGGTCTTGCCCGGCTTCGCATCGAGCAGGCACGACGACGAGGCGGACGGCGACGGGGATGCGGAGGGGTTCCCGGCACCGGCACAGCCGGAGAGCAGGAGGGCCGTCGCTGCGACGGCGGAGAGAGCAGCGGCAAGGCGGATGCGCACGGAGGACCTCGAGACGTAGAGACGAACCCGCCTATCCTGCCCTATCGGGCTTTGCCGCCGCTGGGAGGCAGGGCGATTCTGCGCGACTCTCCGCCGCGCGAGCGCATTCCGATCACGGAATGGATCCTGATCTAGCCTTGTCTGGTGACCCCGGAATCCGAACCCGCAGCGTCTGCGGCCCGCGACGAAGCCGTCGCGGATCAGCACCAGGACGAAGACGAAGAGGTGCATCGCGCCGGTGCGACCTACCTGCTCGGCCGGATGATCCTGATCCCGCTCACGCGGCTCATCTACCGCCCCCGTATCGAGGGCCGCGCGAACGTGCCGATGGACGGCCCGATCATCATCGCCTCGAACCATCTCTCCTTCATCGACTCGATCGCGATCCCCGTCGCCGCCCCCCGGCGCGTGCATTTCCTCGCGAAGTCGAGCTACTTCGAGGGCACGAGCCTCAAGGGTCGCTTCGTGGCGAACTTCATGCGCGCGGTCGGTGCGATCCCGGTGCGCCGGGGCGCGGGGCAGGCGGCGCTGGACGCGCTGGACGAGCAGCGCAAGCTGCTGGAGCAGGGTCTTGCCGTCGCGCTGTACCCCGAGGGCACGCGCTCGACCGACGGCCGCCTGTACAAGGGACGCACCGGTGCGGCGTTCCTCGCGCTGCAGACGGGTGCGAAGGTCGTGCCGGTCGGCGTGATCGGCACCGACAAGGCGATGCCCGTCGGGGCGAGCATGCCCAAGATCGGCTCGAAGGTCACGATCCGCTTCGGGGAGCCCCTTGACCTCTCGCACCACGGCCCCGCGACCTCGGGCCGCGCCCGTCGCGGCGCGACCGATGAGATCATGGCCGCGATCCACGCGCTGAGCGAGCAGGAGCTGGCCGGCGTCTACAACGAGGTTCCGGCGCAGGGCGCGATCGAGAAGATCAAGCAGGCCCTGCCGCACGAGCGGCGCTGACCGCGCCGATCGCACCCGGCCGTCCGGTGGATCCGCGATCAGACGACAGGATCCGCGACGAGGATCGTCGCCTCGTGATGCACCGGGAACGACACCGAGTTCGCGATGAAGCACCAGGCGTTGGCCTGGGCGTGCGCGGCCTCCGCGGCCGCGCGCATGGACTCGGCGGCGACCGTGACCACCGGATGCAGCGTCACCTCGGTGAACGCGCCGCCGCCGCGCCCGTCCTCCTGCATCGTGCCGGTGGCTTCGTCACGGTAGTCGACGACGACCACGCCGGCCGTCACGCACGCGTGCAGGTAGCTCAGCAGGTGGCATTCGCTGAGCGCCGCGAGCAGCATGTCCTCGGGGTTCCAGCGGGCGGGATCCCCGCGGAACGGCTTGTCGGAGGACGCCAGGAGGTCCGGCTTGCCCTCGACGCTGACGGTGCTCGCGCGGTCGTAGTCGCGATAGCCCGAGGTGCCCGTGCCCCGGTTCCCGGTCCAGGTGGTGCGAAGGGCGTAGCGATGCGTGCCGAGGGTCATGGATCCATCGTGCCAGGATCGCGCCCGCCCCGGTCGAAATGCGCCGGGCGGCGGTGCGCGCGCCCACTAGGCTGGCACTCGTGGTGCAGACTCTGACCGTCCAGGATGCCGTGGAACTCGCCGTCGTCGAACGGAACGGATTCGTCGAATCCCGCCACATCGGAGCGGCAGTCGTGCTCTCCCCGGAGGGCGAGGTCGTCGTCCGCCACGGCAACTCCGACGCACTGGTGCTGCCCCGCTCCAGCATGAAGCCGATGCAGGCGATCGCATGCCTGACCGCCGGTGCCCCGCTCGAGGGCGAGCAGCTCGGCCTCGCCACGGCGAGCCACAACGGCACCGACCGGCACGTCGCCGTGGTGCGCGAGATCCTCGCTGCCGGTGGCCTCACCGAGGACGACCTGGGCTGCCCCGCCGACTGGCCCGGCGATTCGGGGACGAGGGACGAGCTCGTGCGCGATCACGCCGGCAAGGCGCGCATCCGGATGAACTGCTCCGGCAAGCACGCCACGATGCTGCGCGCCTGCATCGCGAACGGCTGGCCGACCGCCGGCTACCTCGACCTGGACCACCCCCTGCAGGTGCACATCAAGGACGTCGTCGAGCGCCTCAGCGGCGAGCGCGTCGCGGCGACGGCCATCGACGGCTGCGGCGCCCCCGTGCACGCCATCACGCTCACCGGCCTCGCCAGGGCCGTGCACCGCATCGGGACCGCGTCGGAGCGCTCGCCGTTCGCCCTGCACCGGGTCGCGGGTGCGCTGGTGCGCACGGTCCGGGAGAACCCGTGGACGATCGAGGGGCCGGGACGCCCCGACACGATCGCGATCGAGAAGCTCGGCGTGTTCGCGAAGCACGGCGCGGAGGGCGTGATGGTGATGGTCGCGCCGAACGGCGCCACGGTCGCCCTGAAGATGCTCGACGGCTCCGGCCGCGCGGCGACGATCGTCGCCGCCACCCTGCTCGCCCGCGCGGGCGCGCTGACCGACGCGCAGGTCGAGGGCCTCGCCTCGGCCCTTCCACTTGCCGTCCTCGGAGGCGGCAGCGGCGTGGGGGCCATCCACCCCGGCGCCGGAATCTGAGCGCCCCCAGAAGGGGCCGTACCCGTCTTAGGGAAGGAAAGGAGCCACGATGAGGATCTCTGTCCCCAGCGAGGTGAAGAACAACGAGTTCCGGGTCGCCCTCACGCCCGCCGGCGTGCACGATCTCGTGCAGGCCGGTCATGAGGTCTTCGTGCAGTCCGGCGCCGGTGCCGGCTCCTCGATGTCGGATGCCGACTACGTGGAGGCGGGAGCGACGCTGCTCGACGACGCCGACGAGGTCTGGGCCCGCGCCGAGCTGGTGCTGAAGGTGAAGGAGCCGATCGCCAGCGAGTACCACCGCTTCCGCAGCGACCTGGTGCTGTTCACGTATCTGCACCTCGCCGCCGACCGCCCGCTCACCGACCGGCTCGCCGAGTCGGGCATGACGGCGATCGCCTACGAGACCGTGCAGCTGGCGTCGGGTGCGCTGCCGCTGCTCGCCCCCATGAGCGAGGTCGCGGGGCGTCTCGCACCGCTGGTCGGCGCGAACACGCTGATGCGCTCGCACGGCGGCCTCGGCCTGCTGATGTCGGGCGTCCCCGGCACCCGTCCCGCCACCGTGACCGTGATCGGCGGCGGAGTCGCGGGCGCGAACGCCGCCGTGATCGCGGCGGGCATGGGCGCGGATGTGACCATCTTCGACACCAACATCGCGCGACTGCGCTATCTGGACGACTTCTTCGGCGGCCGGGTGAAGACGGCGGCGTCGAACCCGCTCGACCTGCGCCGTGCGGTCGTGAACTCGGACCTCGTCATCGGATCGGTGCTGATCCCGGGGGCGAAGGCGCCGAAGCTGGTCACGAACGACATGGTCGCCGAGATGCGCCCGGGCAGCGTGCTCGTGGACATCGCGGTGGATCAGGGCGGCTGCTTCGAGGACACGCACCCGACCACGCACGACGACCCCACGTTCCGCGTGCACGACACCGTGTTCTACTGCGTGGCGAACATGCCGGGCGCGGTGCCGAACACGTCGACCTCTGCGCTCACCAACGCGACTCTGCCGTACGTGCGGCAGATCGCAGGTCGCGGCTGGCAGGCCGCACTGCGCGCCGATGCCGCCCTGGCCGGCGGTCTCAACGTGACCGGCGGCAGGATCGCCAACCCCGGCGTGGCCACCGCGCACGAGCTGCCGCTCACTCCGCTGGACGAGCTGCTCGGCTGAGGTCGCCCTGCGGGGCGGGGAGGATCACCAGGGACGGACGACCGTCCCGATCGATGGTCCACGCCCGCCCCGCGTGCGGCGCCGCATAGGGCGGCAGTTCGCGCACCCCGACGAGCGTGCGCAGGTCGCGCGCGGCCTCGGCGAGCACCACGACCTCGCCGGTGCGGACGACCCGCTGCCAGAGCGCGCACTGACGCTGCCACGCGTCGGCATCGCCGACGAGCACGAGGAGGCCGCCCGGCTCCCGCTCGTGACGCGCGGAGCGGTCCCGCCCGGATCCGGGTCCTCCGACCGCTCCGACCGCACGGATCCGACCGGAATCCGCGTCGGTCGCGGCGGTCGCTTCGGCCCGCCCCGTCCCGTCCGGCAGCACCACCGGGCTCCCCTCTCCGAGCGCCTGCACCGCTCCGGGCCCGAACCGCGCGGCGAGCGTCTCGGCCGTGCGCGACGCGGTCGTGCTCACCACGCCGACGAGCAGCGCCCGAGGCTCCCACAGGGGCGCCCCCGCTCGCACGGTCCCGCGCCCGCGGCGAGGCGCCGGATCCGCACGGCCCGCGCCGTCCGCCTCCGGCAGCGCGAACTGCACCTCGGCGCCGCTCAGCCGGGCGCGACCCGGCGGACGGTCGGGATCGTACGAGCCCGGCTCTCCTCCGGCGGTGAGATGCTCCGTACGGCTCGCGGCGCGCAGCAGAGCCCGCTCGGGCAGCAGATCGGCGAGCGCGGCGAGCTGCCCGGTGCAGCGTGAGACGCTGAGCAGCACCGTGCCGCCGCGCTCCGCAGCGAGGCGGATGACGCGCTGCAGGCGCTCCGCCCAGGCAGAGGCGTAGTCGAACGGGAACGCCGCGAGGCGGCGATCGACATCGTCCACCGCCAGCAGCGGCGGCACCGGACGGCGCCCTTCCGCGATCTCGTCGATCACCGACCACGCCTGCTCGGGATCGACCGGCAGCAGCATGCCGTCCGGCACCTGCGCCACGGCCGCGCTCAGGACGCTGCTCTTGCCGCTGCCCGGGCCGCCGAACACCGTGAACCCCCTGTCCTCGCCGAGGCGCAGCATGCACGGACTCTGTCGCTGCTGCTCCGGCTCGTCCACGATGCCGAGCACGATCTCCCCGCGCCCTGCCGCAGGAAGGGCATCCCTGGGCAGTCTCCTCGGCAGGGCCGGCTGCCAGGGGCTCGGCACCCGCAGCGCGCCGTGCCACCGGGTCGCGAGGTCCGCGAGCTCCTCTGCGCCGGTGCGCGCGACCCGGAACGCCACGGGCGCCGCGTCCTGAGGACGGCGGAGGTACGCGAGTCCGCGGCCGCCGGCGTCACCCGGCAGTGCGGCCGCCGCGTCGCTGCCGATCATCGCCCTGCTGTCCGCCGGATCCGTGACACGCAGCGAGATCCGCAACGGACAGTTCGCCGCGAGCGCGTCCCGGATCACGCCGGTGGCGCGCTGCGTGCCGAGGATCAGGTGCACGCCGAGAGCGCGCCCGCGGGCGGCGATGTCGGTGAACACCGCTGCCAGATCCGGGCTCTCCTGCAGCAGCGCCGCGAACTCGTCGACGACGATCACCAGCCGGCCCAGCGCTCCCCCGGCCTCCTCGACGCTGCGTGCCCCGTTCGACGCGAGGACGCCCTCCCTGCGTCGCAGCTCGGCCCGAAGGCTCCGCACGCCACGTTCGGCTGCCGCGGCGTCGAGATCGGTGATCACGGACGCCACATGCGGCAGCACGCGCAGCCTTTCGAACGCCGTGCCGCCCTTGAAGTCCGCCAGCACGAAGCCCACCTGCCCCGGGGAGTGGGCGGCGGCGAGCGCGGCGACCCAGCTCACCAGGAACTCGCTCTTGCCCGCTCCGGTGACCCCGGTCACGAGTGCATGCGGTCCGTCGCCGACGAGGTCGAGCACGACGGGCCCGACGGCGTCCCGCCCGATCCCCGCACCCAGACCCTCGGGCGCCGGCGGAGGCGGCCCGGCGACGCCTTCCGCCTCTCCGGCCGGCGTGAGCCGGAGCACGTCGCTCAGCGCCACCTCGCCGGGGATCGCCTCTTCCTCCCCCTGCTCCCGTGCCAGATGCCGCACGATCTCGTCCGCCTGCTCGCGCGAGACGCCCTCCGCGCGGCAGTCGAGCACGCCGTCCGGGGTGCTCAGCAGGGCGGATCCGGGCTCCGTGACGTCGAGCACCGCGCGGTAGCCCGCCGGCGGCGGCGTCCCCGGAGCGAGCAGGCAGAGCCGCGGCCCGGACGGCGCGGTCCGCTGCGCGCCGATGTGCACCGCGCCCGCCTGGTGCGGAGCGGGAGGAGTGCCCGGGAGTCCGCCGAGTCCGAGCACGGCGACGCCGTCTCCGACGAGACGGACCGCGCCGCTCGCGTGCCGAAGGCAGAGCTGCAGCGCCAGCGCCCTCGCGACGGATCCGGCGATCGGCGCGGGCCCCCGCACGCAGAGTCCGTCGGAGAGACGCACCGGCACCGGCACTCCCGACAGGCGCCGATGCCGCGCGCGGAACGCCTCCGCCCGTGCTCCCCCGCCGCTGAACCGCAGCGGCGAGGCGCCCTCACCCCGACCGACCGCGACCTCGACGCTGCCCGCGAGGGCGACCTGGCGCGTCGGCGGATCCGCCAGGCACGCGGCGACATCGGGGGCGGCGCGCAGCCGGCGCCCGCGCTCGTCCGCCTCGAGGTCCGCCACGACCCGTTCGACCTGCGCCCAGTCCCTCTCCTCATCGGCGCGTGCACGGCGCGAGGCGCGGCGCCGCTGCCGCACGCCGTCCAGGAAGGAGCCGAGGATCATGACCGGCCCGAGAGCCGCGAAGCACAGCGACAGCGGTGAGCCCGTCGCCGCGAACAGGACGACGCCGGAGACCACCGGCACGACTGCGGCGAGCAGGGGCAGCGAGCCTCGCGGCGGGGCCGCAACGGCAGCGGGGAGGACGATCGTCTCGGTGGGATCCATCCCGCCATCCCACCGCGAACCGTCCCTTCGTGGGACGGCCTCCGCGCAACCGGTGCGCTATAGGACGGGGATCGGCACGGTGGAGGACGATCCGTCGTCGCTCGCGCCGCGCCGCACGTCCACCACGATGATCGTGACGTTGTCGCGTCCGCCGTTCTCCAGCGCAGCGGAGAGCATCGCGTCGACCGCGGCGTCGGCACTCGGATTGAGTCCGAGGAAGTGCTGGATCCCGTAGTCGGTGAGCTCCTTGGTGAGCCCGTCGGAGCAGATCACGAACCGGTCGCCGTCCTGCACGCTGAACTCGCGGTAGTCGGGCGGCAGCGCCTCGCTGACCCCCACGGCACGGGTGATCACGTTGCTGTAGGGATGTCCCTCGGCCTCTTCGGGGCTGAGCCGGCCGGCGGTGATCAGCTCCTGGACGACGGAGTGGTCCGTCGTCACCTGATTGAGCACGCCGTCGCGGAGCAGGTAGACCCGGGAGTCGCCGA
Organism: Microbacterium sp. NPDC089698; assembly: GCF_044749045.1. Taxonomy (NCBI): domain Bacteria; kingdom Bacillati; phylum Actinomycetota; class Actinomycetes; order Micrococcales; family Microbacteriaceae; genus Microbacterium; species Microbacterium sp. NPDC089698. The sequence continues at coordinate 900,638 of NZ_JBIVHE010000001.1, forward strand.
TGTTCAGCGACACCCAGCGCGCGTCGTCGCCGACGAGGGTGAAGAACACGCCGGTCAGCGTCGTCCCGGTGCCTTCGTCCGTGGTGTCGGGGTGCGCCGTGATGTCCTGCACGGCGGCGACCAGCGCCGCCTCGATCGTCTGCGTCGTGATCTCGCCCGCGGCGACGGCCTCCTCGAGACGGGCGATCGTGCGCTGGCTCGCGATCTCGCCGCCCGCGTGGCCGCCCATCCCGTCCGCGACGACGAACAGCGGGAACTCCGCCAGCAGCGAGTCCTGGTTGTTCTCCCTGCGCCGACCGGTGTCGGTCGCCCCGGCCCAGGACAGGACGACCGTGTCGCCGGACGCCAGTGCGACCTCGCGCGCGTGTGCCGTGGAACCCTGGCTCATCGCGGTCCTCCCCATGCTCGGGCGATCGGAACGACCGCTGAAATCTCACACATCGTATTGGATTCCTGCGCCGACACGCGCCTCAGACCGCCGGATCCGCCGGGAGCGGAAAAAGCGCGTCGATCGCGGCGACGTCCTCGGCCGTCGGCGTCCACGCCGCGCCGGCGCGGGCGTTCGCCTCGATCTGCTCCGCCGACGTGGCGCCGGCAATCACGGAGGCCACGCCGGGCTGTGCGAGCAGCCAGCCGAACGTCGCCTCGAGCATGCTGATGCCGCGCTCGTCGCAGAACCCGCGGTAGGCGTCCAGCGCGTCCCAGGGGGCGTTCTCCCAGAGGTGCGCCCTGGTCCGCATGATCCGGCTCTGCGCCGGTCCGCCGTCGCGCGTGAATTTGCCCGTGAGCAGGCCGTTGTGCAGCGGGAAGAATGGGAAGAACCCGAGGCCGAAGCGGTTCACGGCCGGAAGCACCTCGCGCTCGGCCGCGCGGGACAGCAGCGAGTACTGGTTCTGCGAGGAGATGAAGCGCGCGCTGCGCTCCGCGCTCAGCTCCGCCTCCGCGATCTGCCAGCCGGCGAAGTTGGAGTGGCCGAAGTAGCGGATCTTGCCCTCGCGGACGAGTTCGTCCAGGGCGTCGAGCGTCTCCTCGATCGGGGTGAGCGGATCCGGCCAGTGCAGCTGGTAGAGATCGATCCAGTCCGTGCGCAGGCGCCGCAGCGACTCCTCGACCGCCTTGCGGACGTAGCGCCGGGACGCGAACCCTGCGGGGAAGTCGTAACCCATGTCCGCGGATGCGTAGCCGAACTTCGTCGCGAGCACCACGCGGTCGCGGCGGCCGTCGAGGGCCTCCCCCATCAGGGTCTCGCTGAGGCCGGGATCCTTGCCGTACATGTCCGCAGTGTCCAGGAACGTCACGCCGTGGTCGATCGCCGCGTCCAGCACCTGGACGGTGCCCTGCAGCGTCTCGGTCGCCGTCCCCGCACGTCCGAAGTTGTTGCATCCGAGTCCCACCGCGGAGACCAGGAGCCCGGACGATCCGACACGACGTTCAGCGCTCATGCTTCCAAACTACAGGCCGACCCGGGATGCGGACGCCGGGCATGCAGGAAGCCCCGGTCGCGAGACCGGGGCTTCCCAGGTGTGATCAGGCCGGGGGCTGCTCGCCGTTGTCGGGAGCGGCGTCCGGGGCCGCGGCCGGCGGTGCCGGGGGCGCGGGCGGAGCCGGCGGGGTGACCGGAGCCTCGGGAGCGGCCGCAGGCGGGGCTGCCGGGGGCTGGAACGTCGGCTGCGGAGCCTGGGGCGCCGCCGGCGGGAAGCCCTGCGGCGGCTGGCCGGGCTGACCGAACTGCGGAGCCTGCGGCGCGGACGGCTGGCCGTAGCCGGGCTGCTGCGGCGCGGCGGGCGGGGCGTAGCCCTGCGCGGCCGGCGGCTGGTAGCCCTGCGGGGCGCCGTAGCCGGGGGCAGGGGCCGCGGTCGGCTGCACCGGGATGCCCTGCCAGACCGTGCGGTCTCCGAGGAATCCGTTCGACGCCCACGAGGCGGGGACGATGTTCGGGTTCCAGCGCGACTTGTCGAACGCGTTGATGCCGAGCCACACGATGCTCAGGAAGATGTACAGCACGACCCAGGCGCCGCTCTTCTGCAGCTTGAGCCCCACGCGCCAGGCGGCGAGGACCATGAGGACGGCCATGGCGATGCCCACGAGCCAGCCGAGGAAAGGCACCCACGTGAGCAGGAAGCCGAACGCGAGCCAGGGGCTCAGGTCGCCGAGCTTCAGGAAGATCATCACGTTGTAGAAGGGCACCCACGCACGCCACTTGCCTTCGACGCCCGCCTTCTCGAAGATCTTCATGAGGAAGAGCGAGCCGAGCACGTAGAAGACGACGGCGAAGATCAACCACGTCATCGCCGCGATCAGATAGGCAGCCGCGAGCGCGGTGCTGTCTCCGTAAGAGTCCATATTTCCCTCCGGGGATCGGTTTGTGATGCATTCGCATCGAGGAGCAACAGCTGAGAATCAGCTGAGTGCTTCGACGCGAAACACCCTACCGTGTCCGGGCGTCGCACTCACGAACTATTTGCGGGCAGTCGGCTGATCCGTGACCAGCTCCAGGACCCCGGTTTCCGCCGTCTCCCTCAGCGGAACCCCCGCACGAGCGGCCCAATTCAGGAGGGTGCGACGCGACCCCACCTTCGGGCGCTCGGTCGCGAAGCGCCGCACGAGCTCGCCCTTGGCGTGCTTGTTGAAGTGGTTCAGCGCCTTGCCCTGCTCGGTCACGACCCGCACATAGGCCGAGGGGACATCCGTCGGGACGGGACCCAGATCCGCATATGCCTCGGAGCGCAGATCCAGCACGAAGTCCGGCGCCGCCGCCGAGAAGGCCGCGGACACGGCATCGGCCCACAGCCGCCGCAGGGGAGGCAGCCCCGGCACGGACGCACCGGCGCCGAGCCGGTAGGACGGGATCGGATCCAGCGCGCCGACCGGCCCATAGGGCGCGCTGTGCACGAGGGCGTGCGCGCCGAGCCAGCGCCGCGCGTAGCCGTCGAGCGAGGCCGCGTCGAGCGCGTCGTAGAGGACGCCCGTGTAGCGGTCGACAGCGGGCATGACAGGGGCGGTCCGCAGCCCCGCGTTGTCGTGCACCGCCTCTGCGAGCTGCTTGTCGCTGAGCTTGAGCACCCGGCGGGTCGCCTCCGCGTCCGCGGCCAGCGCCACGAGCGCGTCGAGCACCTGCTCCCGCTGGTGCCGCAGCCCCGGCAGCGCCCATGCGGAGGGATCCGCCGGGGCGCTCCTCCCCCCTGGTCGCTTGGTCTCGCTCGGCGGCAGCAGGATCATCATGCGCAGGACTCCTCAGAAGGGTGGAGACGCGCAAGCGCCGGACCCCGTGGGGGTCCGGCGCTTGCGTGAGTGGTTCGATCAGGCGACGAGCGCCGCGTTGCCCGCGACGATCGTCAGGGTGTCGCCCTCCATCGAGACGAAGCCGTCCCGAGCGCTGGCGAGCACCTTGGTGCCGTCCAGCTGGGTGATCCGGACCTGACCCTCGGCGAGGATGGCCAGCACGGGCTCGTGCCCGGCCATGAAACCCAGCTCGCCCTCGACGGTCTTCGCGACGACGAGGCTGGCCTCACCGGTCCAGACCTCCGCGTCGGCGGAGACGAGGCTGACGTGCAGGGCCATGATCAGGCGTTCTCCTTCTGGATGCGAGCCCAGTTCTCCTCGACGTCCGAGATCGGGCCGACGTTGAAGAAGGCCTGCTCGGCGACGTGGTCGAAGTCACCGCGGCAGATCGCGTCGAACGACTCGATCGTGTCCTTGAGCGGAACCGTGGAGCCCTCGACACCGGTGAACTTCTTCGCCATGTAGGTGTTCTGGGACAGGAACTGCTGGATCCGACGGGCGCGCGCGACGACGATCTTGTCCTCTTCGGAGAGCTCGTCGACACCGAGGATCGCGATGATCTCCTGCAGCTCCTTGTTCTTCTGGAGGATCTGCTTGACCGTGGTGGCCACGCGGTAGTGGTCCTCGCCCAGGTAGCGGGGGTCCATGATCCGCGAGGTCGAGGTCAGCGGGTCGATCGCAGGGTACAGACCCTTCGAGGCGATCTCGCGCGAGAGCTCGGTGGTCGCGTCGAGGTGCGCGAACGTCGTGGCAGGGGCCGGGTCGGTGTAGTCGTCGGCCGGCACGTAGATCGCCTGCAGCGAGGTGATCGAGTGACCGCGGGTCGACGTGATGCGCTCCTGGAGCACGCCCATCTCGTCGGCGAGGTTCGGCTGGTAGCCCACGGCGGACGGCATGCGGCCGAGCAGCGTGGAGACCTCGGAACCGGCCTGCGTGAAGCGGAAGATGTTGTCGATGAAGAGCAGCACGTCCTGCTTCTGCACATCGCGGAAGTACTCCGCCATGGTCAGGGCCGACAGCGCGACGCGCAGACGCGTCCCCGGCGGCTCGTCCATCTGGCCGAAGACGAGGGCGGTCTTGTCGAAGACGCCCGCCTCCTCCATCTCGGCGATGAGGTCGTTGCCCTCACGGGTGCGCTCGCCGACACCGGCGAACACCGACACACCACCGTGGTCCTGCGCGACGCGCTGGATCATCTCCTGGATGAGGACGGTCTTGCCGACGCCCGCGCCGCCGAACAGGCCGATCTTTCCACCCTGCACATACGGCGTGAGGAGGTCGATCGACTTGATGCCGGTCTCGAACATCGTGGTCTTCGACTCGAGCTGGTCGAAGTTCGGGGCCTTGCGGTGGATCGGCCAGCGCTCCGTGACCTCGATCTGCTCGCCGGGCTCGGCGTTCAGGACCTCGCCGATCACGTTGAAGACCTTGCCCTTGGTGACGTCGCCGACGGGGACCGAGATGGCCTCGCCGGTGTCGCGCACCTCCTGGCCGCGGACCATGCCGTCGGTGGGCTTGAGCGAGATGGCGCGGACGAGGTCGTCGCCGAGGTGCTGAGCGACCTCGAGCGTGATCTCCGTCGACTCCTCGCCGATGGTGATCGTCGTCTTGAGTGCGTTGTAGATGTCGGGGATCGAGTCGTGCGGGAACTCGATGTCGACGACCGGGCCGGTGACGCGAGCAACGCGGCCGACGACCGTCGTAGCGGTGGCAGTCATATTTCGTCTCTCTCCTGAGGGTCTTACTTGCTCGACGCCAGCGCGTCGGCGCCGCCGACGATCTCGGCGATCTGCTGCGTGATCTCCGCCTGGCGCGCGTTGTTGCGCAGGCGGGTGTAGTCGGTGATGAGCTTGTCGGCGTTGTCGCTGGCCGACTTCATCGCCTTCTGCGTCGCGGCCTGCTTGGCGGCGGACGACTGCAGGAGGGCGTTGAAGACGCGGCTCTGGATGTACACCGGCAGGATCGCGTCGAGCACCGTCGACGCATCCGGCTCGAACTCGTACAGCGGGTAGACGGCGCTCGAGGTGTCGGCCTCGTCCGCCTCCGCGATCTCCAGCGGAAGCAGGCGCACCGTCTCGGGCGACTGCGTCATCATGCTGACGAAGCGGTTGTACACGAGGTGGATCTCGTCGACCCCGCCCTGCTCGCCACCGCGCTCGAACGCCTCCAGCAGCGCGGCGGAGATGGCCTCCGCCGTGTGGAAGGACGGCGTGTCGGTGTCGCCGGTCCACTCCGCGGCGGCCTCGAGGCGCCGGAACTGGAAGTAGCCGACGGCCTTGCGGCCGACGAGGTAGAACACCGGCTCGCGGCCCTCCGAGCGCAGGAGCTCGGCGAGCTCCATGCCCTCGCGCAGGATCTGCGAGTTGAACGCGCCGGCCAGGCCCCGGTCGCTCGAGAAGATCACAACGGCGGACCGGCGGATCGTCTCGGGCTCACGGGTGAGCGGGTGGTCGACGTTGGAGTGCGTCGCGACGGCGGACACGGCCCTCGTCACGGCCCGCGCGAAGGGCGAGGACGCGTTGACGCGCGCCATCGCCTTCTGGATGCGCGAAGCCGCGATGAGTTCCATCGCCTTCGTGATCTTCTTGGTCGTCTGAGCAGAAGAGATCTTCTGCTTGTAGACCCGGAGTTGTGCGCCCATAGCTCTGAGATTCCCCCGCGATTACGCGCGGCGGCCCTTGACGATCTTCTCCTGGTTCACGTCGTCGACGTCGGCCGCGCTGTGCTCCTCATGACCGGGAGCGCTGATGCCGTGGCCCTTGCCGCCCTGGAACTCGAGGAGGAAGGCGTCGGTCGCCTTCTCCAGCTCCGCGATCGTGTCCTTGTCGAGCACGTTCGTCTCACGCAGCGTCTCGAGCACCTTGGTGTTGCGACGCACGTGGTCGAGCAGCTCGCGCTCGAAGCGCAGCACGTCCTCGATCTCGATCGAGTCGAGCTTGCCCTTGGTTCCGGCCCAGATCGAGACGACCTGCTCCTCGACGGGGTACGGCGAGTACTGCGGCTGCTTGAGCAGCTCGGTGAGGCGCGCACCACGAGCCAGCTGACGGCGCGAAGCCTGGTCGAGGTCGGACGCGAACATCGCGAACGCCTCGAGCGAGCGGTACTGGGCGAGCTCGAGCTTCAGCGTTCCCGACACCGACTTGATCGACTTGACCTGGGCGTCACCGCCGACGCGGGACACCGAGATGCCCACGTCGACCGCGGGACGCTGGTTCGCGTTGAAGAGGTCGGACTGCAGGAAGATCTGGCCGTCGGTGATCGAGATCACGTTGGTCGGGATGTACGCCGAGACGTCGTTCGCCTTGGTCTCGATGATGGGCAGACCCGTCATCGAACCGGCACCGAGCTCGTCGGACAGCTTCGCGCAGCGCTCCAGCAGACGGGAGTGCAGGTAGAAGACGTCGCCCGGGTAGGCCTCGCGGCCCGGCGGGCGGCGCAGCAGCAGCGACACGGCACGGTAGGCCTCGGCCTGCTTCGACAGGTCGTCGAAGATGATCAGGACGTGCTTGCCGCCGTACATCCAGTGCTGGCCGATGGCCGAACCGGTGTAGGGGGCGAGGTACTTGAAGCCGGCCGGGTCGGACGCCGGAGCGGCGACGATGGTCGTGTACTCCAGGGCGCCGGCCTCTTCCAGCGCGCCCTTGACGGAGGCGATGGTCGAACCCTTCTGGCCGATCGCGACGTAGATGCAGCGGACCTGCTTGTTGACGTCGCCGGACTCCCAGTTGGCCTTCTGGTTGATGATCGTGTCGATCGCGATCGCGGTCTTGCCGGTCTGGCGGTCGCCGATGATGAGCTGGCGCTGACCGCGGCCGACCGGGATCATCGCGTCGATGGCCTTGATGCCGGTCTGCATCGGCTCGTGCACGCTCTTGCGCTGCATGACGCCGGGCGCCTGCAGCTCGAGCTCGCGGACGCCCTCCGAGGCGATCTCGCCGAGACCGTCGATGGGGTTGCCGAGCGGGTCGACCACGCGGCCGAGGTAGCCGTCGCCGACCGGGACGGAGAGCACCTCACCAGTGCGGGTGACCTCCTGGCCGGCCTCGACACCGGCGAAGTCGCCGAGGACGACCACACCGATCTCGTGCTCGTCCAGGTTCAGCGCGAGTCCCTTGGTGCCGTCGGCGAAGGTCACGAGCTCGTTCGCCATGACGCCGGGCAGGCCCTCGACGTGCGCGATGCCATCCGCTGCGTCGATGACCGTGCCGACCTCGGTCGCCGTGCCGGACGTCGGCTCGTACGCGGCGACGAAGTCCTTCAGCGCGTCACGGATGACGTCGGGGCTGATCGAAAGTTCTGCCATTGTCTTCCCTTTGTGTATGGGTGCGCGGCTTCCCGCGCGAAGTCGTGTTTCAGCCCGCGAGCTTGTGCCGGAGATCGGCGAGGCGGGCGGCGATGCTGCCGTCGATGACGTCGTCCGCGACCTGCACGCGCAGGCCTCCGACGACGGAGGAGTCGAGCACCTCGTTCAGCGCGATCTGGCGGCCGTAGCGACCGGCCAGCACCGCACGGAGGCGGTCGCGCTGGGGCGCGCTCAGCGGAGCGGCGGTGTGCACGGTCGCGACGATCCGGTCGCGCTGCGTGGACACGATGCGCATCGCCCTGCTCAGCAGCCGGCGCACGCGGCGGCCGCGCTGCTGGCGCACGAGCGAGGTGAGGATCAGCGACGTGGCCGGGTGCAGGCTCGCACCGACCAGCTTCTGCACGAGCGCGGCCTTGCCCTCGCCGCCGCCGAGGCGGCTGCCCAGGGCGAGCTCGAGGTCGGCGTTGTCTGCCACCAGGCGCGACACCGAGAACAGCTCGCCCTCGATGTCGGCGTCGGGTGCGGCGATCGCCGCGGCGCGCACGGCCAGCTCCTCCACGCCGTCGACCAGGTCGGCGGCGGAGGACCAGCGCTGCGAGACGGCGGCGGTCAGCACCTGCTGCGCGGGCGCGGAGGCGCCGGCGAAGACGCGCGACACGAGTGCCGCGCGGGCCTCGACCGGAGCGGACGGATCGGCGAGCGCGCCGCTCAGCGCGGAGGACTCACCGATCAGGCGCGTGGCGGAGAACAGGTCTCCGGCGACGTCGAGGGTGATCCCCTGCGCGGCGGTCAGAGCACTGCTCGACGCCTCGAGGGCCTGAGCGGTCGCGCTGCCCATTACTTCGCCGCCTCGGAGGCCTCGAGGTCCGCCAGGAAGCGGTCCACGACGGCCGTCGCACGTGCGTCGTCGGAGAGGGTCTCGCCGACCACGCCACCGGCGAGGTCGAGGGCGAGGCCGCCGACCTCGTTGCGCAGCGAGACGAACGCGGTCTGGCGCTCGGCCTCGATCTGCGCGTGCGCGGCTGCGGTCGTCCGTGCGGCCTCGGCGGCAGCGGTCTCCTTGGCCTCGGCGACGATCTTCTTGCCGTCCTCGCGGGCGGTCTCGCGGATCGTGCCGGCCTCGGTGCGGGCCTCGGCGAGCTGGCGGGTGTACTCCTCCAGCGCGGCCTCGGCCTGCTTCTGGGCCTCGTCCGCCTTCGCGATGTTGCCCTCGATGGCGGCGGAGCGCTCGTCGAGCATCTTCGTGAAGCGGGGAAGGGCGACCTTCCACACCACGATGAGGATCACGACGAACCACAGCGCCGACCAGACCAGGTCGTACCATGCGGGCAGAAGCGGGTTCGCACTCGACTCGGCCGCGAGGTTCGTGACAAGAGCGTTCAGCATCCTGTCTCCTTCGGGATTCGAGTGCGGATTACGGGAAGGGGATGAAGCCGACGGCGATGCCGACGAACGCGAGCGCCTCGGTGAAGGCGATACCGATCCACATCAGAACCTGCAGGCGACCGGCCAGCTCGGGCTGACGGGCGACACCCTCGATCGTCTTGCCGACGACGATGCCCACGCCGATGGCCGGGCCGATGGCGGCGAGGCCGTAGCCGATCGCCGCGAGGTTGCCGTTGACTGCTGCGAGAACCGTAGTAGCGTCCACGGGTTTTTCCTTTCGTTGTGGGCGGCAGGTTCGCCGCCCGCAGGGGTTGTCAGTGCTCTTCTGCGACCGCGAGCTGGATGTAGACCGCGGTGAGGACGGTGAAGACGTAGGCCTGGAGGACGGCCACCAGGATCTCGAAGATCGAGAAGGCGCCGCCGAAGGCGAGGGTTCCCACGCCGAGCGCGGCCCAGCCGCCGCCCGCCGTGAAGAAGAAGAACGCGGTGGCCGAGTAGCACAGCACCAGCAGCATGTGGCCGACGACCATGTTCATCAGAAGACGCAGGGTGAGGGTCACCGGGCGGATGATGAAGGTCGAGATGAACTCGATCGGCGTGACGATGATGTACACCGGCCACGGCACGCCCGCAGGGAACAGGGCGTTCTTGAAGAAGTTCTTCGGGCTCTTCTTGATGCCCGCGTAGATGAACGTCACGTAGCTGATCACGGCCAGCAGCAGCGGCACGCCGATGATGCTCGTGCCGGCGATGTTCAGGCCGGGGATGATGCCGGTGATGTTCATGAACAGCGTCATGAAGAAGATCGTGGTGAGGATCGGCAGGAACCGGTCGCCGTCCTTGCGGCCGAGCAGGTCGTGCGCGATGCCGCCGCGGACGAAGTCGAGGCCCATCTCGACGACGCTCTGGAAGCGGCCGGGGACGACCTTCATCCGGCGGGTGCCGAGGACGAGGACCAGGACGACGGCGACGACCGAGACGAACTGGACCAGGTGGATCCGGTGGATCGGGACGCCGAAGACGTTGAAGAGGATCTCAGGGAAGAACTCGTCCATCGACGGGCCGTGGAAACCGCTGTCGTTGGCCAGTCGAGGAATCATGGTCGCAGCAAGATTAAACAGCGCGGGCTCCAGCTTCGGGGCACCGGGGGCTACCGGGGCGTCGGTCGATGTGCTTCACAGCGCAGCGCTCGCGTGACGAGCGGGCTCGGGTCCCAGCCTATCAGACCCGTGAGTTGCCTGAATCCGCGTCCGGAGCCTGCTGGGAGTCCGTTCCGGCGCGGGGGGCGACGTCTTCGGGGGCGACGGTCGGCAGGGACGCGTCGCTGACCACGGGGAGGCGCATCTTGAGGAACACCACGGCGTCGATCGCGAGCGAGACCACCACTCCGGCCAGCAGCGCCCAGAAGAAGATGATCGGCTCCAGCCAGGGCTGCCCTCGCAGCACCAGGATGAGCACGAAGAACAGCCCCAGCTTGAGGAACCAGCCGCCCATCACGATCGCGAAGAACAGCTGCACGTACAGCTCCTGGCCGAACCAGCGGTTCGCGATGAGGATGCTGCCGGCGGTGATCGCGCCGAAGAGCACCGCGATGAGCGCGCCGATCAGGCCGCTCCACACCCCCGGGGCGCCCTTGAGCACTCCCCCGACGACCCCGGCGACGATCGCGAGCACGACGGCCGCGATCCCGGACGCGACGAGCGCCGTGCGCAGGATCGGCGTGCTGGTGACGGGGTTCGGTCCGGAGGAGGGCAGGGGGCTCGCGGAGCTCATTTCGATTCCTTCTGGGTGGCGCGCGGGCGCGACGGGATGAGAGTGACGACGAGGCACGCCGCGGCCCCGACGATGCCGAAGACCACGCCGGCCGCGTACTCGCCGTACCAGCCCTCCCGGGATCCGATGTACATCAGCAGCACGGCGATCGAGATGATCGCGGTCCAGGCGTAGAAGATGAGGACCGCGTCGCGGCCGCGGTGCCCCAGGTCCAGCATGCGGTGGTGCAAGTGCTTGCGGTCCGGGGAGAACGGCGACTTGCCGGCGCGCATGCGTCGCAGCACGGCGAGGCCGAAGTCGAGCAGCGGCAGCAGCACGACCACGACCGGCAGCAGGATCGGGATGAACGCCCCGAGCAGCTGGGAGCGGCCGATCTGGGCGTTCGGCAGCACGGCGGGGTTCAGCTGGCCGGTGATGGCCACGGCGCTCGTCGCCATGAGCAGCCCGAGCACGAGCGCGCCGGAGTCGCCCATGAAGAGTTTGGCGGGGCTCCAGTTCATCGGCAGGAACCCGATGCAGGCGCCGATCAGCACCGCCGCGATGAACGGGGCGAGGCTGAAGTAGCTGGACTGGCCGATGTCGCGGGCGATGATGTAGGAGTACGCGAAGAAGACGCCGTTCGCGATGAGGCAGACGCCGGCGACCAGGCCGTCGAGGCCGTCGATGAAGTTCACGGCGTTCATCACGATGACGATCGCGAACATCGTGATGACGATGCTCAGCCAGGGTGATCCGATCACGGGCTCCGCGAGCGGGAGCGAGGCGATCTGCAGGCCGCCGACGATCGTGATCAGTCCGGCCGCCAGGAACTGCGCCCCGAGCTTGATCATCCAATCCAGATCCCACAGGTCGTCGATCACGCCGACGACCGCGATGAGCAGGACCGCTCCGAGCACCGACCACATCGTCTGCGGCTGCGCCCAGATGATCTGGAAGAACGGACTCGCCGCGCTGGCGGCGAAGGCGGCGAGGATGCCGAGCAGCATCGCCACTCCCCCGAGCCGCGGCGTCGGCGTGGTGTGCACATCGCGCTCACGGATCCCCGGATACAGCTTGAACCGCAGGCTCAGCTGCCACACCGCCCACGAGCCGGCCAGGGTCACGGCCGCCGTGAGGATCACGGTGAACAGGTACTGCTTCACGTCGTCGCTCTCCTCCGCCCGGGATCAGGGCTGCTCGTCGAGCAGGTCCCCGAGCACGCGCGCGAGCTCTTCGCGCGAGACCGCGCCCTCGCGGAGAACGCGCACCTTGGCGTCATCGCCGCCGGGGCGGACCAGCGAGGTGGCGTCGATGATCGTGGAGGCGATCCCCCGGGCCGAGGGACCCGCGTCGAGGTAGACCTCGATGCTGTCGCCGAGCATGCTCCTGGCCGCGTCGAGGTCCACGGCGGCGGGCTCGCCGGTGAGGTTCGCGCTGGAGACCGCGAGCGGCCCGGTCTCCTCCAGCAGCGCGAGCGCGACGCGGTGGTCCGGCATGCGCACCGCGACGGTGCCGTGGGTCTCGCCGAGGTCCCAGACCAGGGACGGCTGCGAGGGCAGCACGATGGTGAGGCCGCCGGGCCAGAACTCGTCGACCAGGCGCTGCACGGGCTCCGGCACGGTCTCCACGAGGGCGGCGAGGGTGGCGGTGCTGCCGACCAGGACGGGGGGCGGCTGCTGCCGGCCTCGCCCCTTCGCGTCGAGCAGGCGCTGCACGGCGGCGGGGCTGAAGGCGTCGGCGCCCACGCCGTACACGGTGTCGGTGGGGAGCACGACCAGCTCGCCGCGGCCGATGGCCAGACGGGCCTGGCGCATGCCGGTGAGGATCTGATCCGCGTCGCGGCTATCGAAGACTGAGGACATGACCGGCCCAGTCTACGGGGCGCGGCGCGATACGCCCTGAGCGGGGCCTGCGACTCACCGCACGCCGTCCTGGACCGGTGCTCCCCCGCCGCGGATCCGACTACGGACGGAGAGCGGTCGTGGCGCGGTCCCGGTGGGTGAGGTCCCGGTGCGTCGCGGCGGCGCGCCAGCCGTCCTCCGCCAGGAGGTCCCTGATCGCGGCGCCCTGCACCTCCGCGTGCTCGAGCACGAGGATGCCGCCGGGATGCAGCAGCGCCCACGCCCTGCGGCTGATCGCGCGCACCACGTCGAGCCCGTCCGGGCCGCCGTAGAGCGCGAGCGCGGGGTCGTGCAGACGCACCTCCGGATCGCGCGGGATGGCCTCGTCCGGCACGTACGGCGGATTGGAGATGACCACGTCCACCGTGCCGTCGAGCTCCGTGAGCTCGGCCGCGAGGTCGCCGAGGACGAGGGAGAGGTTCTCCTGCCCCGCGGTGTTCCGCAGCGCCCAGGCGTGCGCTTCGGGCGAGAGCTCGACCGCGTGCACCCTCGCATGCGGCACCTCGGTCGCCAGCGCGAGCGCGATGGCCCCGGAGCCCGTGCAGAGGTCGACGCCGATCGGGGTGGGCGAGGCGGCGGCCAGGAGCGCGTCGATCGCGAACTGCGCGACGATCTCGGTCTCGGGCCGCGGCACGAAGACGCCGGGACCCACGGCCAGCTCGAGGTGGCGGAAGGGAGCGGTGCCGGTGAGATGCTGCAGCGGCTCCCTGGCGGCCCGGCGCGCGACGAGACCCGCCAGCGCCGTCTCGTCCTCGTCGGTCAGCACGTCTCCGCGGATCGCCGCGGCCTGCACACCGCCGCGGCCGAGACCGAGGACGTGGCCGATGAGCAGTTCTGCGTCGACGGCGGGATCCGGGACACCGGCGTCGCCGAGGGCGGTCGCGGCGTGGCGGAGGGCATCGGCAAGGGGCGCGGACATAGACCTCCAGCGTAATGCGGGCGTCACATTCACCGGGCGCACACACCCTCGCCTTAGGCTGTGCTCGATCGGGTCCTCCTCCGAAGCGGGACGGGGCCGTCGCATCCGCGAAGAAGTGCGCCCATCGAAAGGTCAGTCATGGCAGGCATCCACTCCGACATCACCAGCACGTTCGGCAACACCCCGCTCGTCAAGCTGAACCACGTCACCGAGGGCCTCGACGCCACGGTGCTGGTCAAGCTCGAGTCCTTCAACCCGGCCTCCAGCGTCAAGGACCGCATCGGCATCGCGATCGTCGACGCCGCGGAGGCGTCCGGCGAGCTGAAGCCCGGCGGCACGATCGTCGAGGCGACCAGCGGCAACACCGGCATCGCGCTGGCGATGGTCGGCGCCGCGCGCGGCTACCGCGTGATCCTGACGATGCCCGCGTCGATGTCGAAGGAGCGCCGCGTGCTGCTCAAGGCGTTCGGCGCGGAGCTCGTGCTGACCGACCCCGCGCTGGGCATGAAGGGCGCGATCGAGAAGCTGCAGGAGATCATCGCGGAGACGCCGGGCGCCGTCTGGGCGCGCCAGTTCGAGAACGCCGCGAACCCGCAGATCCACCGCGAGACCACGGCGCAGGAGATCCTGCGCGACACCGACGGAGACGTCGACGTCTTCGTCGCGGGGATCGGCACCGGCGGCACCATCACGGGCACCGGACAGGCCCTCAAGGCCGCCAACCCCGAGGTCAAGGTCATCGCGGTCGAGCCGACCGACTCCCCGCTGCTCAGCGAGGGGCACCCCGGCCCGGCGAAGATCCAAGGCATCGGCCCCAACTTCGTCCCCGCGATCCTGGACCGCGAGGTCATCGACGAGATCATCACCGCGGGCTTCGAGGAGTCCCTCTCCACCGCCCGCGACCTGGCCGCCAAGGAGGGCCTGCTGGTCGGCATCTCCGCCGGCGCGGCCGTCGCGCAGGCGCTGAAGGTCGCCGCGCGCCCCGAGAGCGCCGGCAAGACCATCGTCGTGATCGCCCCCGACACCGGCGAGCGCTACCTGTCCACTGCCCTGTTCGAGGACCTGCGCGAGGACTGATGCCGCACTCCGGCATGTCGTGGGCCGGGCGGATGCGCGAGGACGTCGCATCCGCCCGGCTCCGCGACCCCGCCGCCCGCGGCGGACTCGAGATCGCACTGCTCTACCCCGGCCTGCACGCCATCTGGGCGCATCGGCTGAACCACGCCCTCTGGACGCGTGGCTGGCGCTTCCCGGCCCGCATGGGCTCCCAGGTCGCACGGTGGCTCACGGGCGTCGAGATCCATCCCGGCGCCACGATCGGGCGCCGCTTCTTCATCGATCACGGCATGGGCGTCGTGATCGGGGAGACGGCGGAGGTCGGCGACGACGTGATGCTCTACCACGGCGTCACGCTCGGCGGCCGCACCCGCGATGCGGGCAAGCGCCACCCCACTCTGGAGGACGGCGTCGTGGTCGGCGCCGGCGCGAAGATCCTCGGCCCGGTGGTCATCGGAGCACGCTCCGCGATCGGCGCGAACGCCGTGGTCACGAAGGACGCCCCCGCCGACTCCGTCCTCACCGGCGTCCCCGCCAGGGCCAGGCCGCGCGTCGAGGGCGAGAACACGGCGAGGATCCTGTCGGTCCCCGACTACTCGATCTGAGCCGCGGTCAGCGCTTCTTGGCCGCGGCCTTGAGCGCAGCCGCCTCGCGCACCTCGCGCTTGATCAGCAGCAGCGGCAGCACGACGGTGCACACGGCGGTGATGACCCAGACGACGACCGGCCCGAGGATCCAGCCGAGCGCATCGGTGATCCGTAGTCCCCCGATGGGCAGCAGCACCACGATGAGCAGAGCCACGAAGGTGGAGATGATGCCGATCCCGCCCAGCAGGGCCGGGGCGTAGCGGTTCGCCATCGACGTGATCCACGGCGCGAGCAGGCTCTGCAGCACCGTGAAGATCAGCACGCACAGCACGAAGCCCCACCACTTGCTCCACTCGATCGTGAAGCCGGTCAGCAGGAGATCGGCCACGATGAGGCCGAGCGCCGACGACGCCAGGAAGATCAGGGTGCGCGTGAAGAAGAGGCCCATAGCCGGAGCATAGCGCGGGACGGGTGCGCGGCAGGCGCGCGCCGCGTACTGTCGGGGTCATGCGCTGGGTGCTCCACGTGGACCTCGACCAGTTCATCGCGGCCGTCGAGGTGCTGCGCCGTCCCGAACTCGCCGGGCTCCCCGTCATCGTGGGCGGCCGCGGAGACCCCACCGAGCGCGCCGTGGTGTCGACCGCGTCCTACGAGGCCCGCGCCTTCGGCGTCGGATCCGGGATGCCGTTGCGGATCGCCGCCCGCAAGGCGCCAGATGCCGTGATCCTGCCCGTGGACGCCCCCGCCTACCTGGCCGCCTCCGCCGAGGTGATGGCGGTGCTGCGCGCCCAGCCCGGCGCCGTGGTGCAGGTGCTGGGCTGGGACGAGGCCTTCGTGGGCGTCGATACCGAGGATCCGGAGGCCTTCGCCCGGCGCCTGCAGCAGGACGTCCTGGACCGCACCCTGCTGCATTGCAGCGTCGGGATCGGCGACACGCTGGTGCGGGCGAAGATCGCGACCGGGTTCGGCAAGCCGCAGGGCGTGTTCCGGCTCACCGCCGAGAACTGGGATGAGGTGATGGGCGCGCGAGCGGTGATCGAGCTGTGGGGCGTCGGCACGAAGGTCTCGAAGCGCCTCCTCGCCCTCGGCGTCCGCACGGTCGCCGAGCTCGCCACGGCGCCGGAGCACGCGCTCACCACGGAGTTCGGCCCGCGGATGGGCCTCTGGTACCGGGAGCTCGGCCGCGGCGGCGGATCCGCCGTCGTCGACGACACGCCCTGGGTGCCCCGCGGGCACAGCAGGGAGACCACCTATCAGACCGATCTCGCCGATCGCGCCGAGATCGAGCGGGCGGCGCTGACGCTGCTCGCGCAGGTCCTGGACGACGTCGCAGAGGACGGAAGGCCCGTGATCGGCCTCGGGCTGAAGGTGCGCTACGCGCCGTTCACGACCAAGACCTTCACGAAGCGCATCGCGCAGACCGCGGACCGCGACGAGGTCGTCGCGAAGGCCGGGGAGCTCATCGCGAAGATCGCCCCCGACCGGCCGGTGCGCCTGCTGGGGATGCGCGCGGAGATGGCGCTCCCGGAGGATGCGCGGGACGGCAGGACGCCCACCCGCGGCGCCTGGTGACGAACCGCGTGCGCCTGCAGCGCGCTCAGTCCTCGGTGCCGAGGGCCGCGAGCCGCGCCTCTTCGTCCGCGTGGATCGCGGACTCGATGATCGGCTCGAGCGCCCCGTCCATCACCTGGTCGAGGTTGTAGGCCTTGAAACCGGTGCGGTGATCCGCGATCCGGTTCTCCGGGAAGTTATAGGTGCGGATCCGCTCGGAGCGATCCATGCCGCGGATCTGCGAGCGGCGCGCGTCCGAGGCCGCGGCGTCGAGCTCCTCCTGCTGCTTCGCGAGCAGGCGCGCGCGCAGCACGCGCATGGCCGCCTCGCGGTTCTGCAGCTGCGACTTCTCGTTCTGCATCGACACGACGATGCCGGTCGGCACGTGCGTGATGCGCACCGCGGAGTCGGTCGTGTTGACGGACTGCCCGCCGGGACCCGAGGAGCGGAACACGTCGATCTTGAGGTCGTTCTGGTTGATCGCGATCTCGTCGGGCTCGTCGACCTCGGGGAACACCAGCACGCCCGTCGTGGACGTGTGGATGCGCCCCTGCGACTCGGTCGCCGGGACGCGCTGCACCCGGTGCACGCCGCCCTCGTACTTGAGGTGCGCCCAGACTCCCTGTGAAGGATCGGTCGAGGATCCCTTGATCGCGACCTGCACGTCCTTGAAGCCTCCGAGATCCGACTCGGTGCGCTCCAGGAGCTCGGTCTTCCACCCCTTCGACGCGGCGTACTGCACGTACATGCGCAGCAGATCGGCGGCGAAGAGGGCGGATTCGGCTCCGCCCTCCCCCGCCTTGATCTCCATGATCACGTCGCGCGCGTCGTCGGGATCCCGAGGGATCAGCAGGCGCCGGAGCTTCTCCTGCGCGACCTGCAGCCCCTCCTCCATGCCGGGGATCTCCGCCGCGATGGACTCGTCCTCGCGTGCGAACTCGCGCGCGGTCTCGAGGTCCTCGCCGGCCGCGATCCAGTCGTCATGCGCCTTCACGATGCGGCTGAGCTCGGCGTAGCGGCGGTTGACGCGCTTCGCCCGTGCGGCGTCGGCGTGCACCTCGGGGTCGGAGAGCTCCCTCTCCACCCTGCGGTGCTCGTCGCGCAGCGACTCGACCTGCTCGAACATGACGACCGGATCCCAGACTCAGGCGGCGCGGATCAGCGGATGCTGTTCTCGGACGCGTGGCTGTGACCGGTGCCGGAGGCCGGCTTGCCCAGCTGCGCGTTCTGCATCTGCAGCAGGAACTCGACGTTCGACTCGGTCTCCTTGAGCTTGCCGAGGACGACCTCGAGGGCCTGCTGCGGGTCGAGCCCGGCGAGGGCGCGGCGCAGCTTCCAGGTGATCTTGACCTCGTCGGGGCTCAGCAGCATCTCCTCGCGGCGGGTCGAGGACGCGTTGACGTCCACGGCCGGGAAGATCCGCTTGTCGGCCAGCGCGCGGCTGAGCCGCAGCTCGCTGTTGCCGGTGCCCTTGAACTCCTCGAAGATGACCTCGTCCATCTTGGATCCGGTCTCGACCAGCGCGGTCGCGAGGATCGTGAGCGATCCGCCGTTCTCGATGTTGCGCGCCGCGCCGAAGAAGCGCTTCGGCGGGTAGAGCGCGGACGCGTCCACGCCACCGGTCAGCACGCGGCCGGAGGCGGGAGCCGCGATGTTGTACGCGCGGCCGAGGCGGGTGATCGAGTCGAGCAGCACGACCACGTCGCGGCCCAGCTCGACGAGGCGCTTGGCGCGCTCGATCGCGAGCTCGGCGACCGTGGTGTGGTCCTCCGCGGGACGGTCGAAGGTCGAGGCGATGACCTCGCCCTTGACCGTGCGCTGCATGTCGGTGACCTCTTCGGGGCGCTCGTCGACGAGCACGACCATGAGGTGCACCTCGGGGTTGTTCTGCGCGATCGCGTTGGCGATCTGCTGCAGCACGATCGTCTTGCCGGCCTTCGGGGGCGCGACGATGAGTCCGCGCTGGCCCTTGCCGATCGGGGCGACCAGATCGATGATGCGCTGCGTGAGCTTCTCCGGCGCCGTCTCCAGGCGCAGGCGCTCCTGCGGGTAGAGCGGGGTCAGCGCCGAGAACTCGACGCGGTTCGCGGCGTCATCCGTGCTCAGCCCGTTGATCGAGTCGACCTTGACGAGCGCGTTGTACTTCTGGCGTCCCTGCTGCTCGCCCTCGCGGGGCTGCTTGATCGCGCCGACGACCGCGTCGCCCTTGCGCAGGTTGTACTTCTTGACCTGGCCGAGCGAGACGTACACGTCGCTGGGCCCGGACAGGTAGCCGGTGGTGCGCACGAAAGCGTAGTTGTCGAGCACGTCGAGGATGCCCGCGATCGGGATGAGGACGTCGTCCTCGCCGATCTCGGTCTCGAACTCGTCGATGTTCTGGTTCGTGCCGCCGCGGCGCTTGTTGCGCTGGCGGCTGCGGGCGCTGCCGCCGTCCTCGTCGGAGTCCTGGGCGCCGCCACGGCCGCCCTGGTTGCCCTGGTTGCCGTTCTGGTTGCCCTGGCCGTTGCCCTGGCCGTTCTGCCCGCCGTTGCTCTGGCCGTCCTGACCGCCGTTGCGGTTGCGGCTGCGCGAACGGGAGCGGCTGCGGCTGCGACCGCTGGTCTCCTCGCCGCCCTCCGCCGGGCTCTCCGCGGGCTGCGCGTCGGCGGGCGCCGACTCGGCGGGCGTCTCCTTCGCGACCGGCTCCGCCACGGCTTCGGCCGGAGCGTCCGCCGCGGCCTCCGCCGGGGCGTCATCGGTCTTCTTCGCACGGCTGCGGCGCGGGACCTTCGCCTTCGGTGCGGCCTCGGCCGGCGCATCGGCGGCGGGTGCGGCCTCCGCAGCGGGAGCGGCATCGGCGCCTGCCGTCTCGGCCGGCGCCTCCTCGGTCTTCTTCGCACGGCTGCGGCGCGGGGCCTTCGCCTTCGGAGCGGCCTCGGCCGGAGCATCCGCGGCGGATGCGCCCTCGGCGGCGGCCGGTGCGGCCTCGGCGGCGGGCGCGGCCTCGGCGGCCTCAGCGGCCTTCGCGGCAGCCGTCGCCGTGTTCGCACGGCGCGGGGCGCGCTTGCGCGGCGCCTTGGGTGCGTCCTCGGCGGACGCCTGATCGGCCGAAGCCGAAGTCTCGATCTGGGTCTCGGAGATGGTCTCCACGAGTACTCCTCTTGTAAGTCGTGGGAATTTCGGCGCGCACACGGCAGATGCCGGGGCGCGACCGCACGATCATGCCGAGAACAGGCTGTCCCCTGCATGCCACCCGGAGAACACGCTGGCATGGAGCTCGGTGACCGGCTCGTCCTGCGGTTTCGGGTGCTGTGCGGCTGACGCGGGAAGTGCGTCGCGGGTCGGGATCACGATTGTGACGAAGAACCCTCCGCTCGTTCCCTCACTGTACCACCTCGCACATCGACGGCGACCATCTGCGGGATCCACGGAGTGTCCGTGACCTCGTCGGCGATCCGGACGGCGTCGAGCCGGCTGCCCGGCCCGTCGCACAGCACCAGCACGCTGGGCCCCGCACCCGAGACGACCGCCGCGAAGCCCTCCGCACGCAGGGCGCGCACGAGCCGGTTCGTCTCCGGCATCGCGGGCGCGCGGTAGTCCTGGTGCAGCCGGTCGTCGGTCGCGTCCAGCAGCACATCGGGGCTCTGGGTGAGCGCCGCGATGAGCAGCGCGGAGCGGGAGACGTTGAACACCGCGTCCTCGCTCGGCACCTGCTCCGGCTGCAGGCTGCGCGCCGCCTTGGTCGACATCGTGTAGCCGGGAACGAGTACGAGCGGCGAGACGCCGCGGTGCACGAGCAGCTTCTTGTGCTGCGGACCGCGCGCGGCCGTCCAGGCGATCGTCAGTCCGCCGAACAGTGCGGGGGCGACGTTGTCGGGATGCCCCTCGAGCTCGGTCGCGAGGCGGAGCAGCGCGGCGTCGTCGAGCTCGACGATGCCCGCCAGCAGCCCCTGCGCGGCCAGCACGCCGGCGGCGACCGCGGCGCCGGAGGAGCCCAGTCCGCGTCCGTGCGGCACGCCGTTGCGCGCCACGAGCCGGATCCCCGGCATCGCGACGCCCACGTCGGCGAAGACGTGCGCGATCGAGCGCACGACGAGGTTGGACGCGTCGCGCGCGATCTCCTCCGCGCCGGATCCGGAGACCTCGACCTCGATGAGCCCCGGTTCGAGGGCGGTCACCTCGAGCTCGTCGTACATGCTGAGCGCGAGACCCAGGGTGTCGAACCCCGGACCCAGGTTGGCGCTCGTGGCGGGGACGCGCACCTCGACGGTGCGCCCCGGCATCGGCCCTTCGGCGGGCTCAGGGACCGGGTGAAGCAGGGAGCTCACGTCACTCCCCCTCGACGCGCAGCACCGAGAGCACGCGCGTGACGGCGTCGCTGTCCGCGAGGCGGGCGACGGTGTCGCTGAGGGCCTGCTCGGTGGCGCGGTGGGTGCCGATCACGATGCGGGCGGTGCTGCTCTGCTCGCCCCGCTCGATCGTCTGCAGAGCGGTCGCGATCGAGACGCCGTGGTCGCTGAGGATCCCGGCCACGGTCGCGAGCACGCCGGTGACGTCGGCGACCTCGATCGTGATCTGGTAACGGGTCGTGATGTGGCCGAAGGGCGCCATCGGCAGGCTCTGCCTGGCCGACTCCCCCACGCCCACGCCGCCGGCGATGTGCCGGCGCGCGGCCGAGACGACGTCGCCGAGCACGGCAGAGGCGGTCTGCACGCCGCCCGCGCCCGCCCCGTAGAACATGAGCGGTCCGGCGGCCTCGGCCTCGACGAACACGGCGTTGTTGCCGCCGTGCACGCTCGCCATCGGGTGCTCGCGGTCGATCAGCGCCGGATACACGCGCACCGAGACCGCGTCCCCGTCGTCCTCGTTCAGGCGCTCGCACACGGCGAGCAGCTTGATCACATAGCCCGCGCGGCGGGCGTCGGCGATCATGTCGGCCGTGACGGACTCGATGCCCTGGCGGTGCACGTCGTCGAGCGAGACCTGCGTGTGGAAGGCGAGGCTGGCGAGGATCGCGGCCTTCTGCGCCGCGTCGTAGCCCTCGAGGTCGAGCGAGGGATCCGCCTCGAGATAGCCGAGCTCGGTCGCGATCCGCTGCGCCTCCTGGGCGCTCAGGCCCTGGCGGTCCATCGAGTCGAGGATGTAGTTCGTGCTGCCGTTGACGATCCCGAAGATGCGCTTGATCCGGTCGCCGGCGAGCGAGTCGCGCAGCGGGCGGATGATCGGGATGGCCGCGGCGACGGCGGCCTCGTAGGACACGGAGGCGCCGACCTGGTCCGCGGCCTCGAAGATCTCCGCGCCGTGCGTGGCCAGCAGCGCCTTGTTGCCGGTGACGACATCGGCACCGCTGCGCAGTGCCTGCAGCACGTAGCCGCGCGCCGGCTCGATCCCGCCCATGAGCTCGATCACGATGTCCGCGCTCTGGATCAGCGCCTCGGCATCGGTCGTGAGCAGCTCGCGCGGCAGCTCCGCGTCGCGCGGGGCCTCGATGTCGCGGACCAGGATGCCCGCGAGCTCGAGCCGCGCGCCGCTGCGCTCGGCGAGGTCGCCCTGGTGCTCGAGGAGCAGGCGCGCGACCTGGGATCCCACGGATCCCGCCCCGAGCAGGGCGACGCGGAGGGTGCGGCGGAGGCCGTCGAGTTCCGTCATGCTTCTCCTTCTCCGGCGCGGGCGCCGGTGGGTTCCTTCGTGCCGCGAGCGGCGATGCCGGCGTCGCGGGAGAGGAGGTCGTCGAGGGTCTCCCCCCGCACGATCACCCGTGCCCGGCCGTCGCGCACGGCGACGACCGCGGGGCGCGGGGTGTGGTTGTAGTTGCTGGACAGCGCGTGACAGTACGCGCCGGTCGCCGGCACCGCGAGCAGGTCGCCCGGGGTGACGTCGGAGGGGAGGTACTCGTGATCGACGACGATGTCCCCCGATTCGCAGTGCGAGCCCACGACGCGCGCGAGCACCGGTGCGCCCGTACCCTCGCGGGAGGCGATGCGCGCGGAGTACTGGGCGCCGTACAGGGCGGGGCGCGCGTTGTCGCTCATGCCCCCGTCGACGCTCACGTAGAGGCGCTCTCCGCGCTCGCCGAGCGACACCTCCTTGGTGGTGCCGACCTCGTACAGCGTGACGCCGGCCTGGCCGATGACCGCGCGACCCGGCTCGAACGCGAGCGTGGGGATCGGGATCCCGCGCACCTCGCACTCCCGGGCGACGGCCTCGACGATCGCGGTGGCGAGCTCCTCGATCGGGGTCGGGTCGTCGGCCGCGGTGTACGCGATGCCGAAGCCGCCGCCGAGGTTGAGCAGCGGCAGCTCCCCTCCCTCGCGGAGCTCGGCGTGCAGATCGACGACGCGCGAGGCGGACTCGGCGAAGCCGGCGGATCCGAAGATCTGGGATCCGATGTGGCAGTGCAGGCCGCGCAGCTCCAGGCTCGGGATCTCGCGGATCCGCTCGACGAGCGCGGGCGCCGCCTCGAGAGAGGTGCCGAACTTCTGGTCCTCGTGCGCGGTGGCGAGGAAGTCGTGGGTCTCCGCGTGCACGCCGCTGTTCACGCGCAACAGCACGCGCTGGACGTATCCGTCGGACCCCGTGCCGCTGCTCGCGGCGCTGCGGCGCTCGGCGATCGCGCCGAGGCGCTCGATCTCGATCGCCGAGTCGAGGATGATCGTGCCGACGCCGACCTCGACGGCCCGCTCCAGCTCGGAGACGCTCTTGTTGTTGCCGTGGAAGCCGATCCGGGACGGCTTGACGCCGGCGGCGAGCGCGATCTCGAGTTCGCCGCGGCTGCAGACGTCCACGCGCAGCCCCTCCTGGGTGACCCAGCGCGCGACCTCGGTGCTGAGGAACGCCTTGCCCGCGTAGTACGCGCGCGCCTTGGTGCCGTGGGCGGCCGCCGCGGCGTCGAAGGCGCCCTTGATCCGCGCCGCGTGGGCGCGCACCTCGGCCTCGTCGAGCACGTAGAGCGGGGTGCCGAAACGGGCACGCAGCTCGGCGACTCCGACGCCGCCGAGTTCGAGCTCTCCGTCGCTGTCGCGCCGCGCGGAGACCGGCCACACCCCCGCGGCGAGGGCGTTCGGATCGGCCGGTTCCTTCAGCCATTCCGGGGAGAGCGCGTCGTCGGGCGATGCGGGAAGCACAGGGCACCAATCGTCGTGGGTGTCTCGGGTGTTCGAGCCCGGCCCAGAGCGCGCCGAGTTCTGAGAATTCTAAGGCACCGCACCGGCCCGCCCCGACGGGTGTGACGCCGCGGGGCGTCTCCTGCGGCGGCGCCCCCGGGCCCGGCGGGCGTCGCGCGGGGCGCGCCTGGCGGGCCGCCGCTCCCCGCCCGCCGACCGTACCGGACCCCGCTGACCGCACCGGCCCCCGCCGACTGCACCGGATCCTCACGATTGCACGGGATCCCCGCGCCGACAAGCCGTGTGCTCGGCAGCAAGCCGTGCACTCGGGAACTAGCCGTGCGCTCGGCAGCAGGCCATGCGCTCGTGGCCGGCCATGCCCCGCCGAAGGCCGTGCGCTCACGACCGCACCGGATCCCGCCGACTGCACGGAAACTTCGCGGCGATACCCCGTGCACTCGATCGCATCCCGTGCACCGGACCAGCCCCGTCCCCGCCCTCCCGCCCGCTCGCCGCAACACTCCTCCACTTCCGAGTCGTCCCCGTCAGCGCACGCCATGGCCTCCGCTCATGGGGACGACTCGAAAGTGGGGGGGCGCATCTGGGTACGCTCGGGGCATGGGCACTCGCACCGCATCCGAGGGCGCACGGACGCAGAAGCCGTGGCTGCCGCGGTCGATCGACGCCGTGCTGGCGCGCGTGCTGCGGTGGCGGGTCGTGCGCGCGTGGCTGCTGTACTCCGAGAAGCACGGGCCCGCGCTCGCCGACGGGATCACCTACCGCGCGCTGTTCAGCCTGTTCGCCGCCGTGCTGCTGGGCTTCTCCGCCGCAGGGCTGTGGCTGGCGGGCAACCCCGAGGCGCTCGCCGCGCTGGTCCGGGCGGTCGACGCCGCGGTGCCGGGCCTCGTCGGATCCGGCGGCCTCATCGACCCGGAGAACATCACCGCCCCCGCCGGACTGTCGATCGCGGGGATCGTCTCGCTCGCCGGACTCGTGGGCGCGGCGCTCGGCGCGATCGGATCGCTGCGCATCGCCCTGCGCACCCTCGCCGGCGCCCTCGCCGACGACGTGCAGTGGTACTGGGTCATCCTCCGCAACCTCGCGCTGGCGATCGGGATCGGGATCGGCTTCGCGCTCAGTGCGGCCGCCACGGTGGTGGGCTCGGTGGGGCTCGACCAGATCGCGGATCTGCTGGGCATGCGCCACTCCCCGGCGACCGCGTGGACCGAGCGGATCCTGTCGCTCCTGATCGTCTTCGCGCTCGACACGGCTCTCATCGCGGGGCTCTTCTGGGTGCTCTCCGGCGTGCGCGCTCGCGCCCGCACGCTCTGGGCGGGATCCGCGCTCGGCGGCCTCGGCCTGCTCGTGCTGCAGCAGCTGTCCACCCTGTTCGTCGGCGGCGCCTCGTCGAACCCGCTGCTCGCCTCCTTCGCGGCGCTCATCGCGCTGTTGCTCTGGCTCAACCTGTCCGCGCAGGTCGTGCTGCTCGCGAGCGCGTGGATCATCACCGGCGTCGAGGACGGCGCGGATCGGGCGACAGACAGCCCGCGCACGTTCGCCGAACGACGCCTCCAGCGCGCGGAGCGGCTGCTCACCGCGACCACCGCCGAACGCGACGCGGCGCGGGATCAGGTCACGATAGAGCGCCGCGGATCCTGACGGGCTACTTCCCCGCGCAGCTCCCGTTCTCGAGGAGCGCCGGATCCGTCGTGATCGCGCTGTCCGCCGAGAACGTCGCCACCAGGGCGTCGCCGTCCACGCGCAGCCCGCTCAGGTGCACGCCCGCCGGCAGCCGGTCGGCGATGCAGAGCTTCTGCGTGGCGAACAGCGGCTTGAGCACGCCCGCGAACGGCGAGGAGGTGTCGGAGGCGTCCAGCGTCATGGCGCCGACGGTCGCCGAGGTGGGCGTGAAGGTGAGCTCGCCGCCCTCCGCACCGGGGGTGAGCGCGAGGGCGAGCGGCACGGTCGCCCCGAAGAGCTTCACGGATCCGGTCGCTCTGACGTCCTTCCCGTCCAGCGTCACGGCGTCGATCGGGGTGGATCCCGCGGCCGCCGTGATCGCCTTCTCGAGCTGATCGGCACCGATCCGGAAGCTGCCCCTGGCACTGCCCAGCGCGCCGCCGCGGATCGGCACTCCGGTCGCGTCGACATCCACCGCGCTCGTGATCGGGCCGATCGCGACGCTCTTCGAGGAGAGGCGCACGTCGTCCAGCCGGCCGGCGACCAGCTGCGGCAGCACGATGCCGCCCACGTTCACGTCCAGCTGCTGATCCGCGGGAAGCTTCAGCGCCGTGATCACCTGCGAGCGGATCTGCTGCGCGACGACCGCGCGCGCCACGAACTCGCCGCCCACGACGAGCGCCGCGAGCACCACCACGACGATTCCGAGCGCCCAGGGCCAGCGCGCCCGCCGACGCGGCGGCGGCACGGCGACGGGCGCGGACGGCAGCGGCGGCCGAGGCGGAAGCCCCGCACCGGACGCGGCGCCTGGCGCCGGCGACCCCGCGGCCTGAGGCGGCAGCGGCACCGTCGGATGCTCGGAACCAAGGTCCCGCGGATACGGCTCGGTCGGGTGCGAGCCCTCCTCCGCGCCGCTCACGTCACATCCGCTCCGGCGCGGACACCCCGAGCAGGTCGAGGCCGTTGCGCAGCACCTGGCCCGTGGCGTCGTTCAGCCACAGGCGCGTGCGGTGCACGTCCTCGATGGGGTCGTCGCCCTGCGGGATCACGCGGCAGTTGTCGTACCAGCGGTGGTAGAGGCCTGCGAGCTCCTCCAGGTAGCGCGCGACGCGGTGCGGCTCGCGCACCTCGGCGGCGAAGGCCACGATCCGCGGGAACTCCTGAAGGGCGCCGAGGAGCGCGGACTCGGTCTCGTGCGTGAGCAGCTCGGGCGCGAACGCCGAGCGGTCCACGCCGGAGTCGGCCGCGTTGCGCGCGACGTTGTGCGTGCGGGCGTGCGCGTACTGCACGTAGAACACGGGGTTGTCGTTCGTGCGCTTCTGCAGCAGCTCGGGGTCCAGCGACAGTGGGGAGTCGGCGGGCGAGCGCTCGAGCGAGTACCGCAGCGCGTCCGTGCCGAGCCACTCGCGCAGGTCGTCCATCTCGATGATGTTGCCGGCGCGCTTGCTGAGCCTGGCGCCGCCCACGGAGACGAGCTGCCCGATGAGCACCTCGACGTCCTTCTCCGGGTCGTCGCCCGCGGCGCCCGCGAGCGCCTTCAGGCGGTGCACATAGCCGTGGTGGTCCGCGCCGAGCAGGTAGATCTTGTGCTCGAAGCCGCGGTCGCCCTTGTTCAGGTAGTACGCGGCGTCGGCGGCGAAGTACGTGTACTCTCCGTTGGAGCGGCGGATCACGCGGTCCTTGTCGTCCCCGAAGTCGGTCGTGCGCACCCACACCGCGTCGTCCTGATCGAACACGTGCCCCTGCGCGCGCAGCCGGTCCACCGCCTGGTCGACGAGGCTGGGCTCGCCATCCTCGCCCTTCGCGTGCAGGATCCGCTCCGAGAACCAGACGTCGAACACGACGTTGAACTTCGCCAGCGAGTCCTTCTGCTCGGCCAGCTGGTACTGGTAGCCGAGCTCGCGCGCGACGAGCAGCTGCTCGGCGGGGTCGAGGGAGAGGAGGTCGGGGCGGTCGGCCAGCACGCGCTGCGCGATGTCCGCGATGTAGCTGCCCGCGTAGCCGCCCTCCGGGGTCGGCTCGCCCTGCGCCGACGCGACGATGGATCCGGCGAACCGCTCCATCTGCGCGCCCGCGTCGTTGATGTAGAACTCGCGGGCGACGTTCGCACCGCTCGCGTCGAGCAGGCGCGCGATCGCGTCGCCGAGCGCGGCCCAGCGGGTGTGCCCGATGTGCAGGGGCCCGGTGGGGTTCGCCGAGACGAACTCGATGTTGATCGAGCGGCCGGTCTGCGAGTCGTTGCGCCCGTACGCCTCGGCCGCGTCCACGATCACCTTCGCGAGGGCACCGGCGGCGCCGGCCTCGAGGCGCACGTTGAGGAAGCCGGGCCCGGCGACCGAGGCCTCGGCGATGCCGTCCACGGCGCCGAGCCCGTCGGCGATCTGCTGCGCGAGCTCGCGCGGGTTTGCGCCGAGCTGCTTCGCCAGGCGCATCGCGACGTTGGTCGCCCAGTCGCCGTGCTCGCGGTTCCGCGGACGCTCCAGCACGATGTCCCCCGCGGTGAGCGCAAGGGGCTCGCCCGGTCGTCGCTCGTCCGCGATCGGGGCGAGGACGGACAGGATCGCAGTGGCGAGGGCTTCGGGGTTCATAGGCTATCGATTCTAGGGCGTGCCGCCCATCGAGACCGTCGAGCCAGGGCCGGGGATCCCGGTGGGGGCTCCCGCACGCATCGCCTCCCCGATCCCCGCGCGCACCCGTGCGAGCATCCCCTCGTCCACGTCGACGCCCGCGTGCCGCAGCGCGAGCATCGTGGCCCCGGCCGCGCCGCTGTCCACGAGCACGAACGGCACGTCGCCGAAGGCCTCCGCGACGTGCGTGCGCAGCAGCCGCTGCGGCGCGCCGGGTCGCAGCACGATGCTCCCGCCGATCACGACCGGCCCCGGACCCGCCTGCACGAGTCGGATCGTGCGCACCAGCTGCTCGCCCGCCTCGCGGAGGATCCCCTCCGCGACAGGATCGCGCTCCTCCGCCGCATCGAACACGAGCGGAGCGAACGCGGACAGCTGCACCGGCCGCTGCGCGTACAGCACGCGGATCAGGTGCTCCAGGGCAGCAGGGCGCCCATCGGTTCCGGAGCCGTGCGCGCCCTCCCCCGCGATCCCTGCGGCCTGCAGCACGCGAGGTGTGAGGATGCTCTCCGGACCCAGCCCGTCGAGCTCCGCGATCGCCGCCGCCGCCGCACCCCGGCCGATCCAGAAGCCGCTCCCCCTGTCGCCGAGCAGCCAGCCCAGCCCGTCGGCCGTGGCGACGATGCGCCCGCCCTCCACGCGCACCGCGCTCGCGCCCGTTCCGCACACCACGCCGTAGCCGACGGGGGCCACGGCGCCGCTCGAGTACATGGCCAGCAGATCCGATTCGAACGTCAGCGCGCCGTCGAACCCGTTTTCTTTCAGCGGATCGTGGATCCACTCCGACGCGCCGCCACGAGAGTCGTGCCCCGCCATCGCGACGACCATCCGCGACACGTCCGAGAGGCGCGCCCCGCCGGCGTCGAGGGCGGCGGAGATCGCGCCGCGCACCTCGGCAAGGGCCGCCGGAATACCCGATGAGGTCGGGTTTCCGCTGCCACCTCGACCGAAGCCGATCACGCGGCCCTCGCCCGTCGCGAGCACCGCCCTGGTGGAGGTCCCGCCGGCATCCACACCGATCACGAGCATGTTGAACCCCAATTTGTTATCTGTCCTACTTGATTTTTCATCCGCGACCTGATGAGAATGTTTTTCACCCGAACCATGTCGTTCCACGACGCGTTTTCACCGGAGGCAATGGTGCCACTCATGCAGGACGTCGGCAACGAGTTGTCGATCACGCAGCGCATCTCGCTGCGGCGTCCGGCGATGCCGAAGGCCATGGCGAAGATCGCCGCGGTCATCACGGCGCACCCCACGGCCCCTGTCGAGCTGACGATCACCGAGCTCGCCGACCAGGCCGGCACCTCCGCCGCCACCGTCACCCGCTTCTGCCGCGCGATCGGCTTCGACGGCTACACGCAGTTCCGCGTCGGCGTGGCCGCCGAGTCCGGACGCGGCGACGCCGGCACCACCTGGCGCACCGACATCGCCGACGACATCGGGCAGGATGACCCCGCCGACCGGGTGCTGCTCACCCTGCTGGGCCTGCACACCCGCAGCATGGAGATCACGACGGGCCTGCTCGACCTCGACGACGTCCAGCTCGTGGCGCGCGCGATCTCGGAGGCGAGGCACGTCGACATCTACGGCGTCGGCGGCAGCGGCGTCATCGCCGACGAGTTCCGCGGACGCCTCTACCGGATCGGCGTGAACGCGCACTCCTGGTCCGATGTGCACGACGGCCTGACCAGCGCGGTGCTGCAGGACGGCTCCTCGGTCGCCGTGGGCATCTCGAACACGGGCCGCACCGAGGAGACCATCGAGATGCTCTCTCACGCCCGTGCGGCCGGGGCCCTGACCGTCGCGATCACGACCGACGCGGATTCCTGGCTGGCCTCGAGCGCCGACGTCGCACTGATCACGGCCTCGGGGAACCCCGCTCAGCGCCCCGACGACCTCTCGATCAAGCACGCGCAGCTGCTCGTGATCGACCTGCTCTACGTGCTCGTGGCGCAGCGCACTCTCGGCCAGGCTGCGACGCGCCTCGCCGCGAGCGCGATGGCCGTCTCCGCGCACCGCCGTTCGTCGTCCCCCCTCGAAGAGCCCCGCCCCCACCGAACGAAGGAGTCCACCCGATGAGCGCCTCCCCCCAGGATCTGCTCCGCGAAGCCGAGACGCGCCTCGAGCGTCTCACCGCCGACGCGCAGAACGGCGCGCTGGATCCCGCGATCGACCTGCTCGTCACCGCGCTGCGCGACGGCGGCGTCATCCAGGCGTTCGGCACGGGGCACTCCGAGGCGTTCGCGATGGAGATCGCCGGCCGTGCGGGCGGGCTCATCCCGACGAACCGCATCGCCCTGCGCGACATCGTGCTGCACGGCGAGCGTCCGGCCGAGGTCCTGACCGGATCCCTCGAGCGCGAGCCCTGGGTGGTGGACGAGCTCATGGCCGTCTCCCCCGTGACCGAGAACGACGTCTTCGTGATCGCCTCGAACTCGGGCGTGAACGGATCCATCGTCGGCGTGGCGCTGTGGGCGAAGGAGCACGGCCACAAGGTCATCGCGGTGACCAGCCTGGAGCACACCGCCCGCGTCGAGCCGAAGCACCCGAGCGGCAAGCGGCTCAGCGAGATCGCCGACGTCGTGATCGACAACCTCGCCCCCTACGGCGACTCCACCCTGCAGGTCACCGAGACCATCTCGGCGGGCGCGATCTCCTCGATCACGGCCGCGTTCATCGCCCAGCTGCTCACGCTCGGCGTGGCCCGCACGCTCGCGGAGGCCGGCGAGGTTCCGCCGATGTACATCTCCGCGAACATCCCCGGCGGCGATGAGCACAACGCGGCTCTCGAAGCCCGCTACCTCGATCGACTCCGCCGCGGCGCCTGAGCGCCCCACAGACTCATCCTCTCCCTCACCCCTCACTAAGGAAGGCAACAATCACATGGAAACCAAAGACGCTTCCATCAGCCGCCGCTCGCTGCTGCGCGGTGCGGCGCTCGCGGCGGTCATGGTGCCCCTCGGCGTCAGCCTGGCGTCCTGCGCCGCCCCCGGCGGCGGCTCGGGCGGCGGCACGGCCGGCGGCACGAAGTCGGCCGACAACCCGTTCGGCGTGGCAGCGAACTCCAAGGTCGACGCGGTGATCTTCGACGGCGGCTACGGCGTGGACTACGTCGAGAACGCGGCGAAGATCATGGAGAAGGGCAAGACCGGCGCCACGGTCAAGGTCTCGGCCTCCACCAAGATCGCGCAGGAGCTGCAGCCGCGCTTCGTCGGCGGCAACCCGCCGGACCTCATCGACAACTCGGGCGCCAACCAGATCGGCTGGAACACGATCCTCGACCAGCTCGAGACGCTCGACGACGTCCTGGACGCGAACAACCTCGAGGGCACCAAGATCAGCGACACGCTCTACGGCGGCGTCAAGGATCCCGGTACCTTCAACGGCAAGTTCGTCGCGCTGAACTACGTCATGACGGTGTACGGCATCTGGTACTCCGACAAGGTCTTCAAGGACAACGGCTTCACCGTCCCGAAGACCTGGCAGGACCTGAAGGCGCTCGGCGAGGCTGCCAAGGCCAAGAACAAGTACCTCTTCGTCTGGGGCAAGGAGGCGGCGACGTACTACCAGACCCTGGTCGTCGACTCCGCCGTCATCCAGAGCGGTGACGACGTGCGCCTGCCGCTGGAGAACCTGAAGGAGGGCTGCTGGTCGCACCCGACCCTTCAGTCGATCCTGACGATCTTCTACGACCTCATCCAGGCCGGCTACATGAAGCCGGGCGGCGCGGGCACGCAGTTCACGCAGGCACAGTCGCAGTGGAGCCTCGACGAGGCCGCTCTGCTCTACCCCTCGGGCTCGTGGATCGAGAACGAGATGAAGAAGCAGACCGCGGACGGCTTCACCATGAAGGGCATCGGCGAGATCCCCCTCGACGACAAGCAGACCACCCCGGCGGGCACCCTGCGCGCTGAGGCCGGCGAGCCGTTCATCGTCCCGACCAAGGCGAAGAACCCCGCGGGCGGCAAGGAGCTGCTGCGCACCATGCTGTCGAAGGACTCCGCCACCGCGTTCGCCAAGAGCAAGCTGGCCCCGACCATCGTCAAGGGCATCGTCCCCGCCGACGGCTTCGGTTCCACCGCTCTGGTCTCGCAGAAGGAGCTGCTGGACAAGGCCGGCGACAACGTCTTCACCATCAAGGCGTTCGGCCTGTACGGCATGAACTCCGACCAGCTGCCGATCTGGAACTCGTTCCTCGACGGCAAGATGTCGGTCGCGGACATCACGAAGGCGCTGCAGGATCTGACCGACAAGATCCGCAATGACAGCTCCATCACCAAGATTGAGATCAAGTGAGCTATTCAACACCCAGCGGGGGTCCGGGGCTGCAGACAGCCGCGGTCACTGCTGCTCGCACGGGGGGCCGCAAGGCCCCCCGTCTGGGGCGGCGCCGGTTGACGTTCGACTACGTATCGTTCCTTCTGGTGTTCCTCGTGCTGCCAGTGGCACTGTTCCTCGTGTTCGTGATCTCGCCGTTCATTCAGGCGGTCTATTACTCGATGACCAACTGGACCGGCTTCTCGCCGAACATGAGCTTCGTCGGAATCAACAATTTCGTGAAGCTCTTCCAGGATTCGACCTTCCTGCAGGCCATGGCGAACAACGCCCTGCTCGCGATCGTCGTTCCCCTCATCACGATCGTCATCGCGCTCGTCTTCGCGAGCATGATCACGGTCGGCGGCCCGAGCCACGGACAGGTCAGGGGCCTGGTCGGATCGAGCTTCTACCGCGTCGTGTCGTTCTTCCCGTACGTGATCCCGGCAATCGTCATCGCGATCCTGTGGAGCATGATCTACGCCCCGAACGGTCTTCTGAACGGCGCGCTGGGCTTCCTCGGCATCAACACGAACGACTTCGCCTGGCTCGGCGATCAGAGCACCGCGATGGGCGCCACGATCTTCGTGATCGTGTGGAGCATGGTCGGCTTCTACATGGTGCTGTTCATCGCCGCCATCAAGGGAATCCCTGCGGAGACCCTCGAGGCGGCCCGCATCGACGGAGCGGGACGCTACCGCACGGTGGTCTCGATCCTGCTGCCGCAGATGCGCGACAACGTGCAGACCGCATACATCTATCTGGGGATCATGGCTTTGGACGCCTTCGTCTACATGGCGGGCCTGAACGCGTCCGGCGGTCCGAACAACAGCACGCTGGTCATGAGCCAGTACCTGTTCCGCACCGCGTTCGAAAAGGGCCAGTTCGGCCTGGCCAGCGCGATGGGCGTCGTGCTCGCCGTGCTGACGCTGGTCTTCGCCGGTCTCGTCATCGGCGTGTTCCGCGTCGTCGGCGGCAAGGATGAAGGAGGACGCGCATGACTCTCGACACGCGCGCCGCAGTGACCGTCGACCCGAAGGCGGCCAAGAAGATCCGCAGCACGAAGTCGACCACGAGCGACAAGGTGGTCGGCGGCGTCTCGCACGTCGTCCTCGCCGTCTGGGCGCTCGTCGTGATCCTGCCGATGCTGTGGACGCTGCTCGGCTCGTTCAAGACGACCAAGGAGATCTTCAAGTCCCCGTTCGGGCTTCCCGCGAACTGGAACTTCGACAACTACGTCAACGCCTGGGTGAAGAACAACTTCGGCCCGATGTTCCTGAACACCATCATCGTGGTCGGCTGCGCGCTGATCCTGGTGATGCTGCTCGGCGCGATGTGCGCCTACGTGCTCGCGCGGTTCTCGATCCCAGGCAGCAGGGTGATCTACTACCTGATGCTGGCCGGCCTCACCTTCCCGGTGTTCCTCGCCATCGTCCCGCTGTTCTTCATCCTGCAGGGCATGGGCCTGCTGAACACGCTGCCGGGTCTGATCATCACGTACGTCGCGTTCGCGCTGCCGTTCACGGTGTTCTTCCTGTTCTCGTTCTTCAAGTCCCTGCCCTACGAGATCCAGGAGGCCGCCTACGTCGACGGCGCCAGCGAGTGGCGGACGTTCTTCCAGGTGATGCTCCCGATGGCCAAGCCCGGACTCGCGGCCGTGGCGATCATGAACTTCCTGGGCCTGTGGAACCAGTTCCTGCTGCCGATCTCGTTGAACACGGATCAGAGCAAGTACGTGCTCTCGCAGGGCATGGCAAGCTTCGCCTCGTCGGCCGGCTACCAGGTGGACTTCGGCGCCATGTTCGCCGCGGTGATCATCACGATCGTCCCGGTGCTGGTCGTCTACATCCTGTTCCAGCGCCAGCTGCAGGGATCCGTCTCGCAGGGCACCTCGAAGTAGGCATCCCCGCACAACAGCGAAGGGGCCGTCCTGTTCTTGTACAGGACGGCCCCTTCTCGCGTCGCCGAGGTCAGCGCCCCGCCAGCTGGTGGGCGATGAAGTACTGCCGCATCTCCTCGGGCAGAACGGGGATCTCCTGCGGCCGGGAGCCGGAGCGGATCGAGAGCGCGCCCGCGATCCCGGCAGCGACCGCATCGCGGGCCGCGAGCGGATTCGTGTCGGTCGGCCGTCCGGAGCGGACGAACTCGACGAACTCGCCCACCGTGAGCGGATCCGCTCCCCCGTGCCCGCCGTCCCCGCCGTCCTCGATCGGATACCGGACGTGCCCCTTCTCGAGATAGTCGCTGCGCGCGTTCCAGACGCGGATCTCCCCGCCCGTGCCGTCGTCGAAGTTCTCCAGCCGGCCCTCTGTGCCGATGACGGTGTAGTTGCGCCAGTAGTCCGGCGTGAAGTGGCACTGCTGGTAGCTCATCAGCACGCCGGAGTCCGTGCGCATCATGATCATCGAGATGTCCTCGACGTCGATCACCGGGTTCAGGTCCTGCTGCGCGAGGGGCGGCCAGTTGCCCATCGAGAACCAGTCGCCCATGCGCCGGTCCGAGTTGTCGCGGCGCGATCCCACCTGCCCGTAGACGGCGAGGTCGCCGACGCCGACCACGGTCCGCGAGGAGGTACCGGCGAGCCAGTGCATCACGTCGATGTCGTGCGCGCCCTTCTGCAGCAGCAGGCTCATCGACTTGTCCCGCTCGGCGTGCCAGTCCTTGAAGTAGTAGTCGCCGCCGTGGCCGACGAAGTGGCGGCACCAGATCGCCTTGACCTCGCCGATCTCGCCGCGGTCGATGACGTCCTTCATCATCCGCACCACACGCATGTGCCGCATGTTGTGCCCGACGTAGAGCTTCGACCGGGTGCGGTACGCGGTCTCCAGGATCCGGTCCGCATCCTCGATCGAGATCGCGAGCGGCTTCTCCAGGTAGACGGGCACGCCTCCCTCGAGGAGCTCGACCGCGATGTCTGCGTGGGTGAAGTCCGGCGTCGTGACGAAGGCCCCGTCGAGGACGACGTCCGACGCCAGCAGTTCGGCGACGGAGGCGAACACCGGGATGTCCCCGAACAGGCGCGCGGCCCGCTCGTGCGTCTGCGGCGCGGGGTCCACCGCCGCGACGACCCTGCCGCCGGCGGCAGCGACGTGCAGCGCCACGCCGGCACGGGCGCCGACGCCGATCACCGCCGCGCGGAACTCCTCGCTCGGCGGGGTCTGGTCGTGTTCTGTCATGTCGTTCCTTTCGGGTCGGTCGTGGCGAGGCCGGACCGGGAAGCGCTCCCGGTCCGGCCTGTTGCTCGGGGTGCTAGCGCACCGTCAACGTCACGTACTGCGTGGCGTCTCCCGGCGCCTGCTGCTCGAGCCGCATGCGCTCGTTCACGTACTGCAGGGCGAGGCCGCTGTTGCGGTTGACCAGGCGGTAGGTGGTGGATCCGTCGAGCGACGTGCCCTCGGTCGCGACGCGCTGCAGATACCACTGATCGCTGCCTCCCGGCGTGCCGAGACCCGCCGAGGTCAGCGGCTGGGCATCGGCCTGCACAGCGCCGACCGTCACGACGGCGTCGACCGCGCGCTGCGCGGCGGCCCCGGATCCCGTGACCTGCAGATCCTTGCCGGTCGCGGCGTCGACGAGACGGTAGAAGCCGCTGTTCTCCCCGTTGCTCCCCCGGACGTCCTTCACGGGCGCGAGCTTCCAGGTCGACACCCCGGTCGCCGCTCCGTTGCCGCCGTCCAGCCCTGGTCCACGGTTGGCCGTCACGGCCTTGCCGCCGACCCGCAGCACGTAGGCCGCATCCGCGCTCACCGCGTCCCCCGCCGTATCGCGCGGCGCGTACTCGGTGCTCACCGCGGCCGATCCGTCGCCCGCGGCCTGCGCGATGTCGACGACCTTCCCGTTCAGATCCGAGATCGTCAGGAACGAGCGGCCGGTGACGTTCTGGTTCGTCAGGCTGCCGTTGTCGAGCGAGGTGAGATAGCCGCCGTTGGATCCGGCGGGCATGAGCCCCACGACCTTCCACGAGTTCGGGTTCCCGAGATCGGCCGTCTCGTAGACGTTGCCGTCGTAGCCGACGATCCGGTAGAGCCCCGAGAAGGCGTTGTACGAGATGGCCGACTCGTTGTTCGCCGACGGCAGGTACAGGTGGTTCGAGACCGGATCCTTGTAGTAGGCGCTGTTGGTGATGAGGTCGACCGTCTGCGCGGCCCCGGTGGCGGGATCCGTCTGGGTGACGTAGATGCCGCCGGTGACGACCTTGACGCCGTTCTCGTACTTGTCGTCGACGGCCTTGAGGGTCAGATCCTGCCCGGTCACCGGGTCACGGTACGACACGGTGCGATCGGGGGCCGACTGGCCCGTGGCGTCGTCGACGATCGTGTGCGCCAGGGTGTTCGCCGTGTAGGTGCGACCCGAGGCGTCGGCGAAGGCGATCAGGTGATCCGCGCCCACCTTGGCGGCCTGATAGGAGGCGGACGCGGTGTCGCCCGACCCCTTCCAGGCGATGAGGTCGGTCGTCGGGTCGTAGGACACGTTCAGTCCGCCGATCGAGTTGACGTTGCCGTCGATTCCGCCGATGCCGGGCTGCGACCACGCGCCGTCGTACCACTTCTGCCACGTGCCGCTGGCCATGCCGCCGCTGATCGGCGCGCGCGCCATCTCGGTCCAGCTGGCCAGGGTCGACGAGGCCGGCTTCTTGTAGATCTTCACGTTGTACGTGATGTAGAAGTAGCCGGTCGAATAGTCGATGAACAGCCGGCACCCGGAGTTCCCGAAGGGGTAGGACTGGCCCGGCGACGCGGTGTCGTCGATGACCTGGTCGTCATCCCACGCCGAGGTGAGCGCGGGTCCCGCGTACTGCCAGGAGGCGCCCTCGTCCTTGGAGGTCGCGAGCAGGATCCGGTTGTTGTGATGCCCCGTCGAGACCTTGTCGGCGATCGTGGCGTTCGCCCCCTTGGTCTGCCAGGGGTCGAACTGGAACTCGTCGTTGAGCAGGGCGTGCCAGGTGCCCTGCGGATCCACCCATACGCCGATGACGTCGCAGTGGTCGTCCTGCTGCGGCGACGGGATCGGGAAGGCGGGGTCCTTGTCCAGCTGATAGCAGATCGTGCCGGCATCGGCGTAGTACGCCGGCGCCTGCGCCTTCTGCGTGGTCGTGCCCATGCCCGCGGACACCGCGCCCATGTCGGTGTTGGTGAAGGTGCGCGCCCATGCGCTCCCCGGGCTGGTGCTGTAGGCGGTGAGCGCGTTCGTCCAGTGGAACTGCCCGTCCTTGCCGAGGTAGGCGGATCCGGCGATGTCGCTGGTCAGACCGCCCTTCAGCGTGGTGCTGCCGGCCGCGGTGTACTGCGGGGGCGTCGGAGCGGTGTCCGCCTGCGCGGCGGCGGGCAGTGCGAGAGCGAGGACGGCGCCCGCGGCGAGCGCCGGGGTCAGTCGTCGCCAGCGCGCTTTGCGATCTGCGGTGCGGTGCGGTTTCATGGTGATGCCCTTTCCTGTTCCTCTTCGAAGCGGAGGGTGGGGGTGTGTCCTTCCCGTTCCCCACGTCGCAAGCGCGGAACGGGAAGGCGCCCGCTCATGCGATCACACGAGCGCGACGTCCGGGTTGGGCTCGCGCGGGCCGCTCTCCTGCCCCGCGGGCACGGTCTCGAGGACGAGCACGGTCGGCATCCCCGTGGACGCGGGAGCCGGGAGCTGGACGGTGTGCGCGTCCAGCACGGTGAAGGGCACCTCGGCGCGATCGGCGAGCGTGCGGACGGCGTGCAGCGCGATGCCGGACGGCAGCGCGATCGTGAGGATGCCCGAGACCGGGATGCGGGTGATGATCGCATGCACGACGCCCGCGGATCCGGCGGCCGGCGCATCCTTCTCCTGCGGCGCCGTGTAGAAGCCCCAGCCCGGGTAGTCCCATCCCGTCGCGGGGCCGCTGTCGTGCACCGCCGCTCCGTTCACCGCCATCCAGGCGCCGACGGCATCGGCCAGGGCCGTCTCGACCGGCGCCAGCGAGCCGTCGCCGCGCGGCCCGAAGTTCAGCAGGAGGTTGCCGCCGAGGCTCACGGTGTGCGCGAGCTGCTCGACGATCTGCGCCGGGGTCTTCCGTCCTCGGTCCGCCCAGGCGGAGTCGTGGAAGCCCCAGCTCGCCTGGGTGAGGGTGGCGCAGGCCTCCCAGTCGTGCACGAGGACCGAGCGGTCCCAGGGGGCAGGGAGGCGGCGCTCATAACCGCTCTCGTAGTCGCCCATGAGCGCCCCGTTGGAGTCGAAGTGCCGCGCTCCCCGGTCGTCGGCGCGAAGGCGGCTGTTCACGATCGCGCCGGGGATCCGCTCCTTGAGCAGCTGCTCGATCTCGTGCGTCCAGCGGCCGTTCGCCTTGACCGATTCGTCCCAGGTGCCGTCGAACCAGAAGCCGCGCGCGTGCGGATACCGCGCGGCGAGTTCGAGCAGCTGGTTCGTCGCGAAGTCGAGGTAGCGGTCGAAAGCGACGCGGTCGTCCTCGGATTCGATCGCGTACCGCCAGTCGGGGTGATTCCAGTCCAGCACCGAGTAGTACAGGTGCGTGGCGAGGCCCTCGGCTCGGTACGCGTCCAGGATCTCCCCGAGCACGTCGCGCCCCGAGGGCGTGGCGGCGACGGTGAAGTCGGTGTACGCGCTGGGCCACAGGCAGAATCCGTCGTGGTGCTTGGTGGTGACCGTGACGTAGCGCGCCCCCATGCGCCTGGCCGTGCGCGCCCATTCGGCCGGATCGAACCCGTCGAGCGTGAAGTCCGCGGCGAGCGCGGCCCAGTCCTCCCGGCTCACGTGCGCGGACTGCATGAGGAACTCGGCGGCGAACTCGATCGTGCGGCCCTGCCAGGTGCCCGCCGGGATCGCGTACAGCCCCCAGTGCACGAACTGCCCGAACCGATCGGCGCGGAACGCCTGCATCGTCGGATCCGTCCGGCGCGCGGTGCCGTCCGCGCCGTAGCGCAGCGGGATCATCGGGCCTCCCCGCGCGGACCGGTGAGCCCGGGATGTCCGTCCCAGGGGACGAAGGTCGCGAGGTCGAACTCCGCCGTCGCGCCGGAGACCCAGTCCAGGCGCACGCGTGTGCCGTCGACGTCCACCCGCACCCGGTCGCGCCAGCCCTGTGGATCCACGGCACCGCCGCGTTCGAGCACGTGCAACGTGATCACGACGGTGCGGTCCGCGCCGGTGCGCCCCCCGAGCGCGGGGGTCGCGGAGTGCGCTCCCATCGCGTTCGCGTCTCGGTAGGCGAACACCTGGGCGTGGCCTGGTGCGCCGCCGGTCTCGGAAGAGCGGGTCGCGGAAGCACCGACGGGCGCAGGGGCGTCCCACCCGTGCAGCCCGACGATCGCGGCGATCAGGCCGTCGCGGCCCCGAGCCCAGGCGCCGTCCTCGAAGACGCCCGTCGCGAGTTCGCCGTCGTCGGCGACGGCCCACCCGCCCTCGCGCATCGCCCACGGCCGGTCCGTCTGCACGAGGTGCGCGCGCACCTCGGCCGTGCCGTCCCCCGCGGTGACAGTGGTCACGGCGGTGCCGGGCAGGGCGCGTCGATGCCGCTGCGGCAGGTGCACGGATCCGGAGAGCTCGCCCTCGACGTGACTGGCGCGCAGGGAGCTGCGCCGGCTTCCGCCGCCGTCGTCGTCGAGCAGCGCGAAATGCGAGTCGATCGCCTCGGCCCAGGCCGGCCCCGTGCCGGGCGCGGTGTGTGTGGAGTACGCGAACTTCGCGTAGTGCGGGTCGTCCCGGTCCTCGTCGTCGCCGACGGGCAGCGTCGTGTGGTCGGATCCGTGGTTCGCCATCCGCACGATCCCGTCGGAGGCTCCGCGGATCACCCAGCCCACGGGCTCGATCGGGACGGTGAACGGTCCGCGGTCGGAGGGCTGCGCCTCCTCGACGGCGGTCCAGACCGGCGCGGTCGCGGGCTGCGCGAGCCCGAGGAAGCCGATGCCGGCCAGGTACGGCGATCCGAAACCGCTGTAGTCCTGGCACATCGGCTCGAACTCGCCGTACCACCCCAGCGTGAGCGGGCCGCCCGCTCCGACGCCCTGCGCGGTGAAGCGCGAGAGCACCCCCGACGCGACGCGACGGGTCTGGCCGGGGGTGAGCGCACTCGCCCCCGACGCGTCCGCGCACCAGAACGCCGCGAGCGCGGCCGTGCGGTAGATGAGGGATCGTCCCTGGTGCAGCAGCGAGCCGTCCGCGGCGACCAGGTGCGCCTGCGAGGCGGTGAAGTCGTGGAGGCGCTCGAGATACCTCTGTCCCTCGGGCGTCTGCACGGTGTCCGTCATGCGGTACCAGGCCCAGAGGTAGGGGTGGATCGCCCAGGCGTTGTAATAGTCGACCGCGTGCTCCGGCCCGTCGGTGTACCAGCCGTCGCCGAGGTACCAGCTCTCCACCCGCGCCACGTTGCGGTCGGAGTGCAGCCCTCGCGCGTCCTCGCCGACCGAGCGCAGGAAGCCCTCCGCCATCGCAGGGAACAACTGCCAGTTGTTCTGCCACACTTCGCAGCGGGCGTGATGGCGCAGCCAGTCCGCGATCTGGAGCTGCTCGGGCCGGGTGAGTCCGGACCAGAGCCGGTCGCGGCTGAGGTACAGCGAGTACGCGATGTTCGCCGCCTCCACGATCGAGTTCGTGATCCCGGTCAGCGGCAGCCGGCAGCTGACGCCGCGGGGCCACTCCTCCTCGCCGCCGGGCCGTGTGCCGGCGAGCAGTGCGCGCGAGTAGTACTCGAGGTGCTCCTGGACGGCGGGCTCCCCGGGGTCGGCGGCGCCCGCGATCCGCGGCGCGGCGAGCAGGAACGATCGGCCGACGGCCTCCATCCCCTCGCGCCGTGGCCCATCGCCGGTGATGCGTCCTGGCAGGCGCGGCAGGGCGCCCTCCGGGCTGGCGTAGCGGCGCACCTGGCCCAGCCAGTCGTCCGCCACCGCCTCCCACTGCGCCCTGCCCCAGCCCGTGAACGGGGAGAGGACAGGATCCATCGCGATCGTCGTCGAGATGTCTTCCCTCACGGTTCCCTCTCCCCCGCTGCCCTCTCCCGCGTCCACGGATCCGCTGCGTCTCAGGCGCTCGGGGACGGGCTCGCCGTCGCGCCGCTCAGCGCCTTCTGGAACTCCGAGCGGATGACGTCGCCGCCCGCGCTCTTCCACGTCGAGATCGCGCTCTTCACATCGTTCAGCGAACCACGTCCTGCGATGAAGTTGGTCACCGCGTCCGAGACGGGCTTCGCGATCGTGAGGCCCTGCTTCGCGTTGGTCGGGCTGAACAGGCCCAGGGTCGGATCCGCGACGCCGATCGGGACGAGCTTCGAGTACGCGTCGTGCAGCACCTTGATGGCGTCGGGGAACTGCGGCGAGTACAGCGTGTTCGGGCCCGCGGCGAGGTACTTCCACGGCACGGCCGTGTTCAGGGCCGCCGCGGGCGTCGGGATCGGGTTGCCCTTGGCATCGAGGGCGTAGTCCGTGCCCTCGGCGCCGTAGTTCATCAGGAGGTATTCCTCGCTGCCGAACGGCGCCGCCAGGAAGTTCGCCACCTGCAGCACCTGCCTGATGTGGTCCGTGCTGCCCTTCTTCACCATGGTCCAGGCGAAGTCGATGTTGTCGAGCCAGACCGTGGCCTTGCCGCCGGTGGCGCTGAACGGGATGAACGGGGCGACCTTGTTCGCGGGGTTCGCCGCCGGCACGGTCTGCTGGTAGCCGCCCGGCTTCCCGAAAGCAGGCAGCCCGTCGTAGATCTGCGCGACCTGGCCGGAGATGAACGCGTTCGACATCTGCGACTTGGTCCAGCCCTCGCTGCCGGGGGCGAAGCATCCCGCGGCGTAGAGCTTCTGCACGAAGGAGACCATCTCCAGGTACTCCGGCGTCTCGATGTCCTTCACGAGCTTGCCGTTCTTCATCGTCCAGTTGTAGGGGACGTGGAAGATGTGCTCGAACGGGATGAGCCCGAACTTGGTGCTGCCGAGGGCCCAGCGATTGGCTCCGGTGAGCTGCTTGGCGAGCGACAGGTAGTCGTCCGCGTTCTTGATCGTCGAGGTGTCCGTGACGCCGGCGGCCTCGAAGAACGTCTGGTTGATGAACCCGGATCCGCCGGTCATCCCGCGCGGGATCGGGATCCCGTAGAGCTTGCCGTTCTGCACCGCCGGCTTCCAGAAGGCCTGCGGGATGTTGGCGAGGTTCGGATAGTCCTTGGACTTGTCGCCCGCGAGGAACGGGGTGAGGTCCTGGCAGGCCGACTCCAGGAAGCCGATGATGTCGGCGATCGCGGCGCCGTCGTTGAGCATGAGGTCGGGCATGTCCCCGCCCGCGATCACGGTGTTGAGCTTGGTGTCGTAGTCGTCGCTCGAGACCGCGGTGATGTCGACCGTGCCGCCGAGGCGCTTGTTGATCTCCTGCCAGGCCGGGTTGGACGCGGCCGGCGTGGGCGGCGGACCGAAGATGTTCGTGATCGCGGTGACCTTCTGGCCCTTCAGGAACGGCGCCGGCACCGAGCGGAACGGCTTGGCCGGGTAGTTGAAGAAGGCGGCGGGGACGCCCTCGGCGGTGCCGGCGAGGTCGGGCGTCGCGCCGTTCAGCGGGATGTACTTCGGCAGCACCGAGGCCGAGGCGGCCGAGGCGTTGAGCGCACCCTTCGTGCCGCAGCCGGCGAGGGAGCCCGCTGTGACGACGCCGAGGACGCTGAGGGCGGCGAAGGACAGGAACGTCCGCCGGTTCGTTTCGAGAGCCACGATGGGCTCCTTTCTGTACAGGGAGGTGGATCGATCGGGTGGAGCGGGCCTCAGCCCTTGACGGCCCCGGTGAGGACGCCCTTGGTGAAGTACTTCTGCAGGAACGGGTAGACGAGCAGGATCGGGATGACGCTGATGACGACGACGGCCATCTGGATCGCCTGGGACGGCGCCGAGATCTCGCCGGCCGAGGCGGTGTCGAGCGGGGATCCCAGCAGCACGTACTGGCGCAGGATCATCGACAGCGGCCACATGTCGCTGTTCAGGTAGAGCATCGCGTTGAAGAACGCGTTCCAGTAGGCGACCGCGTAGAAGAGACCGACCACGGCCAGCACCCCTTTGGAGAGCGGCAGCACGATCCGGACGAGGATGCGGAAGTCGCCGGCTCCGTCGATCCTGGCCGCCTCGAACAGCTCCTGAGGCAGCCCCATGAAGAAGGAGCGGACGACCACGAGGTTGAACGCCGAGATCAGCGTGGGCAGCACCAGGGCCGCGTAGCTGCCGAGCAGGCCGAGCTGCTTGACCATGAGGAAGCTCGGGATGATCCCCGGCGTGAACAGCATCGTGAACAGCGCCGTCAGCAGGATGAACTTCCCGAACGCGAGATCCCGACGGGAGAGCCCGTAGGCCATGCCCACGGTTGCGGCGAGCGAGCACAGCGTGCCGATCACGGTGATGAGCATGCTGCGCACGAGCGCGGCGGTGACGATGCCGCCGGAGAAGATCGTCTCGTAGGCGGCGAACGTCGGGTGCAGCGGGAAGAGCACGAGCCCGTTGGCGTTCGCGATGTCGGTGCTGTCCGAGAGGCTCGTCGAGATCACCGTGAGGAACGGGTAGATCGTCGCGGCGCAGATGAGCGTGACCACGACGGCCTTGCCCGTAATGCCGAGACGGCTGGGCTTCTCCATCCAGGCCGGCCGCGCCGACTCGGCGCTGCGGTTCCGGCGTCGGGTACGGGGCATGACGACCGCCCTGGTCGTCAGCTGCACGTCACTTGCCACTGGAGTACACACCTTCCTGGCCGAACAGATGAGCGACCTTGTTGGCGCCGAGCACGAGCGCGAGGCCCACGACGCCCTTCACGAGACCGACGGCGGCCGCCGGACCCCATTGCCCGTTCTGGACGCCGTGGTAATAGACCCAGGTGTCGAGCACCTCGCCCGCCCCGGCGCCGACGTTGTCGCGCTGCAGGACGATCTGCTCGAAGCCGACCGAGAGGATGCTGCCGAGGTTCAGGATGAGCAGCAGGATGATGACCGGCATGATCCCGGGGATCGTGATCGTCTTCATGCGCTGCCAGGGGCCGGCGCCGTCCACCGCGGCGGCCTCGTACAGCTCCTGGTCGATGTTCATGAGGGCGGCGAGGAAGATGATCGTCCCCCAGCCGGCGTCCTTCCAGGCGGACTGGATCGACACCAGGAACGGGAAGAACCAGGGCGTGGTCATGGCTTCGAACGGCTGCATGCCCAGCGCCTGCATGAGATGCGGCACCACGCCCGTCGCCCCGAGCACCTGCCCGAAGATCGACACGATGATCACCCAGCCGAGGAAGTGCGGCAGGTAGACGACGCTCTGCACGAACTTGCGGATCCGGTTCGACATGATGCTGTTCAGCAGCAGCGCCAGCACGATCGGGATCGGGAAGAACAGCACCAGCTGCAGGCCGGTGATCACCAGCGTGTTGCGCAGCGCCTGCCAGAAGGTGGGATCCCCGAAGATCTTCACGAAGTTGTCGAACCCGACCCAGGCGCTGTCGATGAAGCCGAGGTAGGGCTGGTAGTCCTCGAACGCGACGATATTGCCCGGAAGCGGCAGCCAGTGGAACACC
Source organism: Microbacterium sp. NPDC089698 (assembly GCF_044749045.1). Lineage (NCBI taxonomy): Bacteria > Bacillati > Actinomycetota > Actinomycetes > Micrococcales > Microbacteriaceae > Microbacterium > Microbacterium sp. NPDC089698. The sequence goes on from NZ_JBIVHE010000001.1 coordinate 945,563, forward strand.
ACGAAGTACAGGAAGCCCGGCGCGATCAGCAGGAGCATGACCTTGTCACGCTTGATCCGCTCCCAGAGGCTGCGCTTGCGGTGCGCGGGCACGCTCTCGATCCGCACGGCGCGGCGGCGGGCCTTCGATGCGGGACGCGCGGGCTGCGCTCCCGCGGCGCCGTCGCCCTGAGTCGTCGCGCTCTGCACGAACGGCTCGCTGTAACTGCTCATCTTCGACCTCGACCTGAGACGGGGAAACTTCATCGGTTCTCCGCAAGTGCTAGAAAGCGCTTGCTGTGCTGCGAACGTACCCGACGGATCTGCGAGTGTCAACGCCGAGGCCGGATTTCAGCGAAACATTGATTTTCGGGGCGTCGGCGCCGAGCGGCTTCTCTTTGTCGCTGGACGGAATGCATAGAATGCGCTTACTATCTGGATGCAGAACGAAAGGATCGCCGTGGATCACAACCCCCAGACCGCCCTCCCCGCCGCCGTGGTCGTCATGGCGGAGGACTCCTTCCTCGAGGTGTTCTCCGCAGGCGCTCTCGCGCGGCTGCGGAGCACGGTGGAGATCGTGGGGCCTCTTCCGATCACGGACTTCGCCGCACCCGCATCCCGGGAGGCGCTGCGCGAGGCGCGCGTCATGCTGACGGGCTGGGGGGCGCCGCGCATCGACGCGAGCGTGCTCGATCTGGCCCCGCGCCTGGAGGCCGTGGTGCACACCGCGGGCACCGTGAAGACCTTCCTGGACGCGGAGGCGTTCGGCCGGGGCATCAGGGTGAGCACGGCGGCCGCGGCGAACGCCACGCCGGTGGCCGAATTCACGCTCGCGGCGATCGTCTTCGGACTCAAGCGCGCGAGCCGTTTCGCGCATCAGCTGCGCACCACGCGGCGGCATCGCACGGTCGAGGGCATCCCGCCGATCGGGACGAACGGCGTCACGATCGGAATCCTCGGCGCCTCCCGGGTCGGACGAGAGGTCATCGGCCTGGTGTCCCGTCTGGAGGCGCGGATCCTCGTCTGCGACCCCTATCTGACCGCCGCGGAGGCGGCGCGGCTCGGTGTGGAGGCCGTGTCCCTCCCCGAGCTGTGCCGTCGCAGCGACGTGCTCACGCTGCACGCCCCCAGCACGCCGGACACGCGCCGCATCATCGGCGCTCCCGAGCTCGCGCTGCTGCATGACGGCGCCCTCATCGTGAACACCGCTCGCGGCGCCCTCATCGACACGGACGCGCTGTCCGCGGAGCTCGTGAGCGGACGGCTCGACGCGTATCTGGACGTCACGGATCCGGAGCCGCTGCCGGCGGACTCGCCGCTGTACTCCCTGCCGAACGTCGTGATCACGCCGCACATCGCAGGCGCGCTGGGCAATGAGATCCACCGGCTGGGCGACTCGGCCGTGCGCGAGGTCGAGCAGTACGTTGGTCGAGGGATCCTCGCGCATGAGCTCCGCGCCGACGAGCTGGCGTACACCGCCTGACCGACCAGGGCACGACGCGAGGAAGAAGGGCCGCCGGCCCGCGAACGGAGGATGGGATGACGACGCAGGACGATCGCGCCACGGTGGGCGCCATGCACACCGTGACCATGTCCGATGTCGCCGAGCGGGCCGGTGTCTCGTCGGCCACGGTCTCCCGCGTGCTCAACGGCAACTATCCGGTGGCTCAGGCCACCCGCGATTCCGTGAACCGTGCCATCGAGGACCTCGGCTACACCGCGAACGCGCACGCCAGGGCGCTCGCGAGCTCGGCGACGCACAGCGTCGGCATCATCGTGAACGACCTCGTCGATCCGTTCTTCTCCTACATCGTGCGCGGCGTCGAGCAGGAGGCCTCCGCCACGGGCAGGCTCTGCATCGTGGCCGCCTCGCAGGGCGACGTCGACCGCGAGATCGACCTCATCGACCGCATGATCAGCCAGCGCACCGACGCCGTGATCGTCGTCGGCGGAGGCTACGAGGATCCGCGTGCTCGCCGCAGGATGGCCGAGCGCGCGCGCACGCTGGCGGGCATCGGATCGACGCTCGTGCTGTGCGGCCGCCCCTCGGTGGGCGACCAGGCGCCGACCAAGATCGTCGGCTACGACAACGAGGGCGGGGCCTTCGCGGTGACCCAGCACCTCATCGCCCAGGGCCATCGCCGGATCCTCTACCTCGGCGGCCCGGTCGGGCTCTCCACGAGCGTCGCGCGCCTCGCGGGCTTCCGGCGCGCGATGCAGTCGCACGGCATCGACGTCCCCCCGGAACTCGTGCACCAGGGCGCGTTCGGACGTCGTTTCGGCCACGCCACGATGGGCGAGATCCTGGACGGGAACCCGGGGATCACCGCGGTCTTCGCGGCGAACGACCTCGTGGCGGCGGGTGCGCTGGACGCGATGACCGCACGCGGCGTGCGGGTGCCGGAGGACATCTCCCTCGTCGGCTACGACGACATCCCGCAGTCCAGCGAGCTCACCCCCAAGCTGACCACCGTGCACGTGCCGCTCGAGGACATGGGGCGCGAGAGCGTGCGCCTCGCCCTGAGCCGCACCGACGACGCCTTCGGCCGTCACGCCGACGGCGAGATCATCGTGGGAACGCGCCTCGTCGAGCGCGAGTCGGTCGCCGCGCCGCGTGCGACGCCCTGGGCGCCGGGGCGCTGACGGCGGCACGCCCGAACGGCACGCAGCACGTCGGAAACAGCCCGGATCCGATGCTAGGCTCGTTCGGTACGCCTCCGTAGCTCAGCGGATAGAGCGCCGGTTTCCGGTACCGTAGGTCGCAGGTTCGATTCCTGTCGGGGGCACAGACACGAAGAGGGGCCGTCCAGATGGACGGCCCCTCTTCGCGCACACGCCGAGATCCAGCACACTGGGTTCATGACGGTCTCCTACGCCTCGGCACCGGCGCTGCCCCCTGGCACGCCCGCTCACACCCGTTGGGGCTGGATCAACGCGTACGGGGTCGTCGCCATCGCCGTGCTGTCGATCGTGCAGCTCTGGGCGATGAGCGACGTGATGCTGAAGTACTTCCGGGAGATGGCCTTCCTCATCGCGACGGCGCGAACGGCGCCCGGCGGCTACCCGTCCTCGATCGCGACCGGAATGTTCGCCGAGATGATGCCGATGACGATCGCCTTCACCCTGATCGGCCTGGTGAGCTGGGCACTGTTCGCTCTGTGCGTCGTCGCGGCCTATCGTGACCACCGAGACCTCGGCCGGCTGGGCTATCCGCGTCGGTTCCACTGGGCATGGAGCTTCTTCGGGCTCTTCACCCCGTTCGGACTCCTCGTCTACCCGATCGGGCGGGCAGTCGTCGTGCACCGCCAATCCGGGGCCGGCTGGGCACCGATGTGGCTCGCGATCGCGGCCACGACGGTGGGCCTCCTGGTCACCCTCGGCGGGGCGGTGTGGCTGTTCTTCTCCATGTTCGACGCGATCGCGTCGATGCGGGCGATGGTCGCCTGATCTGACCGCCCGCCCTGATCGCCGGGTCCGCTCCTCGGATCGGCCCCGGTCTCGTCGTCAGATCAGCACGGCGCCGAGCAGCGCCAGCACGGCGAGCAGCGGGAACAGGCCCTGAACGGTCGCCGCGCGCGCCTTGCTGCGGTCGGACAGGATCAGCACGAGCGCCGCGGCCAGCATCGAGGCGACCCCCGCCATCATGAGCGTCCAGCCGATGGCGAAGGACGCTGCCGGAGCCACGATCAGGCCGATGACGACGAGGATCGCGAGGAACAGGTTGTAGAAGCCCTGGTTGAACGCGAGCGGCTTGGTGACCTCCGCGGTCTCCGCCGTCGTCCCGAAGACGCGGCGCGTGGAGGGATGCGTCCAGCGCACCGACTCCAGCACGAAGATGTAGACGTGGATCAGAGCGGCGAGCCCTGCGAACACAGATCCCAGGATGAAGAGCATGGGCCGATTCTGCCGCGCGTCGCGCACCGGGGCGAGAGGCGCGCTCTAGCTCCGGGATCCGTGCACGGGTGCGGCGGTCGCGGGCGGTTCCCCGACCTCGAGGACGGTATGCCCCGCGCACGGGGTCGAGGTCACACTGGCGCGCTCGATGCGCGACACGGTGAACCAGCGCATCGCATCGCGCAGCCGGCACCACCCGACGAGGTACCACCGGCCGCTCGTGAACGCGAACAGGACGGGTTCGACGTCGCGCGTGGTCTCCGCCCCCTCCCCCGAGGTGTAGCGGATCCGGACGACGCGCTGATCGGCCATCGCCTCCTCCAGCGCCGACCTGACCGCGCGCGAAGGGGCGGGATGCGCGTCCACCCAGACGCGGTCGGCCAGAGCATCCGCCCTCGCCCTGGTGCGGGGATCCAGGACGTCCACGATCTTCCGGACCCCGGCCGCGGCCAGGTCCGCGTAGGGGGCGTCGGATGCCGCCGACACGGCCGCCATGAGGGCCACCGCCTGTGAAGGAGACAGGCTGACGGGCGGCAGAGTCGCGCCCAGGGCCATCCCGTAGCCGCCGCCGGGACCGGGCCGCGACCAGATCGGCGCCCCGCTGCGCTCCAGCGCGGCGAGATCTCTCTTGACGGTGCGCACCGAGACGGCGAACTCTCGTGCCAACCGCTCGGCGGAGCAGCCCCGGGATCCGCTGCGCCGCAGCATCTCGGACAGGGCGTGGAGTCGCTCTGCGCGCTTCACGGTGCCACTCCCGGGAATTTCATGACATAAATAGTGACACACTGGTGCCCGCAGCGCGGGTGAAGCTGGTGGCATGACACAGACGAAGCGGACCCCCGTCACTCTCCTCATCGCCGGCCATTGGCTGGGCGCCTGGGCCTGGGAGGAGGTGCGCGAGCAGCTGGAGGCCGCCGGCGCGCGCGCCGTCGCCATGACGCTGCCCGGTCTCGACCCCGACGATCCGGAGCGCACCCGGAGGACGCTCGACGACCAGGTCGCGGCGATCCTCGACACCCTCGCTCGACACGGCGCCTCCGCGAGCGGACCCGCGATCATCGTCGCGCACAGCGGGGCGAACTTCCCCGTCACGCTCCTCCTCGACCGTCACCCCGAGCTCGTCCGTCAGGTGGTGTGGGTCGATTCCGGTCCGGTCGCCACCGGGAGCGCCTTCGCGCCCGATCTTCCCGAGGACGTGCCGGACCTTCCGCTCCCCCCGTTCGACGTCCTCGCGCAGCAGGCGAGCCTGGAGGGACTGAGCCCGGAAGCGCTCGCTCGCTTCCGCGAGCGGGCCGTTCCCGAGCCGGGCCCCGTGCTGCGCGAGGCCGTCGTCCTCGTCGACGACGCGCGCAGCCGCATCCCGACCACCCTGGTGTGCTGCTCAATCCCCAGCGCGCAGCTGATGGACCTGGCGCGAGAGGGTCACCCCATGTTCGCCGAGGTCGCGAAGCTCGAGCACCTCGACGTCGTCGACCTGCCCACCGGACACTGGCCCCTGTGGAGCCGTCCCCGCGACCTCGCCGAGGTCATCCGCTCCGCGGCGGGCCGCACCCGATGACGGCGCGAGTTCGGAGGACGTCGCCACCCGCCGCCGGCGGGTCAGCCTCGCGGCACCCGCCGGTAGGTGAGATCGCGGATGTCGCGGCCCTTCGCGATGCCCTTGCGCTCGAACGCCGTCATCACCCGGCCGTCGAAGCGTTCCGCCCACTCCCCTTCGAAGGCGCGCTCGAACTCGGGCGCCTCGTCGAGCACCTCGCGCATCTGCAGCGCGTAGTCCTCCCAGTCGGTGGCGAGGCGCAGGAGACCGCCGTCGCGCAGCGCTGCACCGGCCGTGGCTCCGAAGCCGGGGCGCACGAGCCGGCGCTTGGTGTGGCGCTTCTTGTGCCAGGGATCGGGGAAGAAGATCCACGCCTCGTCGGCGGAGCCCGCGGGAAGGAAGGTGCTGAGCACCTCCGGCGCATTCGCCTCGACGAGCCGAAGATTGCGCACGCCTTCGCGCTCGGCGTCGAGCATCGTGCGCGCCAGCCCCGCACGGAACACCTCGACCGCGAGGAAGTCCCGCTCGGGGTTCGCCGCGGCGGCGGACACGATCGCGTGCCCCTGCCCCGACCCGATCTCCACGGTCAAGGGCGCCTCACGCCCATAGGCCGAGGAGGCCTCCAGCCGCGCGTCGGGGTGCACCGAGGTCCAGGCGACGTCGCGCGGGACGTCCAGCACGTAGAACGCGGCCAGTTCGGCGAACGCCCGCTCCTGCGCCTCGGACATGCGGCCGCTGCGGCGGACGAACGAGACGGGTTCGTCGCGGAAGGTGCGGGGTTCGGGCATCCCTCCAGGGTATCCGCCGTCCGGCGTCGCGCCGGCGCGTCCGGCCCCGCGGGCCGAGCGCCCGCTCATCGCGCGCCCCCGTCGATCGGTTCCGTCACGAAGTCGATGAGCTCCTCGACGCGGCCGAGCAGCGTCGGCTCCAGATCGCGGTAGCTGCTCACCCGGGAGAGGATGCGCTTCCAGGCGTGCGCGATGTCCGCCTGGGACTCGGCGGGCCAGCCGAAGGCCCGGCAGATCCCGGTCTTCCAGTCGGTCCCGCGCGGGATCTGCGGCCAGGCGCTGATCCCGAGCGCCGCCGGCGTCACGCACTGCCAGACGTCGATGTAGGGGTGCCCGACGATGCGGAGGTGCGCGCCGTGCGGACCCCGCATGATCTGCTCAACGATGCGGGTCTCCTTGGAGCCCGGCACGAGGTGGTCGACGAGAACGCCGTAGCGGCGGTCGCGCCGCGGCGGCGCCTCGGCGAGCAGCTCCTCCAGCAGGTCGACGCCCTGGAGGTACTCGACCACGACGCCTTCCACGCGCAGGTCGTCTCCCCAGACCTTCTCCACGAGCTCCGCATCGTGCCTGCCCTCGACGAGGATCCGGCTCGGCAGCGCGGTGCGCGCGCGGGAATCGTCCACGGCGAAGGATCCGGATGCGGTGCGCTTCGCCGCCCCCGCCGTCGAACGCGCGGGGTGCACCAGACGCACCGGCTCGCCGTCGATCATGAAGCCCGCGCCCATCGGGAACAGCCGGCGGCGGCCGCGGTAGTCCTCCAGCTCCACCTGTCCGCCCTCGATCCGGGTCACCGCCCCGCAGAAGCCGTCCACCGCGACCTCGACCACGAGGTCCTTCTCTGCCGCCACGTCCGCGGCGACCTTCGCGCCGCGCTCGCGCCAGCCCTTGGCGAGCACATCGGATCCGTACCTGTCGTCCATCGCGACCAGCCTACCGAGGGCGCGTCCGCCCTCCGCGGCCACGGCCTCGGCGGGACAGGAGAAACACAAGGACGCACGCCCTAGACTCGCTCCAGGGGCCTTCCGGGTCCCGGGAGGAGCGAAGATGCGCGCGCGGTGGGCTGTCGTCGTCGGTGTGGTCCTGGGTGTGCTCGGCATGTCCCTCTTCTCCGCTCCGGCGCTGGCCGATGCCGGGTCCTCCTCCGTCGAACCCCGCCCCTCTTCCGCGGAGCCGCGCCCGGCCACCGCTCCGGTGACGCTCGGATCCGAGTTCGTCACGGACCTGGTCGGCGCGCTGGGCTCCTCCGAGGCGAACGAGCTCAACGACAGGCTCGAGACGCTCAGCCGCGACAAGAACATCCAGCTGTTCGTCGTGTTCGTGGATGCGTTCTCGAACCCCGACAACAGCCAGGAGTGGACGAACCAGGTCGCCGTGGACAACGGCCTCGGCCAGCAGCAGTACCTCCTCGCGATCGCCACCGAGTCGCGGCAGTACTACCTGTCCGCGGACAAGGCCGGGCCGGTCCCGCTGACCCGCGTCGACCAGATCTCGCGGTCGCTCGTGAACGATCTGCGCGACAAGCACTGGGCCGCCGCCGTGAACACCGCGGCGGACGGCTTCGGGGGATCCGGCTCCTCGGGCGCGGATCTCGGCGGAATCCTGCTGGTCGTCCTCTGCGTCCTCGCGATCATCGCCGCGATCATCGTGCTCGTGGTGATGCGCCGCCGCGCCGCGGCCAGGGTCAAGCCCGCCGCGACCCAGCCGGTCGGCGATCCGCTCGACGCCATCAGCGACGAGGAGCTGGCCAAGCGCGCCGGGCTCGCCCTCGTGCACACCGACGACGCGATCACGTCCTCCACCGAAGACCTCGGCTTCGCGACCGCGCAGTTCGGCGACGCCGCGACGAGCACGTTCACCGATGTGGTCGCGAAGGCCAAGGGCAAGCTCGACGAGGCGTTCTCCCTCAAGCAGAAGCTCGACGACGAGATCCCGGACACCGACCAGCAGCGCCGCGACTGGCACCTGCAGATCATCCGGCTGTGCGAGTCGGCCGACAACGCGCTCGACGCGAACGTCGCCGCGTTCGACGAGCTCCGCAAGCTCGAGCAGAACGCGGAGCAGGCGCTCGCCCAGTTGAAGAGCCATCGCGCTTCGGCGGCCTCCGCCGTGGCCGCCGCGCCCGGCGCGCTCCAGGCGCTGGCCGCCGTGTACGACGCCTCTGCGCTGCAGACGGTCGCAGGCAACCCGGCGGAGGCCGCAAGCCGGCTGGAGCTCGCCGACGCCAACATCGCGCAGGCCGGCGAGCTCGTCGCTCAGGGGAAGCGCGGCGAGGCCGCCTTCGCGATCCGCACCGGCGAGGAGGGCGTGCTGCAGGCCGCGCAGCTGGCTGCGGCCATCACGACGCTGCAGAGCGACCTCGCCGCGACCGAGTCGCAGTCGCAGGCCCTCATCGCGAACCTCGAACAGGACCTCGCGGGTGCCGCGGCGCTGCCCGCCTCCCCGGAGCTGAGCGCCGCGGTCGCCGCGACCCGCACGGCCCTGGACCAGGCCCGCACCGACGCCACCGGCACCGGACGCCGCCCTCAAGCGGTGCTGGAGTCGCTGACCGCCGCCAACACCCGCATCGACAGCACGGTCGATGCGATCCGCAACGCCCAGCAGCAGGCCGAGCGCGCCCAGCAGGTGCTGGAGCAGACGCTCACGCAGGCCCGCGCGGAGATCTCCACGGCCAACAGCTACATCACCACACACCGCGGAGCGATCGGCCCCGATGCGCGCACGAGGGCCGCCCAGGCGTCCGCGGAGTACGACCAGGCGGAGGCGGCGCGCGTCGCGGATCCGAACAGCGCCCTGCAGCACGCGCAGCGCGCGATCGCCCTCGCCCGCGAGGCGACCCAGCTCGCGGCGGGCTCGATCGACTCGTGGGGCAACGACGGCGGCTGGGGCGGCGGAAACCGCAGCGGCATGGGCGACGCGATCCTCGGCGGCATCATCGGCGGCATCCTGTCCGGTGGCGGTGGCGGGCGCTCCGGCGGAGGCTGGGGCGGAGGCGGCGGCTGGCGCTCCAGCGGCGGAGGCGGAGGCGGATTCAGCCCCTCGAGCTTCGGCGGAGGCGGACGCGGCGGATCGGGCGGCCGCTTCTGACACCCCGCATCTTCAGCTTCTCCTCACGTGCACGACCCCATCGACCGGAAATCTGGAAAGGACATCCCATGACCAAGCAGTCCATCTTCGGCCGCATCTCCACCCTGGTGAAGGCCAACGTCAACGCGCTCATCGATTCCGCGGAGGACCCGCAGAAGATGATCGATCAGCTGGTCCGCGACTACACCAACAACGTCGCGGACGCCGAGTCGGCCATCGCCGAGACGATCGGCAACCTGCGCCTGCTCGAGCGCGACCACCAGGAGGACGTGCAGTCCGCCGCAGAGTGGGGCAACAAGGCCCTCGCCGCCAGCCGCAAGGCCGACGAGCTGCGCGGGGCGGGCAACATCCCCGACGCCGACAAGTTCGACAACCTCGCCAAGGTCGCCCTGCAGCGCCAGATCAGCTCGGAGCAGGAGGCGCGGACGGCCGAGCCGCAGATCGCGGCCCAGACCGAGATCGTCGACAAGCTCAAGACCGGCCTGAACGGCATGAAGGACAAGCTGGTCGAGCTGAAGAACAAGCGCAGCGAGCTGCTCGCCCGCGCCAAGGTCGCCGAGGCGCAGACCAAGGTGCAGGACGCGGTGTCGTCGATCAACGTACTCGACCCCACCAGCGAGCTGGGCCGGTTCGAGGACAAGGTCCGTCGCCAGGAGGCGCTCGCCCAGGGCAAGGCGGAGCTCGCCGCGTCCAGCCTCGACGCGCAGTTCGAGAGCCTCGAGGACATCGGCCAGCTGACCGAGGTCGAGGCCCGTCTCGCGGAGCTCAAGGCCGGATCGACCAAGCCGCAGGAAGCGCTCGAGGGCTGAGATGACCCGCTTCCTCGTCGTCCCGCAGTGGCAGGGCTCCCCTGCCCCGCGGGCGATGCTGCTCACCGAAGGGGCGTCGGCGATCGCCGGCGACCTGCCCAGCGCGCGTACGACGGTGCTGGAGATCCCGCTCGAGGCCGGCGATGCCGAGGGCACGGGCGTGCACAGGCTCAGCAGCCTGCGCCGCACGAGGGAGCTCATCGAGGAAGCGATCACGGCACATGCCGAGCCCACGCTCGTGGTGGGCGGTGACTGCGGCGTCAGCGTCGCCGCGGTCGCCGCCCTCCCCGGCGCATTGCACGACGTCGCGATCGTCTGGTTCGACGCGCACCCCGACCTGCACACCCCCGAGTCCTCCGTCTCCGGTGCCTATGCGGGCATGGCCCTGCGCGCCCTGCTCGGCCACGACTCGTTCCCGATCGACGGCCCCTCTGGACTCACCCCCGAGCGCACGGTGCTCGTGGGCGCCCGCTCCGAGGACGACGCCGAGAGCGCGTATCTCGCGACGTCGGGGATCGTCCGGCTCGACGATGTCGACGACGCACGGGCTCTCGCGGCGGCGGTGGCCGCCACCGGGGCCTCCCGCGTGTACGTGCACATCGACGTCGACGTGCTGGATCCGTCCGAGCTCGCGGGCGTCTCCTCCGCGGTGCCGTTCGGCCTGCGCACGGCGGATGTCGTCGGCGCGGTGAAGGCGCTGCGCGAACAGCTCCCGCTCGCAGGCGCGACCATCGCCGGCTTCGCTCCGCGCTCCCCGGGAGATGCGGTGCAGGACCTCGGTGCGATCCTGCGCCTGATCGGCGCCCTCGCGTGACGGCGGGCGACACCGCCCGCATCGCCGCGATCGAGGCCGAGGCCGCAGAGATCCTGGAGCGCGGCCGACGACGTGACCTGCGCCTGCCCTCCGTGCTGCTGCGCTCCCCGATCAGCCGGCTCGGCTACGCCTGGGGCATGGCCGTGGGCTGGATCTGGGGCGGGCTGTGGAGCACGGGCGAGGTCGAGCGCCGTGAGGGACTGTGGATCTTCCGCGGCATGCCCGAGTGGACGTTCGCACGCGGCGGCGTCTGCGTCGCGGGCTGCTATCTCACCGGCGACACGGTGCCGGACGACCGCGTGCTCCGGCACGAGGCCGTGCACAAGAAGCAGTGGCTGCGCTACGGCCTTCTGATGCCGTTCCTGTACCTGCTCGCCGGGCGGGATCCGCTGCGCAACCGCTTCGAGATCGAGGCCGGCCTCGAGGACGGGCACTACCTGCCCCGGCGCTGAGCCGGGTCCACGGCCCGGGCCTTCGGGCGGCCGCCGATCTCCGGGTCAGAGCAGTCGGAAGCGCTCCGGCGCGGTGATCCGCGCGGGGTCCATCCCCAGACGCTCCGTGAGGTGCTCCGCGATGTCCGCGGTGCCGAGGAAACCGCCGAGCAGCGTCACCGTGGTGTGCTCCTCCGCGCCGTCGCACAGCATCTCGTCGGCCCAGGCGATCGCGGCGCGCGAGGCAGCCATGCCCTGGGGGCACCGGCGAGCGGTTCCGGGGGCGCCGGAGCGGGTGGCGCGCGGAAGCCAGGTGACGGTCATCCGGGGCGGGACCGAGACCGTGGAGATCGATTCCGCATCCGGGACCTCGATGAACACCCGACCCGTCGCGCACAGCGGCAGCGTCGACAGCTCCGCTTCCAGCTCTGCCAGGGATCGCTCGTCGGCGACGATCAGATACTGGGCCTTCGAGGAGCGACGCAGGGCACGGCGCTCGGCGCGTGCAGTGGTGCGGATCGCAGTGGTCATGATGCCTCTACGATATCACCGAATGAAGGGTTGCCTAACCTACCTCCGCCGCACGGCCGGAGGGCGGCGCGCGACTACCCGACCAGCGCCGCCCCGAGCGACTCCAGCTCGGCGCGGGTCAGCCCGGAGGCGAGCAGATAGTCCGCGACCGACCCGTGCTGCTCGTCGATGCCCCTCAGCAGCTCGCGCATGACCGGCGCCGGAGACTGCGTGGCGACCGCGATCGCGTCGTGCGCGATCGGCAGGCGCTCCTCGAGCCACTTCGCGATCGCCCGGTTGCGGGACTCCGGAAGCTGCGAAGCGGTCAGCGCGTAGTCCTCCACGATCGCCTCCCGGTCCGCCCCGACGGCGGCGAGCGCCAGCGCCACGCTCACGCCCGTGCGGTCCTTGCCGAGCGTGCAGTGCACGAGGGTGGGCTCCCCCGCCGACAGGATCCGGACGACCTGCACGATGCGGCCCGCGCCGTCCTCGACGATGCGCCGGTACAGGCCCGCGAGGCTGACATCGCCCATCAGGAAGGAGGCGACGGATCCCGCGAAGAGCGGGATCCGGTCGATGCGCAGCCCCGGCAGCGCGCACGGCTCGGCGTTCACCTCGCTGTCATCGCGGAGATCGACGACGCGCGAGACCCGCTCGGTCAGGAAGGAGTGCGCATCGGGCCCGACGTGCGCGAGGTTGCCGGAGCGGAACAGCACGCCCTCGCGGATCCGGGAGGCGCCGGCGGGGATGCCGCCGACATCGCGCAGGTTCGAGATGCCGGGCACGTCGAGCAGGATCATCTGCGCCTCCTCACCGTTCGCGTTCGCCGTCCCCTCCAGCCTAGGGCGTGTCCGGGGGCACGGCCGCAGCCGTCCGTAGGATGGGAGCCGTGCGGGACAGCCGGTGAGAACCATGTCCCAGTTCTGGCTGCTCCGGCACCGGTTTCTCAGCCAGAAGTGGGACATGGCGTGGCCGGAAGTGGGACACGGTAGGCGGGGCGGGCGAGGAACGGCGAAGGAGCTGGCGGATGAGCGGGGAGACCGAACGGCGCGGCGTTCTCGACGGCGTGCGCGTGGCCGACTTCTCCCGGGTGCTCGCCGGTCCGTACGCCACCATGACGCTCGCCGACTTCGGCGCCGACGTGCTGAAGATCGAGCCGCCGGACGGTGACGACACCCGGCATTGGCACCCGCCCGTCGATGCCGACGGCACCGCGACCTACTTCGGCAGCGTCAATCGCAACAAGCGCTCGGTCGCGCTCGATCTGACCGTCGAAGCCGACCGCGCCGAGGCGCTGCGGCTCGCGCTCACCGCGGACGTCGTCATCGAGAACTTCCGCCCCGGCGTCATGGAGCGCTTCGGCCTGGACTTCGCCGCGGTCCACGCCGCCAATCCCGGCGTCGTCTACTGCTCCATCACGGGTTTCGGCGACGGCCCCGGCGCCTCGCTCGCCGGCTACGACCTGCTCGTGCAGGCCGTGGGCGGCCTCATGTCCATCACCGGCGATCCGGAGGGCACGGCGGCGAAGGCCGGCGTCGCCCTCGTCGACGTGCTGTGCGGGCAGAACGCCGTGGCCGGGATCCTGCTCGCCCTGCGCGAGCGCGACCGGACGGGTCTCGGCCAGCGGGTCGAGGTGTCTCTGCTGCAGAGCCTCCTCTCCGCCCTGACGAACCAGGCCGCCTCGACCCTCGCCACCGGCATCCCGCCCCGCCGTCTGGGCAACGAGCATCCCTCGATCGCGCCCTACGCGCTGTTCCGCGCGGTCGACCGCGACCTCGTGATCGCCGTCGGCAACGACAAGCAGTTCCGTGCGCTGGCCGAGGCGCTGGGGCTCCCCTCGCTCGCCGCAGACCCTCGGTTCCTCCGCAACGCCGACCGGGTCGCGCACCGCGACGCCCTCACGACGCTGATCGAGGGCGGCCTCGCGGGTGCCGAGGCCGCGCACTGGATCGACCTGTTCCGCGCGGCGGGGATCCCCGCCGGCCTCGTGCACGACGTGGCGGAGGCGATCTCCTTCGCCGAGGGCCTGGGCCTCGACCCCGTGGTGACGCTCGGCCCCTCGCGCACCATCGCGAATCCGATCCGGCTCGGAGACTCCCCCGCGGCGTATCGCACGCCGCCGCCCGCCCTGAACGACTCCGCGCCCGCCGCCTGGCGCACCGAAAGGACCTGAGATGACGACCGCTCCCCGCATCGACGCCGTGTTCGACTTCGACGCCCTGCTCACATCCGAGGAGCGCGACTGGCAGCAGCGCGCGCGGACGTTCGCGCAGGAGCGGATCCAGCCCGTCATCGAGGACGACTTCGAGAACGCGCACTTCCGCCGCGAGCTCATCCCGGAGCTCGGCGCCGCCGGGTTCCTCGGCATGCACCTCACCGGATACGGCTGCGCCGGCGCGGGCGCCGTCTCGTACGGCCTCGCCTGCCTCGAGCTGGAGGCCGCGGACAGCGGCTGGCGCACCTTCGTCTCGGTGCAGGGCTCGCTCGCGATGAGCGCGATCGCGAAGTACGGCTCGGAGGAGCAGAAGCAGGCGTGGCTGCCGCGCATGGCGACGGGAGACGCGGTCGGCTGCTTCGCGCTCACCGAGCCGCAGGGCGGCAGCGACCCCGCCGCCATGACGACCACCGCGCGCCGGGACGGCGATCACTGGGTGATCGACGGCGCCAAGCGCTGGATCGGGCTCGCCTCGCTCGCCGATGTCGCCGTGGTCTGGGCGCGGGTGGACGATCCTGCCCTCGGCGAGGGCGGACGGGCCGTGCGGGGCTTCCTCGTGCCGACCGCGACGCCCGGTTTCACGGCGACCCCGATCACCGGGAAGCTGTCGATGCGCGCCTCGGTGCAGTGCGATGTCGCGCTCGACGGCGTCCGGATCCCTGCGGACGCGATCCTTCCCGGGGCTGAGGGCCTGTCCGGCCCGTTCGGCTGCCTGAACGAGGCCCGGTACGGCATCATCTGGGGCGCGATGGGAGCGGCGCGCAGCTGTCTCGAAGCCGCTCTGGAGCGCGCGACGAGCCGCGAGGTGTTCGGCAAGCCGATCGGCGCCAACCAGCTCACGCAGGCGAAGCTCGCCGACATGCTCCTCGAGGTCGAGAAGGGGATCCTGCTCGCGCTCCATCTGGGACGGCTCAAGGAACGCGGCGCACTGACCCCCGCGCAGATCTCGGTGGGCAAGCTGAACAGCGTGCGCGAGGCCCTCGAGATCGCGCATCAGGCGCGCTCGATCCTGGCCGGCGACGGCATCACCAACGCCTATCCGGTGATGCGCCATGCGGCCAACCTGGAGTCCGTCCGCACCTACGAGGGCACCGACGAGATCCATCAGCTCGTGATCGGCCGGGCGCTCACGGGTCTGAGCGCGTTCTGATCCGGATCCGCCGCAGGATCACCTCACAGTTCCGGACCGGATCGATCTGCCTCGTTAATCGCGCCTCTTTGACGCGTATAGGTCATCACACTGAGCTCTTTGTTACGCACTCTGATCTCTCGTTTCGCGCCGACGGCTGCACAGGAGCACAATGAGGGCGTGTCCCACGTCGCACCAGAAGAGATCACCGAGTTCTCCTTCCTCGCCGGTCAGGCCCGCGCGCTCGGCGCGGAGGTCCCGCCCGTCCGGCGTCTGAGCCTGCCCCTCCCCGACGGCCGCACGCTGAGTGCGCTGCGCTTCGGCGACGAGCCCGTCGAAGTGACCCTGCTGCACGGCGCCGGCCTCAACGCGCACACCTGGGACACCACGGTGCTCGCCCTGGGCCGGCCCGCGCTCGTGCTCGACCTCGCCGGGCACGGCGACTCCTCCTGGCGCGAGGATGCCGACTACACCGGCCGCACGCTCGCCGCCGATGTCGTCGAAGCGCTGCACGCCTGGGCGGATCGCCCGCAGGTGCTGGTCGGACAGTCCCTCGGCGGGCTCACCGCCGCGGCCGTCGCCGCCCGCGCCCCCGAGCTCGTGCGCGAGCTCATCGTCGTCGACATCACCCCCGGCGTCGACCAGAGCGGGGGCCCTGCGGCCCTGCGCGAGTTCTACCGCGTGGTGGACGCCGCCAGCAGGGACGACCTCGTCGACCGTGCGCAGCAGTTCGGTTTCGGCGGATCCCGCGAGGACACGGCGCGCGGCGTCTTCCTCAACACGCGCGTGAGGGCCGACGGCCGGGTGGAGTGGAAGCATCACTTCGCGCACATCGCCGCCCGGCTGCTGGAGGCACCGCCCGCAGGGTCGCCGTCCTCCGCGCCGTCGCCGACGATCCTCGGGGAGCACGGCTGGGCGGATCTCGACACCGTCGCGGTCCCGATCACGCTCGTCCGCGCCGGACGCGGATTCGTCTCCGACCATGCGGAGCAGGAGTTCCGCACCCGTCTCCCCGGTGCCCGTGTCCTGCACCTGGTGGGCAACCACAACCTGCAGGAGACCGCACCCGCCGCCCTCGCCGAGATCATCCGCACCGCCGCGGACAGCACCGGTCCCTGACGCCCGCGCCGCACCACCCCCGGAATGTGACGCCGCGTCTCAGCGGCCGCGCTCCCCGCCGAGGGGCCGCCCTAGGCTCGACCGCACAGCACGACCCGCACGACCCGCACCGCATCCACAGCACCGCCCGAGAGGATCCCCCGCATGCACCGCACCCGCGCCGCCCTCGCCTCGCGCCGGCCCCGCGCGCCGCGCCGCGCCGCCGTCGCCCTGCTCACCGGCCTGACGGCCGCCGCCCTGATGCTGTCCGCCTGCACCGGCTCCCCCTCCCCCGCGGGAAGCAGCTCCGCCGGCGCCGCCGACGCGAACGCGACCCTCACGGTGGGGCTCGTGCTCGAGCCTTCGAGTCTCGACATCCGGCACACGAGCGGCGCCGCCCTCGAGCAGGTGCTCGTCGACAACATCTACGAGGGTCTGGTCAGCCGGACGCAGGACAACAAGATCATCGACCGGCTCGCGAAGAGCCACGAGATCTCGTCCGACGGACTCACCTACACGTTCGTGCTCAACGACGGCATCACGTTCCACAGCGGTGCCACGCTCACCTCCGCCGACGTCGTCGCCTCGCTGCAGACCGCCAAGGACGACCAGACCGTGCAGGGACATGCCGATCTCGCCGGCGTCGCCTCGATCGCGGCGAAGGATGACAAGACCGTCGTGATCACCCTGAGCCAGCCGAGCCAGAACTTCCTGTTCAGCCTCACCGGCACGGCGGGGCTCGTGTTCCAGAAGGGGGACACGACCGATCTGCAGGCGGCCGAGAACGGCACGGGTCCGTTCACCCTGACGCAGTGGAAGAAGGGCGATTCGCTCTCCTTCGCCCGGAACGACAAGTACTGGGGCACGAAGGCGGGTGTGAAGAGCATCGTGTTCGACTACATCCCCGACTTCACCGCCGGAGTGAACGCCGCCCAGAGCGGCACCCTCGACGTGCTCACCGCGGTCGACGCGAACCTCGCCCCGCAGCTCGATGGAAAGTTCGCCATCACGAAGGGCAAGACCACCGACAAGGGCACTCTCGCGTTCAACAACGCCAAGGCGCCCCTGAACGACCAGCGCGTCCGCGAGGCGCTGCGGCTGGCGATCGACCACAAGGCGATCATCGAAGCCCGCGGCGTCGGCACCACGCTGTACGGCCCGATCCCGCAGCTCGACCCCGGCTACAAGGACCTGTCGAGCACGGCGCCGTACGACCCCGAGAAGGCCAAGGCGCTGCTCAAGGAGGCCGGCCAGGAGAACCTCTCGCTCACGCTCACGATCCCCTCGTTCTACGGCACCACGGTTCCGCAGCTGCTCACGAGCGACTTCAAGAAGGTGGGCGTGACCCTCAAGGTGGACTCGGTCGAGTTCCCCGCCTGGCTGGACACCGTCTTCACCAAGCACGACTACGACCTCAGCTTCGTGCTGCACGTGGAGCCGCGCGACTTCGGCAACTTCGCCAACCCGGACTACTACTTCGGCTACAACAATCCCGAGGTGCAGAAGCTCTACGCCCAGTCGCAGACCGAGCTGGACCCGAAGAAGTCGGCCGACCTGCTCTCCCAGGCCGCCGAGATCGTGGCCAAGGACGCCGCCGCGGACTGGCTGTACGAGGATCAGACGCTGACCGCGGTGCGCCCCGGTGTGAACGGTTTCCCGAAGGACTCGATCAACTCGCGGCTCGATCTGCGCGGCGTCACCGTCTCGAAGTAGCCTCGGCTCTGTGCTCCGCTATGCGCTCACTCGAGGAGCCCTGCTCATCGCAGGGCTCCTCGTCGCGAGCGCGCTGATCTTCCTCGCCCTCCGGGTCTTCCCCGGCGACGTGGCGCAGCTCCTCGCGGGAGACAAGGCGACGCCGGCCCAGGTCGACGCGATCCGCAAGGCCCTCGGGCTGGATCAGCCGCTCGTGCTGCAGTACCTGGGCTGGATCGGGGGCGTGCTGCACGGCGACCTCGGCACGTCGCAGCTGAACGGGGCGTCGGTCGCCGCCGAGCTCGCGCAGAAGGCCCAGGTGACGGTGCCGCTCGCGACGCTGTCGCTGCTCGTCGCGCTGGTGATCGCGGTGCCCCTGGGCATCGCCTCCGCCATGCTGCGGGGGCGGGCCGCCGGAACGGCGCTGAACACCGCGGCGCAGGCGGTCGCCGCCGTCCCCGTCGTGTGGGCGGGCATGATGCTCGTCGTCGTGTTCGCGGTGTGGCTGGGCTGGCTGCCGGCGCAGGGGTTCCCCCGCGGAGGATGGGCGGATCCGGGCGCGGCGCTGCAATCGCTGGTCCTCCCCGCACTCACGATCGGCGCGATCGAGGGGGCGCTGCTGCTGCGCTTCGTGCGCAGCGCGACCCTGCAGGCGGCGTCTCAGGACTTCGTGCGCACGGCCGCCGCGAAGGGGCTCACCCGCAACCGCGCCCTGATCCAGCACGGGCTCCCGGCCGTCGGCCTCTCGATCATCACCGTCCTCGGCATCCAGGTCGCCGGGATCATCGTCGGATCCGTGGTCGTCGAGCAGCTCTTCACGCTGCCGGGGATCGGGCGCATGCTCGTCGCCGACGTCGGCACGCGCGACCTCGTGAAGGTGCAGGGCGAGCTACTCGTGCTCACGGGCATGGTGCTCATCATCGGCTTCGTCGTCGACCTCGTGCACCGCGCGCTCGACCCCCGGCAGCGGGAGGCGGACGAATGAGCCCCTCCCCGCGCCGGGCGAATGCGCTGCGCCGCCTGCTCTCCTCCGCTTCGGGCCTGTTCGGGCTGATCGTCGTGGCCGTGATCCTCGTCACCGCCGCGGTGTCCCTCTTCTGGACGCCGTTCGACCCCCGGGCCACGGACGTCGCGTCGCGCTGGCTCACCCCCGGCTGGCCGCACCTGCTCGGCACGGACCTGACCGGACGGGACATCCTGAGCCTCATCATGGCCGGATCCAGGACGACCGTGCTCGTGGCGGTCGGCGCGGGCGTCATCGCGACGCTGATCGGGCTCGCGCTCGGCGCTCTCGGCGCCCTCACCGCGCGCTGGGTGCGCGAGACCGTGGCCGTGCTCGTCGACGTCCTCATCGCCTTCCCCGTGCTCATCATCGCCATGCTCATCTCCACCGTGCAGGGCGGATCCCTCTGGGTCGTGGTGTGGGCGGTGGGCATCGGATTCGGCGTGAACGTCGCCAGGGTCACCCGTCCCGAGCTGCGCCGCGTGCAGCACAGCGACTTCGTCATCGCGGGGAAGGCGTCGGGGCTCAGCCCGCTGCAGAACCTCGTGCAGCATCTGCTGCCCAACATCGCCCCTGTGTTCATCGTCCAGCTGAGCTGGGCCATGGCGACGGCCGTCCTCGCCGAGGCCGGCCTGTCCTACCTCGGCTTCGGCGCGTCGGTCGTCGATCCTTCCTGGGGCGTCCTGCTGGCCGACCTGCAGCGCTACATCCAGATCCACCCACTCACCGTGGTGTGGCCGGGGCTCGCGATCACGATCACCGTGCTGGCGTTCAACCTGCTCGGCGATGCGCTGCGCGATGCGACGGATCCCACGCTGCGCACCGGACGGCGTCCGGCGGGCCGTACTCGCGCCGGACAGCCCCGCCTCCCGGAGGTGACCGCATGACGCTCGAGGTGACCGACCTCGTGATCGAGATCGATGGCCGCAGGGTCGTCGACGGCGTCTCCTTCACCGTGCCCGACGGCGCCAGGGTCGGCCTCATCGGCGAGTCCGGATCCGGCAAGTCGCTCACGGCGCTCGCGCTCATGGGGCTGCTGCCCGACGGCGCCTCGGCCTCGGGAAGCGTGCGCTGGAACGGTCGCGAGATCCTCGACCTGCCCGACCGCGAACTCGCGGAGATCCGCGGCGACGAGATCGGCATGGTCTTCCAGGAGCCGCGGACGGCGCTCAACCCGATCCGCACGATCGGCCGCCAGATCGCCGAGACCATCCGGATCCACGAGCGCATCGATCGCCGCGCCGCCCGCGTCCGCGCCGTCGCCGAGGCCGCGCGCGTGGCGCTGCCGGATCCCGAGCGCATCGTGGACCGCTACCCGCATCAGCTGAGCGGCGGGCAGCGTCAGCGCGCGGCGATCGCGATCGCCCTCGCCGCGCGCCCCCGCCTGCTCATCGCGGACGAGCCCACCACGGCCCTCGACGTCACGATCCAGGCGGGAGTGCTGACGCTCCTGCTCTCGCTCGTGGAATCGGACGGGATGTCGCTCGTGTTCATCACGCACGACCTCGCCGTGCTCGCGCAGGTCGCCACGCACGCCGTGGTGCTCGCCGAGGGCCGTGTGGTCGAGGCCGGCCCTCTCGAGAGGCTGCTGACCACGCCGACGTCGCCGATCACGCAGGGGCTGCTGCGCGACGCGACCGCGACCCTGTGGCGCGGGGAGGACGAGGGATGACCGCGAACCCGCTGATCCGTGCCCGCGGCCTGCGCCGGGAGTACCTCGCGGCCCGGAAGGAGCCGTTCGCCCGGCGCGCCCGCACCGTCGCGCTGGACGATGTGGACCTCGATGTGACGGCCGGCCGCGCGCTCGGCATCATCGGCGAATCCGGATCCGGCAAGTCCACCCTGATCCGGCTGCTGCTGGGGCTCGACCGCCCGACCGCGGGGACCGTCCACATCGACGGACGGCCGGTCGACGCGACGGCCTCCGCCCGGGCGCTGCACTGGCTGCGCCGCGAAACGGGCCTCGTCTTCCAGGATCCCTACGCCTCGCTGGATCCCCGGCAGTCGGTCGGACGGATCGTGTCGGAGCCCCTGCGCGCGCTGCACATCGACGTCGATCACCGCGCCAGGGTCGCCGAGGTGCTCGCCCAGGTCGGCCTCGACCCCGAGGCGGCGTCGCGCTACCCGCACGAGTTCTCCGGCGGTCAGCGTCAGCGCGTGGCGCTGGCCAGGGCGATCGCGCACCGTCCCAGGATCCTCATCGGCGACGAGCCGCTGTCGGCGCTCGACGTCACCGTGCGCGCGCAGATCCTTGACCTGCTGCGAGCGCTCAGCCGTGACGGCATGACGCTCGTGCTCGTCTCGCACGACATCGGCGTGGTGCAGAACCTGTGCGAGGACGTCGCCGTGATGAAGGACGGCACGATCGTCGAGCACGGTCCCACCGCACGCGTCCTGCACCGCCCGGAGCAGGACTACACGAAGCGGCTGCTCGCGGCGATCCCGGTCATCCCCGGGCGCTGAGCATCGCGCCCTACAGCGACTTCTGCAGGAACAGCACGTCCAGGGTGCGGCCGAACTTCACGCCGACGCCCTTCAGGTGCCCGGCGTCCACGAAGCCGTACCGGCGGTGCAGGGCGATCGATGCCGCAGCCGCCGTGGGCTCGATGACCGCGATGAGCTCATGCAGTCCCGCCTTCGCCGACGCGTCCAGCAACGCCTCCAGGAGCGCTTTCCCGAGCCCGCGTCCCGCGGCGTCCGGGCTCAGGTAGATCGTGTTCTCCGCGCTGAACCGGTAGGCCGACTTCGCGCGCCAGTGCTGCGCGTACGCGAATCCCAGCACAGCGCCGCCGGCGTCCTCCGCGACGAGGAACGGCAGCCCCGTCGTCGCGAGCAGCTCCTGCTTGTGCTCCCAGACCGCGAGGTCCGTCTCCTCCTCATCGAAGGTCACGGTGCTCGTGCGGACGTAGTGGTTGTAGATGTCCCGGATCGCGGCGAGGTCCTCCACCGCCGCAGGGCGGATCCGCGCCGCCTGCGCCGCATCGGCCGCGGCCCCGGGCTGCGGAACGGTCGGGGTGTCGCTCATGCGATCCTCCAGTCGACGGGCGCGGCGCCCTGCTCCTCGAGCAGCGCGTTGACACGGGAGAACGGCCGGGATCCGAAGAACCCGCGGCTCGCCGAGAGCGGCGAGGGGTGCGCGGAGGCGACGATCGGAGTCGCGCCGAGCATCGGCCGCAGGCCCTCCGCGTCGCGGCCCCACAGCACCGCGACGAGCGGGACGTCCCGCGCGACGAGAGCACGGATCGCGAGCTCGGTGACCTTCTCCCAGCCCCAGCCGCGATGCGAAGCCGGTGTGCCGGGGCGCACCGTGAGCACCCTGTTCAGCAGCATGACGCCCTGGTCGCTCCACGCCGAGAGGTCGCCGTGCGGCGCGGGCGCGATGCCGAGGTCGGTCTCGAGCTCGCGGTAGATGTTGCCGAGGCTGCGCGGCAGCGGGCGCACGGCCCTGTCCACCGCGAAGGACAGCCCGATCGGATGGCCGGGCGTGGGATAGGGATCCTGTCCGACGATGAGCACCTTGACGTCGGCGAGCGGGCGGGAGAACGCACGAAGCACGTTCTCCCCGGCCGGCAGATAGCCCCGGCCGGCCGCCGTCTCCGCACGCAACCGGTCGCCGAGCTCCGCGACGAGCGGAGCGACGGGGGCGAGCGCCTCGGCCCAGCCCGTATCGAGCTTCCCGTCCGCGGCGAGCTCCGCGAGCGACTTCGGCATCAGAGCGCCGCCCGGTCGCTCGAGACCGTCACGCCCTCGGATCCGGCGAACACGCGCCAGACGCTGCCCTCGCCGGCGATGCGCAGACCCTCGGCGTCCGCGATGAGCACCGTGCTCTCGTCGATCCCGAGCCCGCCGTCGATCGCACCCGACTCGGTCGCGGCGATCAGGCGGCTGAGCGTGCCCCACTGCGCGACGTGCACGTCGATCGCGACGTCGACCAGGCCGATCCCGGAGACGACCGTGATCTCGTCGAGGTCCTCCGCGGTCTCCTCGGGGGCGATCGCGACCTCGCCGATCCGCCAGCCGCCGAGGATCGCGCGCTCGGCGGCGATCATGGCGCCGGCCGAGAACCCGAGATAGGGGGTTCCCGCCTGCACCGCGGTGCGGATGACGTCGTACCCGCCCTCGAGGGCGGAGTGGTAGGCCGGGGTCAGGCCCCCGCCGATGACGATCGCGTCGACGCCCTCGAACACGCCGGGATCCACGACGTCGCTCAGCCCCACGGTCACGATCGTGGCATCGATGGGCGTCGCCCCGTCCGCGGTGAGCGCGTCGAGGAGGTCGCCGGCATGCTTCGTCGACGCATCCTCCCGCACGGTCACCACCACGACAGACGGCCGGTCGCGGCCCGCTGCCGCGGCGAGCGCCGTCGCCTCCGCCGTGAACGGGGCGTATGCGGCGCGGCCGAACCCGCCGCCGACCAGGTGCACACCCACGGTCAGTCCTCTCCTCGGGGCCGCAGCGGCCCTCGTGCGAGCAGGTGCGCGGCGGCCTGCGCCACGGGGCGGATCACGACGAGGTCGAGGTTCACGTGCCCCGGCGCGTTCAGGGCGTAGGCGATCACGTCGGCGACGTCCGCCGCGACCAGCGGCGCCTCGACGCCCGCGTAGACCGCTTCGGCGGCGACCGCGTCCCCGCCGAGACGGCGCAGGGTGAACTCCTCGGTGTGCACGAGGCCGGGCGCGATCTCGGTCACCCGGATCGGCTCCCCGTTGAGCTCCTGGCGCAGCACCTGCGGGATCATCGACTCCGCCGCCTTCGCCGCGTTGTACCCGGATCCGCCCGGGTAGGACTGACGTGCGGCGGTCGAGGTGAGGAACAGCAGGTCGGCGTGGCCGCCGCCTCCCGCCGCGGCGCGCAGTTGCGGCAGCAGCGCCGCCGTGAGCTGCTGCACGGCGAGCACGTTCGCCTCGAACATCCACCGCCACTTCTCCACGGATCCGTCTTCGACCCGCTCCGTGCCGCGGGCTCCGCCCGCGACGTGCACGACCGCGTGCAGCGGACCGGTCTCCGCGAGGTGCGCGGCGAGCCCCGCGATCTGGTCGGCGTCCGTGAGGTCTGCCGCATACGCGGTGGATCCGGTCTCCGCGGCGAGCGCCTGCAGACGGTCCTCGCGACGGGCCACGCCCACGACGTCCCAGCCGCTCACCCGCAGCGCCCGCACGGTCGCCTCGCCGATCCCGGTGCTCGCGCCGGTCACGACCGCGCGTCTGCTGTTGTGGGGGCCGTCGTTCATCACGCTGTTCGCCATACCACAACGCTACGGGATCCGCCCGCGGGCTTCGACGAGGAACCGCGCCCGATCGCCCCGGCCGATCCGCGTGATTCCGCGACCCTGGCGTGTTACGTCACATTTCTCGCGCCTTGTTGACAGCACCCGCCTGTTCGTACTCTCGATGCAACGCCGCCGGTCCTCGCACCCGTCGAGGATCCACGGCTCCCCTGCCCTGCGACTCGGTTCCGGCGTCGCGCATCCATGAAGGAGACATCATGACCGCTGCGGAGAACTGGCGCTTCGAGACCAAGCAGATCCACTCCGGCGCCGCGCCCGACCCCGTGACGAAGGCTCGCGCGACGCCGATCTACCAGACCACGTCGTACGTGTTCGACAACGCGGACCACGCGGCGAACCTGTTCGCGCTGGCCGAGTTCGGCAACATCTACACCCGGATCCAGAACCCGACGCAGGACGTGCTCGAGCAGCGCCTCGCTGCGCTCGAGGGCGGCACCGGCGCTCTCGTGCTGTCCTCGGGGCAGGCCGCCTCGACGTTCGCGATCCTCAACATCGCCCAGGCCGGCGACCACTTCGTCTCGAGCTCCTCGATCTACGGCGGCACCTACAACCTCTTCAAGTACACGCTCGCCAAGCTCGGCATCGACGTCACGTTCGTCGAGAACCAGGACGACATCGAGGAGTGGCGCCGCGCGGTCCGCCCGAACACGAAGCTGTTCTTCGCGGAGACCATCGGCAACCCGCAGATCAACGTCCTCGACATCAAGGGCGTCGCCGACGCCGCTCACGAGGCCGGCGTGCCGCTCATCGTCGACAACACGATCGCGACCCCGTACCTGATCCGTCCGTTCGAGCACGGCGCGGACATCGTCGTGCACTCCGTCACCAAGTTCCTCGGCGGTCACGGCACCACGATCGGCGGCGCGATCATCGACGGCGGATCCTTCGCCTGGTCGCAGAACGTGGACAAGTTCCCCGGCCTCACCGAGCCGGACCCGTCCTACCACGGGGCGAGCTACACGGCCGCGGTCGGCGACGGCCTCGCCTACATCATCAAGGCCCGCGTGCAGCTGCTCCGCGACCTCGGCTCGGCGATCGCCCCGCAGAGCGCCTGGAACCTCATCCAGGGCATCGAGACGCTGTCGCTGCGCATCGAGCGCCACGTGCAGAACGCCCAGGACATCGCCGAGTGGCTGGACGCCCGCGACGACGTCGCCAGCGTGAACTACTCCGGCCTGCCCACCTCGCCCTGGTACGCGGCCGCGAACACCTACGCCCCCAAGGGCGTCGGCGCCGTGCTGTCGTTCGAGCTGAAGGGCGGCGTCGACGCCGGCCGCGAGTTCGTGAACAACCTGAGCCTGTTCAGCCACCTCGCCAACATCGGCGACGTGCGCTCGCTGGTCATCCACCCGGCCTCCACCACGCACGCCCAGCTCACCCCCGAGCAGCAGCTCACCGCGGGTGTCACCCCGGGCCTCGTGCGCCTCTCGGTGGGCCTCGAGAACATCGAGGACCTCAAGGCCGACCTCGATCAGGCCCTCATCGCGGCGCGCAAGGTCTCCGAGGCCGCCCGCGCCTGACCGGTCCCTGAGCGGGGGCGTCCCGGGTCTTCGGATCCAGGGCGCCCCCGCTCTCGTGTGTGCGCTGCGTGTGTTGCGTGCGCTCCTTCCTCGACGCCCCCTCTGAGCGTCCACGCCCCCTCTGAATTGCGAACACACGAGGGGGCGTGGGTGCTGCGAGGGGGCGTCGACGACAGGGTGGTGCGTGCGGAGGCGGTCGATCCGCACAGGCCGGCGTCCGGGCGGACTTCGCACCGATCACGGGGACGGCGTCCCGCCCGCGCACGCCGGCCGTCAGGCTACGCGGATGAAGACGACCATCGGACTCGCACAGGCGCGCGATCTGCTGCAGACGCGCGAGGAACTTCTGGACTCCGGCCGCACCGTGCGGGAGATCCGCGCGCTGGTCGCCGCCGGCCGGGTGATCCGCGTCCGGCGCGACCGCTACGTCGAAGCCGTCGCGCACGAGGGTCTCTGGGGCGAGGGGCGTCACCTCGTCGCCGTGGTGGCGGCCCATCTCAACGCGGATCCCCCGGGGCCGGTCTTCTGGGGACCGTCGGCGGCCGTCCTCCTCGGCCTCCCGCTGTACCGTCTCTCGCCGAACAGGGTGCACACGGTCATCCTCGGCGCGCGGCACGGGCGCACCCGCGCCGGCATTCTGCAGCACGGCGTCGGGCTCGACGAGGCGGACATCGTCGACATCGACGGGATCCGGTGCACCTCCCCCGAGCGCACCGTGCTCGACCTCGCCTGCACGACGTCGCCGGAAACGGCATTGTCGGCCGCGGACGCCGCACTGAGACGCGTCGCGGTCGAGGGACACCGCCAGGATCCCGACCGTGCGACGGACTGGCATCGACGGATGTCCCTGCGCGCGGCCGTCCGCACCCGCGGGATCCGCCGGGCGCGCGGGATCCTGGACTTCGCGGACGGCCGCGCTCAACTGCCGGGAGAGAGCATCAGCCGACTGCAGCTGCACCGCATCGGTTTCACCGGCGTCGAGCTTCAGCCCCACGTGGTCGGATCCGAGGGTGACGAGTACTGGATCGATTTCGGGTTCCCGCGCAACCGGGTCTTCGGCGAGTTCGACGGCCGGGGGAAGTACCTGGATCCGGAACTCCGCCGCACGCGCAACACCGAGGACGCGGTGCTCGCCGAGAAGCGCCGCGAAGACGACATCCGGGGCGTCACCGGATGGCGCTTCGCCCGCTGGGAGGACCGCCACATCCGCAGTCCCGAGGCGCTCTCGGCCCGGCTGCGGGCCTTCGGCGTCCGCCCGCCCGCCTGACGAATGCGTCGACGCCCCCTCTGAGCGTCCGCGCCCCCTCCGAAGTACGCACCGGCGAGGGGGCGTGGATACTGCGAGGGGGCGTCGACGCAACAGGCTCAACCACACGCCCGCCGCCCCCTCCTCCACCGCACCCCCACCACACCGCCCCCGCCCGCCACACCCACACCGCCACGCCCACCGCACCCGCACCCCGCCGCACCCGCACCCCGCCACCCGCGGATCCGTAACCTTCCGCGCGCACCCTTCCGTACCCGGGAGAATGGATCCATGGACTGGCAGACGACCTCGGAGGACACGGTGCCCTCGGCGCGCGTGTCGGAGGCGGACGCCCGCCTGCTGCGCGCCCGCCCGCCGTCCACCGGTGCGTGGCGCGACGGAGATCCCGCAGGCGACCGCCGGTTCGAGGCCTTCGGGCCGTTCCGCACCGAGGGCGGGGCCGAGCTGCCGCTGATCCGGCTCGCGTACGAGTCCTGGGGCGAGCTGAACGAGGCGCGCGACAACGCGATCCTGATCCTGCACGCGCTCACCGGCGACAGCCACGTCATCGGCGAGGCCGGCCGCGGGCACGCGACGAGCGGATGGTGGGGCGAGATCGTCGGCCCCGGCTGCGCGATCGACACCGACGAGTGGTTCGTGATCGCCCCGAACATGCTGGGCGGATGCCAGGGATCCACGGGTCCCGCGAGCATCGCCCCCGACGGCTACGAGTGGGCATCGCGCTTCCCGTACCTCACGATCCGCGACCAGGTCGCCGCCCAGGTGCTGCTCGCGGACGCGCTCGGCATCGAACGCTGGGGCGCCGTGATCGGCGGATCCATGGGCGGCATGCACGCCCTGGAGTGGGCCGTGGGCCATCCCGAGCGCGTCGAGCGGCTCGCGATCCTGTCCTCTCCCCCGGTCACGACCGCCGACCAGCTCGCCCTCAACTTCGTGCAGCTCGAGACGGTGCGGATGGATCCGCGCTTCGCGGGCGGCGAGTACTACGACGCGCCCGTCGGCGAGGGCCCTCACCGCGGCCTTGCGCTGGCCCGCCGCATGGCCCTGCTGAACTACCGCAGCCCGATCGAGCTGAACCAGCGGTTCCAGCGGTCCTGGCAGTCGGATGTGTCGCCGCTCGGTCAGGGCGGACGGTACGCGGTCGAGAGCTACCTCGACTTCCACGGCAACAAGTTCACCCGGCGATTCGACGCCAACAGCTACCTGACGCTCGTGGAGGCGATGAACTCGCACGACATCGGCCGCGACCGCGGCGGCGTCGAGGACGCGCTCAAGCGCGTCACGGCCACAACGCTCGTGCTAGGGATCGACACCGACCGGCTGTTCCCGGTGGACGGCCAGCACCGCATCGCCCGGGGCGTCCCGCACACGCTGGACGGGAACGAGGCCGTGGTGCTCGCGAGCGACTTCGGCCACGACGGATTCCTCATCGAGACCGACGAGGTCGGCCGGCACCTCGGACGCCTGCTCGCCTCCTGAGCGAACGCGCCCGCGCCGCACAGGCCAAGACCCCTCAGCCAAGCCGGCGAAGGCCAAGACGGCACAGGCCGAGACCGCTCAGACCCGCTCGTACCGCCAGACCGGCTTCTCCGCGATGAGCCTGTCTCGTGCGCCGGGTGCGCCCCCGGCGAGCTCGTCGCCGTCCCAGTAGAAGATCCTGCCGGTCTCCGTGCGCTCCATCCGCGTCCGGAAGACGGCGGGCTCGGGCACCCGCGCGAGCGCGAACGCCTCCTGCA
This sequence comes from Microbacterium sp. NPDC089698, assembly GCF_044749045.1. Classification (NCBI taxonomy): domain Bacteria; kingdom Bacillati; phylum Actinomycetota; class Actinomycetes; order Micrococcales; family Microbacteriaceae; genus Microbacterium; species Microbacterium sp. NPDC089698. The sequence continues at coordinate 974,355 of NZ_JBIVHE010000001.1, forward strand.
CGGTGGCCGCGCCGCGCAATCCGTGCAGCGTGCGCCAGGTCGGCGGCATGAGCGCGACCTCCCCGGCGTCGTTCGCCGCCAGGGCCGCCTCCGGCGCGAGCCATCGCGCCTCGACCACCTCGTCCTCCGCGGCGACCGCGCCGGTCCCCGGATCCGCCGCGAGGAAGAACCAGGTCCGCACGCGCTTCGGGATCCCCGCCGGCGGCACCCAGCAGGAGAGCAGCACGAGCCGCTCCAGGGCCAGCCCCACCTCCTCGGCGGTCTCGCGCAGAGCGGCGCGTCCGGCGTCCTCGCTCTCCTCGGCACCCGCGACGCGGTCGCCGGGTTCGAGCATTCCGCCGGGGAACACCCAGGCCCCCGCGAACGAGCCGCGATCCGGGCGCCTCATGAGCAGCGCCTCGAGACCGCGCGTCCCGTCGCGCAGGATCACCGCAGTGCCCGCGACGGGCAGGTCGTCGTCTTCGGCGGAGCTCATCCGCCCATGCTAGGACGCGCGGGGCGCGCCCGTCGCAGTGGATCCACGGCCGGAATCGGCTCAGACCAGGTCGCGCACCCGCACGGATCCGGTCTCGGTGTGGAAGCGGCGCTGCACGGCGTAGGAGACGACCGCGATCCCGAGGCCGACCACCGCCAGCCCCGCGCCCACCCAGGACGGCGCGGCGAAGCCCCAGCCCCACGCGATCACGAGTCCGCCGAGGAAGGCGCCCAGGCTGTTCCCGATGTTCAGCGCGGAATGGTTCAACGCCGCCGCGATCGACTGGTTATCGCCCGCGACCTCCATGAGCCGGGTCTGGATCGCCGGGCTCAGGATCGAGGAGAGCAGGGCCATGACGAACGAGAGCGGCACGAGCAGCCAGATCGAGAACGACAGGATCGCGAGCAGCACCAGCACCACGGACATCGCGCCGAGTCCCACGAGCAGCGTGAGCCGGAGGTTGCGGTCTCCGAGGTACCCGCCGAGCAGGTTGCCCACGGTCATTCCCAGGCCGAACACGACGAGCGTGACCGGGACCATCCACTGCGGCGCTCCGGCCCGCTCCGTCACGACGGGCGCGATGTAGCTGTACACGGCGAAGAAGCCGCCGAAGCCGATCGCGCCGGTCGCGAGAGCGAACCACACCTGCGGACGGCGGAACACGCGCAGCTCCGCGCGGAAGGTGCGGCCGGGGTCCCCCTCGTGCTCGGGCACGAAGAAGGCGATGCACACCGTGGCGAGCGCGAACACGATCGTCACGACGAGGAAGGCGCTGCGCCAGCCGACGTGCTGCCCGAGATAGGTCCCCGCCGGCACGCCGACCACGTTCGCGATCGTGAGGCCGGTCAGGATGAACGCCACGCCCTTGGCCCTCTTCCCGGGGCCGAGCACATCAGCGGCGACGAGCGCGCCGATCCCGAAGTAGGCGCCGTGCGGGAGCCCTGCGATGAAGCGCGCGATCCCGACCGTCTCGAAGGTCGGCAGCACCACGGCGAGACCGTTGCCGAGGGTGAGCGCGATCGCGAGGCCGATCATCACCCTGTGGCGCGGGAAGCGCGCGACGAGGCCCGCGATCGTGGGCGCGCCGAGCACGACGCCCAGCGCGTAGAGGGACACGAGGATGCCGGCGCGGCCGATCGCCTCATCGGGGTTCTGCGCCCAGAGCTCGGGCAGCAGATCCTGCGCGATGTTCGGGAGCAGGCCCATGGCGACGAACTCGGTCATGCCGATGCCGAAGCTGCCGATGGCGAGGGAGAGGAGCGCCCGCTTCGCCGCACCCCTCGAGAGGCTCGAGGGTTTCATCCGTCCAGCTTAGAGGCTGCCGGAGTCCTCGATCGCACGCTCGAGGCGGGCGATCTTGCCGTCGATCTCGCCCGTGTAACCGGGGCGGATGTCGGCCTTGAGCACGAGCGACACGCGGGATCCGAACGGCATGACGGCCTCGGTGGCGCGCTTGACGACGTCCATGACCGTGTCCCAGTCGGGACCCTCGATCTCGGTGAACATGCTCGTGGTGCGGTGCGCGAGCCCGGAGGCGCGGACCACAGCCACCGCGGCGGCGACGGCGTCGTGCACCGAGGCGTCCGCGCTCTCGGAGCGATCGGGGGCGGATCCGCTGGGGGCGACGGAGAAGGCGACGAGCATCAGGACCTCCGGGTTTCGGGGAGTTCGAGGGCGAGGGACGACGAGCGGCGCACCGGAGTGCGCACGATCGCACGGATCGCGACCACGCAGATCGCGACGACCATGATGTTGCGCGCGCTCAGCAGCGCGATCGGCAGGGCTTCGGCGGCCAGCAGGTGGTCGTACACGACGGGGTAGACCAGCTGGGTGAGCGCGTAGTCGACGAGCACGAGGATCGCGGGGATCCGCACCCTGGGGCCGTCGAGAAGGCACCAGAGCACGAGCGGGGCGAGCATCCACACCTGGAACTGCGGCGACCCCACCTTGTTGCACGCGATCAGGATCGCGACGAGGGCGAGCATGGTGGCCGGCAGCAGGCGTCGCGCCGAGGCGCCCGCGCGCAGCTTCCACAGGGCGAGCCCCGCCACCGCGAGCACGCCCACCACCATGAGCGGGGTGAGCAGCGCGGCGACGAGGTCGACGCCGGGGCCGGCGAGCTGGAAGGTCAGGATCTGACGGTCGTACTGGATGCGCGTCACGCCGATCTGGGTGAGCCACAGCAGCGGAGTCGCGCCGACCGCCTCGATCTGCAGCCCCCGCCCGCTCATCTGGCTGAGGAAGCCGAGCAGGTTCTTGGATCCGCCCAGCAGCACGAGCCCCAGCACGACGACGAACGTGACGATCGCGGCCGAGACGATCATGCGGACCCGGCCGCGCAGCAGCGCGAGGGCCGCGACGAACAGGGCGCCGGGCCAGATCTTGATCCACGCGCCGATCGTGAACAGGGCGCTCGCGACCGCCGGGCGGGAGAACAGCCACAGCCCGCCGATGATCGCGAGCGGCACGGTGATCGCGTCGATCCGGAACATCGCGATGGGGCCGAGCAGCACGAGCGCGACCATCCAGAGCAGGGCGGCGCCGCGGCGGATCCGGCTGCGGCGCGCACGGGCGCCGCGCAGCAGGAACGCGAATCCGACGGCGTCGAGCACCGTCACCAGGATCGACCAGGCGACGACGTAGCTCGCGGATCCGACGGCGTACGACCCCGGGAACAGCGGATGGATGAGCTGCGAGAGCCCCTGCGCGATGAGCATAGGCACGAGGGCGAGCTGCGGGTAGACCCAGCTCTCCGTGACGCCGACGATCGCACCGCCGCCGAGCGCGTTCCTCGCCCACGGCTCGTACACGAACACGGTGTCGCCCATGGGCAGCGCGGGCATCGTCCACCCGATCATCGCGACGTAGAGATGGGCGACGACGAAGGCCAGCCACAGCACGGTGAGCGGCACGCCCGCCCGGCGCAGCGCCGCGGACGTGCGCCGCGCGGCGGTTCCCCTGGTCGGTTCGGCACGGGTCGCGCCCGTCGGCTCGGCACCGCTCACGCGCGGCCCTCCTCTGTCTCTTCGTGGTGTTCGTCGAAGTCGCGATGTCGGTCGGGTTCGTCGTGCCCGCCCGCGGCGAGGACACGGGCGATCGCCGCGGGCAGGGCGTCCGCGACGTCGAGGGCCACGATCGGACGCGCTGAGCCGCCCGCGCCTTCGCCGCATGCCGCCTCCGTGCGGGACGCGATCCGCCCGGCCGTGCCGTGCAGCCACGCGGCCGAGGCCGCCAGCTCGGCGAGCGCGGTGGTCCCGCCCGCCGCACGGTCGGCCGCGACGATCGCGCCCAGCACGCCGCCCAGCACATCCCCGGTCCCGGCGGTCGCGAGCCAGGGCGTCCCGGCGCCGACGGCGATGGTGCCCGTGGCGTCGGCGACGAGGGTGGTGGCGCCCTTGAGCAGCACCGCGCCGTCCAGCGCGATGGCGGTCTCGCGTACCGCGTCGGCGCGCGCCGCAGGATCCCGCAGGACGTCGACGGAGAGCTCCGCGAGCCCCAGGGACGCCCGGAGCCGCAGGAACTCCCCCGCATGCGGGGTGGCGATCACCGGGGCGGCGGCCGCGGGGAGCAGATCCAGCGCGCCCGCATCCACGACCACGGGGGCCGAGCCGGCCAGCAGCGCCCGCAGCGCCGCGGTCTCGGAATCGGCGCGGGTCGACGCGTCGGTGCCGGACCCGATCACCCAGACCTCGGCGCGGACCGCATCCGCATCCGGTGCTGTCGTGACGGTCTCCGGGCGCCGCGCGAGCACGAGGTCCGCCGCTCGCCGGGGACCGACGTAGCGCACATAGCCGCAGCCGGCGCGCCAGGCGCCCTCGACCCCGAGGACCGCCGCGCCCGGATACGCGTCGGATCCGGTGCGCAGAGCCACCACACCGCGGCTGCGCTTGTCGTCGTGATCGCCCGGCACGCGCAGCAGGCGGCGGACGTCGCGACTCGTCCACACGCGGCGGCTCTGCGCGTCGAGCGCGCCGGCGGACGGAGAAGGCATGGGATCAAAGGTACTGGGCCGACGCTGTGCGCGCCGTCGCCGAGCGCTGCGGGGCGGATCCTGCTCCCGCGCGCCCGCACCCCCTCCGGGACGGGTAGCGTCGTCCCGTGAGCCTCCTGTTCTCCCCGCTGACCGTCCGCTCCCTCACCCTGCGCAACCGCCTGTGGGTCTCCCCGATGTGCATGTACAGCGCCGTCGACGGCGTGCCGCAGGAGTGGCACCACACGCATCTCGCCCAGTTCGCCTCGGGAGGCGCGGGACTGATCGTGGCCGAAGCCACCGCCGTCGTCGCGGAGGGCCGGATCAGCCCGCGCGACACGGGCCTGTGGAACGACGCGCAGCGCGACGCCTGGGCCCCGATCGTCGATGCCGCGCACGCGCGCGGCGCGCGGATCGGAGTTCAGCTCGCGCACGCCGGACGCAAGGCGTCGACCTGGTGGCCGTGGGCGCAGGAGCGCGGGTCCGTGCCCTCCGCCGAGGGCGGCTGGACGACCGTCGCCCCCTCGGCGATCCCGTTCGAGGGGTTCGCCGCGCCGGAGGCCCTGGACGAGGCCTGGATCGCCGGCGTCGTCGCCGCCTTCGCCGCGGCGGCGCGCCGCGCCATGGACGCCGGCTTCGACGTGCTGGAGATCCACGGCGCGCACGGCTACCTGCTGCACCAGTTCCTCTCGCCGCTCAGCAATCACCGCGAGGACGCGTACGGCGGCTCGCTCGAGAATCGTGCTCGCCTGCTGCTCGAGGTCACCGAGGCCGTGCGCCGGATCGCGGGCGACGAGATCCCCGTGTTCGTGCGCATCTCGGCCACAGACCACGCCCCCGGGGGCTTCACACCGGATGAGGCCACCACGGTCGCGGACTGGGCGATCGCGCGCGGCGCGGACCTCATCGACGTCTCGAGCGGCGGACTCGTCGCCCACCAGCGCATCGAGGTGCACCCGGGCTACCAGGTGCCGTTCGCCGCGGCCGTGCGGCAGGGCGGGCGGATCCGCTCCTCCGCCGTGGGACTGCTGACCAGCGGAGCCCAGGCCGAGGCCGTGCTGGCCGAGGGCGCCGCGGATGCGATCTTCGCCGGGCGGGAGTGGCTGCGCGACCCGCACTTCGCTCTGCGCGCCGCCCACGAGCTCGGCGACGAGATCGCCTGGCCCGATCAGTACCTGCGCGCCCGCTGGCGCTGAGAGTCCTTCGAGCGCAGCGCCCTTCGTCTCGCCTGCGGCTCGCTCAGGGACCGATCACAGAACGGTCCCTGGGCGAGCGCAGATCAGCGCCCGAAGCCGCGGCG